>CACYYN010000005.1 GCA_902778665.1 Oscillospiraceae bacterium | reverse complement strand
TTTCTTCTACGCCAAACGCACTTCCAACAATAACTCCTCCAGCCTTTAAAAAAGAATTAGCAATTTCACCGAAACACCCGCCTGAAGCGGATCTTAGCAGAATTTCGTCATTGCTGCTGGAAGCTGCATATGCTTTAATAGTTTTTGACACATCAACAGGCATATGAATTTGACAGACTGTATTACATTTACCGCATTTTATACAATTTTGTTCATTAATAACAGGTACAATAAAACCATATTTATCTTGAGACATAGTAATTGCTTGTTTTGGACAAATATCGCTGCAAGCACCGCATCCACAACATTTATTGATACTATTTAAAATATTCATAGTTTCACCAAATCTGATTATCTAACCAGCATACACAAAAATTCCAATCAAACTATCATATGATTATCTAAGTAAAATAGACTCAAAATAGCGTAATAATCAATATATCTTTTAATCACATTCATGTATTAGTGAATATACTAATCAAATTCTACAAATATAGGCTTTTTACACTATCGCTCAACCATTTTATAGATTTATCTTTCTCCTGCTCTAATACAGAATTAACATAAGCCCAATTAATTCTCCCTTCTTTCCAACCCTTTTCTGATATCACATCTGCAATACAATTATTTAGATGAAATAGCCTCAAAATGGACTCTAATCTTGTTGAATACTCTTTTGGTAAAGTTGAAACAAAAGGAGTATTAAAAATAATTGAAAAAGCAATAGCGTGAAAAGAATCGGCATAAACACAACTTGCATTTTTAAACAGCCATAAAAAATCCGCTATCTCCGGGCAAAAAATATTCTTTCCTAATCCTTTCCTAAACGTCGTAGTAATGCTTACCACGTCAAATCCCGAGTTTTTGAATTCTTCCATTAAAAACTGTTTCATATTTGAATTCGAATGTAAATTATAAACTAAAACAAATTGATTCTTTAAACGTAATGTGGATTTTTGACATAATTTTTCCCAAAAATCTTTTTCTATTACCATCGTTGGATCTAAAACTTGTTCAGCTCTATAACCCATCCTATTCAACAATTTAACGCCTGTGTCTTCCCTTACAGATATATAATCATATTTCCTTAGCCAATTCTTGCACCTGTTATAATCATCAGCTCTTAAATCGCTATCCCCAAACGATGCCGAATAAGAAATGACTTTAGAATCTTCAGATAGACCGTCCCAAAAGTATGCCCCATCAATTTCTTTTGTCTTTCCACTTCCAACAACATTCCAGACTTGATCGCTTCCAGTTAAGTATAGATCATATTTACCATATATATTACTTAAGCTATCCACATAAACTCTTTCAGAACACTTTAAGTACTTTCTTCTTTCTCTTTCCAGAACTTTTTCAATTTTAGAATGAGAATACCTCCAGAAAGTATTATAATATAAAGAATACAGAGGATTCTTGTGATCATGACAATACTGATTTATCAAGGCACTAGGAGACTCATCATGCCTTCTATAATCAATAATAGTAGGTATTAGCGATAATTCTTCGATCATTCTCTGAGTAGCTAACGCTTGTAAAAACGAGCCATAATTGGGGACGCTATGTCTCGTAATGATTGCAACTTTTCTCATATGATTGTCCATAAATTCTATCCCCCAAAAACACATAATTACTAAAAAGGTCAGTAAACAACAAAAAACAGACCAATTTGATAATTCAATATTATATCGCTATCTTGTAGAAGAAATATATATATTGCTGATTTTACCTTGAGAACAGAGACTCCACATTGTCCCTTTATACTTTTCTTCTTTTTTTATTAATCCGGAATAAAAGCCTATTATCAAATAGCAATAAATACCGAACAGGCCGTGAACAGTTTGAATATAAATTGCAACAAAAGATGATATGAAAAGTGTAATAATTACAGAAAGAGATATGGTCTTATGAATAATATTTCTAGACCTTAATGCAATAACAGTTGCCCTAATAAATATAATTAAATAAGCGCTAACTCCAAGAATCCCACTCTTAATTAAGATATTCAACCATGCATTCTCAATAGTACCATTCCATCCAGTAACACTTCTTACAGCTGTCGCATAGTCTAGCCCTGTTCCATACGCCAATTCTGGATTACCAAATATCAAAATGTATTTATCATTTCGAAACATAGAAATATAATTAATTAAACCTCTATATCTATATAAATAAGTTTCGCTTTTCATAATCAGATTATTATACAGATAAAACACTATAGGAATAGCTATTACTAATAGAACAAGTACTATACTCTCTCTATATTTTTTTGATATTTTTTCAATTTTTTTATAGTTCAACATAAAAACAAAAATTGCTAACTCTATCCACGCTCCTCGTGAATTTGCTGCAACAATCACTAAAGAAGAAATCAGTAAAAGGATAAAATCAGTAATCTTATTCTTTCTCATTTCTTTTGAATAAATGATAATACTCATTATAATTGAAATCATCATTGTTGCCACATTTTTATCTCGTATACCGCCATTAAAACAATATATAAGGCCAAATGTTGGTTCACTCGCATATTTAAAGAGCGAAATGCCTTTTAATACAGTTATGGTTGTAGAAACAATGACGCCCGCAAAGCAAGCGTATGCCATTGTACGAAAAATGGTGAAATACTTTATATAATTATCTGAAATCGTCGAAACAATTATAATCGCAACTATAGTAAAAACTACAGTGAGTTTTCGATAAATCGTTAAATCGGACATCATTATTCCTGGCAGCATTAGGGCTAATAATAAGACGACCATTTTCGACGTATTTGTGAATATGTATCCTCTATTTGATTTTAGATAGCTAAATATAATTCCTCCTAACAGAAGTACATATCCGACAGTCTCGAGAAGATGCTCCGTTGTTGTCCCAACATATGCTAAACAGTTTGAAACTGTTAATATAAATATAGTTATGAAATAATAAAACTTGTAAAGAATTGTTCGCATCAGATTCTTATCCTATTTTAACCAGCATCGATTGATTCTTTTGCAGCATTTTTCAAGAGATGACAATCTATTTGATATCACTAATCGTTCTAAACCCATATTAATAAAATGGAATACTAAAGACTAAATTTCATTTTTTGATATGCATTGTAAAATAGGTTATATGTTTTCGGAAAATATGTATATAATAGCATTCGTATTCTTTGGGGCATAGGAGCTCTATTATTTCGGATTATCATACCTATGTTCTCCCTAAACCAGTTGTGAACCTCCATCTTGATTATTTCAATAGTCTCCTTGTTATCATATACATTATCATACATCGCTGCCATAGAAACATATCGCCACCCCCATCTATACTGGATAGCTTTACCTAAATCTGATTGATAATTTGTATCATATTTCTGCTCAATACAATCCGACAGAATCTTTAAAGCTTCAATTCTGTCTGTTATTGCTTTATATGATACCTTTTTTTTGTGACCAATTGAATCCGGTCTCATTACATAAGCATATAGTGGCTGATCTACAATTACAAAAATCTCGAATTTCAATATAGTCTGACCAATTGTTGCAACTTCTTCTGATACTTTACCAAAAGGAAATTCAAAATTATCATAAGCTTCTTTCGGGATCAGTTTTGCACATGCACTTACAGATAACTCGTCGTAAAGAATCTTTTCAAAAACTTGTTTTTGATTTATTGTATATGTAGATGTCTTTTCATCCCACCCATATTTTACATCCAAAGACTCATTATACTTTGTGACTCTAAGAGGACTTATTACTATTCTATCTTTTTTAGATTCAATTGCATTTATTAGGATACTTAAATAATGTGGATGAACAAAATCATCGCCATCTATTATGGTAATGTAATCTCCTTTAGCATTTCGTAAGCCAAAATTTCGAGCATCCGATAGCCCCCCATTTTCTTTATGAAATACTTTCACCCTTGGATCTCTATTCATGAATTCTGTCAAGACTTCCAATGTATTATCGGTTGAACCATCATCCACACACACGAATTCACAATCCATATAATCTTGCTTAACTAATGATTCCATGCATTTTTTGGCATATTGTGCTATATTGTAAAATGTAATAATCACAGATATCATTGGATTTTTACCATAATTAGATTTTGTCATATATTAATCCTCTATATTATTGCTGATTACGCAATATTCATTTTCCCCATTACAAATTGTGTCAATTTTGTATATATATACTTCCATATTTCAATAAAAAGTATCATGCCGCTTATAACAGCCAAAAATGTTATTAAAAAACTGATGATTCCATGCCCAAACAAATACAACAATTTAGTTTTTTCCAGAATGCGGAAAATAAACATATGAGACAAATACATTTCCATGCTGATTCCGCTTAAATATCTTGCGCATTTATTATTCAAAATTACACTGTCAACACTGATAGCATACATCAACCAAAAAGTGCAAAGCAGCAGATACTTTGGCATTATAAAGTCAATTTCTTTTATCGAATTTGGCGTATAAAGTGTAAATGCTGTCAAAAAAATACAAACAAATAGTACTAGCCATCTTATACTGCTTATTGTTTTTTTGATAGTTTCCTTATGGAGATAAACTATTGCGCCGCCCAAGAAAAAGGGCATACAATATAAAATATTATGTCTTGGTGTAAAATCATCTATTACAAACTTACTACTAAAAAAATAAACTGGACAAAGGAAACTTATTAAAATGCTTACCGTAAACGTAATCCATGCTCTTTTTTTATCCCAAAACAGATAGACAACAAATGGGAAAAGCATATAAAACAAAAATATTACACCTAATGTCCAACTTACTCCAATTACATCTAGTTGATTATTGGGTAACAAGCCGAATACCAACGTAGCCTCTGTAATTCCTTCAATAATATGGCTGAGACTTCTATTCAGGATAATGTCAATCAGTATTAGTGTAACAAAAAAAGGTTGTATCTTCTTATATCGCTTTGCATAAAATGTATCGAGATTAACATTCCCATTCTTAAAGGACTCATAATACCCACAAAACATTCCAAAACCACTAATCATTAGAAACAATAAAACAAAATGCGTCCATGAAATCATAAATCTATGAAGTGTATTAGGAAGATTGAATTCAGCGTTAGCTTTGATATGCATGGCGATCAAACAAAAACATGAAATTACCCTCAATCCATCTAAATTATCATAACGAGCTTTCATCTGGACCATACTTTCTTATATTCATCTCCGATAAACTTCCAACTATACGCGTCCCTAATCCTATTTTTAGCTTTTTTCCCAAATTCATTTAGAATTCTTTCGTCCATGTTATCTACATTATCTATTAGATCGGTTAATACTCCATTTTCTTTACTCCAATATAAAGCAGCTTCCTTACCAACTTCACGGTTAAACCCTACATCTAGTAACAAATTTAACTTTGTACTACCTAGTGCTTCCAGTAAACTAGGATTCGTTCCTCCTACTTCATGTCCATGGAGATACGCATATGCACACTCCCTGATTTTTTTTAGGAGCTCACGATCATATACTGTACCCACAAATTTAATACGCGAATCATTTCTCCAGCTTAACTTTTTTTCCAATTCATCTAAAAATTTATCATTCACATTAGTAATTATAGCTAAATTCCGAGAGGAATTTGAATTCATAAACTCTCTGATCATCGTTTCAAAGTTATTCTCCGGGACAAAACGTCCAACAATTAAATAATACTGATTGATTTCTAAGCCTTTTTCGGAAAGCCAAGATGTGAAACGTAGATCATCATCAGTCAATTTAGTTGGTTCAACATCCGCACCATAAGATATATATGTTGTATTGTTTTTTTTATATTCAGATTTTACATATTCTTCAATTGTCTCAGAGTCGCAAATGACAAGGTCAGCTAACTCAATCATCTTTTTCTCTGACCACTTCCAGTAACACCTAACTGGATAACTCCATTTCTTTCTTTTCCATTCATGCCCATCCGGATTCAAATAAAAACTACCACCAATAGATTTAATTCTCTTGACAAGTCCAGGAATAAATAATCCAATTCGACATGTCAAAATATAAAAAATTGGATGTTCAATATGGTTAATTTCACAGTAATGTATACTATATAAGACAGATGCATTATCATAGTAGATTGCTACAGCTGGGCCTATTTGTGGACATGATATCTTAAATACATGAGCATTTTTATACCCAAACTCTGTCACCAATTCTTTATCATTTTTTTTAATTATACTAATGTTAGGAAGTTGTGATTCATCCATGCATCCGTCACCATTTGCTTTGCATGCAACATGGTATTTTATAGAATTATCATTTTCATGCTCTCCTATTAAACGATCAACAAACGTTTCATATCCTCCATATTGGCCTATTGATTTAGCTCCAATAATAAAAACATGTTGTATTTCGTTTTTGTTAACTATATAATCCCCCATAATTTTGCTACTCCCATTTATTAACGTGATTTTTACGTTGCGGAGATATTCATCTCCTTCAGTCTAATTTAAAAAGAATGATACAGAATGATTCTTTATCTTAAAATAATACTACTCACCATTATAGAATAAGAAAAGTCACCTTTTATCAAAGAAGTATCTTTTAACTGAAAATAAAGCTGCGTCCTAAAAGCAAAGAGTTTACAATAAAAAATGTTTAATCATTGTAAACTTGTCCTGCTAATGCAACATATTCTTCGGGAGCAGGAGACCATTCAGAATCATTCTCCCCCTTTACAAGCTTAATATTTTTAATACAAATTTGCGTATTTGCAGGAATTCGTCTTAAATCAAAATATAATCCCTGTTGATCGGCTTTAACGCCCAATAAAGTGCTTGTGATGAAAAAATGTTTCCATTCATTTGCCTCTTTGACAACTATGCTACCGAAATCAATTTGAACACTATTCGAATTACCATTTTTATGAGAAATACTGATCACAGAATCGCTAATATTAGATTTTACATCAAATGAAATTGAGTATCTTTCACCAACAGGTTCTTCTAAAAGATATTTTGAATGCTTATCGTCAAAGAATAACACTAACCATCCATCATCGTTGTGTGAATTAATATCAATGATTATTTCATTGTCAGCCGTACTTAAATTGGCATCGAATCCGTTATCTGATATTCGACTGTTCACTTCTACTCTCGTTGTGCCTAACAGTAAGTTCTTATTCACATCATTATCCACACAGATAATTTGATCTCCAAATATTGTGCCACTTGAAACCGTCAAATTATAAACATTCCCGTTTAAATTGCTAAATAATGCCGCTTCTTTTTGACCGGTTTCTTTCTCTGCGATCAGTAAATTGTCTATTTTATGGTTACCACCATAATATGTGCCAAAAAATCCACTGCTAAATCGCCCGAATCCAATTGCTCTCCATCTTTCGCTCTTCAAATCTATATCAGCAGTCTGATAAAAAAAACTCTCTTCAAATTTATTGCCAATATTTACCAGATCTCTAAAATAATCCAAATCTTCCTTATTTTCTATTAAAAATGGCTCCCACCTTGTACCTTTCCCACTAATTCTTCGTGGGTTTACATTCAGGTAATTAGCTGAAAAGTCAACAATTGTTAGACAAGCTATTAAAGAACATGTGATAATAGAAATAATTATTTTTTTTGTAGAAGTATTCCCTTTCTCGCTTATTTGATCAACTGTTACTACATATCCAGAGAAAAGGAAGAATATACACGACATAACAGAAAAGTATGCTACTAAATAAGATTCTGCCATATTAACAGCTATAAAGCATAGAACAGTTGAGCCTGCAATAATATCCGGAAGCAATTTATGTTTGTTGCCTGAAAAGCATATTCTTAAACAACGAAAAGCTACACATAATAAAAAAGAAATAAATAGAAACATGGCGGGTGCTCCCATGCCAACACCAACTTGCAGAATACCGTTATGTGCATGTGCAGCTTCTGCCCAATAACCTCCATCTTTAATCAATGCATCAGTTACTTCTATTGGAGTCACACCAAAACACATTACAAATGGATTCTTCCCAAGTACTCTTATGGCAGCAATCCATATCGCCTCTCTACTACTAATTCCATCTAATGGTCGTGGTCCTTTCACATCATGTGTCGATTCTGCTAAATTTTGAAATTGTGTGCCCCTTTGAATTGCCTTACCGGAGAGTTGAATAGGAAAAAAAGAATTATTAATTGTTAATTCAGATGCCTCAGATACTTCATCACTAAAATGTGTAATATTTTCAAAAAGAGAGAATGTTATAGATCTTAAACTACACACCACAATGCAAATAAGAATTGCAGTTAAAAGAGAGAAAAAAAGTCTGAGTATTTTATTATTATTCTTTAATTGTTTTATGGTAAAAGAGAATATAGTAATAAAAGTGAATATAAGCAATGCGACAAAAATTGTACGTGAATTGCAAAGATAAACAACTATAAGATGACCTAAACTAAAAACAAAATAAGCTATCTTTATTATCATATTATTCTTTAGAGATAGCATGTATGCACAAAGACAAAGCATTGTAATAGCTATCATCCCAGTCAAGTTATAGTGTCTGCCCAACATCAACTCATATTCAATTGTCATTCCTGCTTGTTCACCCGTTGGGAATTCTAATACTTCAAGATGAAGGATATGCCAGAGACAAACAATTGTAAAAACAGAATAAGTAATGACTACAATATGAATAAAAATTTCAATTCCTTTTTTCGCGAACTCAATCCCATGAATTCTTGAAAAAGGGAAAAGGATACATATGCATATTACAAGATCAAACAACCGCCAATCCAGTATGTATAAATACCTATATTTTCCGTATTTCTGATTTACGGCACAACTGACTACAAACCACATAGTTAATGCGATAAGCAGAATCTGTTCGATAGATAGAGTCCTTCTAAGAAGATTTAATACACTCTTCCTCGAATCCTTTGAAATAAGCAGGGAGAGAATAAAATAGCATAATGCAACGAAGAGCAGGTAAACGCCTGCCCATTGAAGATACGATGTATAATTATAGTACGGTATAACATACTGAAATGAAGCAAAAAGTGTATGTATGGCAGCAATGATTATAGCCCACACGTACAGAATCTTTTCGACTGTTGATCTATGTTTATCAAAAAACTTTTCCATAGTATTCTTACCGGTTACCCTGTAATGCTTATACTGTCCCTCTTATTAATTTTAAATTCCGTATACTGATCTCTGTCCCAGCAGGATTTTCGCGTAAATCAAAATATACACCTTGAGAGGTTGCAGCAGTGCCATTTAAGGTCCCGGAAAGAATAACTTGTGTCCATCTATTAGTTTTCTCTATTACAGCTGTACCAAAATCAACTTGTATTTCTTTTGCGTTACCTTGCTTATGAGACATTTTTATTGTTGAATTTTTTGTATTTGTTTTCGCTTCAAACGCAATAGTATAAGTTTCACCCGCTGGCCCTGAAAGAAGTTCTCGCGAATGCCCATCATCATAGATAAGAACCATCCAACCATTATCATCATGATTCGGCATTTTGATTATTATGCCATCTCCTTCTGCCTCTAATAAAGCATTAAACCCGCTTTCACTAAATCGGAAGTTTTGTGTTCCATTATTTGTTCCTAACAATAAATTTGTATATGTCGATAAATCTTTATACTTCATTAAAGAACAGCCTGTAAGTAATAACCCCATTATGCAAAACAAAATAACAAATCTTTTTCTCTTCATCTTTACACCTTTCTTGATTATCGGTCAATACTATTTATATTTTCAGCGATGTACAAGTCTTAAATCTCGAATCGAAATAGTAGTTCCTGCTGGATTGCCTCGTAAATCGATATATAAACCCTGCGCCGTAATGTCTTCTCCAGTAAGTGTGCCTTCAAGCGTTATATGAACCCATTTATTTGAATTCTCTATATATGCATCACCAAAATCTATCTGATTATTCTTAGCATTCTTTTCTTTATGTGAAACCCGAATATGTGTATGTTCTATATTTGATTTTATATTAAAAGATAAAACATATTTATCTCCCTGTGGGGATTTAAGTACATCTTTTGAATAACCATCATTATAAAATAATACTATCCATCCATTATCAGCATGAGAATTCATAGTTACTTTGACCCCTTTGCCTTCTTTTTCAAGAGTAGCATCGTAACCACTATCTAATAACGTGAAATTTTTTGTTCCTTTATTTGTCTCTCTTAATAAATTTCCTATATCCGCAATGTGATAGCCGGAAGCTAAAAACCAAGTATAAAGTAGAAATAAGAAAACAGTGAAAACTATCAAATAACAAAGAAATCTTTTTGTCCCAGTTGTCAATTTGCTTGTTCTCATCGTCTCTTCATACATCTTTGTTTTCACCTTCTTCCGGTTTTACAATATTATTATCCTCTGTAACCTGCATAACATATCTCTACACATAGCTTTAATGAAAAAGTATAATTAAAGAATTATCTAATGTAATTGTTGTTTTCAAGGACTCAAGACAATTATACATCCTGAATTCCTTATCCTAAAACTAACGCGCTCCTCCAGTAATCAAATCAATTGACGGCCGAACGTTTAGTTTACATAGCTCCATCGTGTTTGAGGACAGAGAAGACCGTCTTGTACAAGATTTTAATATCCAGGCCGATGGTCCAGTTGTTGATATACTCGGTGTCGAGGCGGACGATTTCTTCAAAGTCGGTGATCTTACTACGTCCACTCACCTGCCACATGCCCGTAATTCCGGGTCTTGTAGAAAGGCGAGCACGATGGTGGTACTGGTATTTCTCCCACTCATCCAGGGTTGGAGGACGGGTACCAACTAGGGACATGTCCCCCTTTAGGACATTAAAAAATTGAGGGAATTCATCAAGGCTTGTATGGCGGATAAACTCACCGATGCCGGTCTTGTGAGAACCGTCCGGGAGGATTTTGTTGCCAATGATGCGGGGATCAAAATCCAGCTTAAACATGAGGCCATCTGCCACACGGTTTTGGGACATAAGCTCTTTTTTGCGCTCTTCCGCATCCATATACATAGAGCGGAGCTTATACATCTTGAAGTGCTTGCCGTTCTGGCCGATACGCTCCTGCTTGAAGAGAATAGGACCGGGAGACTGATGCTTGATGATGGGTCCAACGATGACAATGATGAGAAGAGCAAAGATGCTGCCCACAAGCCCCCCGAGAATATCCATAGCCCGCTTGGCAAAGAGCTGCAAAGGCGAAGCGTAGTTGGCGGTAGTTGTGATGACGTTGAAGCCATTAATTTTTTCAATAAAGCTTTTTCCCTCCACATCCCCCAGAGAAACACGGATATGGGTGGGGATAGCCATCTCCCGGCACTGCTGAAAAAGAGGATAGACGCTGGAGGACTTAAAGTCTGAAGAAGCGTCAGGATAGATAAAGACTTCATCCACCCATTCCCGACAGATATACATGGCAGCGTCACTGAGGTTGGCCACCACAGGGATATTATGGACGGTCTCCCCTTCCGCATCACGATCAGAAAGAACGAGGCCCACGATTTTAGTATCTTCTGAACCGGAAGTCCGCTTCAGGATGACGGGAACGTCCGCTTCAGACGCCACAAGAATCATGGAGCGTTTGGTAGCGTTACTTCCGCCAGTGGCGAGAAGAAACTTCTTCCAAAGAATGCGGAGCAGGTAGCTGATCGGGATATAGACCAGGGCGGTGAAGGAGAGGATCAGCCGGCTGTAGGTGCCACTGGTGTGAATGGCAAAGAGGATGAGAACCAGGCCGGCAAAAACCAACACCGCCTGCTTGACCGTCTGGTAAAACTCAATGAAGTAGCCCCGCTTGATGACATTATGCATGGTGTTGAAGGCGATGGCCACAGTGAAGCTGAGGATGAAGAAGAAGATGCAGATGGTACGGTATGGCTCGTTCTCATACATGCGGAGGGGCATGCCGGAAGACACGTGGGTTACATAAAAATAGTAACAGAGTATAAGAGCATACTGGAGAGAGAGGGCATCAATGAGAATAAAATCAAGGTGCTTTTCCCACCCGAGATTTTTCCGTTTATACATGGTGACCACTTCCCCCAATTTGCTGCTGATTGTTATTAGACTAAGTTATTATACCCTATAAAAGAAAATTTGCAAGCAAATTTTCTTTCAAATTATAAGTTATGAATTATAAATGATAAATTAGTTCAGATTATGGGGAGGAGGATGCCTGAAAGTACATTTTGCTTGACAGAGAGAGGCGGAAAAAGTATACTAAATTAGTTATGAGTTGTTAGTTATTAGTTGTTAGTTTACACTCTGACGAGCTTTTAATATGAGGGAGGAGCAGGATTTGGACAACAAAGAAAATAACACTGCGTTGGCTATTGATAAGGACTCAAAGATAGAAGTAGTTGTAAACAGCCCGGGGTGGGAGGATGACTCCATTGATCTGGGGAGGGTTTTCAGGAACTTTAAGAAAAAGAAGCGGGTTTATGCCTGGGTGCTGGTGCTATGTGTGGTGATCGGCCTGTGTGCTCCCCTGCTGATGTATCAGTTCACGAAGGACCCGCTGACGGTATCTTCCGTTGTGACGCTGCAGTATGATGTGCCGAATCCGGATGAAACCACCTCAAACAGCCCTGCCGGGAACAGAACCGCAGGTAGCAACGGCGTGGAAGAGATGGTGCCGGTTACGGATCTGACGGCGCCGGACGGAAAGCCGCTGGATTTAAACCAGATTACATCCTCCTACGTGCTGCAGAATGCAGTAAGCGGTATGACGCTGAGCAAGCCGGTATCGCTGAAGAACCTGAGAGACAACATTAAAATAACGAGAATTCTCACCGAGGACAGCAGACGACAGCAGGAAGTGGCATCCAGCATGGTGGACCAGAAAACCAGCGGAGCCTACAGCGAAGTGCAGAACATTGAGCTGAAGTATGAAAACAAGTTTGTGGTGACACTGACAAACGGCTTCGGCGAAGAGGAATCACGGGTTAAGTATTTTTTGAAGGATGCAGAACTGAGGACCATACTTGACAGGGTGCTCAGTGCTTACAACGAATATCTCTTCCGGACATACACCCAGATTCAGCTGCCGGCGGAAGAGTTTTCCGCCATAGACACGGAGAATCTGGACCTGCTGGAGAGCCTGGACCTGATCAGGACGGCGGTGGACAACCTGTATGACTACTGCGACAAGATGCCAGACAGTGTGAAGACATACCGCTCCTGGAAGACAGGAAGCACGCTGAACGACTGGATGGAGATTCTGCAGACGGCCCGGGATGTGAACGTGGATTATCTCTACTCCTACGCATACACCAACAGCATTGTGAGAGACAAGGCCTCGATGATAACCAACTACCAGTATCAGCTGAGAAACGCCGAGACAAGGCTGGATGTGCTGAACAACGACATTGCAACCGTGAAGTCGATACTGGACAACTACAAGAATGATGAAATTTTCGTCTCGATGCAGGAGAGCGACACATCCAAATCCACAAGAACCACGACGGACTATTACAACGAGCTGATTCTGCAGCAGGCAGACTACTATGCCGATGCAGCCGAGCTGGAAACCACGATTGCCGACCTGCAGGACAAAATAGCAAGCCTGACGGCTCAGGCGGATGCAGGCGAGGAAGAAGAAGTCCGCCTGGCACAGGCGGAGGAAGAGCTGAAGACGGCGGTGACGCTGGTAGAGAACATCTATCAGAACATCAACGCCCACATGGAAGAGATGCTGGAGAGCCCGCAGGTGAAAAACTATATCAGTGCCAGCGCAGCATACGGAAAGAGCAGAAGCTTCCTGGCGGCTACGGCCAAGGGAATGGCGATCGGAGCGGCGGCCGGAGCGGTGGTCGCAATAGGACTGTGGTTCCTGAGTGCACTGGCACCGGAGTTTATCGGTGAAGAAGACACAAAGAGAAAAAGCAACGGAAAGGAGGCTGCCAACGCATGAATACAGCAAAGAAGACACACTGGTTTCGCAACACGCTGATTGTGATGATTATTTGCGGAATCATCGGCGTTATACTGGCCTCTGTTCTGTTTTTCAAGGTGGAACGGGGAAAAACCACGATTGCGGCTTCGGTACAGTTCTCGTTTGACGGGGCGGCCGAGGGATACGGACCTAACGGCATACCCCTGACGATGGACGCAATAAGCTCCGATGACGTGTTGACGGAAGCATTGGCGGAAGCCGGGCTGGAGGGCAGCTGCACGGCGGAACAGGTAAGAGCGAACCTGACCGTGTCGGGCGTATATCCGGACGACCTGGTGGAGCAGATGACAAGTTATGACAGCCTGCTGGACTTCACCGGGAACAGGACGCTGAACCTGAGCAATTTCCACCCGACGCTTTTCCGTGTGACATTGGAGAACGGATTCACCCCTGCCCTTTCGGCTGAGAAGCTGACGGAACTGATGCGGAACATTATGGAGTGCTTCCGGAAGGATTTTACAAGCCGGTACTCTTATGCAATGAACTATCTGCAGGGGCTGGGTGTTGATTTTGAAGGATATGACTATTCCCAGCTGCTGGAGATTCTGCAGCAGAGCATGACGCAGCAGACACGGTATGCTCAGGAGATGCACACGAAAGAACCCTTCTTCATGGTGGGCGGAAAGGGCTTTAACGACATCTACGTGCAGTTGAACAGCCTGATTGAGGGCGAGGTTGCAAGATTAAACTCCAACATCACAATCAACGCCCTGACACGGGACACGGCAAGACTGCTGACCCAGTATCAGTTTGAAATTCGCGATTTGAACAACCAGCTTTCCAGACAGCAGGAACGGCTGAAGAGACTGGACGAGCTGATTGCTTCTTATGACAAGAACGAGATTATTTATCTGAGCACGGCAGATTCCCTGACGAAGATTGACGGGAACTCCTCCGAGACTTATGATGCACTTGTGGCAGACAGAAAAGACGTTTCGGATGAGATCACCCAGATCAACAGCAGAATAACAACCTATCAGCTGAAGCTTGCTGACCTGATGAAGGGTGCAGAAAACGCGATTGCTTTGACACAGAGCAATGCAGCACCCGCAGCAGTTGTTGATGCCGAGGAAGCGGAAGAGACGGAGACCGACGCAGCTGTGGTTGAAGCGGCGGAAACAGCAGCAGAAGCGACCATAGATGAGCTGACGGAAGAAGAGATTGCCGAAGCCGCAGCAGCAGCCGAAAAGCTGACCGCAAGGCAGAAGACCGTGCTGGAGAGCAGCTTTGAAAACCTGATTGCCAAGCAGACAAAGATTGCAGAAGAATTTGACGCCCTGCTCAAGGCATATAATGAGCAGGAGCTGAATGAGATAACCGTCAACATCTTTAACTACAAATATGATACGCCGAAGGTATTTTCCGGTGCGTTTATCAAGCAGGTGATCAAGTGTGCCGGACCGCTTTGCGCAGTTGGATTTATGGTTTGCATGGTCGGGTTGATCAGGAGCAGGAAAAGTGAGGCTAAAGCCTCACAGGGATCAGGGAATAGGGCATAGGGAACAAGATATTGTAAGTCCGACCGAATGATCAACTGAAAAAAGCACTCGTTTTCGTAAAGAAAATGAGTGCTTTCGTTTTATGAGTTTGAAAGGATGGATGTGTCAGCCTTCAATGGGAGTGGTGCTTTCGGAAGGCAGGACGGAGGCTGAGAGATCGGATGGAGTTTCGGCAGGAGATGCTTCAGGAGGAGTTGGGATAGTAGATTCAAGCTGTTGGGAATTCTCTTCTGAAGAATCAGCAACATTTGCATCAAGCGGGTAAACCTGTGTGGAGGTGCCGGTGGAGCCGTCGGCCAGGGAATAGTCGGTGGTCATCTCAACGGGATTTTCACCGGTGGCGTCATAGGTGATGACAGTGGTGATGTCATGCCCGTTCTGCTGGAAGGAATTCTGCCTGGAACTTAGAAGAACGTTGTCTGCATTATAGACGTAACAGGTCTCTTCCCTCATCATAAGGGTGCCGAATGGGTCATACGCCTCGGTTTTGCGGTAGGTATTGCTGCCGTAGCTGTTATTGGTGATGATATCTTTGAGCTCTGAGCCGTCCCGCCCTATCGTGACGGTTGACTGAGAGAGGATAGTGCCGAACATATCACGCGTATAGGTGATGTTGATGGTCTCGCGGGAGCCGTCGAGAGACGAGATGACGGTATCTTCCGATAGAGGAAGCTGAAGAACCGGATCCATGATGGTAACGGTGACCATGCGTGTTCCGTCATCAAAAACAGACTCGGTGGTGACGGCCTCTACCCTGCCCAGCTCATCATACTGATAAGAGGACACGGGAGGCTGAAGCGGATCGCTATAATAGGTGATTTCGGCATAAACGGGATGACCGACACTAAAAAGCCCGATAAACACAAGGAATATAAGGGCAGAAAGTTTGGTTTTCATAGTTTCGCTCCGAAGGAAGTTGGTAGTTAGTAGTTGGTAGTTGATGGTTGGTAGTTGATAGTTGATGGTTGGTAGTTGATAGTTGGTAGTTGGTGGTTTTTAAGTTAGTGGTTGGTGGTTTTTAGCGGATTGAAAGTACTGCTTTCAGCTTATACGAGCGTATTATACCACCGTTTTGTAACCAAGTCAACATAATTTTGAAATTTCAATGTTTCCTCACCGTTATTTTTTGTGTATTTTGCGCAAAATGAGAACCAAAATGATGGCAAGGACAGAGCAGACGATGAGAGAGAGATGATAAACAGATAGCTATATTCTTCTCTTTTTTAACATTTTATGCTTGAATTCAAACTTGAAATATCATAAAATATGATATAGAAAATCAAAAATTCTGCATTACGGATGTGATTGTATGACTGAGAACCTAGAAAAGATAAAGCTACGCGAACGACAATCGGATCTTGCTAAACTAAGAGGTCTACGACCTATAGATGATGATTTTCTTCGCTGTATTCTTCGGGATAACATTCCGCTTTCACAATTGATACTGCGGATCGTCACCGGAAAGCCTGATCTTGTGATTACATCATTGGAAACTCAACGTGATATGAAACGTTTGGGAGGGGCCCGTTCAGTCTGTCTTGATGCATATGCCACTGACTCTTCAGGCCGTATAATTGATCTGGAAATTCAACGCTCCGATTATGGAGCTGGAAGACACAGAGCAAGATATCATTCAAGTTCCATGGATGTGGAAAACCTGAACGTCGGTCAGGATTTTGATGAACTTCCGGACACATATGTGATTTTTATTACTGAGAACGATGTCCTACGCAAAGGTTTTGCTGTTTATCCTATAGAACGAATCATCATGAACACCGGTGAAACCTTTGAGGACGGTAGCCATATTCTTTATGTAAATGGTGCTTTCAGAGACGATTCTGATATTGGAAGGTTAATGCATGATTTCTCGTGCAGCAATGCTGATGATATGAATTTTGCGCTTTTGAAAGAAGCAACCAAATATTATAAAGAAGATCCGAAAGGAGTTGAAATTATGTGTAAAGCATTTGAAGAAACCCGTAAAGAGGGCGAATTAAAAGGTGTTCTTAACACACTGGTAAGTTTAATTGAGAAAGGCAGAATTACCCCCTCAGAAGCAGCGGAAGAAGCAGGAATGACTCTCGAAGAGTTTTTAAAGACTGTTAAACCGTTACAAGTGACTTAAAAAAGCTAATCGCGAAGCTGTCTAAAACTCAGGCCAACTCAACTAAATGTTTAAAAAATACCGGATTTTCTCATTTAGAGAACATCCGGTATTTTTTGACTGTTTGGAGGAAAGTTGTTTTGAGACAACTCATTCTCGTTTTAAAGAAAGGGTTCGGTGACGGAGTGGATATCAGGAATAGAGAAAACCGTCAAGATTGAGGGGGGTGAAGTTGAGATAGTCAGCAGAGACGAGGCGAAAGTAGGTGCCGTCATGCCAGCCGTTATAGGCAAAGGTGCAGCTTTTTGCATGGAGATGGCCATAGCAGCAGAGGCGGACATTGAACGATTTGAGGAGAGAGAGGATTTCTTCACAGTGGTAGTTTTTGGTGATAGGAGGATAGTGGAGAAAGACGAGTTTTTTCCTGTCACCGGCAGCGGAGAGTGAGGTTTGAAGACGAAGGACCTCACGATCCAGAAGTTTTTTATCATGGGGAGAGCCGGTTTCCTCCTCATAAAACCAGCCGCGTGTGCCGCAGATGGCATAGTCCCCATAGGGAATGAAGTTATTGTGGAGAAGAGAAAGAGATGTAAAGTTATTGGATGAAAAGAACGAATTGAGTTTTGAGGCGGTGGTCCACCAGTAATCGTGGTTCCCCTTGAGGATGATTTTCTTTCCCGGCAGGCTGTGAATAAAAGCGAAATCCGCAACAGACTCCTCCAGATTCATGCCCCAGCTGAGGTCGCCGCAGAGAATGCAGGTGTCATCGGGAGTGAGAGAAGAAAAGCCGGACTGCAGTTTCTCCGGATGATTATGCCACAGAGGGCCGAAGACTGACATCGGTTTATTGACAGAAAAAGAAAGGTGGAGATCGCCGATTGCAAACAAACTCATGATAATTAAAATTATAAATTATAAATGATAAATGATTAATTGGTTAATGTTACTTACGTGGTTGTTTCTGTTGTTGAGTCTGAAGTGTTTTACAGATTGAGACAAGGATTGAGGCTATTTCATCTATGTCTGTACGCAGACTGTTATATTGTGACTCAGTAAGAAATTCTGTTTTATACAGGAGTTTTAACCAGTATTGCGTTTCACTTGCCTCTTTTGATGCTATTTTCATCTTTGCAAGAAAATCAGGACGACTCTGAGCATGCTGAGCTTCTGCAACATTTGCACCAATACTTGTTCCGCAACGCAGGAGTTGTTTTGAAAGAGTGTATTCTTTCTGAGATTCAAGAAGGTATTTATAGAGATTCACAATACGGACTGCAAAACTGAAGCTTTTTTCTTCTATTTGGTTATCGTTCATCAGATCACCTTTTATGACTAATAGAATGCATCACGGATCAGACGGAAGTAAAGTTTGCCCTGAGGGCCGGAGGGGGCATAGATCTCGACCACGTCAAAACGTGGCTGAAGATCGGAAGGGTTTCGGGAAAGCCAGTAGCGGGCGGCGAGGATAACCCTTTTCTGCTTGGCACGGGTGACGAACTCACGGGCTTCACCGTGGGAAGCATCTTTACGGAGCTTCACCTCGACAAAGGCCAGGTACTCCCCTTCCGAAGCAATAATATCAATTTCGCCCTGACGGCAGGAAAAATTACGCTCGATAACAAGATAGCCTTTCTGCTTGAGAAAGGCTGCAGCGGCGTCTTCGCCGAAGGATCCGAGATCATTTTTATCCATGATATTCAGTGCATTTTTCGAAGGAAGCTCGGACGATGGATGGGGCTGGGGCCGAACTCCCTGAGGGCAGCGTAGTGCTGAGCGGTACCGTAGCCCTTGTGCTTTTCGAAACCGTACTCCGGATACTGCTCCGCCATGGTGAGCATATACCTGTCTCTGGTGACTTTGGCAAGAACAGACGCCGCAGCAATATCGGCACAGAGGGAGTCCCCTTTCACGACGCAGCGGGAGGGAATGCTGATGCCCGAATTACGGTTACCGTCAATGAGAGCGAGCGCCGGCTGCGGAGAAAGCTGAGAAAGGGCCCGATTCATGGCGAGGAAGGTGGCGTTGAGGATATTGAGAGACTCAATCTCCTCGACGGTTGCAAAGGCGATGCCATAGGAGACCGCAGAATTGATTATTATGTCATAGAGCAAATCGCGTGCTTTAGAGGAGAGTTTTTTTGAGTCGTTCAGGCCGGGAATCTCCAGATTTCGGGGCAGGATACAGGCTGCGGCACAGACAGGACCCGCCAGCGGGCCTCGGCCGGCCTCATCCACACCGGCAATATAGGAAGCACCGGAGGAGGCGTATATTGAGTTTTCGAGTTGCCACAAATCCATAAAAATTATAAATTATAAATGATAAATTAGTCGCTGTAAATTATATATAAATTAGTCGTCTGCAGCGGAGTTGGGGCGTTCGAGGGTCAGGCGGCCGAGTTTACCCTCGTGGTATTCCTTGAGGAGGGTGGTAGCCATACGGGTGAGATCGGCCTCGCCACGGGAGATGAGAAAGCCGCGTTTGAGAGCGGATTGTTCGAGAAGGTCAAACCCGGTGAGCGTTGGGGATGGGGATATTTTATAGCGGGTCTCGAGAGCGGAGGGATAGAGATCACGAAGACGGAGCATAAAATTGGCGGCAAGAGTCTCGATATCGAAAACTTCGGTTTTGATGGCGTTGGTAACAGCGAGAAGCTCCCCCACCTCCTGGCTTTCAAACTTTGGCCATAGGATGCCCGGGGTATCCAGCAGATCAAGACCGGTGGAAAGGCTGATCCATTGCTTGCCGCGGGTGACGCCAGGCCTGTCGGAGGCGATGGCTGCCTTGCGTCCGGCAATTTTATTGATGAGGGTAGACTTGCCCACATTGGGAATGCCGAGAATCATAATACGAAGCGGGCGGCCGACCTGCCCCTTCTCCTCATAAGCACGGAGCTTATCAGCAAGAAGCTGACGAACCGCAGGCACAAAGGTATTGACCCCTTTGCCGGAACGGGCGTCCGTTTCCAGCACGGAAACACCTGCCGATTCAAAGGCCGATCGCCAGAGGGGTGTGACGGTAGGGTCGGCAAGATCACACCGGTTCAAAATGACCAGATGGGGTTTGCCTGCCGAAAGACGCCGGATATCCGGGTTGGCGCTGGCAGAGGGAATCCGGGCATCGAGAACCTCGCACACCGCATCGACAAGAGAAATGTTCTCCTCGATCATGCGGCGGGCTTTGGTCATATGCCCGGGATACCACTGGATATTCAGTTTTTCGTAAGAAGTTTCCGCCATCAGTAAACAGAGCCGAAGGAATCCACCGGGAAGATCACCATGTAGACCTTGCCGAGGATAAGACGGGAGTCGATCATGCCGATTTCCTTTTTGCGGCTGTCAGTGGACATGTTGCGATTATCGCCCATGCAGAAAACACAGCCTTCCGGAACGGTCTGAGGCCCGATAAAGTCCAGCTTGGTGCGGGTGAGATCGGCAATATAGTCTTCTTCCAGCGGTTCACCGTCCACATAGACGACGCCGTTTTCAAAGTCCATATTAATTACCTGACCCTCGGTGGCAATGACACGCTTGACAAGAGCCTTGCTCGGATTATACTCGTCCTTTTTGAAAACGACGATATCACCCTGCTTAGGCTTATAGAACAGGCCGGAGACCAGCATTTTGTCAGCATCACGCAGAGTGGGAACCATGGATGTGCCCTTAACGTCAATCACACGGAAAAAGAACAGAAAGATGACGACGCAGACTGCCAGGGCGACGATGAGGCACTGAATCCACTCGTAGGTGCTTTTATTATTTTTTGCGATTAATTCTTCTTTGCTCATGCAGTTTCACCATGTTATAATAAACTTGAAGTGCAGGAAGTCATCCTTGCACAATACAATTGGTTATTATATAATTAATTCGGAATTTTGTAAAGCTTTAAAAAATTATAAATGTTAAATGATAAATTACCGCCTGTTGTTAGTTGGTAGTTGTTAGTTGGTGGTTGGTAGTTGGTAGTTGGTGGTTGGCAGTTGGTAGTAGTTGGTTAATTAATAATTGAGGGATTTTAAGATATGATCAGGTTGAGTGTTGTAGTACCGGTTTACAATGTGGAGAAGTATCTGCGGCAGTGTCTGGACTCCGTGATTGTGCCGGGGACGGATGAATACGAGATTGTATGCGTAAACGACGGCTCGACAGACGGATCAGCTAAGATTTTGGAAGAATATAGCGAAAAATACCCAGAGCTGGTTAGGGTTATCACTACGGTTAACGGCGGACTCGGTGCGGCAAGCAACAACGGGATTAAGGCGGCAAAGGGCGAATATGTCGGGTTTCTGGACAGCGATGACTATCTCGTGCCCGGGGCCGTAGAAGAGATGCTGAATGCCTGCAGAAGCGACGCAGACCTGATTATTTTTGATTTTAACGAAGTGAATGATCAGGGCAATCTCATCGCAGTGAAAAAAGGGTGCAGCCGTGAAGAGGGTGTTTTCACGCTGGAAAGCTACCCCCAGCTGCTGTTTGAATACCCTTCCAGAGCGAATAAGCTTTTTAAAAGAGCACTGTTTGAAGAGCATGATATACGATATCCAAGCCGTGTCTGGTTTGAGGATTACCGCACCAACCCGAAGCTCTATCCTCTGTGCCGATCGATAAGATATGAGGGAAAAACCTGGTATAACTACAGGCAGCAGGAAAACTCCATCACACACGGAAAGAACACGGAAAGAAACCTGGAGATCATTGATGCAGCAGAAGAACTGTTGCAATATTATGAGCAGGAGGGGCTGTTTGAGAAATATCGGGAAGAGCTGGAATACTCGGTTTTCTATAACGTGCTGCTGACTTCTACCGATCGTGTGAACCTGATCAACGCGAAGAGTGATGTGCAGGGAAAGCTGCTGGCGTATATGAGGAACAGATTCCCCGATTATGAGAAGAACCGCTATGTGCGGGAGATGGGAATGAAATATCGCCTGCTGCACCTGCTGATTAAAAACAGGTGGTACGGTTTGCTGCATACGGTGCTGACGGCGAACGGGAGAAGGAAGAGATGAGTTGGTAGTTGGTAGTTGGTGGTTGTTAGTTAGTAGTTGGTAGTAGGTTTTTGGTAGATGATGGTTGGTTGTTCGTGGTTCATCGTTTGTATTTCATACAAGAATTATTAATTTGAAGGAACACTGAATATGACAGTATTAAGTATTGTAGTGCCGGTTTATAATGTGGAAAAATATCTGCGGCAATGTCTGGATTCGGTAATCGGGGCAAAGACAGATGAATATGAGATTGTGTGTGTGAATGACGGATCAACGGATTCATCGCCAGCGATTCTGGAAGAATACAGGGAGAAATATCCCGAAACCGTTAGAGTGGTGCACACGGAAAACGGCGGACTCGGTGCGGCAAGCAACAACGGAATCGAGGCGGCAAAGGGCGCATACATCGCGTTTCTGGACAGTGATGACACATTCAGAGAACATGCCGTGGAAGAAATGGTTGAAGCATGCGGGTATGGCGACGATATGATCATCTTTGATTTCGCCGATGTGACGGAAGACGGGCAGATGATCTGTGAAAAACGGGGCTGCAGCGGAAGAGAGGAAGGTGTTTTCACACTGGAAGAATACCCGCAGCTGCTTTTTGAACGTGCCAACCGCTGGAATAAACTGTATCGCAGAACGCTCTTTGAAGAGGCGGATGTGTGGTATCCCGGGCGTGTATGGTTTGAGGATTACTGGACCAACCCCAAGCTCTATCCGAAGTGCAAATCCATACGGTATGTGAGGAAAACCTGGTATAACTACAGGCAGCAGCCGGCATCCATCACGCACAACAGGAATGTGAAGAAAAACCTGGATATCATTGATGCCGCCGAGTCCGTAGTCTCCTTCTATGAGAAGGAGGGGCTTTTTGAGCAGTATCGGGATGAACTGGAGTATTCGGTTTTTTATAACGTGCTGCTGACCTCGACGGACCGTGTGAATCTGATTGACCCGAAAAGCGACGTACAGATCAAGCTGCTGGAATATACGAAGAGAAGATTCCCGGAATATGAGAAGAACAGATATGTACAGGAGATCGGCAGGAAATATCAGCTGCTGCACAGCCTCATAAAGGGGAAAAGATATACTCTGCTGCACGCAGTGCTGAAAGCGAATGAATGGACAAGAAAAAAATAGCCCTGAAGGGCTATTTTTTATTATCATGTGCTTCGCAATTCGATAAAAGCAGGTTGCGCGGGGCGACAAAACGATACCACGATTCTATATCTCTATCCCGCGCTTCTGAGTGTTTTGCCATAGTGAGAAGTGGGAAATGGATCGTCAAAGAGAGTTTTTGGCTTTGAGGATAAGGCGGGAGATGTTTTCTTTGCCGTGATAATTCAGGCTCATGATGATGCGGCGGTTTCGGGATTCGCCCCTGTAGGCCTTGCAGGAATTCAGGTCGGGGATGTGTTCCTGAACATAGGAACGGAGGGCCTGAATCACCTTTTTCTTATCCAGGCTGTCCTGCATGCTGACCCGGCGAATGGCATCGAGAAGAATGTGATTGATGATATAAAACTCCATATCCGCTTTTCTCTCTTCGCCGGCAAAAGCGGCAACATCATCCATCACGGTGAGAATGTCCAGATTTTTCAGGGCATTCTGGTTGCGCATGGTGGATGGATGAGATGCCCGATAATAGTAAAGAGGCTCAGAGAGAAAGACCGTCTTCTTCGAGAGGAAGAGCAGCTTGGCAGAGAAGGCAAAATCTTCATACCAGACACCCTCCGGGAAACGGATATTCCCTATGAGGCTGCGGCGAAAAATTTTGTTCCACACAGGGCCGGCAGCAGAAAGATCATTATCATATGGGCGGCCCGGCTGTACGGTTTGCTCCTCTCCGGTGACACACCAGGAATCACAGACCGCTATATCGGCATTCTCCGCCTCTGCAGCCGCCAGAAGACGGGCAAACATGTCAGGAGCCACCCAGTCATCACTATCGGCAAAGCCGATATATTCCCCCTGGGCTGACTCCAAAGCAAGATTGCGGGCACGGCCCTGTCCCCCGTTCTCCGTATCGATAATTTCGATTTTTTCCGGATAACGATCCAGATATCGCTGAAGGATGGAAAGAGAGCTGTCAACTGAACCGTCATTCACGAGGATGATTTCATAATCGGGAATCGGCTGAGAGAGAAGAGACTGAACACATTTGTCAATATAGCCGGCTGTATTGTAGACCGGGACGATGATGGAGAGTTTCATAAGACACCTTTTAGGGAATAGGGATTAGGGAGTAGGGTATAGGGAGTAGATGACCGGGATAAAATCAGCTGTGTGAAAGTCTGTCGGGAAGACGGGTTGCGTGCCAGATCATGGCAATGACAAGGGACAGATAGATGGATGCATTGGGGCGGCGGAAGAGGGCTCCGGAGAAGCCTGCAAGGCCCAGAAGAATGACAAAGCTGAGAAGCAGCGTGAAATTCAAAAGGGTGAGACTCTCTCCGAAGGATCTGATGAGAAGCTTAAGAATACGCCAGGCAAGATAGGCGATGACGAGGATATAGGAGCCTATGCCGATATAGCCGTAATAGTAATACATGGCATGCCAGTCATTCTCCAGATCTTCGTAGGCATTACGGATATTGCCGAATTCATAGCCTGTAAGGTGTGTAAGAAAGTCGCTGTCCTCCATAATGAAGTGGGCATTCAGACGCTTCATGATGCGCCCGTCGTCCAGGATGGCAGCACTGACGGTTCCGTCCAAGGCGGTGATCACACGGTCAATTCCAAAGCGGTCCCGCATGCTCATGACGGTGTTGCAGATGAAACGGTTATAATAGACGGTCAGTTTTTCATGCACCACAGGATCCGACATTTTTTCTTCCAGCGACATGGCATAGATATCATATCCCAGGTCGGACATCTCCTGAACGAACTGCTGTTCATTATCACTGTAGAAGGCGTGCTTCAGTTCCTCCATCTTATGCCGCGGTGTATAGGGATAGATTGCAATTGAAAAAGCGAAAAGAAGGGCGAACTCCGCCATGAGGATGCGGGTGAGCCTGTCGATTTTCTTTTTCAGGAGGAGGGAGCGGAAGAGACAGAAGACCGGGAAGCCGGCCATAACGGCAAGAAGCGTGAGATAGCAGGTAGAGGTAGCATTGGTGATCATCGCCACCATGATGATAGGCGGGAGGAGAAACTTCAGCCAGGTTTTTTTCGTGAGAAATGCGCCGTATGCCGCAAAGATGGCGAAGCAGGCCATGATATCGCTGTGACAGCAGCGATTGCTGTCAGTCACCCATCCGGAAATCCCGAGATTTTCCAGAATGTAGGTGGGCATATAGGTGTCTGTGATAACAGAGAGAATGATAACGACACCCGTGACGGCAGCACTGAGAAAAATGCCGTACAAAATCTGCTTCTGCTTGCTTTCATCATCAGCAAGAGCTGCAAAAGAGACCGCCATAACCGGCATATAGGCTACACGGGCAACCGCCTTCAGATCTGCCGACAGGCTGATGGACCCGAGGCGAAGGCCGTTGAGGATATGCAGGCCGAAAGTCAGGGCTATGAGAGCCGACGCCGCAAGAAAGGCCGGAGAGCGTTTTTTGCAAAAGGCGTAAACATATAAAACCACCATCAGCACAAGGCGGATATAACCGGAAGCCGTGCCGGCATCGTTCTGCGTCCAGTAGGCGAGAACATCCAGCAGGGGCTGCAAAACAATAAACAGGAGTATCCAGTACTCTCTGAGGGTATTCAGGAGATTATTTTTCTTCATAGAGGTCCTCTATAAGCCGATACCAGGTTTCGGCAACAGCTTTCGATGTGTAACGGGAGGAGAGCTCCCTGGATTTTTTCCCCATGGCCGTACGGAGCTCCTCATCTCCCATAAGACGGGAGAGAGCGCTGAGAAAAGCATCGTCGCTTTCGGCAAGAAAACCGTTTTCAGCGTCGTTGACGATCATTTCAAGTCCGCCACGGGTATTAAAAGCCGCGATCGGCAGGCTGCAGCTCATGGCCTCCAGCAGGACAAAGGGGAAGCTCTCGGTATAGGACGAGAGGGCATAGACAGCAGCCCTCTGCATTTCGGCAATCACCCGGGAGGGGGCAAGCTTGCCCGTAAGGGTGATATAGGATGCGGCATTGCAGGCATCAATTCTGCTGCGAAGAGCATCATACTCATCTCCCCCGCCGACAATTTTGAGCTTCCAGTCGGGAAAGGCGGGATGGATACGGGCAAAAAGGTCGATGAGCCGATCAAACCCCTTGACCCAGGCCAGGCGCCCCACCGCTATCACCGTTTTCTCGCGATGGGCAGGATCTGTCTCAGGAGGGACGGAAACCAGGAAATTCGGCACATAGGCCACATGGGTATGGGTATTGTTTTTCATGATCTCACGCACTTCGCGGACCATTTTAGGACTCAGAAGGACAAGGAGATCGATATTCCCGTAATTATTTTTAAAGTGACGGACAATGGTTTTCCGATAAGCATGGTCCTCATGGAACTGTGCTATTTTCTTTACCCCCGGCCTGCCGTAACGGGAGAGGAGAATGGAATGCTCGTCACGGGTGGTGACAATGATACCGTCGTCAATCTCACGAATGGCACGGATCAGGACGCTTCTTTTTCCGTACAGAATTCTGACTGCACGGAAGCCCTCTTTTATCACACCGGGCAGATTCTTCTCCGCAACGGCTGCCTTAAACTCCTTCCGGTTGGGGATGTCATCCAGCAGGTAACGGATATGAACACGGCTGTCAATCGGGTAGGCAGGCGAATCCGGCATTTTATAGACGGAGTGGATGGTGACATCGTACTTTTCCGCCATAATGTTGGAAAACTCCGACACAGCCTTTTCTACTCCGCCGTATGCAAGATGAAGCGCAAAAATATGAAGTGATTTCATAAGATACTCCGGGGACACCTCATCAATAGTATTTTAAGATATCATATCATCTGCCGGAAAAAAAGTAAAGAGAAAAGAAAACGGCACCCCCTGTGAAGGAGGTGCCCGATCTTTCCGGCATTAGAGGCGCTCTTTAACTTTTGCCTTTCTGCCCACGCGGTCACGCAGATAGTAGAGCTTTGCTCTGCGGACTTTGCCCTTGCGGATCGTCGTTACGGAGACGATGGAAGGAGAATGGACAGGGAAAACCTTTTCGCATCCCACACCATAGGAAATACGACGGACGGTGATGGTCTCACTGATGCCGCCATGCTTTCTGGCAATGATGGTGCCTTCATAAGCCTGGGTACGCTCACGGTTGCCTTCTTTTACCTTGACGAGAACGCGGACAGTGTCACCAACGTTCATCTCGGGCAGTTCGGGCTTCAGATACTTTTCGCTGAGAGCTTTTACAAGATCCATAATGATCCCTTTCTATACTATAGACGTTCGGTAACGTTGGGTGCCTTCACCTCGTCAGAGGACCGCCTTTCTCGTGTCACACAGCATAAACTGCATGCTTGGGTAGAATATCATAGATTATCGGAAAAAGCAAGAACTTTTTTCCGGCAGATTGTCTTGTACTTCAGAGGTTTTCTTGTTATAATACATTGATTATTATGAAGGAAAGCGCATATCGATCATGCAGACGTCTTATGCTGAAAAATTATATGGCGCTGTGAAGAGGAAGGCAGCGGAAAACGCCCTTCCTCTGCTGACAGCGTTGATCACCGGGCTTGTCACCTATCTTTTCTGTTTTGCCAACAAGCTGGAGATACACGATGACCTGGGGAATATGTTCTCTCAGGGCTATCCGGTGTCTTCCGGCAGATGGGGGCTGGAGATTATTGAGAAGATCTTCCCCACGGCGTCCATCCCCTGGCTGAACGGGCTTGTCAGCCTGTTTCTCTTCTCCGTATCCATCTGCATCATCATACGGATGTTTGAGATTCGCTCTCCCCTGCTGCAGACGCTTCTGGCGGCAGTGCTGGTGTCATTCCCATCTCAGATGACAACCTACTCCTATATGTTCACCACTATTCAGTATGCCTGCGGGATGCTGCTTTCCGTGTGGGCGGCATATGTGCTGAGCAGGCGGGATGACCGGATCGGTCTCACGGCAGGCGGGGTGCTGCTGGTGCTCTCCCTCAGCATCTACCAGCCCTATATTGCAGTTGCGGCAAGCCTGCTGGTGGTGCGGTGCTTTGCACTTACGCTGTCGGAAGATCACACCGGGAAAGAGATTATCATCCGGGGTCTGAAGTACGTTGCGGTAATCGTCATCTCCATGGCGGTTTATTACGGAATTCTGGCAATTTTTAAATCCCTCTCGGATATGCCCTTTAATACCTATGCAGAGGGAAGCCTGAACTCCTTCAGCGACATTCTGAAGGGAATTGTGATCTCCTACACATCCTATGCAGGATACTTCATCAAGGGCTATTACGACATTGTTCGCCCCGGTGCACCGAGAATTGCTCATTTTGCGGTGCTGCTTGTAAGCTGCATTCTGCTTATCAGGCACTTTGGCAGGAGTGAAGCACGCAAAAACGGACGGCTCGGCACAGCCCTGCTATGCCTGTGCCTGCTGCCGCTGGCAGTGAACTGCATCCATGTGATCTCCTCCCTGTTCCACAATCTGATGACATTCAGCTTTGTGTCCTTCTATGTGCTGGCCGCTGTGGTGCTGGAAACTTGCGGGAAGGAATCAGGAACAAAGCCGCGTACCGGATGGATATGCACGGACATCACGGCCCTTTCTCTCTGTGTGGTGATGATCACCAATGTGTACTTCGCCAACGCAGTATATCTCAGGATGTATATGCAGGAAGAGCAGGCCAAAGCTTTTTACCAGACGGTAATCTCGGCACTGAATGCACAGCCGGACTTTGACGAGAATTCCTGGGTGATCTTCTTTGGTGAGAATGATGTTCTAAATGACTTCCCTGTCATCAGCACAGAAAACCAGGCGGGAATCCGGGAAGGCATCCTGCAGACCTACGGGCAGGAATATTTTATCCGCTATTATCTGGGGCTGAGGCTGAACACCAATATTCTGACGGAATCCACCATCCCGGAGGGATGGGATGACGTGATTGACTGGGACGCGGTGATCGACATGCCCTCATACCCGGCTTACGGATGCGTGCAGAAAATGGGCGAGTCGGACGGGAGCAGCATTTTCTTTGTACGCCTGGGCTGAATCAGCGGCCGGACATAAAAAGGAATACGGCTGCAGAATGCGCCCGAGAGCAAAAAGGAAGGTAACACACAATGGATAAACTGAGGCTGCGGTTTTCAAAGACCGGCAGAGCAATCTATATCTCCCATCTGGATCTGATGGCGGCAATGCAACGAGCTTTTGCAAGAGCAGAGCTGCCGCTGAAATTTTCCGAGGGCTTCAACCCCCACCCGCAGATTTCCATTCTGCTGCCGCTGTCTGTAGGCACAGCCAGCGTCTGTGAACTGATGGACTTTCGCCTGCTGACAGAGCCGGAACTCAGCACCCTGCCGGAAAGGCTGAACAAGGTGCTGCCGGAAGGCATCACAGCTCTGGAAGCCTATGAAGCGCAGCGGAAAAGTGCCCAGCTGAAATGGCTGGATGTGGAAGGACTGCTGGAGTATGACAGCACGATCCCGGACGAGAAAGCACTGGAGGATTTTTTCCTCCGGCCGGAGCTGATCATCGAGAAGAAAACCAAGCGTGGGCTCGGCCAGGCAGACATCCGGCCGGGCATCGCTCAGGCGGCGTGCACAAAAGCGGAGGGTGGCATTTCTCTCCGCGCACGGATTTCAGCTCAGGAGCCGACGCTGAACCCGGAAAATCTGATCGCCGCGCTGCGACAGCTGAAGCCGGAGCTGGCGCCGGACTTTGCAAAATTCACCCGGCTGGAAACCTATGACGCCGAGGGGCAGATTTACCGTTAAGGAGAAGCATGAAAAAGAGGATTGCCTTTTTCCAGGATAACCTGTCGGCAGGCGGCATCCAGAAGAGCCTGTTCAACCTCCTGCGGAATCTGGACTATGACAGGGTGGACGTGACACTGTTTCTCTTTCAGGAGGGCTGTTTTTTCACGGGCAGCCTGCCGGAAGAGCTGACCGTGCATCAGCTCACCCCTCCCCCGAGAATCTGCAGCTTTATGCCCTTTGACACTGCGAGAAAATTCTGGCATCATGACTGGGAGCAGTACGGGGAGTTTGACCTGGCAGCAGACTTTAACAGCTATCAGTTTTCCTGTGCCTGCGGAGCTTTGGGGGTCCGTGCAAAGAGACGGGTAATGTGGATCCACAACAATGTGGAAATCAAACGTCATAATGAGTGGAAGTACCGGGTGTTATGGCATTTCTTTGAGGGGAAGCTGAAGTATTACGACTGCTTTATTCCCTGTTCCCGGGCACTGTGGAAGCCCTTCTGCAATGTGTCCGGCATGGAGGGACATGACCATATTGTCATTCAAAACTATATTGATGTGCCTGAAATCCGTGCCAAAGAGAGTGAGCCGGTTGATGTGCCGGAGCTAAATGAGCACAACATGAATTTCGTTGCCCTGGGCAGGCTTGCCCACCAGAAGGGCTATGACATCATGATAGAACTCTTTGCCGAGGCCTGCCGACAACGGGATGATCTGCGGCTTTATATCATCGGCGGCGGCATGGAACGCCGGAAGCTGGGCCAGCAGGCACAGCAGCAGGCCCCGGGGAAAATCATCTTCCTCGGCGACAGGAGCAATCCCTACGCCATTCTTGCCAGGATGGATGCATTCCTCTCCACCTCCCGCTATGAGGGTCAGCCGCTGAATCTGGAAGAAGCCAGAGCGATCGGTCTGCCCCTGTACTGCACAAAGAATCTGGAGCAGTATTCCGAAGATCTGACGGGATTTGAAAGAGAAGAGCTGCTACACGCCATTGTCGCAGCGAAGAAGCAGCCCAAGCACCCGGATGATCTGACAGACTATAACCGGGAGATTCTGGAAAGGATTTACGCGCTGATCCCCTGACGGAATTAACTGAACACCATGTAGAATTGCCCTGCAGTCTTCTAAGAGAGGCTGCAGGGCAAAGCTTTTATCTGAGACTAGAGGTCAGATGTCATTCATCGCATTTTCCGCCTTCCAGCAGCGAGGCGGCACCGCAAGCAGAACAGGCATGGCGGCAGTCCGGTGAGAGGGCGGCACGATAGGCCATTTCCCGTTCATGCACCAGATGCTGCTTTCTGACACCCACGTTGATCATATCCCAGGGCAGGATCTCATCAGAGGGGCGGGTTCGCCGGGCATAGAAAGCAGGATCCAGGCCGAACTCCGCAAAGGAGGACATCCAGCGGTCATAGGAGAAAAAGTCACTCCATGCCTCGAGCCTGCCGCCCTTGCGCCAGACGGCTTCGATCACATCAGCTACCTTGCGGTCACCACGGGAGAGGACGGCCTCGATAAGGCTGGTCTCGGCATCGTGCCAGTTATAGACCACGTTGCGGGCAGTGATGGAGGAACGCAGGAGATTGACCCGCCGCAGATATTCCTCAGGCGAGATCTGACCTTCCCACTGGAAGGGGCTGTGGGGCTTGGGGATGAAACAGGAGGTAGAGATGGTGATACGCACACCCCTGTTTTTATACTTTGCGTACTGGCGCCAGCAGTGGAGCACCTGGTCGGCCATGGAGGCGATGCCCACAATGTCCTCATCCGTCTCGGTGGGGAGACCCAGCATGTAATAGAGCTTCACGGTGTTCCATCCACCCTCAAAGGCGATGCGGCAGGTGTTGAGCAGGTCCTCCTCGGTGACATTTTTGTTAATAGCGTCCCGAAGGCGCTGGCTGCCGCCCTCCACAGCGAAGGTCAGGCCGCTTTTGCGAACCCGCTGCAGCTTTTCCATCAGCTCCATGGAGAAGTTATCTGCTCGCAGAGACGGGAGAGACACGCCGATGCTCCGGGGCTCGCAGAATTCCAGCAGCCCGTCGCATACCTGACCCAGATGCCGATAGTCGCTGGAGGAGAGGGAGAGGAGTGTAAGGTCCTCATAGCCCGTGTTTTTCAGCGTCTCGATGCCCTGCCGAATCAGCGTCTCCGGTTTTTTTGCACGGATCGGCCGATAGATATATCCAGCCTGGCAGAAACGGCAGCCGCGAACGCAGCCCCGAAAGATCTCCAGATTCACCCTATCCTGCACCACCTCAGTGGATGGAACGATGGGGTTAACGGGGAAAGGCACAGAGTCCAGATCCTTCACAATCCGTTTGGTGACTCTCTCCGGCGCGCCGCTGCATGCACGGATTTCGGAGACGGTGCCGTCATCATGATAGGAGATATCGTAAAGAGACGGAACGTAAACCCCGCCGATCCCGGCGGCCTGCTCCAGAAAGCGCTGTTTGCTCCACCCCTCCAGCTTGGCCTTTCGCAGCAGAGCGAGGAGCTCGTTGTTCATCTCCTCCCCCTCCCCGATGACGAAGAGATCCATAAAAGGCGCCATAGGCTCCGGGTTCACGCCGGCAGAGCCGCCTGCAAACACCAGCGGCAGGAGGGATTCCCTGTCACGGGAACGAACCGGCAAAGACGCCATATCCAGCATGTCCAGCACGGTGGTATAAGCCATCTCGTAACCCACAGAAAAAGCGATTACATCAAAGGCATCCAGACTGTCGCCGCTTTCCAGGGCGTAAAGCGGGATATCGTTGGTCTTCATCTGCTCATACATATCGCTCCACGGGGCGAAAACACGCTCACACCAGACATAGGGCAGACTGTTCATGGTGTGATAGAGGATCTTCATCCCGAGGTTGGACATGCCGATCTCATAGGTATCCGGAAAGCAGAAGGCCACTCGCAGGTCTACAGCCGATTTATCTTTCAGGATCTGATTGTATTCCCCACCCGTATAGCGTGCGGGCTTCTGGACTTTGGGGAGAATTCGTTCCAGTCGTTTATCCATAGAAATCACCGAAATCTTGAAAAAATACCCCGGCTTGGAAGCCGGGGTTTTGTTTTGCATCAGTAGTAGCGCTTATTCTTATTCTTGCGTGCAGCTTCAGATTTTTTGCGGCGCTTGACGCTGGGGCTCTGATAATACTCTTTTTTACGGAGATCGGCCAGAACACCGGACTTCGCGCAGCTGCGTTTGAAACGCTTCAGAGCGCTATCCAAGGATTCATTTTCCTTAACGTAAATCTCAGACATCTATTTCCCTCCCTCCAAATCACCATACGTGGTTTAAGGGCCAATGTATTGGTTTTATAGCATTGCTTATTATAGCGGGATTAGAGGGTATTGTCAAGAATCACTTTTGCGGTTTCAGGATTAAATTTACAAGTCTTCCCTTGACCACGATGGTCTTGACTATCTCCATCCCTTCGAGGTAACGCTTAATCTTGTCATCAGCGCAGGCTGCAGCCTTCATTGCCTCATCATCGGCGTCAGCACTCACCGTGACGGAGGAGCGAAGCTTACCGTTGATCTGCACAGCGATCTCCCGCACAGCGTCTACAGTCTTGGACTCATCATATTCCGGCCAGGGCATCTGCATGGCCATCTTGCTGTACTTTGCCGCAAAGCCCTGCAGCTCCCACATCTCTTCGGTGATATGGGGTGCAAAGGGGCTGAGCAGCTTCAGCAGCACTTCAAAGTCACCCTTGGTGAGACCCTTGTCGTAAAACTCATTAACCATGGTCATGAGGGCAGCGATAGCCGTGTTCATCTTCAGGCTGTCAATATCGGTGCCCACTTTTTTAATGGTCTTATTGACGGTGACCTCGTTCTTTGCAGAGACTTCATCTCCTGCCTCAACACGATCCATCAGGTTCCAGACACGGTCCAGAAAACGCTTGGAGCCCTTCACGGCATCATCAGACCAGGTAGCAGTCTTCTCAAAGTCGCCGATGAACATGATGTAAACACGCATGGTGTCGGCACCGTAGGCCTTGATGACATCGTCAGGATTCACCACATTGCCCAGTGATTTGGACATCTTCACCGATGCCCGCTGCGCAAGGCTGCCGTGCTTGGCGATCATTTCCTGCTTTTCCTCTTCGGTGGCACAGTTGCCCACATAGTAGGGGTTCTGGCCGAGAATCATACCGTGGGAGGTGCGCTTGGCGTAAGGCTCCTTGGTGTGAACCACACCGATATCATAGAGAAACTTGTGCCAGAAGCGGGAGTAGAGCAGGTGCAGGGTGGTGTGCTCCATGCCGCCGTTATACCAGTCCACCGGGCCCCAGTACTGCTCGGCCTCGGGGGAACAGAAAGCCTCGTCGTTATGCGGATCCATATACCGCAGCCAGTACCAGCTGGAACCTGCCCAGTTGGGCATGGTGTCGGTCTCGCGTTTGGCCGGTCCGCCGCACTGGGGGCAGGTTGTGTTGACCCAGTCAGTCATCTTGGCCAGGGGCGATTCACCGTCGTCTGTGGGCTCGTAGCTCTCCACGTTGGGCAGAACCAGCGGCAGCTGATCCTCCGGCACGGGCACCCAGCCGCACTTTTCGCAGTTAATCATGGGGATAGGTTCACCCCAGTAGCGCTGGCGGGAGAAAACCCAGTCACGCAGCTTGTAGTTGACCTTCTGCTCGCCGATCTTATGGTCGGCAAGCCAGTTGATCATAGCGGGAATGGCCTGCTTGACGGTCATGCCGTCCAGGAAGCCGGAGTTGACCATGATGCCGGTGTCATCCTTCAGAGTGAAGGCTTCCTCCTCCACGTTGCCGCCCTTGACCACCTCGATGATGGGCAGATGGAACATCTTGGCAAAGTCCCAGTCACGCTCATCGTGAGCAGGCACTGCCATGATGGCACCGGTGCCGTAGGTGATGAGAACATAGTCTGCAATAAAGATGGGGATTTCTTTTCCGTTTACGGGGTTGACGGCCATCACACCGTCCAGACGCACACCGGACTTTTCCTTGTTGAGCTCGCCGCGCTCAAAGTCTGACTTTCTGCCGGCGGCCTCTACATAGGCAGCAACCTCATCCCAGTTGCGGATATTATCCTTCCATTTTTTTACATAGGGATGCTCGGGAGCAAGCACCATATAGGTGGCACCGAAGAGCGTATCCGGCCTTGTGGTGAACACCACAAGATCATCTCCCAGCGTGGTGTTGAAGGTCACCTGAGCACCGGTGGAACGGCCGATCCAGTTGCGCTGCTGAATCTTTACACGCTCAATATAGTCCACATCGTCCAGATCGTCGATCAGGCGCTGGGCATACTTGGTGATGGCCAGCATCCACTGGCTTTTCTCCTTGCGGATAACCGGTGCGCCGCAGCGTTCACAGACTCCCTCCACCACTTCTTCGTTTGCCAGCACAACCTTGCAGCTGGTGCACCAGTTGACGGACATGGTGGCCTTATAGGCGAGGCCCTTCTTATACATCTGCAGGAAGATCCACTGGGTCCACTTGTAGTAGTTCGGGTCACTGGTGTTGACACAGCGATCCCAGTCAAACCCGTAGCCCAGCATCTTCAGCTGGCGGGTGAAGTTGGCGATATTATCGTGGGTCACCTTGGCCGGATGGATGTGGTTTTTGATCGCGTAGTTCTCCGTGGGCAGGCCGAATGCGTCATACCCGATGGGGAATATCACGTTGTAACCGTTCATCCGCTTTTTACGGGTGATGATATCCATGGCCGTGAAAGGACGCGGATGCCCCACGTGCAGCCCTGCCCCGGAGGGATAGGGAAACTCAATCAGGCCATAGAACTTGGGCTTGTCCAGTCCGGTGACGGCAGCATAGGGTTTCGTCTCCTCCCATTTTGCCTGCCACTTCTTCTCAATTGCAGCAAAATCGTACTTCATCTTCGAACCTCACAGAATAATAAATAAAGGTAGCTTCTCGCCGGAAATCCGACAGGCAGGCATCAGGCCTCCGCCTGCTTTTCAGGAATGGGGAGAGCCGCAGGGTTAACCTCGGTGGAATCACTCCAGAGGCGCTCCAGATTATAGAACTTTCTCGCCTCTTCGGTGAAGACATGCACAATGACAGATCCGAAATCCATCAGAACCCAGATATCGGAGCGCAGACCTTCCCGCCGGATAGGGGGCTCCCCTGCTTCCGAAAGCTGCTTGTCCACCTCGCCCACCAGTGCCTTGATGTGGGCAGAGCTGGTGCCGTTGCAGATCACAAAATAATCTGCCAGGACGGTCTGCTCGGCAGTCTTCAGGACTTTGATGTGCTGGGCTTTTTTGTCGTCCAGCGCTTTTGCGGCAACGCCGGCAATTTGTTCGGGAGAAAGCATAGGATTTCCTTTCTGTTCTTGATAGTATTTTTATGCGCAGAAAATGCGCGTCATTCACTTATATTGGCAGCGTGCTGATAAAATGTGTATGCTTTTTCGGTTTCAAAGTAGGGCTCTGCCCCGCTTCGCCGCACCTCGGCAAGGCTCATGCGCATGCCAAGCGCCAGCGCTGCATCCAGATCCTCATAGGAGGCCTTTCTCAGTGAATCCAAGCCATCGAAGGCTCTTGTGGGCTCAATATAGTCTGCAAGATAGATTATCTTTTCCAGCAGCGTCATATCCGGCCGACCGGTGGTGTGCCAACGGATGGCACTGCAGATCTCCTCCGGCATACCAAATTCGTGCTCCGCCACCAAGGCACCTGTAACGGCATGAAGAATCTTCGGGCAGGCAAGCAGCTCGTCACTGCACGTCGCACCATAGCGGAGCATTAGAGCCATATGCCCCTCTACGGTCAGGTTTTTGGTCACATCGTGAAGAATGGCAGCAGCGGCCGCTGCCGAAGGCTCAGCTCCCCAGCGTCCGGCCAGGCACACTGCCTCTTCCTCACACCCTGCCACATGGGGGACGCGCCTTGCATCCAGCATGGCATAGGCCCTGTGCCGCAGGGAAGCCAACTCCAGCTCGGTATACGAAATCCGATTGGGATCCATTACTTCTTCGCCTTCACCAGCTCGATCTTCGGCTCTTTCGGGTTGCGCTTGAAGAGCACAAACTTGGAACCGATCACCTGCACCTGCTCTGCCCCGCACGCTTCACTCAGCGCATCACAGGCCTCTCGCGCCGTCAGCATGGAGTTTTCCAGCACTCTGCCCTTGATGAGCTCATGGGCACGGAGAGAATCATTGGCGGAAGCGATCACGTTTTCCGTGATACCGCCCTTTCCGATCTGAAGCACGGTGTCAAGTGAAGCCGCCAGGCCTCGCAGCTGGGAACGCTGTTTACTGGTAATTGCCATCAGGCAGGAACCTCCGGATAAATAAACATTTCAATGAATAATATCATATCATGCATGTGATTTCAAGATTGAATTCATCTGATTTTACAGATCGGCCCTGCCTACCTGCATGGCCTCCATGATTTTGTAACGGTCCATCTGCAGGCTCTTCTTCATGGCGAGGGCCTCCTCAATGGGGATCTCCACAATGCTGCCCTCTTTCGTACCGATGATGCAGTTTCCTCTGCCCTCGGCGAAGGCTCGCACAGCATAATAGCCCATACGGGTGGCAGTTTCCCGGTCACGGGCGTTGGGAGAGCCGCCTCGCTGGATATGACCCAGCACCGTTACCCGTGGCTCCATGCCGAGAGATTCGTTGATCTTTCTCCCGATGTCCACGGCGCTGCCGGCACCCTCGGCCACCACAATCATGAAGTGGGTATTGCCCGCAAGGCGTGAATCCTGGATGCGCTCCACCACATCCTTCTGGAAGTCCACCGGCTTCTCCGGCACAAGCACCGCAGTAGCGCCGACGGAAATCCCCACGTACAGGGCAAGAAAGCCCGCGTTTCGTCCCATCACCTCCACCACCGAGCACCGCTCGTGGCTCTGCATGGTGTCCCGCAGCTTATCAATACACTCGATGGCGGTGTTGCAGGCGGTGTCAAAACCGATGGTGTAGTTGGTGCAGCCGATGTCATTGTCGATTGTGGCAGGCACGCCGACCACGGGGATGCCCATCTTGCTCAGGGCCAGCGCCCCACGGAATGTGCCGTCTCCGCCGATGGCTACAATGCCCTGGAGACCCAGCATTTTGCAGGTGGCTACGGCCTTTTCCCTGCCTTTTTCGGTCATAAAATCCTCGCTTCGGGCCGTGAAGAGGATGGTGCCTCCTCTTGAGAGGGTGTGGCCCACACTCTCGCTGCTGAGCTTCACAAAGTCGCTCAGAATCAGCCCTTGCCAACCTCTGCGAATGCCGATGCATTCAATGCCGCTGTTGACAGCTGTGCGCACCACGGCACGGACTGCTGCGTTCATGCCGGGAGAGTCACCGCCGCTGGTAAGTACGCCGATCCGTCTGATTTTTTCCATGGTATAATCCCCCTATTCCATTCATATTTTATTTGATACATGTTTAGTCTGATGCAGTGAGTATATCCTTCCAGTGATGGATGATGACGGTCTGATAATCGGTATAGATCACCTTTCCGGGGAGGGAGCCGGATGGCTTTTTGACAAAGCGGACCTTTGTGAAGTCCACAGGGATGTTCTCCCCCTCCCTGCCCTGGGAGTTTTTCACCGCAAAGGCCGCCGCCTCCTCGATGGATTTCGCTGAGGGCACCTCATTGCCGCAGTGCAGAATCACATGGCTGCCGTGAATATTTTTGACGTGAAACCACAGGTCGTTCTTATGGGCCAGTTTGAAGGTCAGCTCATCATTCTGCATGTTGCTGCGTCCGGCCAGAACATCAAGCCCGTCTTTTGTGCGCATGGTGAGCGGAGCCTGCGGCTTTTCTTTTTTACCGGTCTTTTTCCCTCGGTTTTTCAGGACGCCCGCAGAAGTCAGCTCCGCTCGGATATCGGATATGTCCCTGTCAGAGGCAGCGCGATTGAGCTCTTCCTGTACGCTTGCTATATAATCCAGCTGTTCCTCCGCCTTTTTGATCAGCTCCGTCAGATAGCCTTCCGCGGTTTTCAGCTTGTTGTACTGTTTGTAGAGCTTTGCTGCATTGGACTGAGGCGAAAGCAGCGGGTCCAACTCGATGGTCACTTCAGGGCAATCAGGTTCAAAATAGTCCTCGCAGGTAAACTGCCCCTCACCCCGCTTCAGCCGCCAGATATTGGCAGTGATCAGATCTGCCTGCCGCCTCAGCGTATCTCTTGAAGCGGTTTTTTCCAGCTCAATTTTCTGGGCTCCCAGCTTCTTGCGGATGCGCTTCTCGGCTGAGCTTAAGGAGGTACGCAGCTCTTTGCTGCGGCGATGATAAACCTCCTCCTTCTCCTTGGCAGAATAATATGCGTCTAAAAAAGCGGAGAGCGTATCAAAATCCGGGGAGGAGAAACCCTCGTCAGTTGCGGGCGGCGTATAGCCATCCGGCTTCGGCGGCAGGCGGTACACCATGCCCGGCGAAAGCCGCCTGTACATATCCGCCTCATAGTCTCGCCGGTAGGCACAGTCAACAATCAGCCCATCCTCCCCCACGAGGACAATATTGGTCCGCCCGGGGATCATCTCAGTGATGAGTCTCTCTTTTGTCTCACGGCCAAGATCATCAAAGCACACCAGGTTCATGACGAGCAGCCTGTCCTGACCCGGCTGCTCAAATCCCTCGATCAGGGCCCCTGTCAGATGCTTGCGCAGAAGGATGCAGAAAAGCGGTGGCTCGGCAGGGTTTTCATAGGCCGTTTGTGTCAGGTGGATTCTCGCCTTGCCGGGCGAAGCCGAAATCAGCAGACGGCGATTCATGCCGGTTGAGCGAACCGTCAGAAGCACCACGTCCTTCGCGGGTTGCTGAATTTTATCAATCCTCCCGCCGGTAAGTTCCCGGTTCAGTTCTTCGCAGAGACAGGAGACAAAGGATGCACTGATCATGCCTTTTCTCCCTCCTCCATAATCGTTTCAAACAGCTCAGAGATGCGCTCCTGCCGCCCCTCCAGATAAAGAAAGCCGAACAATGCCTCAAGGCCCGTAGCCGTATGATACTCTGCAGCGGTGGCATGATGGGGAATCTGGTTCACCTTGGCGTTTCTTCCCCGTTTGTAAATGCCTGTCTCCTCATCTGTGAGGAGAGGTGCAATGCGTCCATAGGCTCTGGCCTGAGCGGCGGCATTCACATAGGAAACTGCCGTGCGGTGCAGGTCCAGAGAGGCGGTGTGATCGTGGCGCAGGAGCCATGTGCGAACCAGCAGCTCATACACGCCGTCCCCCACATAGGCAAGGCCCAGTGTGCTGATCTTCCCGATCTCCGACGGCGTCAGGGAGGGGGCCAGCTCATTCATCCGTGCTGTCCTCCTCGCCGTAGTCCTCGTTCATGCCGGCAGCCAGGGCGAAATCGTCCTCAGAGGCGATGCCCAGTTTTACCTGCAGCTCCTGCCAGCCTTCCCGGTCAATGGGCACAGAACGGGGCTTTGCACCCTCATAGGGGCCGACGATACCCAGCTCCTCCATCTGGTCTACGATGCGTGCAGCCCGGGAGTAACCCAGCTTCAGCCTTCTCTGCAGCATGGAGACGGAGCACTGCTTCATCTCAAGCACCACCTCGGCAGCCTGGGGCAGCATTTCGTCATATTCGCCCGCAATGCTGTTGTCCTGTCTGCCGGTGTCACCGCTGCTGTCTTTTTTATCCTTGCCCTCGGCAGCATTGTCCATAAACTGCCGCAAGTCTTCATTGTCGCTGTCTGCCGGGTCAGAGTTTTTGCTGATGAAGTTGACAATCTTCTCCCGTTCCTCATCTGAAACGAAGGCGCCCTGCACTCTCAGCGGCTTTCCGCAGCCGATGGGTGCGTAGAGCATGTCACCGTGGCCGATCAGTTTATCGGCGCCGGCCTGGTCGAGAATAATGCGGCTCTCCAGCGTGGAGGACACCGCAAATGCAATGCGGGAGGGTATGTTGGCTTTCATCAGGCCTGTGATGACGTCGGCTGAAGGCCGCTGCGTGGCGATGACCAGGTGCTGTCCCGAGGCTCTGCCCATCTGGGCGATACGGCAGATGCTCTCCTCCACCTCTTTCGACGCTGCCATCATCAGATCTGCCAGCTCATCGATGACGATGACCATCTGCGGCAGCGGCTCCTCGCCGTTATTGCGGCAGTAGTTGTTGTAGGTCTCCAGATCACGAACCCCCGCCTCGGAAAAGAGGCGGTAGCGCTTGAGCATCTCCACCACGGCCCACTGCAGGGCACCGGCGGCCTTCTTCGGATCTGTCACAACCGGCACATAGAGATGCGGAATGCTGTTGTATATCCCCAATTCGACCATTTTGGGGTCAACCATGATGAACTTCACTTCATCCGGTCGGGATTTGTACAGCAGCGAAATGATCAGTGAGTTCATGCAGACCGATTTACCCGAGCCGGTGGTACCCGCTATGAGCAGGTGCGGCAGCTTGGAGATATTACCGCAGATGGCGTTACCCGCAATATCCTTGCCGATGGCAAAAGTAAGTTTGGATTTGGCGTTGATAAAGGCATCCGATTCAATAATGTCCCGGAGCCCAACGGTATTGACAATTTTGTTCGGCACTTCAATGCCCACGGTGGAAATCTCATCCGGGATCGGTGCAATACGAACGTTAGCCACACCGAGTGACAGGGCGATATCGTTGGAGAGGTTGGTCACCTTTGTGAGCTTCACACCCTGCTCCAGCTCAATGTCATAGCGGGTCACGGTGGGTCCCTGGGTAATATTCACCACGGAGGAGAAGATGCCGAAGCTGTGAAGCGCATTCTCCAGCCGTTCTCTGGTGGCATACACCTCATCCCGAGAATCCGCCCCTGCAGGCTTGCTGCGCTTGAGAAGGGAGGTCTGGGGATAGGTATACTTCACCACGTCCGTCGAGGCGTTGATGGAGCGCGCCATCTTCTTGGCTTCCTTCTCCACATCCTCCTTTGTAATCTTCTCCGGCTGCTTCATGTCTTTTGCGGTGGAAGCAGCCTTGCGGGTAGATACGGGTGCGGAAGATTCCGCCATGGTCATACCCGGATCCTCGTCTTCCTCCGGCTCCTCCGGCACAGGCTCCGCCTTCGGCAGAGGCTGGGGCTTCAGAGGCAGAGGCGGCTCCTCCTCAAAGGGCAGCAGGCTGTCATTTCGGGAAGGAGCCGGCTCCTTCCCCTGCTTAACCGCTCTCTGTCGTGCAGAAGAGGGCTCCGGTTTACGCAGACCGAGATTTTCAAACTCCTCTTCCGTCTCCGCAAGCGGGATGTCAGCCATGGCTGTTCTGCCGCTGCGTCGTGCCGGTGCAGCAGTTGCCGCCCGGGCAGGTTTCTCAGCTTTCGCTCCGGCTCCGGCAGAACGCTCGGCAGAAGAAGCTGTCTTCGGTCCTGCAGCAGATGCAGCAGCGGTCTTCCTCCCTGCCGGTGTCTTCGGTGTGCCGTCAGATGCACTCTTTTCATTCCCCTCCGGGAAGAGAATTTCATCCGGGTTATCGTCATTCATGACGAAAAGGTCCTTCGGATTAAAACGGGCGGCAGGGCGTGCCGCTTCCTGCTTTTTCTGCTGTTTCGGCTGGGGTGCAAACCAGGAGTCAGGCTCGCTCACCGCCAGCGCCACGCATACAATCAGCAGAATGAAAATCACAATCCCGGTACCAAGCCTGCTGAGCAAGGCCACCATGCCACCCACCAGCAGCCCGGAGATCACACCGCCGCTTTTAAACTCCTGCCCTTCCTCGAACAGAATGTTCACCTCATTGGACAGATCCCCAAAGTCAATTCCGTTCGGGCCGGAGAAAAACACCACATCTACCATAGCGGAAAACAACACCGGGATCAGCAGCACGCTGGCCACCCGGATACCCGCTCTGCCGGATCCCTTAAAGAGGATCATCGCCACCCACAAGAAACAGATGGCGCATGCGTAGTACCCGTAGCCCAGCACACCGCTCATGAACTCCCGAATGCCGAGGATCACCTTGCCCTCCTGCACAAAGTAGCTCACTGCAGTGAAGCAGGCAAGAAACAGAAAAACAAACGCTGCCGAAACCCGCCCCATGTAGTTTTCCGTCATAGCGGCCTTCTGGTAAGGCTCACGCCGCACAGAAGCCGCCGTACGGGTAGTTTTCTTGGCAGTTTTTGCGGTTTTTGCAGTTTTGGCTGTATTTTTGGCTGAAGCCATGCAATCGCTCCTTTAAAAAATCATGGTTAGTATCACCGAGAGGACACCTGCCACACAGCAGTAATATCCCACGGTACGAAATCTCCCGCTCGAAGCCAGTGCCTTGAGAACACGAATGGAGAGCATCCCTGCACCAACGGCGGCTGCCATACCCACAAGGCAGGGCGGAAGATCCGCCCAGGCGAACCCGTCTCCCGCCGCATCTACAAGACGCACGATGTTTGCCAGAAACATCACCGGAACCGAGAGCATGACAGCGTATTTCGCCGCAAACTCCCGTTTCAGCCCCACAGCAATGCCGGCAGTATACACCGTGCCGGTTCTGGAGATGCCGGGGATCGAGGACACCATCTGGCACAGCCCGATGATGATGGCGTCAGAGAGAGACATGTTCCTCTCATTTTTCGTCCCGTCCATCATCCGATCGGAGACAAACAGCATCACTCCCGTGAGAATCAGCATAATCCCCGCGAGCGCTGAATGGTCGAAAAGGCGGTTGATATACGTATTGAGCGGCATTATCATCAGCAGCGGCAGAGAGGAGAAAACCATCATGAACAGCAGCCTGGCCGAGGGAAAGTTTTTCCTTCTCGGGCCTCCGCTGCCCGGACCCGAGGCGGCAAATTCCAGCGTCTGGAAGAACACCTCTCCGAAATCCTGCAGGTAGCTAATCAGGGCAGCGATGATGGTGCCGAAGTGAAGAAAGACGCTGAAGGCCTTCACATTAAAGCCCGTGGCCGGCACGCCGAAGAGATTGAAAAGAATGCTCAGGTGTGCAGCACTGGACACAGGGATAAACTCCGTCACTCCCTGTATCAGCCCGTAAAACAATGCATCTGAGATATTCAAATTCTTTCCCTCCGGTTCTTTGCCTTTCTCATCGAGCAATATACAGACCGAACGGTGTCTGCTGCCCGATGCGTAAGATTAATCGTTATAGGCCGCGAGAACGCCCTTAAATGTCATATAGCAGTCGAATTTTGCCACAACCTCAAAGGGTGCATGCATGCTCAACACAGGCACGCCGGCATCAATGGTGTCAATATTTCGGTTGGCCATGAACTTGGCGATGGTTCCGCCGCCGCCCTGGTCAACCTTGCCCAGTTCTGCCATCTGCCAGATTACGCCGTTTTCGGCAAACAGTTTCCGGATATAGCCCACAACCTCTGCGGATGCGTCACTGGTATCATACTTGCCCCTTGCGCCGGTAAATTTGCAGATGCCCATACCGTAGTTGATTTTACTGTCATTGCGCTTTTCGGATACGTCGGGGAAGTTGGGATCAAAGGCGTTGCACACGTCTGCAGACAGGCAGAAGCTCTTCTCATAGCATCTTCTCAGGTCTACACCCTGGGATGCGCACAAATCCTCCATAAAGGTGTCAAAGGCTGCACTCTGCATGCCCGTCACGCCCTCGGAGCCGATCTCCTCCTTATCCGCCAGGATGCATACACAGGTGCGGCGGGGATTCTCCACGGAAAAGATAGCCTTCAGCTCGGCATACGCACAGGAGCGATCATCATGGCCGTAACCACCGATGAGGGAACGGTCAAACCCGATCTCCGACACGTCGAAGGCCGGAACTGCACACAGTTCGGCAGAGAGGAAGTCCTCCTCGGTGATGCCGTAGCAGTCATTGAGGATGCTCAGCACTGCCAGCTTCACCCGGTCCTTCTCCTCGTCGGCGTAAGGCACACTGCCGATGATGATGTTCAGCCCTTCGCCGGTGATGCCTTCGGCCATGGTCTTCTTCATCTGGTCTGCAGCCAAATGGGGCAGCAGGTCTGTGATGACAAACCGGGGTTCACCCGCTCTGCGGCCGACGGTCACTTCCACCGTCTCACCGCTCTTCAGAGCGACCACACCGTGCAGCTCCAGAGGGATGGCCACCCACTGATACTTTTTGATACCGCCGTAATAGTGGGTTTTGAAGAAAGCCAGCTCATCACTCTCATAGAGGGGGTTCTGCTTCAGATCCAGCCGGGGACAGTCCACATGGGCACCGGCGATCACTGCACCGTTTGCCAGGCTCTCCCGCCCGATCACCGCCAGCATCAGGGCCTTGCCACGGTTGCTGCAATAGATCTTCATGCCGCTGTGAAGTTCCATCCCCGGCTCATAGGGCACAAAGCCACACTCCTCTGCCTCGTCAATGGCATTGGCAACGGCCTCCCGCTCCGTGCGGGATGTATCAAGAAAACGCATATAGTCTGCGGCATACTCCTCCACCTGTCCGTGTTCCTGAGGGGAGATCAGATCGTATCCGTTCTTCTGTTCATAAAAAAGCTTTGCTCTCATGTCTTCCATTTCTTAAAGTACCTCTTTCATAATCTGATTTATTTTTTCGGAAAGCTGCTCGACAGTCCCGTCATTCAGGACCGTATAAGTGCAGTTTTCCCGGTAATAGGCGTCGTTTTTCTGCGCCCGGATTCTCTCCAGGGCCTGTTCTTCGGTGAGGCCGTCCCGCACCATAATGCGCTTCATCCGCTCAGCCTCCGGTGCCAGCACTGCGATCGTGCAGTCGCATAGCGCTCCGAGACCGGAAGAGATCAGCTCCACCGCGTCAATCACGGCAATCTGCCCGCCGGACATGGCATGCGCCCTCAGCTGCCGTTTCACATCTTCACAGACATAACGGTGGGTAATGGCGTTGAGATCCGCCAGCGTAGCCTCATCATGAAAAACGATGGACGCCAGCTTCTTTCGCATCAGCCGTCCTTTTTCAAAGGCATCGGGGAAACGATTTTCCAGCTCCCGCAGCATACCCTCTGAGTTCTCCAGCAGGTCGTGATAAAGCCTGTCGCAATCCAGAAGAAGTGCTCCCTTTCTCCGGAAAGCCTCGAGCACGCTGGTCTTTCCGCTGCCCGTAGTACCCGTGATGCCGAAGATGTGCATGTTTTCCACAAGCGCATCCGAGATGCTCTCCTCCGGCAGGGCACCCTGCCGCAGCACCCGGTAAGGCTTCTTACTCATATCCAGAATGGTGGACTCTCTGCCGAGGGTACACACACCGCCGTCGATCACCGCGTCGATCACACCGTCAAATACCTTCAGCACATCCCCGGCCGTTTTCGGGCTGGGCGCACCGGAGAGGTTGGCGGAGGGTGCAGCAAAGGGCACGCCCGCCTCCCGCAAAGCCTGCAGCGTCAGCGCATGGTCTGGGCAGCGCAGGCCGATGGTGTCTCCCCCTGCCCGCACAATCTCCGGGATGTCGGGGTTCGCCTTCAGCACAATGGTCAGGGGGCCGGGCCAGAACTTCTCAGCCAGCATTTTCGCAGCATCCGGTACTTCAACGGCAAATCTGCCGATCTCCTCCGGCGAAGCTACCATCAGGGAGAGGGGCTTTATCGCAGGCCTGCCCTTCACCTCGTAAATCTTCTCCACTGCCTTTTCATCCATGCCGTTGCCCGCGAGGCCGTAAACCGTCTCGGTGGGCACTGCCACAAGTCCGCCTGCACAGATGATCTCGGCTGCACTGCCTGTGCCGTGATCAAAAATAAGGGTCTCCAAAATTTATGCCTCCGTCTGCTCCCGCAGCTTTTCTGCCTGATCCTGGGCGATCAGTGCATCGATAATCTCATCCAGATTGCCGTTCATCACCTGCTGCAGGTTGAAGTTCCTGATTTCTCCCGTGAGGCGGTGGTCCGTCACACGGTTCTGGGGAAAGTTATAGGTTCGGATTCGGTCGCTCCGGTCCCCGGAGCCCACCTGGCTTTTCCGCTCGACGGCAATGGTGGCGTCCTGCTTTGCCTGCTCCTGCTCATAGAGCTTGGAGCGAAGGATCTGCAGGGCCCTGTCCTTGTTTTTATATTGGGAGCGCTCATCCTGGCACTCCACCACAAGCCCCGTGGGGAGATACGTCACGCGAATGGCGCTGGAGGTCTTGTTGACCTTCTGCCCGCCTGCGCCGGAGGAGCGGAACACGTCGATACGCACATCATTCAGGTCCAGCTTGAAATCCACCTCGTCAATCTCCGGCATCACGGCCACCGTGGCGGCAGATGTGTGGATTCTTCCGCCGGACTCCGTCACCGGTACACGCTGTACCCGATGTCCGCCGGCTTCGTACTTGAGCCGGGAATAGGCACCGCTGCCCTCGATGATAAAATCGATTTCCTTGATGCCGCCCAGTTCCGTTTCACTGAGACTGGCAATTTCCGTCTTCCAGCCGTGCATCTCGGCGTACATGGCATACATCCGGTACAAGTCTGAGGCGAAAAGGGCACTCTCCTCCCCTCCTACACCGCTCCGGATCTCCACAATCACGTTTTTCTCATCATTGGGGTCCTTCGGCAGCAGAAGCATCTGAATGGTTTTCTCCAGCTCACCGCGTTTTGCCCGCGCCGAGGCATATTCCTCCTTTGCCAGCTCTGCCAGCTCCGGATCCTCCATCAGCTCCATCGCCTGCACCATGCTCTCTCCCGCAGCGAGATATTCCCCGTAGGCCTCCGCCACAGGGGCAATATCCTTCAGCTCCTTCTGGTATCTGGAATAGGCAGAGGCATCCGAGTAGACCTCCGGCTGTTCCAGCCGCTGCTGCAGTTCCTCATATTGTTTTCTGACGGCTTCGAGATTTTCAAACATGGTTCTCTCCGAAAACAGATTTTCATATCAGTTTACCACAGGTTATGGTAACTGTAAAGAAAAATCGAAAACTCCGGAACCATACGGTTCCGGAGCAATTTCACGTGCCAAGGTATGCTTTTTTCACATCCTCGTTCACCAGCAGTTCGCTGCCGGGGCCGGAAAGGGTAATCTTGCCGGTTTCAAGGACATAGGCAAAGTCCGCTGTTTTCAGGGCCATGTTGGCGTTCTGCTCGATAAGCAGCACCGTAACCCCCTGATTATTGATTTCGCGGATGATTTCAAAAATTCCTTTGACAATCAGCGGAGCAAGCCCCAAGGAGGGCTCATCCATCATAATCATCTTCGGCCTGCTCATCAGGGCCCTCCCAACGGCCAGCATCTGCTGTTCTCCGCCGGAGAGGGTGCCGCCGGCCTGCCAGGAACGTTCCTTCAGCCTTGGAAACAGATCATAAACCCACTGGATATCGCCGGAAATATCATCGTTGCGGAGATAGGCGCCCATCTTCAGGTTCTCCAGCACCGTGAGATCCGGGAAGATCTTTCTCCCCTCCGGCACCAGAGTAATGCCCCGCTTCACAATACTCGTTGGGTCCAGCCCCGTAATGTCATCCCCGCGGAAGGTGATTTTCCCTCCGGAGGGCTTCACAAGCCCCGCAATGGTACGAAGCGTTGAGCTTTTCCCCGCTCCGTTGGACCCGATGAGCGTGATGATGCTGCTCTCGGGCACATCAAAGCTGATGCCCTTTACAGCCTCTATTCCGCCGTAGTTTACCTTCAGGTCGTGGATGGAAAGAATCGGTTCACTCATCGTCACTCACCCCCAGATACGCCTCAATCACCTTCGGGTTTGCCTGAATCTCTGCAGGTGTCCCCTGGGCGATCAGCTTGCCGAAGTCAATTACATAGATCCGATCCGAAAACTTCATAACCAGCGGCATATGGTGCTCGATCATCAGAATCGTGAGATGATGCTTTTCCTTGATCTCCACGATAAACCGACCGAGATCCTCCGTTTCCTGCGGGTTCATGCCGGCTGCGGGCTCGTCAAGAAGCAGCAGCTTCGGCTCGGTGGCAAGGGCACGGGCAATCTCCAGCCGGCGCTGCAGACCATAGGGCAGAGAAACCGCAAGATCATCCCGATACTGGGCCAGATCCTGCTCCTCCAGAAATGCCATGGTCTCCTCCCGCATCTTTTTTTCGTCGGCAGAATCTGTCCGGAAGGTGGCGGAGAAAACATTCTGTTTCGAGCGCATATGCTTGGCGGTAAGCACATTGTCAAACACCGTCATGGACTTCCAGAGCCGGATATTCTGGAAGGTTCTCGCAATACCGAGCTTTGTGATCTGATCGGGAGTCGGATTGAGCGTTTTGACAGAGAGATACTTATCCCCGTGAAAGCCCTGGTAATTTTTCTTCATCTTTCCGGTGGGGTGATTTGCCACGATCGGCTTGTCCTCGTAATAGATCATACCGTTTGTGGGTTCATACACACCGGTGATGCAGTTGAATGCTGTGGTTTTTCCCGCTCCGTTCGGGCCGATCAGCGCCACAATCTCGCCCTGATTGACCTCCAGCGAAAGGTTATTGACGGCAACAACACCGCCGAACTGCATGGTTACGTTTTCCAGCCGCAGGACACTGTTTCTGTCACTCATTTTGCCGCCTCCTTTTCCGGTGATTTCGGTTTTTTCCGGAAGAGATCGGTAATCTCACGATCGCCCATGATGCCCTTCCGGAAGAACAGCACGACAATCATAATAATAACCGAGAACACCACCAGCCGGAAGCCGTTGCGGAAAATATTCGGAGCCTCAATGCCCAGGAAGACGCCGGAGTCAAGGCCTCTCAGCCACCATTCCGACGCGGCAACAAACAGCAGTGACCCGATCACGGAGCCGGAAATTGAACCGATACCCCCGAGAACCACCATGAGAAGTATCTCATAGGTCATGGCGCTCTTGAAGTTGCTGGCCTGGGCGATGGAAAGCACCATAGCCATCACGGCACCGGAAACGCCGGCGAAGAAGGAGCTGACCACAAAGCTGATCATCTTGTGCTTTGCCAGGTTGATGCCCATGGCTTCCGCTGCAATCTCGTCATCCCGGATGGCCTTGAAGGAGCGGCCGTAGGTGGAGTTGACCAGAAGCACGATCACTGCGATGCAGATAGTCGCAATCAGCACCGGGACGAAGGTAGAGAGCTTGATGGTCTCCCCCGCCAGCTTGAATTTGAAGGTGCTGGTACGCGGAAAGCTTTTAAGGATGTTGGAGCCGTTGGTGATGGGGCCAAGCTTACTCCACTGGAAGACCGCACGGATAATCTCCGCAAAGCCCAGTGTGGCAATGGCCAGATAGTCGCTCTTGAGTTTGAGAACGGGCAGGCCGATGAGGTAGGCGAAGAGAGCTGCCACAAGCCCGGCCAGCAGCACAGCAAGGGCGATGCCCAGGACCGTGCCGAATGCGCCGAGAGATCCGCCCAGAACCTCCGGAATGGAGAAGCGGACAAGGGCATCATAATACTGGTAGACCGTGTCTCTCGAAGCCGCGGGAATGGTGAAAATCGCATAGGTATAGGCGCCGATCAGCATGAAGCCCGCATGGCCGAGGGAGAAGAGGCCGGTGTAGCCGTTCAGGAGGTTCATGGAGACGGCCGCAAGGGCGTATACCGAGCCCTTTTGCAGAACCGTCATCAGCATATACATGGAGTTGGTGGGCTTGATTTTCTGATCGAGGAAGAGGACAAGAGCAAGAAACGCCAGCACGCAGAGGAAAGCAAGCCAGTTGTTCTTATGGTTTTTCTTTTGCATAGCCATATCCCTCCTCAGACCTTATCCGTCTGCTTCTCGCCGAAGAGCCCCGTCGGCTTGAAGACCAGAATAATGATGAGCAGAACAAAAGTGAATGCGTCGGAGAATGTGGCGAGGCCGATCTGCTCGGAGATGGCACCGTTGACAATGAGGATCGTGTCAAGCCCCTTGATCAGGCTTTCGGCAATACCGATGATGAATGCCCCGATCACCGCACCCGGAATGGAACCGATGCCTCCGAAAACAGCCGCCACGAAGGCCTTCAGCCCCGGCATACCGCCGGAGGTGGGGACAACGCCGGGATAGTTGGTAAAATAGAGCATAGATCCCACTGCGGCAAGAAACGTGCCGATGATGAAGGTGGCGGAGATGACGGAGTTGATTTTAATGCCCATGAGCTGGCTGGTTTCAAAGTCTTTCGAGACAGCCCGCATGGCCATACCCAGTTTGGTATAGTTGATGAGCAGAACAAGAGCCACCACCAGAAGGATGGTGAGAAACGGCGTAATAACCGTGACGCGGGTGGTGTCCAGCCCAAAGACCGTGATACGATCGGAGATCCAGGGAATGGCCGGATAGTTTTTATTCAGACCGCCGGTGATATAAAGGGCGAGATTCTGCAGAAGATAGCTGACACCGATAGCCGAGATCATAACGGACATACGCGGTGCACTGCGAAGCGGACGATATGCCACGCGCTCAATGGTAAAGCCGAGAAGCACCGTCAGAATAATGACGGCCGGAATGGCCACATATAGCGGGAAAGATGCCGCAATATAAACCATGAGAAGGCCTGCCACCATAAAAACATCACCGTGGGCGAAGTTGATCAGCCGCAGAATGCCGTATACCATGGTGTAGCCGATGGCAATAAGCGCATACTGCCCGCCGACCGATATCCCGGAGATGATATACGGCAGAGCGGTTTTAAAGAAGTTCATAAAAGAAATCCTCTTTTCGGGTAAAGTAGAAAACCGTGAGATAGAAAGGGAAAAACAAAACAGCAAAAGCAAATTGGGAGGGCGCGAGGCCCTCCCATACCGGAAATATCAGGTAATTCAGCCCTGAAACAACTGCTGCGGGGAAGGAACTCAGGCCGCCTTGGCAACCGTAACGAAATCCCACACACCGGTCTCGGTGTTGCAGCTCTTGACGAATGCACTGTCACGTACAGCATCGCCGATGGAGTCAAGTGCGATAGAGCCGGTGACACCTTCATAGGTGACAGAGGGGATCGCCTCGAGAACAGCTTCCGGATCGACGGAGCCTGCTGCCTTCAGAGCTTCCAGAGCGAAGAAGTATGCGTCATAGCCCATGACGGTGACGGCTGCCAGCTCATCGTTGCCGCCGTTGTTGGCGAGGTTGACAGAGTCGCCGGCAATCCATTCCTTGATGCCGGCATCAAATTCGGCATCTGCGCCTTCCTGATAGAAGGTGGTGACGTTGATGTTCAGATCCGTGCCCTTGGCAGCCTGCAGGATAACGTTGGAATCCCAGGTGTCACCGGCGAGAATCGGCATACCCAGAGCCTGGGTGTTGGCCTTTGCAATAATCTGGGCAGCAGCTTCGGTGGAAACCGGGCTGAAGAACACATCGCAGCCCTGATTCTGAGCATTGGTGATGTAGGTGGAGAAGTCCTGCGTGCCTTCGGGGAACTGCTCATAGACACAATTCTCTTTGCCGAATGCATCAATAAAGTAGTTGCAGAGACCGCCGGAGTAGTCATCGCCCTGCTTTGCCAGGCAGTATGCCTTGGAGGCGCCGAGGGAATCCTTCGCAAAGCCGGCCAGAACCGTGCCCTGGAACGGATCCAGGAAGCAGATGCGGAAGTAGACATCGCACTCAGAGGTGACCTGCGGGTTGGTGCAGGTTACGCCAATGGCAGGAACCATTGCATTGGCAAAGGTATCGCCTGCTGCGATGGAAACGCCGGAGCCGTAGGATCCGAGAACCACAGAGACGCCGCTGGAAACCAGGGACTGGGCTGCGGAAGGAGCCTTATCGTTGGAAGAGGCATTGTCGGCATAGACAAGCTCTACCTGATAAACTTCGCCGTCAATCTCCACTTCGGGGCAGACAGCGTTTGCATACTGCATGCCGAGAACTTCCTGCTTGCCGCCGGCGCCGTTATCACCGGACATTGGCTCGAAAACGCCGATTTTTACCACGTTATCCGCATAGCCGGCTGCACACAGCGCAAACACCATGCAGAGAGCGAGCATCATTGCGAGAAACTTTTTCATGATTCTTTCCTCCGTTTGATTTTTTAATGTCCGCGAGGCAAAGACACTTGTGCTTACCTTGCGATATTTGTATTATAATCGAAACAAAAATAACGTGCAATAGTCCGGATGGTTAAAAAAGCGAGAAAAAAACAGATGAAATTTGTCAGTTTTGCACAAGGATCGGACCCTGCCGATAGTCCTGCCCGCAGCGCATGTCCCCCTTATCCGGGTAGGAAAGGAGATAGAAGTCATGTGCGGATGCGCCGAGGGAGAACACATTTTCCGCTGCCTCCCCAAGTTTTTCCGCCTGCTTTGGCAACGTGAGAACCGGAAGGAAAGCCTGATCACGGGCACCTGAGAGAAATCGGCGGCCGGCATCATTCATGGCGAGAAGGCGGGCATAGGGCACCGCTATATCAAACTGCCCTGCCTGAATGCCGAGGACGGCGCTCAGGACAGCCCTTCTGACCCTTGAATGGGTATAGCGGCGGGTTTTGGCAGCGTCATAAATGGCTTCAAGAGAAGAACAGGAGCGCACGGCATCATAAATGCGCTCTCCCAGACCGTCGGCACAGTCGGGCAGCGTGAGAAAGTCCTCCCTCCGGAGCATACGCAGACGGGAGAGGCAGGCAACCTCCATCTTCTCTGCATCCGGATGAGGCACAGGCAGTATGCCGGAGAGAATCCGCTGCCGAAGTTCAGAGGCACTGGGATAGAGGCTCTCTCCCGCCTCGTCATGCCCGGAGCCGACACGCACCACAGGCAGCGGCACAACGTTCGTCCCTTTCAGGGCAGCGAGATATTCCACTGCCAGCATATCATTGGGTGCTGAGACGGCCAGATCACCCAGTACCGCTGCCCTGGCCCGGGGATAGGTGAGATTGGGCTTCATGCGCATCAGGGCGGAAACCTCCTCCTCGAACCCCGGCGCAGAGATGCGCTCCGCCGTAGAGGAAAGACGGGAAAGGTCCCCCGATTCACTGCCGAAGGAGAGGTGTGTGATGCCTAAGGACACAAGCATGCCGACCCCTGCCCGGGCAAAACGCTGTGCGGATGCCATGCACCAGGGCAAGGGAAGCTCAAACACGGCGTCAGCACCGCCTTCACAGGCTGCCCGGGCACGAACCGCCTTGGGCTGAATAGCCCAGGAACCGCGCTGCACAAAGTCGCCGGACATGACGGCGATAACGGTGCTCTCCTCCCCTGCGATCTCGCGTGCCCGGCGGATCTGGTAGGCATGCCCGGCATGAAAAGGATTGTATTCTGCCACAATTCCGATCAAATTTCCCATTGCACATTAACCTCAAATGTATTACAATATATTGTATCGCAAATTAATTTTATTGACAATACGAAAGGAAACCCATCTATGAAAATTCTTGTTATCAACGCAGGCAGCTCCTCCCTCAAGTACCAGCTGATCGATATGGAGACCGAATCCGTCATGGCGAAAGGCCTTTGCGAGAGAATCGGTATCGACGGACACCTGAAGCACACCCCGCTGGTAGGAGACAAGCCGGTTTATAATGAAGACATCAGCCTGCCCACCCATGCGGAAGCCATTGCAGCCGTTATCGACAAGCTCACCAGCAAGGAATACGGCGTGGTCGGCTCCATGAAGGAGATTGACGCTGTCGGCCACCGTGTGGTTCACGGTGGAGAGAAGTTCGCCTCTTCCGTACGGATTGACAGTGCTGTGATGGAAGCCATTCAGCAGTGCACGCCTTTTGCTCCTCTGCACAACCCTGCCAACATCACCGGCATCATGGCATGCCGCGAAGTGATGGGCAATGATGTGCCCATGGTAGCCGTGTTTGACACCGCCTTCCACCAGACCATGCCGAAAAAGGCCTATATGTATGCTCTGCCCTATGACTACTACAAAGCAGACGGCATCCGCCGCTATGGCTTCCACGGCACCAGCCACAAGTATGTCACCTCCCGGTGCGCCGAGATTATGGGCAAGCCCATTGAAGAGCTGAAGCTGGTCTCCTGCCACCTGGGCAACGGCTCCTCAATCTGCGCCGTGGCAAACGGCAAGAGCGTTGACACCTCCATGGGCTTCACCCCGCTGGCCGGCCTGCCCATGGGCACCCGCAGCGGTGACCTGGATCCGGGTGCCATGCAGTTTATCATGAACAAGCATCATCTGGGCATTGATGAGATGCTCAACGTACTCAACAAAAAGTCCGGTGTGGACGGCGTCTCCGGCGTCTCCTCCGACTTCCGCGATCTGGACAATGCAGCCGAAAACGGCAATGACAGGGCACAGCTGGCACTGGATATGTTTGCCTACTGGGTGGCAAAGACAGCCGGCTCCTATGTGACAGCCATGAACGGCGCAGACGCCATCATCTTCACGGCAGGCGTAGGCGAAAACAGCGGCGCTACCAGAAAAGCCATCTGTGACTACTTCGGCTATCTGGGCGTGACCATTGACGACGAAGCCAACAAAAAACGCGGCGAGGACGTGATGATCTCTACCCCCGATTCCAAGGTAAAGGTTTATGTCATTCCGACCAATGAAGAGCTGGTGATCGCCCGCGACACCCGCGACATCGTCTGCGGCAAGTAAGGGCAGCAGGTGCTGCGGCTTACCGGTTTAAATCAGTATGGCTGTGTTTACAGATTTTACATTTGAATCCTCCACCGGGCATAACATCATCTATGCGAGAAAATGTGTGCCCGAGGGAGAGGTGCGCGGTGTTGTGCAGATTGCCCATGGGATAGCCGAGCACATCGGGAGATATGAGGCATTCATGTCTTTTCTGGCAGAGAACGGCTTTGTCGCCGTCGCCAATGACCATCTCGGCCACGGCAGATCTGCCCGCGATGCGACGGAAAAGGGGCTTTTTGCCAAGGAAAGCGGCTGGACCTATGCGGTTGATGACATGGCAAAGCTGCACGACATGATGAAAAAGGAAAACCCGGATGTGCCCTATATTCTCTTCGGGCACTCCATGGGTTCCTTCCTGACCAGAACCTATATCATCCGTTATCCTGACAAATACGATCTTGTAATTCTCAGCGGCACCGGGCAGCAGAGCCCGCTGCTGGTGAACGGGGGCTATGTCCTGGCAAATGTGCTCTGCCTCACCCAGGGTGTGGGTGCAATCGGCGATACGCTGAGCAAGGCGGCCTTCGGCTCCTATCTGAAGAAAATTGAAAACCCGCGTACCCCCAGTGACTGGCTCACAAGGGATGAGGCTGTGGTCAATGCCTATGAGGCGGATGAAAACTGCGGCTTTGTGTGCAAAAACGGCATGTACCGCGACATGATGCAGGGTATCCGCTTCATTTCAAACAGGAATAATCTGGCCAGGATGGATAAGTCAAAGCCCGTCTATTTCATGTCCGGTGAAGAGGATCCGGTGGGCGAATACGGTGCAGGCGTCAATCGAGCCTACAAGGCATTCTGCGATGCGGGATGCACCGATGTCACCATCCGTCTCTATCCTCACGGGCGGCATGAAATGCTCAACGAGCTAAACCGGGAAGATGTCTATCACGACATTCTCCACTGGATTGAGAGCCATCTGAGCTGACAGACCTTCAATCGACAATTGCTTCGGCTTCTGCTCCGCCGAAGCAATTGAACTTTCACCAACAAGGAGTGAGATTGCAATTGAAACAGCGTGTCATTTCTGCGGTTGTTCTGGTGGCCATCTGCCTGGCATGCTTCCCGTTTGAAATATCCCGGGTGCTGCTGGTAGGCATTGTGGGCATATTCTGTGCCTACGAATACCTGAACAACATGAAAAAGATGGACATCCGCTGCACCGAATGGGTGCTGTACGGATATCTGGCAGTGCAGATCTTTCTGACGCTGACTCACTGCGGGCTGATGGCCTACATCGCTTGGTTTTCGGCCGCTGTTTATCTCGCACTGTTCTCCGGTGTTCTGCACCGGGAGGTGTCCGGCAAGGGGGCACTGTATACCGTGGCAGGCCTTTCCTACCCTTGCTTCCCCTATGCGCTGATGATGATCATCTCCATCCGGGCACGGTGGCTCACCACCTTTCTGCTGGGGTGCCTCTCCTGCTGGACCTGCGACACCTTTGCTCTTTTCGGCGGAAAGCTTTTCGGGAAGCACAAAATTGCTCCCGAGGTCTCCCCGAAGAAGACGGTGGAGGGCTGCATCTGCGGTGCCGTATTCTCGGTGCTGGCAGGCGTCATCATCTACTATGTCTCAAGGCTGTATACGCCCATTCCCTTCCTGCCCTGCGTGGTGACGGCATTCTGCTGCTCCACCGCCGGACAGATCGGGGATCTGGCAGAATCTCTGATCAAACGGTATATCGGTGTGAAGGATTTTTCCAACATTATCCCCGGCCACGGCGGATTTATGGACAGAACGGACAGCCTGATGTTTTCCATCCCGACGGCATATCTCTGCCTTTATCTCTTCGGGCTCTGAATGCAGACGCTATAAAGAAAACCGGAAGTGTCATCTCATCTGACGCTTCCGGTTTTGTTATTTCGTTTTCAGTGGAAAAGATCGCCCAGGCGGGAGAAATAATCCATCATCGCGTGAAAGGTTCTCCGGATGGTCCGGAAAAAGCGAACCGCCCCGGAGGCCATCTCCGATATTTTGCTGACCGCTCCCTGCACATCCTGAATGGTCTCGGGAAGGGAAAACTCTCCCCCGCCATCCTCCGAGCCGGAGCGGAACAGGCCCAGGAGACCGGACAACTGGTCATCCTTCAGCACAATGCCGCACCGCTCTGCTGCCGTGCGGAGCATCGGAAGAATCGTCTCATCCGGGAGAGACTTTGCCATCTCCAGCACCGGAATAAGGCTATCCGCTATTCTTCGGACATCGTCCTGATCCAGCACTTCCCCGTCTTTTCCGCGAATCCCCAGAATCTGCAGCACCGCCGCTATTTTCTGCTCCGTCACCGTGACAGGACGGGAAGTTGCGACAGGTGCCCCCTCCTGCGCCACTGCTTCTTCCGGCAAAAAAGCCGCCGACAGAAACAGCAAAGCCAGCAGGACACATAAAAGCCGCTTCAACTCAGAACAGGCCGGGCAGGCTGATGCCGGACTGGAGCTTTGCCATAGAGGCATTGCTCTTCTCCTCACAGAGTTTCAATGCGCCGTTGACCGCTGCAACGATCATATCCTGCAGCATCTCCACATCATCGGGGTCCACTGCCTCAGGGTCAATCTCAATGGACTTCACCTGACGGGAGCCCATCACAACGGCCTTCACAACTCCGCCGCCTGCGGTAAACTCGAACTCGGATTCCTCCAGTTCCTGCTGCATTTTCAGAATTTCCTGCTGCATCTTCTGTGCCTGACGCATCATATTGGCCTGGCTGCCTCCCGAGAAGCCGCCGCGATAACCGCCTTTACCCATAAAACATATCCTCTTTTCTTATAATCTGATTTGTATCACACAGGATCTCTGCCTTGGCAGAAGATCAGACAAAACGTACTTCCTTGTACTGGCGCAGCTCATCCAGGCTGCGGGGCTCTTTGACCTCTTTTTTCTTTTCCCGAACCTTTGCATTCACGGAAAACCCCAGAATTTCGGAGGCCACCTGCGAGAGAGAATCCATTATCTCAGGCCGGTTGAAGCGGGTGAAATAGAACCCGGGCTCCACCTCCACCACCAGCGTGCTGCCCTCAACATGGCCGACAGCCATAGGGAGAAGGGCTGCCATGTCTCTCGGAAGGACCGATCTCGCCTGCTGGGAAATATCGGGCCAGAAATCCTTCCCGGCAGATGCCGGGCTGTCCGGCGCCGCGTCTGTCCGGCTGTCAGGCTGTGAAGGTGCCTCAGCTTCAGAATGCTCCGCTCTCTCCTCATGAACTGAAGGCTCCGGAGAAGCATCCGGTTCTGGCTCTGCAGCGGCAGGTACTTCTGGCTCTGCAGGCATACCGGCATCCGGCAGCTCCCGAACCGCAACAGTTTCAGGCTCTGCAGGAGTCTGATGCTCAGATTCTGCAGACGCAGCGGCTGAAGCCGGAGCCGGAGAAAAGCTGCCGCTGCGCAGTGCTTCCTCGAGAGAGGCAACCTTGAGGCGCAGCCCCTCCAGCGTATCTCCCGCTATTTCGTCGCAGAGGGAGATGATGCACAGCTCCGCAGACATTTTGGGATCCAGAGCGTCCTTCATTCTGCCGAGAGAGGCCTGAATCGTCTCCATGGTGCCGGCCAGCTGCCGGGCGGAAAAACGGGAAGCATAGGCTTCCAGCATACGCTTTTCATATCCGCCGTAAACCAGCTCGGAGGCGTGGTTCGGTGCAAGCTTCATCATCAAAATATCCCGGACCAGACGGCTGAGCTCCTTGAGGAGTGAAGAGGGATCTTTTCCTTCCATCCAGAGGCGGTGGAAAAGAGCCACAGCATCCGACGTGCGGTGCTCACTGATACAGTCAAAAAGCTCCAGCGTGCGTCTGTTGCCCGCAAGGCCGACCGAGGAATAGATTTCATCCACCCCGATCTTGCCAAAGGAGGAGCATTGATCCAGCATGCTGAGCGCGTCACGCACGCCGCCTTCCGCAAGCCCTGCGAGAAGCGATGCCGCATCCGGTGACAGGCTCAGGTTTTCCCGCTCCGCGATCTTCAGGAGATAAGCGGACAGATCCTCCGTGCTGATGCGGCGGAAGGTATGCCGCTGACAGCGGGAGAGTATGGTGGCGGGAACCTTTTGCAGTTCCGTCGTGGCGAGGATAAAAAGCAGGTGCTCCGGGGGTTCCTCCAGGATCTTCAGCAGCGCGTTGAAAGCACTGGTGGAGAGCATATGCACTTCGTCTATAATATAGACACGTTTTTTCACCATTGCAGGAGAAAAAACAGCCTCCTCCCGCAGGGCACGGACATTGTCCACGCCGTTATTGGAGGCCGCGTCCAGCTCCACAATGTCCATCACGCCGCCCTCTGCAATGGCCCGGCAGGAAGGGCACTCACAGCAGGGGTTGCCGTTGACGGGATGCTCGCAGTTGACTGCTTTGGCAAGGATGCGGGCGCAGGAGGTTTTGCCAGTGCCGCGAATGCCTGTGAACAGGTAGGCATGGGACAGATGACCGGAGATAATCTGGTTGCGCAGAGAATCAGTAATATGCTGCTGACCGATCACATCATCAAAGGTCTGCGGACGCCATTTGCGATAGAGCGCCTGATACATGCCTCTGCACCTCCCGGGAAAATCACAAAGGCTCTTGACAAGACTGCACACCCCGGCTCGAATGATGCTGTATGCCCGCCTATCCGGCAGCTGGCTCAGTCCCGGTGACCTCACGGCACACGGAAAAGCACCGCTTAATGCTGCTCGGTTCCCCGCCTGACATGGTTCACGGGTTTCCGTTGCGCGAGACCGAAACGTCAATACTGCTCTCCGGCAGCTGACAGCACATAACATATCCTCATACGGGGGATTCATCCCTGCTGTAGCGGATTGCAGGTTACAGGGCACCGCTGGCTCCCCGACTAGTGCAGCCTTGTCAAAAGCCTTGCGCCTATTCTACACCATTCCGGCGAGAATGGCAATGAAAATTTTTCCGATGGGAAAATTTTTCTTTACTTTCTTTTATTTTATGCTATAATATACAGGCTGCAGATAAGGGCTTGTAGCTCAGCTGGGAGAGCGCACGGTTCGCATCCGTGAGGTTCGAGGGTTCGATCCCCTTCAAGTCCACTTCGGAAAAAGCTTTGAAATCACGCATTTCAGAGCTTTTCTTTTTATTCAGAAATAATCTGTGGATCTCGGAACGGAAGGGAGGCAAATCTGATGTTGAAAGCAAATAAAAAATCGTTGATCATCACAAGTATCGTGACGATTCTTCCCGTGCTGATCGGCATCATCTGCTGGAATCGTCTGCCGGATGTGATGGCGACCCATTTCGGAATGAATAATGAGGCAAACGGGTTCAGCAGCAAGGCGTTTGCTGTGTTTGGAATACCCTTGATTCTTCTGGCTGTTCTCTGGTTTGGAGCATTTGTCACTTCAAATGATCCGAAAAGGCAGAACATCAGTCCAAAGATGTTCTCGCTTGTGGTTTGGATTGCTCCGGTCACTTCTCTTGTCGTTGCGGCAATACTATATCCTGTCAATCTGGGCTATGCGCTGGACATCACCTTTTTTGTCGAGCTGCTTTCCGGTGTGATGTTCATCATAATCGGAACCTATCTCCCAAAGGCAAGACAGAACTATACGATCGGGATAAGGGTTCCCTGGACGCTTGCAAACGAGGAAAACTGGAATCGGACACATCGTGTTGCCGGAACTCTGTGGATCATCTGCGGGATTCTGATGATTATCATCTGTCTGACGCGGTCGGCTTCGCTTCAGTGGCTGGTTGGCATTCTTCTGATAACGGTGCTCGTACCCTGCATATATTCCTATTGGCTGCACGCAAAGAAAGGCCTGTGAAGTTCGCGTCTGAAAAATCGTTTAAGAAAGGTGTACAATCTTGAGCAACAAAGAAAAACGTATCATCATGAGCGCTGCAGGCGTTGCAGTATGCGGGATATCGGTGGGGCTTTTCAAGCATGCGGCTTTGGGGGTTGACCCCTTCCAGAGTCTGATGAGCGGTCTGGATGCCGTAATCCCGATTCACTTCGGCACCCTGTACGTCATTGTAAATGTGATTTTACTTGGGTTTTCCCTTCTGCTGGACAGGAGCAAAATAGGGCTCGCGACGGTGATCAATCTGCTGTTTCTCGGCTATATTGCAGAATACTCCCAGAAGCTGTTTGAACACCTGTTTCCGGAACCGTCCCTCCTGCTGCGTTTTATTCTGCTCCTGGCAGCCGTGGTGATCATGTGCATTGCGTCTTCTTTTTATTTTACGGCTGATCTGGGCGTTTCAACCTATGATGCAGTTACACTGATCTGGTCGGAGCGGCAAAAGAAAATACCCTTTTCCGTCTGCAGGATCATCGGCGATCTGACATGCGTGCTTCTTGGGATCATTCTCTGCCTGACGGCAGGCTTTTCCATCGGGCAGATTTTTGAAGTGGTAGGCATCGGCACAATCATCACGGCCTTCTTCATGGGGCCGCTGATCTCGTTTTTCAACAGGAAAATCGCCGAACCGTTTCTGTCTGGAAAATAAAAATCTGCTCTCCCCTGTTTCTCCTCCTTTCCCTTACTATTTCTCCGTTGCCTGATTTCCTCTTTCGCGCTATAATCATCTCTGCAACCCGGGATCAGGAGGAAAGAAAAATGTGGTTTTGGTTAGCACTGGGATCAGCAGTTTTTGCTGCGTTAACATCGATATTGGCAAAAATAGGCATTGAAGGAGTGGGCTCCAACCTTGCTACGGCAATTCGAACGATGGTCGTTGTTGTTATGGCGTGGGGAATGGTTTTTATTACACACCAGCAGGATGGATTAAATGCAATCAGTCAGAAAAGCTGGATCTTTCTGGTTCTGTCCGGCCTTGCTACCGGAGCTTCCTGGCTATGCTATTATAAGGCACTGCAAATCGGAGAAGCTGTAAAGGTAGTACCGATCGATAAACTGTCTGTGGTAATTACATTGGTGATGGCATTCCTTTTTCTCCACGAAAAGTTTACCGCAAAGTCAGCAATCGGCTGTATCCTGATCGGTGCCGGAACACTGATGATGGCTCTCTAAGGATGTATTTTTCTGAATACGGGAGGCTTAGATGAAGAAGGCTGCTTTGATATGGGATATGGACGGGACACTGGTGGATTCCTACCCCGCAATCGTGCCGGCGGCGCAGGAGGTCTGTGCACAGATCGGGGCGCAGTACAGCGAGGAATATATCCGGGAGTTTGTAATTCAAACCTCGGTGGCAAACCTGCTGGAGCAGACGGCGAAGGAGCAGGGAGCAGATCTGCAGGCGCTGAAGGCGCGTTTTAACCGGCTCAACGACAGCAGAGTCAGCGCCATACGGCCCATCCGACATGCGAAGGAAGCGCTGGAGGCACTGCAGGAAGCAGGACACATGAACTTCATCTACACCCACAGGGGGGAATCCTGCGGGGAGATTCTGAAAAATAACGGCATGGAGGGTTATTTCACCGAGGTGCTGACCGCGCAGAGCGGATTTGCCCGGAAGCCGGAGCCGGATGCCATCCTCTACCTGATGGAAAAGTACGGCCTGAGGCCGGAGAGAACCTTCTATGTGGGTGACCGGAACCTGGACATGGAGGCCGCAGCCAACGCAAAAGTGGGCGGCATTTTGCTGCTGGAAGAGGGTAGCCCGGTGGTGCCGTCGGGACTTGAGACGGTGATTGTGCATGATCTCAGGGAGATTGAGCCGTGGATCAGGCAGCGTACTGAGCAGAATGAAGGCTGAATAAGTCAGGGAAAACTTTAGCACATTAGCACAAAAAAGAGTGTGAAGCAGATGACATATTCGTCTGGAATGCAAGAAAATAAATTTATCTCTTGACAATTGCATAAAATTCAATTATTATGCCGCACAAGATAGAGGCGCGGGGTTCATGAGTAGGCTCCCAGCACGGATGCAGCAAATCCGGGGGCTGAAAGGGAACATCGCCGAAGCGAAAGGAAAGTTGCTGCGCTGCTTTTCGCTGGGCTGACGGAGAACATCCGGCAGACTGTCACGCAAGTGGAGCGCTATCGTGTGCAAAAGGCCGGTGTGGGTTGGAGAAAAACCCGTATCCGGGAATAAGAAAGCTTTTTGTGCTGTAAATGCTCCGTGAGCGTTTACGGCTTTTGTTTTGCGCTTCTGTCTGAATAATTATTTATAAGGAGACAAAACAATGAGCAACCTGAGAAGATTTTTCGCACTGTTCCTGGCACTGGCCACTGTATTTTCCTTTGCAGCAATCGCAACCGCTGAGCCCGCAGAAGAGCTCGCCTACCTCAACGGACAGCTTCGCGTCGGCATGGAATGCGCCTACGCCCCCAGCAACTGGCAGGAGTCTGCAGCAAGTGACACCAATGTGCCGGTTGAGAATGTTCCCGGAGCCTATGCAGAAGGCTATGATGTACAGATCGCCCGTATTATTGCCGATTACCTCGGCCTGGAGCTGGTTATCGTCAAGATGGACTGGGACGGCCTGATCGAGGCTCTGAACCAGGGTCAGATTGATGCGATCATCGCAGGCATGGCAGACACGGCTGCACGCCGTGAGGCCATCAATTTCTCCGACCCGTACCACTCCACGGTTTACGGCATGATGGTGAATGCAGGCTCCCCCTTTGAAAACGCCACCAGCATTCAGGACTTCAGCGGAGCAAGCGTTCTCGGCCAGAGAGACACCATGCTTGACACGGTTATCGATCAGATTGAAGGCGTAAACCATCTGACAGCAGTGGCAAGTGTGCCGGACATGATCGCCCGCCTGAATCAGGGCGCCTGTGACGCGATCACCGTAAACATGGAAAGCGTTCCGGTTTATCTGGCTGCGAACCCTGATTTCGTTGCCATCAGTTTTGAAGAGGGACAGGGATTCGAGCTCGGCTTCACCGGTTCCTGCGTCGGTCTCCGCAAGAGTGACGACGCTCTGCTCGCTCTTGTAAACGAAGCACTCGCCACCGTTGACCAGGAAACCCGCGACGCCATGTGGGACACCGCCGTAAACACACAGCCCAACTGACATCCTTTACGGATCTGGCGGGGAATCCAGGAAAAACATCCTGACAGAAAACAATGACCAATGCCCCGGAGAGATTTTCTCCGGGGCAAAAGAAAGGAAACCAGACCATGAAACAACCGTCCGGAGGGAATATCCGCACATGGGGAAGCCGTTATGTCTTTCTCTGCGGCAGTGTGCTGGCTCTGCTGGGGCTGAGCCTGCTGTACGGTGAGGCGCATCCATACAGCTTTCTGACGCTGACGAATCTGCCGGGGATTGTGTGCAGAGTGATCTTTGACGCATTCCTTGCGGTGAGCGCCGTCGCACTGATTTTTAAGCTGATGCACTGGAAGGACTACTCCCGGACATTCTGGAAGCAGCCCGGCGTGGTGAAGGCAAGCTGCACAGCCTTCCTTCCGGTGGCCTGCGGCTGCGTGCTGACCCTGATTGACCGGGGTTTGCTGCGGCTCATTTACACCATACGCCTCTGTGCACAGCTGGAGAGCAACCCCAAGACCTTCGGCTCCTCCATGATCTATATGAGCCTGAAGGGAAAGGACATGCTCTTCACCGGCATTTGGACCACGGTGCGCATTGCACTGCTGGGCACGGGCATTGCCTTTGTGCTGGCAATTTTCATGGTCTTTCTTCGCATTCAGACCCCCGACAAACGTGACAACGACGCCGTGAAGGCCCTGAAATGGCTTGCAAGCCATTTTGCCAGCTTCTACGTGTTCGTCATACGCGGAACCCCCATGATGGTGCAGGCCCTGATTTTCTATTACTTTGGCTTCAATCTCTTTAAGAAAACCAACATGACCGTGACCGAGATCAACCATGTATGGAGCTTTTTCATCTCCGGGTTGTGCACGGTTTCCCTCAACTCCACCGCATACCTGACTGAGGTGCTGCGAGGCGGCATTCTGGCCGTGGACAGGGGCCAGACCGAGGCTGCACGCTCCCTGGGCATGACCAACTGGCAGACCATGCTGAAGGTGGTATTTCCCCAGGCGGTAAAGAACTCCATCCCGGCCATCGGCAATGAGTTTATCATCAACATCAAAGACTCTTCGGTACTGTCGGTCATCGGTGTGATGGATCTGATGTATGCAACCAAGTCAATCAGCGGAATCTACTTCCGCTCACTGGAAATCTACTGCGTGGCGGCGATTCTCTATCTGATCTTAACCTGGCTTTCCTCCCGCCTGCTGCAGTATCTGGGCAAGAAGCTGGATACGCCGGTTAAAGGCATCCCGAGCTCGAACTGAAGGAGAAGAACATGGACGAATGCATCCTGAAAATAGAAAAGCTGGAAAAATCCTTCGGGGATCTGCAGGTGCTCAAGGGGATTGACCTGGAGATTCGTAAAGGTGAAGTGGTGTGCATTATCGGAGCATCGGGATCGGGGAAATCCACACTTCTGCGCTGCCTCAACCTGCTGGAGGAGGCGGATGCGGGGAACATCTGGTTTGACGGGCAGAATCTGATGGACCTGTCGGTCAACCTCAATGCGCTGCGGCAGAAGATCGGCATGGTGTTTCAGAGCTTCAATCTCTTCAACAACAAAAACGTGCTGGACAACTGCACCCTCGCTCCCATGACCGTGCGAAAGATCGGCAAAGCACAGGCGGAGGAAACCGCCGTGCGGCACCTGAAGCAGGTGGGGCTGGAGGACTTTATTTATGCCGATTCCACCCGTCTCTCCGGCGGACAGAAGCAGCGTGTGGCCATTGCGAGAGCTTTGTGCATGGAGCCGGAGATTATGCTCTTTGACGAGCCCACCTCCGCCCTGGACCCCGAGATTGTGGGCGAGGTGCTGGATGTAATGAAGGAGCTGGCAAGAGAGGGCATGACCATGGTGGTGGTGACCCATGAAATGGCCTTTGCCAAAGAGGTCAGCGACCGGGTGGTGTTTATGGACCAGGGGATTATTCTGGAGCAGGGCTCCCCGGAGGAGATCTTCACCCGGCCGAAGAATGACCGCACAAGAGAATTTCTCACCCGTTATCTGGAGGACAAGGAAGCATGAGACCGGTAACAGCGTTTTTTGCCGGAGAGGACCGGTATGCAGATCTCAGCGCAGAGGCTGCAGCAGAGCACCTCTCCCGGGCAATTCAGTGCAGAACGGTAAATTTTGCCGACCACAGCCTGACGGACTTTCGGGAATTTGACAAACTGCAGGAGCTGATGAAAAATAGCTTCCCCGCGGTGATGAAAGCCGGGAGCTTTGAAACACTCGGCCACTCGGTGCTGATCACCATCCCCGGCACAGATGAGAGCCTGCTCCCCTGCCTTTACATGTCGCACCAGGACGTGGTGCCGGTGGTGGCCGGGACGGAACAGGACTGGACCTATGACGCATTCTCCGGCGCAATCGAAGACGGATATATCTGGGGCCGGGGCACGCTGGACATCAAGGAGATGGTATTCGGGATTCTGGAGGCGGCGGAATACCTGCTGAGAAGCGGAAGGGCTTTTCGCAGAACGGCCTATCTCGCCTTCGGCGATGATGAGGAAACGCTGAATCTGGGTGCTCTCGGCATAGCGCAGGAGCTGCAGCGCCGGGGTGTGCAGCTGGAGTTTGTGCTGGACGAGGGCGGCGGAAAGCTGGAGGACGGCGCAATTTTCGGCGCGCCGGGCAGATGCATCTCTCTCATTGACATGATGGAAAAGGGCTATGCCGATCTTCAGCTTTCGGTGAAGAGCGCTGGCGGGCATTCCAGCAGACCCTGGGGCGGCACCTCCCTCGGGCGGCTGGCAAAGGCCATTGCCGCGGTGGCGGACCACCCCTTCCCTGTCCGGCTGCCGAAGGCCATGGCGGCCATGTTTGAAGTGCTCGCTCCGCTGATCACGGAGGAGCCTCTGCGCACGCTTGTACAGGATGTGCAGGGAAACGCGGAGAAAATAGCCGCATGGTGCGCAGGCAGAGCGGAGACCTTTGCATACGTCACCACAACGATTGCCCCCACCATGATCGAAGGCGGGAGCGCTGCTTGCAACGTGCTGCCTCAGAATATGCAGGCGGCAATCAACTTCCGACTCAGTGAAGGAGAAACGGCGGACAGCCTGATGGCGCACTGCCGCAGGGTAATCGGCGATGAGCAGGTGGAACTCCGATTTCTGCAGGCAAATGACCCGTCCGCAACGGCGAGAAGCGACGGCTTCGGCTATCGGGCGCTGACGGAGGCACTGGGTGAGTTCTTCCCCGAGGTCACCTTTGTGCCGGCGATGACGGCCGGCGCAACGGACGCACGGCGCTATGAATGCATCTGCGACACCTGCCTGCGGTGCTCCCCCTTTGTGGCAGAGAGTGAGGACATCCGGCGGAGCGTGCACGGGACGGATGAGAGAATCTCCGTCCGGTCCTATGTGCAGGGCATCCGGGTGCTAATCCGCCTGATGGAGATTGCCAACCTCTGACACTGACAGGCAGCGGGACATTTCTGCGGCAGGAGCTGCGGCTACGGAGTACGAAAAAAAGAATATGGCAAAAAAGCAGTCCGGGCGAAAGTTCAGACTGCTTTTTTGCTTGACTGAAGCTGAAATCATGGTATGATAGCGGTAGAAGGACACAAAACCGACAGGGTTTCGCCCCCTTATGGGGCACAGGTTATAAGAAAGGACGGGCTATGCGAAGAAGAATACTTGCTCTGCTGCTGGCAATTGTGATGTGCGCTGCGCTTTCACTGCCGGCAGGTGCGGCACTTTTCCCCACCATTGTGGAAAAGGACGGTGCCTATTATCTGGTGGATTATGACTATGAGACCGGAGAATATGAAATAACCTACCTTTACGGCCACATCCACAAATTCGGCAACTGGGTTGTGACACGCATGCCCACCTGCACCATGACCGGGCAGCAGTATCACACCTGCCTGATCTGCCGCAAGACTTACTGGGAGGATATCCCCCGCCTGCCCCACAGCTGGGGCGGATGGACGGTGACGGTGGAAACCACCGACCACTCAGCCGGTCAACGGGTGCACACCTGCAGGGTATGCGGCACATCGGAGACCGAAACCTTTTACCCCCAGGGCACGCTGAAGCTGTATGACTTCGGCGAGGCGGTGACCGAACTGCAGAAGAAGCTGCATGAGCAGGGCTTTCTCTCCAGCGCCTATGTGGACGGCCAGTTCGGAACCCACACCAAGGAAGCCGTGGAGAACTTCCAGAGCACCATTCACCTGACGGCGGACGGCATCGCCTGGCCCCAGACCATTGACCTGCTGCGCCATACATTCGGCGAGTGGACGGTGACGATGGAGCCCACCTACTACGAGCCCGGCATCCGGAGCAGAACCTGCTCGCGCTGCGGCTTTACGGAGACGCAAGCCTACGGCACCACCCTGCGGCAGGGCATGTACGGCGACGAGGTGAAACAGCTGCAGATGCGGCTGCTGGAGCTGGGATATGCTGCCGGCACGCCGGACGGATCCTACGGGGACTCCACCAGGCGGGCCGTCAGAAGCTACCAGACAGATCAGGGTTTTCAGCCCGACGGTGTGTGCTGGCCGGGTGTGTGGAACGCACTTTTTAAGGACGAACATTGATTCGTCGCGATCGGTACACAGCTGGTTGCGCGTGAGACAGCTCATTTCCACGATTTGCATGCTCCGTCACGCGCTATAAACTGACGAAAATGCCCCTTGCGTGTACAAAAAGCAGCCTGAGAAATCAGGCTGCTTTTTTCATAGGAGATTCTGTTTTTCAGAAGCGGAAGAGGGCGCCGATGGCGGCTGAGCCGAGGATCAGAAAGATGGGGTGCAGCTTCTTCACCTGCTTGACGCACCGTGTCAGCACCAGGAGAAGCACGGTGAGGAGAATGGCCTTACCATTCAGCAGGTCGGCAAAGGCACCGGTTTCGGCATAGCGGTCAAAAAAGAAGAGGGCTATCTTCACCACCAGAAGGCCCGCAGCGGCAATCAGGCCGACGGAGCAGGGCCGAAGGGCATAGAAGGCGGCATCCACATAGCGGTTCTGCCGGAACTTCTGCAGCACCCGGGCGATGAGAAGAATGACAATGATGCTGGGCGCCACAAGCCCGATGGTGGCGATCACCGCCCCGGGGATGCCAGCCACCGTGAAGCCCACATAGGTGGCCATATTCACACCGATGGGCCCGGGGGTGGACTCGGACACTGCCACCATGTCAGCAAGCTGGGCAGAGTTGAACCATCCCTGTGTCTCCGACATGCGGTAGAGAAAAGGCAGGGTTGCCATGCCGCCGCCCACGGAGAAAAGCCCTGTTTTGAAAAACTCCCAGAAAAGGGTGAGTAAAATCATTTTCCACGCACCCCCAGATTCGTCAGGATAATACCCGCTGCGGCACTGCAGAGCACCAGAATCACCGGGGAAACCTTGAAGAAGAAGGAGCACACCAGCACCGCGAGGAAGATCGCAAAAGTGGCCTTATCGATGACTGCGCTTTTGAAGAGTTTGACCACCGAGTTGAAAATCAGCACACAGACGCACACACGGATGCCGGCAAAGGCACTCTGCACCGCGGGGATGTCTGCAAAATTCGTCAGGATGCCGGCGATGACGGTGATAATCACCAGTGAGGGGAAGACCATGCCCAGCGTTGCAATGATGCCGCCGATGGTTCCCAGCAGCTTGTTGCCGATAAAGGTGGCCGTGTTGACGGCGATGACTCCCGGCGTGCACTGGCCGACGGCATAATAGTCCATCAGCTCTTCGTTGGTTGCCCAACCCCGTTTATCGATCAGTTCCCTTTCCAGAATGGGGATCATGGCATAACCGCCGCCGAAGGTCATGGCACCAACCTTGGCAAAGGCAAGGAAGACACCGGGCAGTGTAGGTTTGACAGCTTCACTCATTGTCTCAATGACTCCGCATAGGCTCTGTAAAGGGCAACCTTGTCAAGGCAGGCGGCCCTGTCCCTGCCACGGGCAAGAATGTAGATTTTGATTTTGGGCTCGGTGCCGGAGGGACGGATGATAAAGGTGCAGCCGTCCGCCAGCTCAAAGTAGAGCACGTTGGAGCCCTTCATCGGGGTATGGTCCACCTTGCCGAGACCGGCAACATAGATGCTGCCGTCCTGATAATCGCGGGTGCGAACAACCGTTTCCCCGGCGATCTTCTCCGGCAGGCGGTCACGCAGGTTGGTCATGATGGTGCGCATCTTCTCCAGCCCGTCAAGACCCGGCATAACCAGATTCAGCGTCTCCTCCTGGAACCAGCCGTATTTTTCATAGAGGGCGTCCATGGCGTCGAGAAGGGTCATGCCCTGCTTATAGTAGAAGGCGGCCATCTCGGCAATCAGCATGGAGGCAGTGACGGCGTCCTTATCGCGGACGTAATCTCCGCACATGTAGCCATAGCTCTCTTCATAGGCGAAGATATACTTCCACGTGCCGGCGGCTTCCCACTCGCCCACACGCTCCGCCATGAATTTGAAGCCCGTGAAGGTGTCCTCAAAATGGACGTCATTGGTCTCGCAGACAACCCGTGCCATACCGGTGGTGACGATGCTGGCCACGGCGCCTGCATTGGCCGGCAGCGTGCCGGTCTTTTTACGGGCCTGAATAATATAGTCCAGCAGCAGCACGCCCATCTGGTTGCCCGTGATGGTGACGTAATCGCCCTGAGCGTTGCGGGCCATGGTACCGACGCGGTCAGAGTCAGGGTCGGTGCCGATGATGAGGTCGCTGCCCACCTTCTTGGCCAGATCCACTGCCAGATAGAACCCCTCCGGGTTTTCTGGGTTGGGGCTTACCACCGTGGGGAAGCTGCCGTCGAGGACCATCTGCTCCTCCACGGGATAGATGTGTTTAATGCCCAGACGACGGAGCGCCTCCGGCACCATGCGGTAGCCGCAGCCGTGGAAGGGTGTGTAGACGATTTTGAAATCGTCCGCCACTTCCTTTACGGTCTCCCTGTCAATGGCCTGGCCGAGAACACAGGCGAGAAATGCCTCATCCGTCTCCTCCCCCATAACGGAGATTTTGCCGGATTTGACCGCCTCGTCAAAATCACAGGTCTTATAGCAGGTGAAGATATTGGCGTTGGTCTCCGCCATGCGTCTGGCAATGTCCTCCGCCTTCTGGGGCGGGAGCTGGGCACCGTCAGACCAGTAGACCTTGTAGCCGTTATACTCCTTGGGATTGTGGCTTGCGGTGATATTAAGCCCAGCCGCCATGCCGTAATGAATAACGGCAAAGCTGAGCTCGGGTGTCGGACGCAGCGCATCAAAAATACGCACGAAAATGCCGTTGGCAGCCATAACGCAGGCAGCCTCCTCGGCAAATTCCCGGCTGTTGAGGCGGCAGTCATGGGCAATGGCAATGCCCTTCTTCATGGCCTCGGGGCCCTCCGCCCTGATGACATCGGCAAATGCCTGGGTAGCATGGCGGATGACATGGACATTCATGTTGTGAAGACCGATTTTCATGGTGCCGCGAAGGCCGGCGGTGCCGAACTCCAGCGGGGCATAGAAACGGTTTTCAATTTCCTTTTCGTCCTCAGAAATGGCATTGAGCTCTTCCCACTCACGCTCGGTGAGGGTGGGGCTGTCCAGCCATCTCTGATATTCTTCTTTGTAGTTGCTCATTTTGCCCGTGATCCTCCTTGCGGTAAAATGTCTATTTGTGATAAGAGGAGCCTTCGTTGATTTTAAAACCCCTGTAAATCTGCTCTGCCAGCATCACCCGGGCAAGGTGATGAGGAAATGTCATATCCGACATGGAAAGGCAAAGATCCGCACTGCGTTTGATCTTATCGGAAAGGCCGTAGGAGGAGCCGATGACAAAACAGATCTTCGGCTTGCCCGAGGATTCCCGTGCACGCAGAACGGACGCCAGATCTTCACTGGAGAGCTTTCTGCCCTCCACACACAGAGCCACAATATAAGAGCCCTGCAACATACTTTTTACCACAAGATCTGCCTCTTTGTCAAGTGCCGCGGCAATCTCCCTCTCGGAAGGCTGGTCCGGCAGGCGCACTTCCTGCAGTTCGGTGCATTCAAAGCGGCAGTAGCCGCCCAGGCGCTTGGCATATTCCGCAAAAGCATCCCGGTAGAAAGGCTCCCGGAGCTTGCCCACACAGATCATTCTGACCGACATCATGTTCATTTCCTCCCTGTCTGATGAAAGAAAAAAGGGTGCCTTCAGCACCCTTTTTCAGCTTTTTCTGTTATCCGGCGATGGTAATCCGGGACGGCCCGTCCGTTGAATCGGGAAACCAGACCGCTTCGATATCCGCACCGAGATTTTTGAGCTTACCGATCAGGTCTTCATAACCACGCTCAATATAGTGCACATCCTCAATCACGGTCTCCCCTTCCGAGGCGAGGCCGGCAATCACCATGGCGGCACCGGCTCGCAGGTCACAGGCCATGACGGGAGCCCCCGTCATTCTCTGCACCCCTTCAATAATGCACACACGGCCGTTCACCTGGATGTTGGCACCCATTTTGCGCAGCTCCTGGGCATATTTAAAGCGGTTGTCGTAAATGCCCTCGGTGATGACGGAGGTACCGCTGGCCTTGCAGAGAAGCACGGCCATCTGCGGCTGCATATCCGTCGGGAAGCCGGGATAGGGCATGGTTTTGATGTTGACCTTGTGCAGGTTGGTGGCACCTTTTACCAGAACCGCATCCTCATACTTCTGCACGATGGTGCCGGTTTCCCGCAGCTTGTCGCTGATGCACTCGAGATGCTTGGGGATTACGTTTTTAATCAGCACTTCCCCGCCGGTGGCTGCCGCAGCAACCATATAGGTGCCGGCTTCTATCTGGTCCGGGATGACGGCATAGGTGCCTCCGTGCAGCTTGTCCACCCCATAGACTTTGATGGTGTCAGTGCCCGCGCCGCGCACGTCAGCGCCCATGGAGTTGAGGAAGTTGGCCAGATCGACAATGTGGGGCTCTCTCGCGGCATTTTCAATAATCGTTCTGCCGGAGGCCAGCACCGAGGCGAGAATGATATTGATGGTGGCGCCGACGGAAACCTTGTCCAGATAAATCTTGGACCCGCGCATCTTGCCCTCTTTGGCGTAGGCATAGACGAAGCCGTGCTCAATGGAGACCTCTGCCCCCAGCGCTTCCATCCCCTTGATATGCTGGTCAATGGGGCGCTCACCGAAATTGCAGCCGCCGGGCATAGTGGTCTTCGAGACGCCGAAACGGCCCAGCATGGCGCCGATCAGATAATAGGAGGCGCGAATTTTGCGCATCAGGTCAAAGGGGGTATCATGAAAGGAAACATGGGTGCAGTCTATATCTACCGTAGAACGGTTCACAAAACGGATTTTCGCACCGAGCTCCGAAATAATGGTGAGGAGCATATCGGTGTCACTGATGTGGGGCATATTCTCTATGCGACAGACCCCATCCACCAGAAGAGCTGCCGGGATCATGGCAACGGCTGCATTTTTGGCCCCGCTGATCACAACTTCTCCTTTCAGCGGCCTGCCACCGTTAATCACATATCCATATCGTTCCAAACGAAACACCTGCCATCTCTTAGTGTTAACATAAAAATAATGCTAAACAAAAGTGTTAACATAATGTGAATAGATTATAGCACAGGCTCTCCCATAAAGCTACATCTTTGTTTTTTCACTTTTTTGTTTCCGAATTGCATAAAAATCAGCCGTCCGTTCGGGCGGCTGATGATCATGCCGGTGGGCTGAAGGAGCGTAAGGATCTGCCCTTTACGCTGCAGCTGTGACAGCCGTGGTGTGGAGGTTTGCGCCTTCATACCAGTAGAGGAAGCCTTCGAGATCAACCACATCGCCGACCTTCAGAGCCTCAACAGCTTTGTAAACATCGGTGTCGTTGCCGCAGAGATAGAACTCCACGCAGAACTCATAGGTCTCACCGTCTTTGGAGACTTTGAAGTAGAGGTCGTCCGTCTTGTCCACTTCGTTTTTGTAGACAAATGCAGCGCCGGACTCGTCATAAGCTTCCACCGTCATCCCCTTGAGAGAAACCAGCTCATTCTGATGGGCAATCAGATCCTCGGTGCCGAGAAGCTCTGTCACATCAGCGGGCTCTGCAATGAATGCATCCCCCTCAACAAACTCAAAGGTGGCGTCTACAATTTCAACCTCGCCGGACCACTCGCCCTTGTAACCGGTAACCTTGATTTTGGTGCCGGGAACGAGCTTTTCCGCATCCTCTTCGGAGCATGCCATGTTGTAGACGAAATAAGCGCCGTCCTGATCCTGGGTGTAAACGGTGACTTTTCCGTCCCACCAGGACTGGTGTGCCTGAACATAGGTTTCCACGCAGACCGGAGTATCCACTTCGGCAGCAGCATAGTCCTCATAGGACATTACTTCTTCTGCAACAGCGGTGCAGGCAAAGCAGAAGGCCATGACAAAAACGAGCAAGAGAGCGAGAGCTTTTTTCATTTTCGATGATTCTCCTTTTTTAATGGGTTTCCGGATCTGCCCGGGTACAGTTGTATTATATCGCATCTGTCCCACATTGCAAGAGAAAAATCATGAACAATTTGCAAGGTTTTCAAGCAGCTGCTTCACCTCACGGCAGACGGTGAGAATCTCCTCCCGGGTTATCTGGGTGCTGCACGGCAGATTGAGAATGCGGGAGGCATAATAGGGCGCCTTCTCCAGGTGATAGGTCTCCTCCCCTTCATAGGGCAGCTGCTCGTTGATAAGACCCCAGATGGCCCGGGTCTGAATTCCCCGGTCCTGCAGGGCGGTGATGATCTCACGCATGGAGGCATGGATTTCATTCCGGTCAATCTTCAGGGAGTAGAACCAGCAGTTGGATGCCGTGCCGCTGCGAAACGGCATCAGCTCTGCAAGGGGGAAGCCCTCAAACTGCTCCCGGTAGAGGGCGTAGTTTGCCTGCTTGCGGCAGATAAACTCCGGCAGCTCCTCCATCTGGGCCACACCCAGCGCCGCCTGAAGATTGGTCATGCGGTAGTTGTAGCCGATTTCGTGGTGGATATAATAATGGGGGTCGTCCTTGGCCTGGGTGGAGAGATAGCGGATATGGTCCACCTTTGCGCTCTCTGAGGCGGTGACAGCACCGCCGCCCCCCGTGGTGATGATTTTATTGCCGTTGAAGCTGAATGCCCCGAAGTGGCCGATGGTGCCGGCGTACCGGCCTTCATACCGGCCGGCGGTGTAGTGCGTCCCCAGGGCTTCGGTGGCGTCCTCAATCACCTGCAGATGATACTTTCCGGCGATGTCCATAATCGCTTCCATGTCGGCCATATTGCCGAACACATGCACCACGATCAGCGCCTTCACCGCTCTGCCCCTGTGGGTTAGCACAGTGCCGTCAAAGAGGCACTCCTCCTCACAGAAGGAGCGGAGCTTGACGGGATCCATGCAGAAGCTGTCGTCACAGTCGATAAACACGGGCACAGCCTGCTGATAGCGCACCGGATTGACCGCCGCGATAAACGTCAGCGGCGGGACCAGCACCACATCACCGGGGCCGACACCGGCTTCAATGAGAGAAAGGTGCAGTGCCGACGTGCCGCTCTGGCAGGCGGCCACATTCTCTGTTTTCAGGAAGGAGGCCAGCTGCCCTTCCAGCCTGGTGATGTAGGCGCCCCCGGTGGAGACCCAGCCCTGGTCCAGTGCTTCATTGACGTATTTTTTCTCATTTCCTTCAAAATTGGGGATGGAGAGAGGAATCATTTTCTGCATATATCAGCCTTTCCTGTTTTTGCTTTTCTTTCTGAGCTCCCGGAAGACAACATAGGCCCCGATCAGCACCCATGCACAGACCAGGGAAGTGAGCAGCACAACCGAGGTGTGCGGCAGCGGCCCCAGCTCCTGCCGGGAGGAGGCGGAGGCCCCGGTTCCGTCCAGGTTGAGATGATAGAGGGAAACCATGTCGTCATAGAGCTTTTCAAAATAGGCGTCATCCACCGTCTCCTTCCGGCGGACGGACTTGGTGACGTTTTCAATCATCTGCCCCGCCGCATCCCGAAGGGACGCAGAGCCGTTGAAGACGGGGGTGACAAAGGTGTCACCCGTGTGATCCATCAGCAGCCGGGAGGCGAGGATTTTGATATCGTAATGCTCGCTGTTGTCCTCCCCGATCCGGCTCAGATAATCCAGGTATTCCTCCGCCTGCTGCGCCTTTTTCGTGACGGGCACATAGCCCTCCGTTTCGGCATAGGCGATCTGCACGGCGTTTGACAGCAGATACTGCATGAACAGCCAGGAGGCCAGCACCTCCTGCTTATCCTCCTTGTTGAACATGCACACGGACGGGCCCTGGGAGATCATCTGCGGATGCTCCGGATCAAACTGGGGAATGGGCATCACAACGGTCTCAAAGTCTACCACTTTATCGGCACTGATGTCAAGCAGCGGCGCATGGGTGCCCATCCAGGTGGAGCCGGCAGTGGAGTCAATCGCAAAGACGCACTGGCCCGCATTGAGGAAGTTGGCCGGATAGCTGGAGATTTTAAAGGTGGAAAATGCGCCGCGGGAAACATGCTCGGCTATGGTGCGGAGAACACTCTTCGTGGTGTCGTTGAAAATGCCGATTCTCCCGGAGGCGTCGGAATAATCCGCCCCCAGCTGCCGCAGCATCTGGATCATCATATTGTCGGTGGATTTATAGAGGAAGGGAATCATGACCTTCTGGTTGTTGAGAAGGAAGACCCCGTCTTCTTTCTTCGCAGCGGCATCGGACACCTCCCACACAAAGTCCCACGTCAGGGTCTCCGGCAGGGTGTAGCCCAGCTTTTCCACAAAGGTCTTGTTAATAAAGCATGCCTCCGTGGAGCGCATATAGGGCAGGGCGTAGCAGACGCCTCCGATGCGGCACTCCTGCAGGAATTCCGGCACCACCTCATCCGCTCTGGGAGAATCAAACTTCACCTCGCTTCCGCCGAGGCCGTATCTGGCATCGGTGAGCAGATCATCCAGCGGCACCACCACGTCCTTTCCGGTCATGTAGGTGGCAATGTGGTCCGGATAGGTGATGCAGATGTTGGGGGTGGTGTCCGTGGCGATGTTGGTGATGACATCGTTATAGATCCGGCCGTAATCGGTATAGAGGCGCATGGTGACACTGATGTTGGGATAGAGGGCCTCAAAATCCCGGATGGCCTTCTCGTAAATGGCCGTCTGGACCTTGTTGGTGTCATTCTTCGCCCAGAAGGTGAGGTCGAAGTGGCGGCTTTCGTCAAACAATTCGGGAATCTGAAAGGCGGCACGCTGCTGCGCCCCGTGGCACCCGGTGAGGAGAAATGCGCTTAAAACCATCGCCGCGAGAATGAGCAGCGCAGAAAAACGTTTTCCCATATACTTCATCCCTTGGTCCCTCCTCTTGAAACCCCTTCCATAATCTTCTTGTGGAAGATCAGAAACAGCACGATCAGCGGGATGGAGATGACCACCCGAAGCCGTTCTCGCGGATGGCCTGAATGCCGTTGGAGACGAGGAAGTAGTTTTCGTTATCGGTGATGAGCCTGGGCCAGACGTAGGAATTCCAGCATTCGATGATTTTGAGAATGGTGATGGTGATGAGCGTCGGCCGGCAGATGGGGATCATCACCCGCAGGAGATACTTCAGGTCGGAGGTTCCGTCCACCTTGGCGGCTTTGTAGAGCTCATCGGGGATCTGCTCAAAGTTTTCCTTCAGAAGATAGATGTAGAACACTGACGTCACCGAGGGCAGGATCAGGCCCCAGAAGGTGTTGCGCATGCCCCAGTTGGTGATGGTCTGGAAGTTGGTGATGACCACCAGCTCGCTGGGGATCATCATGAGAGAGAGGAAGAGGGTGAAGAGGAGATTCTTCCCCCGAAACTCCAGCCGGGCGAAGGCGAATGCCGCCGGGACAATCACAAGCATCATCATTGCCGTGGTGGCCAGGGTGAAGATGATGGTGTTGGTGAAATACCGGGCAAGCGGAACCAGGGTAAAGGCGTCGACATAGTTCTGCAGGGTGGGTGCGAGGGTAAAAAACTTCGGGACGTATTCGGAGTTGTAGGCGCTGTAGCTTTTCACGGAGGTGAGGAGCATCCAGTAGAAGGGAAAGAGCACCATCAGCGCCCAGAGGGTCAGGAAGACATAGAGCCCGATCTTCCCTGCCCGCTCCCTCCGGGCAGCACCGAGCGCAATTTTCTGATAATCGGTGTTGTTCATAGCTGTCCCTCCTCAGGTTCTCACATTCCTGCCGCTGACAAGCAGGTTGATGCAGGTGATGGTCAGGACGATGGCAAAAAGCAGCACGGCAGCTGCAGAGGCATAGGACGGATATCCGCCGCTGTTGCCGTAGAGCATGTCGTAGACATAGCCCACGATGGTGTTCATGCCGGCGGCGTTGAGATCTGTGCCGAAGAGGGCCACCTCGTCACTGTAGGCCTTGAATGCCCCGATAAAGCCGGTGATGATCAGGTAGAAGATCATGGGTGAGATCATGGGCAGGGTAATTCTGGTGAAGATGCGCCATTTGGGCGTGGCATCGACCCGGGCAGCGTTGTAATAGTCCTGATTGACGGAGGCCAGGGCACTGGTGAGAATCAGGATTTTAAAGGGCATAACCACCCAGATGGTGTAGAAACACATCACAAACATCTTCGCCCAGTAAGGTCCGTCAATAAAGTCAACAGACTTCCCGCCGAAGAGCTGGATGAGGAGATTCACCATACCGTCGGTATAGGCGGTCTTCTTAAAGAGAATCATAAACACCAGCCCAACCGCCAGGGTATTGGTGACGTAGGGCAGGAAAAACACCGTCTGATACAGCTCCTTCAGCTTTTTCACCGAGCTGAGAGCGAGAGAAATGGCAAGCGCAAAGGCCGTGGAGAGAGGAACCGTGATAATCACAATGATAAACGTGTTCTTCACTGCCTGGAGAAAATAAGGGTCATGAAGAACATAGGAGTAGTTATAGAGCCCGGTGCCGAAATAGGTCTGGGATGCGGAATTATATCCCTCCTCCACGGAATAGACGAACACGTCAAAGAGAGGGTAGACCATGAAGAAGCCCAGAAAGAGCAGGGCAGGCAGGAGGTAAAGCCATGCCTTCGACGTGCGTCTGATCATGCTTTTGCCTCCTGCTTCTCACCGAAAGAAAAGAGGATGCGTTCTTCCGTCTTCGGGTTGAAAAGCAGAACCTTGGCCGGTTTGAGATCGAAGCGGGCCTGCTTTCCGGAGGCGTCGGCGGCATCCTCAGCCGGGATGATGGCACGGATATTGTCATTGAGAGATGATGTATGGGTGCAGACAACGCTTGTGTCTCTGCCCATCACCTCCACGCGTTCCAGTGTGCAGGTGAAGGCGCCGTCTTTCTTCAGGATAAATCCCTCCGGCCGGATGCCGACGGTGACCTCTCCGTCCTCTGCGCCGGGGACAGACAGCACCTCTTCCCCGCCGATGAAAAGCTTTCCGGCCTTCACGCTGCCGTCAAAGAGATTGATGCTGGGTGTGCCCAGGAATCTGGCCACAAAGAGATTGACAGGATTGTCATAGACCTCCTGGGGTTTGCCGATCTGGTTGACAACGCCGGCCTTCATCACAACTATCAGATCGGAGATGCTCATGGCCTCCTCCTGATCGTGGGTGACAAAAACGGTGGTGATCTCCGTCTCCCGCTGGATACGGCGGATCTCCTCTCTCGTCTGCAGGCGAAGACGGGCGTCAAGGTTGGAGAGGGGCTCATCCAGAAGGAGCACACGCGGCATCTTCACCAGCGCACGGGCAATGGCGACACGCTGCTGCTGGCCGCCGGAGAGCTCGCTGGGCTTGCGCTCCATCAGCATCTCAATCTGCACCAGCTTCGCGGCCTGAAGCGCCCTCTCCTCCATTTCCTGTTTGGACAGCTTCTCACTTCCCCGCAGGTTCTGCAGCGGAAAGAGGATATTCTGCCGCACGGTCAGGTGCGGATAGAGAGCATAGTTCTGAAACACCAGACCGACGCCCCGGTTTTCCGGCGGAAGTTCGGTCACATCATCGTCACCGAAGAATATTTTTCCTTCGGTCGGCGTTTCAAGCCCGCAGATCAGGTTCAGGGCCGTGCTCTTCCCGCATCCCGAAGGGCCCAGAAGGCCGATCAGCTTTCCGTCGGGAATCTCAAAATTAAAATGATCGACTGCGACAACTACTTCACCTTTTTTTTGGCGGCTGGGGAATACTTTTGTGAGGTTCTGAAGAACCACTCTCATCTTGTCTTCCTCCCATGGTCAGGATACTCTGATTATAATATGCATGGGAAAAAAAGAAAAGAACAAAATCACAAAACAGCTTAAGAAAACGCATCCGGGCAGGCGGATTATTCGTGGGTACGCTTGTGTGGTTTCGTTTCTCTTTATAGCTCGGATAGAGCATTTCATCTTTACCCTAACCCTATCATTTTCTTTTATTTAGCTCGGATAGACATCTCATTACGAGGTAATGTGTTGTCTCCCGAGCATTTTGAGTGCACTGATTACGAGGTCAGCCCCCGTTCGCCATCCTGTAAATCCAGTACTGCTCCGGCGTCCAACCCATCGCTTCCAATTGAGAAGCACTCGGCACGATGCCGGCGTTCATCATGGCACGTGCTCCTTCCGCATAGCGGTCATTCACTGCATTCCGGGTTTCCGCCGTCTCGGCACCGTTTGCTGCAACACCGAACAGCTTCGCCGCCTGCAGTTCTGTGTCTGTGAGATATTCCCCTACCTTCAGCAGGTACTCGTTCTCCCACTGCCGGAGCTTTGCGTTAAACTCCTGTACGCCAACATTCTTCTCTTTTGTCCACTTTTCCAGGTTCTGAAGCTCGGTGAGATACCTGTTGCTGATCGCAAGCACCTTGTCTGCCTTTTCAAATTCTCCCTGCGCCTGAAGGTCAGCAATCTGCCTGGCCGTGTCTGTCTGCAGCTTTACCTCGGCTGAGTTGACCACCTGGCGGTTTGTGGCAGCCGTGTTCCGGATACCGCCGTACTGGGTTTTCCCGATTCCGCCCCGGTCGCCTCTTGCTTCCGCATACAGAACCTGATTGTCCAGAGCTTTCGCCTCATCGGCCTCAACCTGATTGCGCTGGGTTTGGAACTTTGCTCTGCTGTCCTGCAGATTCCGATTGAGAGCCTTGACCCCCTGGGCAACAGCATAATCAGACTCCAGCACAGCTCTGCCCTTTTCCTGATTTTCTCTCGCTGCCAGCTCCGCTTTCTGCCGGGCGATATCCACATAATCAATGGGTGCCACTTTGCCCGGCATGATATTCGCTTTTGCCCCTGCAACCACACCCTTCGCCGCATCCGCAGCCTTATCCTTTGCAATGAACTCGCTGGCATTAATCCCATTGGGCACCCCGGCAGCCAGTGCGGCATAGAACTTGTCACTGTACGGAACTTCCACCTCACCGGGTAAAGCCGAATTGCCCGCACTCCCTCCTGAACTCGATTTCACACTGCTGGAATATGAATTCTTCACTGAGGTACTTGTACTGCTCTTATTACTTGTTGTACTCTTATTGGAAGAAGAGCCCGTCCCGGAGGATGAGCTCTTTCCTGTGCTTCCTGCTGCAGAACCTGCAGCTTCACTTTTGTAATACGTCGGGGACGTGGTCGATGTCCCGGCAATGCCGGCCACCGCCTGATTCCCCGGCCTCGATGCTTTTGCCATAAAAACCTCCGGTTTTTAGGATACAGGGTTCAGGGAACAGGATACACCCCTGTCCTCTTCCCTGTTCATTTCATATTAATTTAAGCTCGGATAGAGCAGACAGTACGAGGTACAATATTGTCTACCGAGCAACTTGCTTAACCTTATATCGAGCATAAATCACTCACATTCGCTGCATCGATCAGACCTTCCCCAAGCACATAGGCTATTACTGTTGCGCCGGCCATAATCATGCCGGAAATGGTTTCTGCCGTCTCTGCGTCGCCTTTAAAGGCAACAATCAGCTCTGTAATAAACGCTGCAATAGCCAGCCAGAACTTGCGGCTGGTCAGTTTGCGTATAATATCCTGTTTGTTCATAAAAGCCTCCATTTATCTCCTTTGCCATCTGAGATGGCTTTTCTCTTGTTGCTTCAAATGATGTGTGTTATATTTAAGAGGCAGCATATTTCTGAAATTTTACTAATTGGGAATGCAAAGAATCATTTTCTTGACATATTGATTTTATAGGTATATTATAATTGTGAAAGAAATAGAATTTACTTGGGATGAAAACAAGAATCGGATTAACATCCAAAAGCATGGCATAGATTTTTCCGAGGCTGTGACAGTTTTCTATGACACGGAAGCCATTGTTTTTGATGATCCCGACCACTCTGATTCTGAAGAAAGATTTCTGATTCTCGGACTGTCTCAGGCTGAAAGGCTCTGTATTGTCAGTCATTGTTATCGCGGAAACGATGATATTATTCGTATTATTTCTGCGAGAAAAGCTACGAAGCGTGAACGTGAAACCTACGCCGACTGGAATGGAGGAAACTGAAATGAGAGAAGAATATGATATTGAAAAACTGAATCCTCGCAAAAATCCCTATACCAATCGTATGAAAAAACAGGTTACGATTAATATCAACGAAGAGACGATCGATTATTTTAAACATCTTTCCGAACAATATGGTCTTCCGTATCAGACTCTGATCAATCTATACCTCACAGACTGTGCCAACAACAAGCGTGAATTGCAAATGGCCTGGTCTTAACCGATTTCTAAATAGATGTCTCACCTCGCTGGCTGCTTTTGCAGTCAGCTTTTTCTTTCCAGAGCTTCCACCCTTTTCATTAACTCTCCCAGTTGCACTTCCACAATCGGCATCCTTTGGGCGAAGTTGTTGTGCTTTTTCACTTCCTCCGTCAGATGCTTGATTTCATTGTTCGTCACCGCAGCTGCCTTACTGTTCGCGAGAATAACCCCGAACAATGTCACAGCACTCGTGATAATCGCTACCAGTATCGCATCACTCATACTTAAATTCCTCCATTGCCTGCAGCAGATCTCGCAGTGTCAGCACAACCAGAACTGCTCTGGAATAGATACGGAACTCTTCTTCCGTGATCTTCACCATCCCGGCATCTTCTTTTGATGCAGTGTCTGCCTCCTCCGCTTTCGGCTCTACAAACTGCCGGAATAATCCCTGTGCGAGATCGGCACGCTTCTGCAGCGCCGCCTCACTCTGATCTGCAGGGCGGAGGAAGACCTTCACCAGCACGTCTGAGCAGGCGCGGATAGACGGGCAGTGCAGGAGCGTCTCCCGCACGCTCTGATACTCCTCCTGCCACAGCTCTTTCATAAACCATTCCAGCTGGATGGTCTCATCTCCGACGGAGGCGCCCTGTGACTGTGCCAGATCGTAAAGCCCGGCCTTCCGGGTGGGATACGTCCACTGCAGGAGGCCGTAGCCTCCGCCGCCGGGGCCTGAATGAATGAAGGCGCTTCGGCTCACCTTTCCCTCGTCCACCATGCGGGTGTAGAAGGCGGAATCCGCATATTCGTCAGTAAAGTCACCCTGTACCCGGATGCTGATGCAGTTGCTCTCCGCCTCCATGTTGCCGAGGATGGCAGCGGCGGCCTCATCGCTGAAACCTTTGTGCTTTAACGTGTTCCAAATGGTCAGTTTGCTCATTTTCTCCTCCTGTAAACATCCTCAATGGGTCCGGGCTCAATCCAGACAAGTTCTCTCAAACGGCTGATTCGTTCTTCGTACATATTCAGAAACACGGTGTATCGGTAAGCATCATCATAAGCGAGCAGATGGGCTGCCACATAGAACACCAGGCACTCATGCACATCAGGAGTGTTGTCCAGTTCAACGTCATCACCTGTCTCAGAACTCACTCTCTCCGGATATCGCCAATATTCCAGTGCCAAGTCAGGCGGATGATGACACGGCAGTTCGATATTACCGGAGATAAACCGGTAACCAAAGAAACGCTCATACCTTCTGTTTCTCTTCAGAAGAAGCCCACCTGTAAAAGGGAGCCAACAATCTTCCGGGAGCTTATAAAGTATTCGCTCTCCCACTTGTTCCTGCTCCAGGTCTTCCAGATGCACAATTGCCGGAATGCGTTTCACGCTGGTAACAATATCCATCTGCCCGTTGTTCACCAGCCCCGGAATCATAGCGATATAATCCGCCTGATTGTTATACGTGGCAGGGATTTGACTCCCTGCCACGCTGTAACTGAAGATGAGCTCCAATACTCTGTTTTTCAATTCGCCATAAGTCACTTTTCTCCTCCTAATTCGCACAGGGGACGGTTCTCTGTGTTTTTACAGTCTCATCAGAGACTTATGCAACTGACAACTTTTCCTCCATAAAAGCTCGGATAGAGCAGCAGGTTCGAGGTACAATGCTGTCATCCGAGCCCTTTAATTGCACTACTTACGAGGTAAAAACCTCATCATCCGATATTCAGTTTCCTCTCGGAAACGCCGATCGGTTTCATGCTGCGGAGCACTTCCACAACCTTGATGCGGGTGTGTCCCTCAGGAGGCGTGATTTCCATCTCCATACCGGTGATCTCCACTGCACCTGCCCATGCCCCGCTGGTGGGATCAATGGCAGTGCCGTAAGTTACCTCCGGGAGAGAAGCATGGTCCTCAGCCGTGATGTAATACCACTTGTTGGTGTCCTTCTCCTTCTCCATGTTCATGATGATAGAAGATTTTCCGGGATTTGTTGCGGACGTAATGAAAGGAATATCCTTCAGCACAGGCTGACCTCCGTGGTAGTAAATTCCGTCTGCCTTTTCGTCGAGAACGAAGCAGTCATAAAGCACGCGGCCTTCGCAGAGAGTGCCGGACAGTCCGGGAGGGTCCTCGTGAGTCACATATTTTTCCAGCTGTCTCGGTGCCACGCAGGCATCCTTATGCACCAGCAGGAATGCAGACCCTGCCGGCAGCTTGCTGTGTGGCACCAGGACAATTTCAATGCCGTCTACCATGCCGATCCGCCCGGTCTTCAGCATCTCCTGAGAAGAATTGCCATTGCGGATAAACGAAGGGTCCTGCATCAGCAGGTTGCCGTAATGATACGTGCAAAAAGCGTAGCAGTTATCAATCGGCACGTTGCGGTCGCTCATGTGTTCAATGCCATTGAGAAGCATGGCATGGGCATTCGCCTTTGTCACTTCGGTCGTGGCATTGTGCCCGTTGTCAATAGCGGAAAATGCCATCGTGCGGAAGCAGTACCGGTCATAAGCCGGGACGATAACCTCCTTGAGCTCCCTTGCCAGGCTCTTACCCGGGTTGCTGACAAACTCACTCTGGACATAATCTCCACGGTCAATCACGAAGCTGAAGCCCTTGTCTTGGGTGACCTTCAGGGTCTGGATATTTCGGCTCAGGTCATTGGGGTTGCCGTAACGGTTCATGCCGCTTCTGGTGTAGTCATTCAGCGGCGCATACGGAATACTGTAAACTACAAAGGTCTGGTCGCCCTTATATTCAAAGGCATTGCCTGTTACCAGTGCCGCCTGGGACTCCGAAACCCAGCGTTCATCTACTTCTCTGAGATATTTGGTTGCTAGATTCATTCCACCTGCCATAATTGTTAATCCTCCATTATTTTTCTTAATTAGATTTTTATTGGTTTAAAATGATTCGTCTGTTGAGAAAGGGTACAGGACACAGGAATCAGGGGGCAGCCTCCCGCTGCCACAGGAAGCCCCCTTATCCCCTACTCCCTATTCCCTGTCCCCTGTCCCCTCAATATGAATTGAAGCCTTTCATAAAAAGGTCTTCCGGTTCATTTGCGGGGCCTTCGGCAGCTGCCACTACCGGGGCTCTCGCTGTGTTTTCTGCGTTCTGCCTCAAAGTCGCAATCTCCTGCTGAAGAGCAGAAATCTGATCCGCCTGCTTCTGCAGCATCATGGATTCATACACACGAAGAGGAGGCAGATCGCTCTGCATGCACGCCTGATAGATGTCTTCGGGCAATTCCTTGCCCACCACCTCCGGATGTGCTTCAGCCAGTTCCTTCCATTCCGCATAGTAGTCACGACCCTCTGAGCCCCTCCCCTCTTCGGCGGACAACGGCCCGGTCCCCTGGGAGGGAGGTAGTACCACTTCTGCGGTGGATGCAGAGAGCCCGGCAGCGGAAGCATTCTCAGCTCCTTCTGTCGGGCTCTCTTGATTCATTTCTTCTTCCCCACCGGTTTGGGTTGCTTCTTCCGGGGTGGGGTCCGGGGATGGAACCTGTACAGCTGTTTTCTCGTGTACTGCTGTTTCTGCTCCTGTTCCTTCAAGCGCATATTCCAGTTGTTCATCCATTTTTGTTTTGTATCCTCCATCATTATTTGATCAGCGCTCTTTGCGCCGTCTTCGGCAAATCGTTATACTTTGCCTGCATGCTTGTCGGTAACTGGGCTATTTTCTTTGCAGCGTCCAGCTCACTGCCCACTACATGACCAATGTCCTCACCTCCTTTACCTGTCTCCGGTGCAGAAACCGGCAGATTCGCCTGCTTCTTCAAAGACTCAATCAGCTCCTGCTTCCTCGTGATCAGCTTATCCGGCATTCGCTCCAGATATTCGATGATATTCAGCGTTCCGTCTCTCCGGAGGTTATCTAACGTCTGTACCATCGCGATCTCGCTGTAGTATGTAGTAGCGCCCACATCGACGGAGATATTCAGCCAGAGATGTTTGAAGATCGAGAAATCAAACTCTTCCACAACACGCCTGGTCACCTTCGTGCTCGCAGGTTTGCCGGTCATCGGGTCAATCACCTGTTTGCCGTCAGCACCCAGCACAGGCTCTTCCATCATTTTCTCCCGAACAATCGGCCGCTTACCGTAATAGGTTCCCATCATGTCCAGCAGAATGGCACCAATGTCTTCCACCCACTCATGTAAACCTGCACGGGTGTTTTCCAACGGAACCTCAGATGCATTCTGCAGCACCATCAGGGCAGAAGTATTGTCCGGTCTCACAGACCCCATCTGGGCATCCGTAGCACCCAGGCACTCTTTCGTGTATGCCATGCAGAGATCAATCGCCTGGATGATCTGTGCAGACATATTGGCAGCCGGTATGGTGGAAATCACTTCTCCGATCTGCTGCCCGGGCTGCAGATTCCTCACCCCGATCGCTGTGCCGACTTCGTTGCTGATATTGGGTATAAGGTCTGCGTTATAAATCTTGGTTGGGAATGCCTGGGTTTGCAGATGCCGGAAGACCATAGCCATCATCTGGTTGATGAAGATCTGATTCGGGATAATTTCCGTGACCAGTGCTCTCCCGTGATACTGATTGCGCTGCTTCTGCCAGTTTCCCCATGCAAGAGGATAACGACTCAAACCGGTGTCCACATCTTCAAAGATATTGCAGTGTCTTGTAGCCTTGGTCACGTGAACCGTTTGGATCTTCCTGATCTCCACAAGACCTGTTTTGGGATTAATGTACTGCTCGTCCTTCCAGACTTTGGTGTACAGGTACACAAATAAAGCCTTTCCGGTTTTATCATCGTCGCCGTGGATTTCCGTCTTCCCTCCGATACCCGTAAAGTTATATGTCTCGGCATCCGGGTGGATGATATCTTTGTCCGGTCCTTCTTTAATCTGTCTTGGTTTCCAGTAGTCATATTCCCGCTTCAGGTTTTCTACGGTATCTCTGCCCACAATCAGCACATAGGGTTGCTTCTCCACATCACGGCAATTCGGATTGCCGAACATGACGTTGATGCCGTCGATCAGCTCCATCTCGATCTCGCCCTTGTACTCTCCGAAGGCTCCGCCGTATGGCCTTGCTTCCGGATTCCAGAAGAAGTGAGCTGCATAGTCACCGGTGATAGCGCCGTCAAACAAAGCATCCCTGATGCGATAGTCCATTTTGAATTTCTCCAGCAGATTTCTAACTTCAGCTGTCGCAAAAGAAGCCGCTTCTCCATCATTCTGATAAGAAAGCGGCTCAAATGAAATTGTGGTATTACTGGAAGTCAGGCTTGCTACAAACAAAGACGTGACTCTCTTGATGATATTAAATGTAGGTTTAGCCAACCTACGCATGGCCTCATTATCCGGCATATGGATCCACTGGTTGCCGATGAAAAATTCATTGTTGGTGTTGACCATGGTGTACTGATTCGGAGTCAGGTTGTTGTTATACAATCGCCCGTACTCATAGTATTTCCAGGCATCTCGAAGATAATCGTTCAATTTTTTCTCCTTATATTGACCGCTGCACAGAAGAACAGCCCGCCGTGATGTGACGGCGGGCTGATGATATTATGTTGGGATTTTGCCAAGTGAAGTTGAATCCGGCAGGGCGTGAAAAAGGTTATCAAGCCGGACAGAGGGGATTATGCTCGGATCGTTTGTATCAGACGTTCAAAGTCCGGCTTTTCCCAATATACCGGGGTAGGATAAAGTGGATTGGCCTCCTTCATTGCCCATTCAATAATCTGCGGTATGTCTTCATCTTTGATGAGATTTTTAAATTTATCAGGGATAGCCATTTTGGCATTTATATGATCGATCCAGGAAATGAATTTCTCTGATTTCTCTGCATCATCTGCCCCCTCCATACCGCAAGCTTCAGCAAGCCTTGCTAACCGAAAATAGGCAGCTGAACCATCCTGCCGCAATGCATGGGGAAGAATTACAGCCATAGCGAGGGCATGCGGGATATCGTACAGTCCGCTCAAGGCATGGCCGACTGCATGGGTATAGCCTACACCGCCTCTGGTAAACGCACGACCTGCTTTGAATGCAGCAATCTGCATATTCAGTCTCGCTTCAAGGTTGTTTCCATTCTCGTATGATGTCACCAAGTTTTCATGGATGAGACGAACAGCATCTAACGCGAAATCAATCTCCAGCTTTGTGCAATAAGTATGATTCATATAGGATTCTACTGCGTGGCACAGAGCATCCATGCCGGTTGTGGATGTGACTGCAGGCGGAAGACTGACAAGCAATTGCGGATCAAGCACTGCATAAGGAGGGATCATCAGAGGGTCGTGAATAGCAGCCTTATGGTGTGTTTTCTCCTCTATAATGAGTGAAGACATAGCTGTTTCGGAGCCGGAACCTGCTGTGGTAGGGACTGCAAAAATCTTCGGAATTCTGCGGCGTACTGTGCACAATCCGTTCATTTGAGTAGTTGTCTTATTCGGCCGTGCCACTCTTGCCCCGATTGCCTTGGAACAGTCAATAGGAGAACCGCCGCCAAATGCAATCATTCCCCGGCAACCGTTATTCTTGTAGAAAAGCAACCCTTCTTCCACATTACGATCTGTAGGATTAGGCTTCACATCATCAAAAATGGTATATCGAATACCTGCCTCCTCCAAGGATTTGAGCAGGCTGTCCAAAAGGCCTATTTTTCTTAGATTCTGATCTGTCACAATCAGCACATTGTCAATACCTTCTCCTTTGATGATCTCCGGCAGCTTAGTAACACACCCGGCTCCGGTAATTTGTTTTGCCACGCTCCAAGGAAAGAAATATAACACGATTGATGTTACGGCCTGAAAAAACCTTGCATATGCTTTACCCATGAATTTTTCTCCTTCTCTATACTATTTATTATTTGGGTTTGCTGAATAACGTCAAATAATTCTATCACCAGAGGAGTATTCGCAAAAGTATGATAAAATTATACCACGCAGTAGAATAATTGTCAACCATGCAAAGCAGATTAGCTCTACATTGCCATTATCCTTATTCCCGAAAAGGCGGAGAAGTTTCACGGATTCAAGTTATCATTTATCATTGACCCTGTACGCCACATCGATGGAATAATTCATGCATTCCGCCAGAGCCTTCTGATCAGCTTCATACTCCAGCTGTTTGATCCGGTCCTGCACTGCAGGCTCGACGGGCAAAAGCGGCTTCTCACGGAAGCCGCGGCCCATGAAAAAACCGGAGGCAAAGGTCAGCAGCACCACCAAAACAACACTTGTGCCGACAAGAATCTCATTCATTGCTTTCCCCCTTCACTTCCAGATGGAACAGCTCTTTCAGAAGTTTGAACTCATCCGGATCATATTCTTCAAAGATATATTCCATGGTGATGATCTTCTTCCCGTCTGCAGCCTTATGCAGATTCAGATGCTTCTTCATGATATCCAGAAAAGAGTTCACATCGTCCATGACCTCGATGCAGCTCCTGCTGGCCTCGGTGAGTCTTTTCAGCTGCTCCTTCTTTTCCTCCAGTTCCAGGAGGACATACTCCTCATAGGTTTTAGCTGTTTCCATATTTAATAGTCCCTCCTGTTATAGTTATAAGGATCAAATAATCTTTCCACGTCAAACACCGGCTTCTGCTCCTTTTCCTCCCAGACCTCACCGGAGGAATAAATCATCCGGGCAAGGGCCTGGCTGGTGGCATCCACCATGTCATCGTGTTTGGAATTTGGAAATGCGACCCACTGGTCAATATAATCTGTCACCCAGGGAGCCTTTGCAGGATCCGGCAGGAACACATGCCCGGACTCGATTGCCGGCGAGATGGCATTCACCCGGCTGATCTTGCCTCCAAGAGGCGTGACCGGGATGATGAACATCTCCCGCTGCAGCGTCTGGATGATGGCCGGGCCGTTGGCAGCCTCTTCGATCAATACAGTCCTCGCCCTCGGGAACAACCGATAGATGGTTTTAATCGCCTCCAGCGTATCCGGGAAGTTGAGGTGCTTATTCAGGCAATACCGCAGATAATAATCCTTCGCCCGTTTGCCCCATACCTGGATGGAAACAAAGTCGCTGGTATCATCCCCTTTGAAGGAGGCATCCACAGAGATCAATTCCGTACCATAGGATTCCGGCTCCTCCACATATTCTGAGTCCCTAATCCCTATGCCCTTTGCCCTATTCCCTGTTTTCTGTCCCCTCGGTTCGTAGAACCGGAACCAGTTCCTCCGCACGATATTCCCCTCCTCCTGTCTCGGGGAGCACTGATACAGAGCCGTCCACGCTCTCTGCCCACCCTGCGGGTCGGAGATATAGGAAGCCTTAAAATCTGCCAGCCATTGATCATCTTTGCCCAATTCCGGGCAAAGTGCCTGACCGACTTCTCTGCCCAGAGGATCGTTTTCTTCCGCCTCCACCGGCAGGCGAAGCAGCTGCACATTCTTTTCATTCCGGATGATTCTGGCAGCCAGGTCGTCATCCGTCCATGGGGTCATGATGACCACAACCTTCCCCTTGGCAGCAAGGCGGCTCTTCAGAGATGCCTGCCATTCGGACCATACACGGTTTCTGTATGCCGGAGAATCTGCCTCCTGCTGGTTCTTCACAGGGTCATCGATGATAATCAGGTTTGCCGGGTTGCCCGTGATGCCGGACATGATGCCTCGGGATATCATTCTTCCTTTCCCGTTACTCAGTTCAAACTCCCCCGCCCGGTCAATAGCCCCGATCTCGATGCCGAACAGATGCCTGCCAACGTTTTTAATTTTCTCCTTATTCTTCCGGCAGAAGCGTTCGGCAAAGTCTGAATCATAGGATGCCAGGATGATGTTTCTCTCCGGATGTTTGCCCAGGTACCAGCTTGGCAGGCTCTCACTCACGGTCATGCTCTTGCCGTGCTGTGGAGGGCATTCGATGATCAGAATGTCATAGGCATGACCGGTATCCGTCTCTATAAAATTCTGGATTCTCTGTGCCAGATAGGACGAAAGCTTTGTCCTGATCCAGTTTGCTCCATAGGAATATGCCAGGTATTCCGAATAATAACGCCGGGCCAACTCTCTTCGAGCCAGCTCGGCAAGCAGGTCATTGTTCATAAAAAAATCTCCTTTACAGGATTTCGTTCTTAAGGGTATAATGATCCGGACAAATCGAACTTTCACGGAGACAACAGATGAAACTAACAATGCTTGGAACAGGCAATGCGCTTGTGACGGAGTGCTATAATACATGTTTTATCATCGAGGACAAGGGCCAATATTTTATGGTGGATGGCGGAGGCGGAAGTGCAGTCCTTCATCAGCTGAAGCATGCAGGCTATAACTGGACGGATGTGCGCCATATCTTTGTGACGCATAAACATATCGACCACTTGATGGGAATCATCTGGATGGTTCGGATGATCTGTCAGTTTATGAACCACGGGAAGTATGAAGGAGAAGCCTGTATTTACTCACACAAAGAAGTTCTGGCTCTGATCCGTGATATGGCCGGGAAGCTGCTGCTTGAGAAAGAGACAAGATTCATCGATGACAGACTGCATCTGATAGAAGTCCATGACGGCGAAGCGATGAATGTGATCGGTCATGAGACCGCCTTTTTTGATATCCGATCCACCAAGGCGAAGCAGTATGGATTCTGCATGGATCTGGGGGATGGGAAAAAACTGACCTGCTGCGGGGACGAGCCTTACGAGGACTGCGAAGAAGCGTATGCGAGAAACAGCGAGTGGCTGCTTCATGAGGCATTCTGTCTCTATTCAGAGCGGGAACTCTTTGATCCGTATGAGAAGCACCATTCTACGGTAAAGGATGCATGCCAGCTGGCGGAGGAACTGAATGTCAGGAATCTGCTCCTCTACCATACAGAAGACAAAAATCTGGCCGACAGAAAGCGCCTGTATCTTGAAGAAGGAGCTCAGTATTATCACGGGAACCTGTTTATTCCGGATGATCTGGAATCGTTCGTGCTGTAAATCGGGATTTGATGAGATAGTTTGGTATGGATTTTTTGGAGTTGTCAAAAAAGCGGTATTTGCAGGATGATGTATGTCATGTTATAATCCGTTCAACAGGTCAGAACTGTTTGACGGTTCTGTGATATTTGGTATGATATGATGTTCCTGCATATGATCCGGATGTGCCTGCATCAGCCCCCGCAGAAGAGGATTAATCATTCATCCGGCCCGAAGTGAGAATTAAGAATTCACTAGATCGGAAAAGTATGATATATTGTTTTTGAAAAGCACCCGCTGTCAGGAGAGAAGAACATGAAGCTGGAACGAATTACGGAGAGCAACCTCCGCTATGCCGTTGAAATACAGGAGGAACTGTTCCCCGGAGAGAGCGCCGAGAGGAACTATAAAGACTCTCTTGAGGATGCCTCCCCCCTCGAGTATTATCTGATCTGCGAGGACGACGTATGTGTGGGCATCATCGGGATCTACTCCTATCCCGAAGACCCTGAAAGTGCCTGGCTTGGCTGGTTCGGCATCCGGGAAGGTTTCCGGAGAAAGCACCTCGGCTCAGAAGCTCTGAAGCGGTTTGAGGAGATGGCGGCCGCCAGAGGATACCGGTTTGCACGGCTCTATACGGATGCGGAGCACAATGATACCGCGATCGCATTTTATAAAGCCAACGGCTATGTCTGTGAGCCCTATCTGAATCAACAGGATCCTGCCTGTCAGGAGTATCCAACCCTTATTTTTTCAAAGTCGCTGACCTGCGATGCTCTGGTACCGTGGAACAGCAGAAGCATCCATCTTACAGAGCAGATCGCAAAACAGAATAATAAGTGATCCTTTTTTCCGAAGCGAAAAGTGGCGTGTCTCCATAAAAGGCAATTCCGGTTTGCCGAGATCACGCCTCACTGAAGCATCAGCTTCTCCAGCGTGAAGCCTGCCAGACGGCAGAGGACAACATCGCTGAGAGACCGCAGATCGGTAATACCGTTTTCGTCCAATGAAGGCCCTTCTCCGTTGATTTCTTTAATAAACTTGGCTGCCGAGGTATCCCCCCTGGCAGCTTTTTGTATCATGCCATAGACAATATAGGCAGCACATGTGGGTCTGACGCAAAGCTCCAGCAATGCATCCCTCGGATCATCCGATGTGGGCATCGGGGATGAGAGCATGTGACTGCACAGCCCGCCGAGGGTTTCAGGATTCTTTTTTTGTTCTTCCATTTTTGCTCCTGTCATTTGGTTCTTGACCATTTCATTAAAAATCTTTATAATTCAGATATTGAAGAAGGTGATTTTGTGCTTATAAAATACTCAAAGGACTCTCTTAAATTTTTAGCAAAACTTGATCGAAAATCTGTTGACCGTATTCGATCAGCAATTGCCGGTCTGACACAAAAACCACCCGTTGGAGACACCAAACCTATGCAGGGTTCTGCTGAGGGTAGAAGCCGATTACGTGTAGGCGGATGGAGAATAATTTACAAATATGGTCTTGAAGGTGAACTGGAAATACTTTATATTATTGATATTGGAAATCGTGGGGATGTTTATAAATAGGAAAGGGGGAATTATTCTTGTCTGAAACAGTGATGCACGCTGCTGAAATGATGAACCTCCTGCCGGAAGCTGATCAGGAATTTGCATACCAGTTTATCAAAAAACTTCTTATCGCCTGGGATCCTGATTTTACAAAGTTGACTTCTCAGGAAGAAGAATCGTTATTAGCAGCAGAAAAAAGCGGATTTATCGAAGAATCTGAAATTGATTGGGACAACCTCAATGCCATAGTTTAATAGAACCTAAATTTTGCCAGCACATTAGTGCTGGTTTTTTTATCTCAACCTGCCTTGCACATTGTAGAACACCTGAGCCCCGACGAGCTCAAAGTCCTCATTCAGATTTGAATTGATGAGCTTCATGGTGAAGTGCAGGACACGTCTGCACATAGGTCTCCGGCGAAATACTGACGGGACCCTTGTGCTGTCCGGCCTGGTGCCCGGAACACAGAGAATCGTCCCCTGTGTTTCCATAGTATCTCTTTGAACTCCCTCATTTAAGCTCGGATAGACATCTGAAATCGTGGCAGAAGCGTTGTCCCCTGCGACTCGCCAAGTGCCGGGCTCCGCCCGGTTGCTCGCTTGCATGGCGCCTGCAGGCGCGCACGAGCCGCCTGCTGTGCTCTGCGAGCGAGCTTCGGCCTCCACAGATACCAGAGCTCAGTATCTTCCAATTCATAAGCCCCCAGCGTGACAAGCACAGAGTTCACATTCTTTCGGCAGTCGTAGCTGCCGAAATTCATGGTGGGAAATCGGAAGAGTCTTTCAATCGGTTCTCCATAGTCATTACAATCATTATGTAAACCAGTTAAGCTACCGGCCCCATTGATATGGAAAATGTCCCCTGCCTCACAAATCAAAGCCACTGCATTGGTGTTGGTGAGAAGAAACCAGGAAGGATCCTTCCAGCCGGAGAGCTCATAGTTCCACGCCCAGGTGTGACCTCCCGCCGTCAGATAATAATGGGTTCCGTCATCGCAGGAGCACACCAGGTCCTCATTGAGCAATGCGACGCGTGACCTGACGCGCGACGTTCCCAGCTTGCTTGCAACAGACTGCGAGCGAGCACCTACATCAAACAAATACCCCGGTCTCTCCGCACTCCCGTTGATCTTCCTGCTGAGTGAGACGATGTTGTTCTCGTTGGCCGGGGTGGTGTCCAGCAGCATATAAATCCCCTTCCGGTTGGCAAAGACCAGGTTGTTCTCCACAATCTGAATGCTCCAGGGCAGGTCGCAGCCGATGGAGGCGTTGACGGGCACATAGGGCAGATCAATAAAGATGCGGCCGTTAATCGTCTGCGTGCCCAGGGTGGTTTTGCCCACGGAGCCCTCCTTGAAGATGATCAGGTTGTCCTGCTGTTTGCCGAAGGCAGTGATGCGCTCTTCACTCGAACCGGCGAGTTGAACTTGTTCCATCGGGAAGTAGCTTGCATCCATCTTGAGGCTGGAGTTCCCGCTCCAGAAGTAGGCATTGGGCTGATCTTCAGATCCTGCCATCACAACACACAATTCTCCTGTGCCGCCGTAGACAGCGACATAACGGCAATCATCAATTGATTTCTGAGCTTCCGTATTATCCAATTCATAGGTAATGCGAACCGTGTTATTTGTGGGCGGATCCGTGACCGGAGGCGCCACATCAAACAGCACTCTCCCGTATTGCGGATCATAGCTCCAGCCGGATGTGACGTGATAACCCCCAACCTCTACATAGGTGACCCTCTCCGCCTTGACAGGCAAATAATAGGTTTTTGCTCCGTCCACGGCGTTGTACCAGGCTGTCTTTCTGCTGCTCATGCGGTTTTCCGGCTGGTAAAGATCTCCGGCTCCCGTTGCCGGATTGGCGTTGATGACGATCACCGGCTCATAGGGGAAAACCTCATTGCATGCAAAACTCCATTCCCCGTCCACCTGTGTTGCCGTGATCTCCTTATAGGCTCCTTTGGTCTTGTAATAGAGCTTGTCGCTGAAGGTAAAAAACGTGCCACGAATCTTCGGAATGCCGGTGGCAAGGAGGATGGGAGACGCAACGAACCCACTCTCTGCAGCAGTCTCAGTGCCACTCTCATTTAAGCGCGGATAGACATCTGATATCGTGGCATCTGTTGTCTCCGCGCCAGATGCTGAAGACTCAGAGCGAGCCTCCTCCACCCGGAAGCAAAAAATATTCGCCCCGATGTGGGCGAAAATGCACCCATGCCATAACCGTGGATAAGCTGCAAAGCCTTGCCCAAGCTGATATTCACACAGAAATCTCTGCCCCTTGCGGGAGCAGAGCATGCCGTTTCGCCAGAGGAGATTTTTCATCTCCGGGCTCTCATTATTCTTCAGCCGGTAATCCGGATCCCAGAGATTGAGACCGCCGCAGAGATTGCTGTACTCCAGGACATATTCTCTCTTCGGAGAAGGAGCACCCTTTAACTTAACATAATGTGGTTGCATTCAGATTATTCTCTCCCAACTACACAACTACGACGCGAAGCGATGAGCGCCCGCAGAGCCACCTGTGCCCTTTATGGGTATGCAAGCGAGCAACCGGGCTCTGCCCGGCTCTTAGCGAGTCGCAGTCCTTTAGGGCCAACTACCACCGCTTCTCCTCTTCCAGCTCCTTCCACCACTCCTCGGCAGGCAGCCACGCAACGCAGTCATCACAGCCGACGACGCCCTCCGTCCCGATATAGATATCGTGATAGGTTTCACTGCCGCAGAGTGGGCAGGCGGGCGGCTCCGGGTATTCCGGCGGCTCCAGGCGATAGTCTTTCAGATCTGTCATGCAAAACCCCCTTCGCTGAAGATAAAAAATCAGACAGAGAACTGACCCTGTCTGAATGAGAGATCCGCCCTTTTTTCGGGGCGGATCTCTTATTTCATTTTTGCCAGTGTAATATTACCACACTTCAGTGTGTGGAAATGTGTGGTTTTATGTGGATCTTTTTGCAGGGACGCAAATTATCTCCAACGCTTTTTTCTTCAGTTCATATACATAATGCTTTGTATACCCCATCTCATCCCCGATGGTGCACAATGTCTTTCCCTGCAGATAGAACTCCTCCAGCACATAGCGGCAGTCCTCATCCGGCAGGGCATCGATCACGTGCATGATCTCGGTCTTCAGATCCACCAAGCGGTCAATGTCGGCATTGATCTCGTCCCGGAGGAGGGTGTACTTTTCCATTCTGGTCTCGAAGGCGCGGTTATCATGTCCGCCGCCGGGCGTGAGAGTGAGGAGTGAGGTGGATTTGGTGCAGGCGGCGTATAGATCTCCAAGGCGGTCGATTTTGCGGTTGATCTCTCTGTCCAGCTTTAAGGCCTGGGAGAGATACTGCTCCGGCGTCATCTGACTCATTCTCCGAATTCCTCCTTCAATCTTTTCAGCAGCTTTCGCCCGTCATAGGTGGTGAGGGCAGCATAATCGCGTGAGAGGAAAAAGCTTTCGGTTTCTTTCACGGTGGCCTTTGCCTCCTCACAGGAGGGATGCTTCTGCAGTTTTCGTTTTGCCTCCCGCCAGTCCTCAGCGGCCTGGATGATAATTGCGTTGGCCATCTCCTCCCAGACAAACCGCTCGTTTTCATTGAGAGCGGCCTTCAGCCTGTCCACCGGGTGGCGGGTGCCGGAGCGGCGGCGCTTTCTGCCGTATCGCTTTGCCCGCTCCTCCCGCTCGACGTTGCGCAGGGCGAGATAGGCGGTCATGTCCTTATAGCCCTCGGCGTTATACATGTCTCTGCTGCCGGTTCTGTGTTTGTTATAATCCTTCTGCCGCATGCTCTTCCCTCCTCAAAACTCGGTGGGCACGAAAACGCGCTCTTTTTTCGGTTTCACGGCCATGCCCGGGTGGCCCTTGTCCTGCTGGCGAGAAAGCCAGGAAACGATAAACCTCCGCACGCCGTTTCTGGTTTTGCGCAGCTTGGGGTTTGCCAGGCACCAGGAACGCATCTCTCTCAGTTCCTGCTCCACATCCACCGCGGGATAGGCCAGCTTCCACTCCGCCATGTCCTTCTCTTCCGCAAAAAATTCACTGCCATCATTCAGGGGAATAGCCGGCGCAGCAGCGGAAGTCCCTTCCGACTCTGCGCTGATAATATTGGTTTGGAATGGAATGGTTTGGTCTGGATTGGTTTGGTCTGGTTTGGTATTACCTGCCCGGGCAGGATCCTCGCTGCTCGGGCATGCCTGAGAACCCTCTTCCCTGTGATATCTCCCGTTTGCGGCAACACTGGCATGGCGGCTGCGCTTTTGGGCTTTTGCCTCTTCCTCCTTCGCCCGGGCGGCATAGTGGTCGTCCTTGTTCATCACCCGCACGGCGTAGAACCGGCAGTCGCCGGTGAGGTCGATGGGGGTGCCGTCCTGCCCGGAGCGCAGAAGCGCGCGGATCAGGCGGCCGAAGTTCTCATCGCTCAGGGGCTCCATCTCTGAAAGGTACTCAATCGGCACGGGGACATATTCTCTCGCCATCTGTTTTCCTCCTTCTGAGTCGGTTTTGTTGGTTGTTGCCTTCAATCAACATACTGGATTATAGCAGGTACGTTGATCGTTGTCAACGCTAAAAATAATACCTGTTGACAACGCGCAACAGGTATGGTATACTGTTCCCGGCTGAAAGCCATGTACCGGCATTTTCCCGACAGGCTTTCAGAGGAAAAAAGCTATTATCTTTGTAAAGGAGTGAGTTGAATGGCAAGAGATGTTCCCCCCTCCCGCCTGGGCGCTGTGGTGGCTGCCAAACGGAAGCTGCTGGGCCTTTCTCAGCGTCAGCTCGCGGAAAAAACAGGGATCAACAACGCCACCATTTCGAAGCTGGAGAAGGACCCCACCATTGTGCCCGACACCCGCACCCTGCAGCTGCTCTCGCAGACGCTGGGGCTGGATTACAACTATCTGCTGACGCTCAATGATGTGATAACGGACGACCGGGACCTGCGGATTATCGCCCGCGCCAAGAACAGCCTTTCGCCGGAGGACCAGAGCCGCATGATGGCCATGCTCCGGACCGCCTTTGACACCGCCTTCGCCGACGCGGAGAGCGACGGCATCGATGAAGCGGATCTTTTCTGATGACGAGATCCGCTGATTTTTTTCGCCCGATCCGCTCCGCCGCCCGGGTGCTGGGAGAGGCGGGCATCGGCACTTACCCGGTGAGCCCGCGGCAGATTCTCAGGCATTACGGCATCCGCTGCCTCTCCTACAGGCAGTTCTGCCAGATGACCGGCCGCACCGTGGAGGAATGCTTCAGCCTTTTCGGAAGGGACGCCTCCTCCGTCCGCCGCGGGGACCGATACCTGATTTTATATAACGAGGAGCGTACGGACCATCTCCGCTTTCGCTTCACCGTCGCCCATGAGCTGGGGCATATCTTCCTCGGCCACCATGAGGAGGCCGGCACAACGGGGCCCATCAGCGCCGGCAGCACCCTCTATGGGGTGATGGAGCGGGAGGCCGACTGCTTTGCGCGCAACCTTCTTTGCCCCGCCCCCGCCGTGAAAGAGCTTTTTCGCACCTACGGCTATACAAAGGCGGTGCCCCTGCCCGGGGAAAAGCGCACGGAGTGGAAGCGCGGAGTCGTCCTCGCCCCCATCCCTGCCGAGCGCCTGTCGGACGCGGGGCTGGTGGAGCGCGCCTTTCTGCTGACGTCCTCGGCCGCCCGGGTGCGGCTCACACTGCTGGAGGAGGACATGAGGCGGACAGACAGCGCTTTCACCGATCCCGTCCTCAGCGGCATAAAGCATACGGTGGCCTCCCGCTGCCGCATGTGCCTGGAGCCGAAGATCCCCGGGGCAAGGGCCTGCTACGCCTGCGGGGAGAAGCGCTTCGGCTTTCTCGCCTCCGACAAAAACACCCTCCCGCCCCCGGGGGCCGGGATACGGAGAATGACCGTCTGCCCCGGTTGCGGCATGGCGGACCACGACCCGGAGGCCAACTACTGCACCCGATGCGGTCTCAGCCTCACAAACGAGTGCGAGGGCACGGACAAGGCTGCCCCCGGCCGGAGGGGTAGGCACCCCAACCCGCCCTTCGCCCGCTACTGCCTGGTGTGCGGCAAGCCCACCGCCTACCTTAAGCAGAACCTGCTGACGGAGGAGGGCGAGCTGCTCCCGCCGCCGCCCGAGGTACGAAGCCGAAAGGTGACCCCGCCGCCGAAAGATGAGCTGCGCTTTCGCCACACCCTTTTCTGCCCCCGCTGCGGCACGGACAATTCCGACCGCCGCACCGACTGCCGCATCTGCTGCTGTGCACTGGAAAACATCTGCACCGGCTGCGGCTTTGAGGCCCCTCCCGACGCCCGCTACTGCCCCCGCTGCGGCAGAGAAACGCCCTTCGAGGTCTATCACGTCTTCGACCCCGCCGTGCGCAAACGGGAGGCCCGCCTGGCGAAAAGCATCATCCGCCGTTATGACGAGCGCGGCATCTACTACGAGTGGGACGACGGCCCCCACGGGTGGGACTGAAGAAGCGCCACAGGCGGGTTGTGGCGCAGGCAGCAAGCGGAGATCTGTTATTTTAGCTCTGATTATAAGCCTAATTGTTTTCTGATTTTTTCTACATCATCCATATCTAAATCAAATTTAGGTCTTTGGTCTTTTCCATCACTAATGGTAGTTCCTCCCTCTTTATTGGGTTTAGCAACTCCACCATTGACTTTGTCCATTTCTTCGTTGCTCATAAGTACGCTCTCATTTTTTTCGCTCATTTTTCTACTTGTCAAAAAAAAATCTGCACTTCGATATGCTGAAGTGCAGACGAGGAAAATCATTTTACTTTAATTGGTTATCTTAATATAGCTTGAGTAGATATGCTGTCATAATTTTGAAAATATATTTTTATTCTATTGTAATCATTTTGCGAGTATGTTAATATAAGTAAAATGATTGGAGTGGTGTTCTCATGAAAAAGGTTCTTATAGCTTTATCCGTAATTCTTATTCTAGTCGTCGGACTGGTTTTCGGGTACATGGCAGGATATTCCAGAAATCAGGCTGTTGTTCAGACCGTGGCTAATGTTGCCCCGACCTCACAAAGTACACCGGAACCCACGCCCGTCTCAACTCCTGTTCCAACGCCTGTTTTAACACCATCTCCGACGCCACTTTCTACGCCTGTTCCTTCTTCCCCAACGCCAGTTCCAACTCTTGTGCCGCTTGCACCGACCCCTGTTTCTGCTAATCTGCCTAGGATTACAAAAAATCCTGGAAGTGAAATCGTGGAAGCAAACGGAAAGTGCCAGTTTGTCACAAGGTATGAGAATGCGGATATTGCTGAATGGCACTTCGTCAGCCCTGACGGCACAACAGACATAGGATATTCAACTGCACAAGTTCTGTTTCCTACCTTGAAAATCATAAACGGTTACGCGAAAGACATGACCCTCGAGAATATACCATCTGAACTCAACGGGTGGAAGGTATATTGCCGTTTCAGTAATGCCAATGGCTATACAGATACTGCAACTGCTTCGCTTACTGTTACAGGAGTCCCTGCTAATACTACCAAAACTGAAAATGCAACTTCATATAATCATTCGCGTTATCAATGTGCAAAATGCGGCTATGAATTTGACAATCTGATGGGACTTAGACGAGAGAAGAGCTCCGGATTTGCAGCCGAGTATTTTTGCCCTGCATGTGGGACAGAACTGACAGATGAAAATGGTGGAAATGCACTCGATAGACTGGAAGTACTTGGAAAAGTCATTGTTCATGGCACACCTTTGTATGTACCAGATATGCAGAACCATCTTCATTATGCATGTAATTACTGCGGATATGAATTTCAGGAAGTATCAGGTCTGAGGGTTGCAATAGATAATACTCCACCGGGAAAAAGTTATTATTACTGTCCAGCTTGCGGGAAAATTTTGACATCAGGAAACTCAGAAAACCCTATTCAGCTTCTGATATCTTCCGGCAATGTCTTGGATCTGACAAAGCAGAGGCCAAAAGAACTTTCTCATAACCATTACGCTTGCGCAAAATGTGGATATGAATTTGACAATTTAATAGGACTCAATTGGGTGCATAGGGATAATGGTGGATATAATTACCTTTGCCCGGTTTGCGGAGTACGTCTATCTTCTGATGAGATGGGTGGCGCTTTCAGTAATTTCTCGTTTTTCAAGAATACATATATATATAATTCTACCGGTGCTGACACAATCCATTATGTTTATACCTTCGAACCGGAAGTATATATTCCGCAGATAATACCAGTACCTACACCATATATGCCTACACCATATAATTAAAGCTGCTATAAATACATAAGCCGCCCGAAAGGGCGGTTTTCTCTTTTGAGAGAATATAACATGATATCGTAAAATGGTAGCAAAAAAGCAGAACCGCCACCCGGCCCGGTGGCGATTCTGTACTAGATTAATTCTACTGTAAGAACTTAACCTGCCAGGAGCTGACCGCCGGAAACGGAGGTATAAGCCCCTTGCATCTTTACTCTATAACAATTCCATCATGAAGTCAACAACAAATGAATTATGAGAATCCTCCACGAACGTGGAGGTATTTTTTCTGAAGAAGCGGAAAAGTACACTTGGAACGATTACGGGACTGTTACCAGTTTCAAAAGTTAAATTTCTTTAGAGTTTTGAAAGTGATGATGCTGACATGAAGCTGATTGAACGCTCTTCGTTGCTTAATCGCCTCAGCAATCTAAGGGGGACTCCAGATATCAAAATCATCACCGGAATCAGGCGTTCCGGGAAATCCCAGCTAATGAAAGACTTTATTGATCGAAAAAGAACAAAATCATACCTGCTCTCCCCTTTTTCTCTCAATTTATTCTTTACAGGATTTTGCATTCCGGGATATAATCATCCCGACAGAACAGGATTTTGAGGGAGAGAATACAGGCAGACATGAACTCAGAATACAAGAGCTTTATCAAAATATTCATTACCGGATGTCTCTGGGGCAGCATCGGGCTGTTTGTCAAGCTGATGGAGGCGCAGGGCTCCTCACCGTCCTATACCAGCTTTCTCCGACTGTTGTTCGGCACCGCTGCGCTGGCAGGCATGACGGTGATCATTGACAGGCCTAAAGCATTTCGCATCGGGCGAAAGACACTGCTGTCCTGCGTCCTGCTGGGCATCGTCTGCCAGGGGATATTCAACATTCTGTACAGTATGTCCATCAGCATGAACGGGATGTCCGTCGGCTCTGTCCTTTTGTATACGGCGCCAATCTTTACAAGCATTGCGTCGATGCTGCTCTTCCGAGAGAAGCTGGACGTGCTGAAATGGATTGCCCTGCTGGTGAATGTGGCGGGGTGCGCCTTCACAGCCACCGGCGGAGATTTCAGTGCTGCGTCGCTGGCGCCCCTCGGGATTCTGGTCGGGGTTGGCGCCGGCTTTACATACGCCATGACCGCCGTGATCGGGAGGATCGCCATGCAGGAGGAAGCCTCCCCCTTCGCGGTGGCAACGTATAACCTGTTTTTCGGCTGCCTTTTCATTGCCCTCGTACGCCGCCCGTGGATGAGTGTGGAGGTCCCCTTCAACGGCAAGCTCCTTCTGTGCGGGCTTCTCTTCGGGCTGATTCCCACTGCGCTTGCTTACGCCCTCTATTTCGACGGTCTGTCTGAAATGAAGGAGACCAGCAAAGTTCCGGTGATCGCGTCAATTGAGCTTGTGGTTGCGACGGTGATCGGCGTGTTTGCCTTTTCGGAGAGCGTGACAGGCGTGAAGATTCTCGGGATTCTTCTTGTCCTGCTTTCCATCTTTCTCTTTAGCAGGAAAAGCAAGGTTTCAGAATAAAGGTTGAGAAGTCCGGAAACGGAGGAAACCGGAAACGATATACGCAGGAGAAAAATGGCTATGGACCTTTCAAAATACGACGGAAAACACGTCCGCCTGACGGACAAATGGGGCGAAACCTACTCCGGCATGGCGGAGTATGGAAATGCCGACTTCCTGGAATGTGAATACGGCGGTGAGGAGGACGGTGTTTTCATAGAAGACTGTCTGATCTATAAATCCCAGATCGTTTCCATAGAGGAAATCGAAGTGCACGGAACCGTGGAATTACATACGGAGCGTATGGTGCTGCGCAGATACCGCATGGATGACGCGCCTGATCTCTATCGGTATCTGGGAACAGATCCGGCACTGTCCGCATACTCAGGGTGGAACCCCTACGCGACAGCGGAGATGGCGCAGGAAACCGTGCGCGGCTTTATCGACAGTTACCGGGACGAGCATGTCTATTCCTGGATCATGGATATGGATGATGTGATCGTCGGAACAATCGGGGCCTATGATTTTCAGGATGATCGGATTGAGGTCGGCTTCAGTGTCGTGCCCGGCTGGCAGAGGCGCGGCCTTGCGACTGCCGCCCTGAAGAAGGTGCTGGATTATCTGACGGGAAATGAAGGCATCCATTGCGTGACGGCATGGTGCGCGTCTGAAAACATCGCTTCCCGAAGGGTACTGGAAAAGGCAGGGATGAAGCTCGTCTGCACGGAGAAGAACGACATTGAAGTCGGAGCACGCATATTTGACAGGCTGGTCTATGAATACAGACCGGCAGAAGGATAAAAAAATCCCTGCAGAGGATGTCCTCTGCAGGGATTCGTGTTTTATCGGGGGTAGGTGTGCCGATCAGCCGGGGAGCTTGAGGATCTGGCCGATGAAGATTTCATTCTCATTCTTCAGACCGTTGATCTCAAGGATTTCGGCACTGTTCTTCCAGTAGTCGAGACCGCACTTTGCGCAGATCTTGGCCAGGGTGTCGCCCTTGGTGACGGTGTAGATCACGTCGCCCTCTTCATTGAACTCATAGCCTCTGTTGCCCAGGAGGTGGTTGAGCTCTTCAATCAGAGCGGCCTGCTGATTAATCTGCTCCTTCAGGTTGACGATCTTATCCTTGATCTGCTGGATCAGCTCGGCATCATCTTCGGAGGCGTTGTTCAGCTCTTCCTCGGTGATTTCGTATTCAGCCTGCAGCTTTTCAAGGTCATCTTCCAGAACCTTCTTCAGCTTGAGGAGCTCTACGCGGTGAGCCTTGCGAATGTCTTTGATTTCAATCTCATGCTCTTTTGCCAGATTCTCCAGATCCTGCAGACGCTGGTTTTCGGCAGCTTCCAGATCAGCAAGTCTCTGATTCTCGGCAGCTTCCAGATCGGCAAGTCTCTGATTTTCGGCAGCTTCCAGAGCCTGGGCCTTGTCTTCGGCAGCGGCTTCGGCGGCAGCTTCCAGTGCTTCGGCCTTGTCGGCAGCAGCAGCGGCAGCGGCAGCTTCCAGTGCTTCAGCCTTTTCGGCGGCAGCGGCTTCCAGAGCCTCGGCCTTGTCTGCAGCGGCAGCTTCCAGTGCCTCAGCCTTGTCGGCAGCGGCAGCTTCCAGAGCCTCGGCCTTGTCGGCAGCGGCAGCTTCGAGAGCCTCAGCCTTTTCGGCAGCGGCGGCTTCGAGAGCCTCGGCCTTGTCGGCAGCGGCCTGCTCGGCAGCAGCGGCAAGAGCTTCCGCCTTGTCGTTTTCGGCAGTGGCAAGTGCCTCTTCCTTATCGGCGGCGGCAGCGGCCAGGGCTTCTTCATGCTGGGCGGCGGCAGCGGCGAGAGCTTCCTCATGTTCGGCAGCGGCAGCGGCAAGTGCTTCAGCCTTCTCGGCATCGGCTGCGGCAAGGGCATCGGCCTTGTCGTCGGCAGCGGCCTGCAGTGCCTCCTCTTTCTCGAGGGCGGCAGCGGCCAGGGCTTCTTCATGCTGGGCAGCGGCAGCGGCCAGGGCCTCTTCCTTGTCGGCGGCATGAGCAAGGGTCATCGCCTCTTCATGCTCGGCAACAGCGGCAGCAATGGCACTGTCCTGTCCGGCGGTCAGATCGGCGAACTTCTTCTCTGCCTCTTCGGCTGCTGCGGCAGCCTCTTCCTTCATGGACTGGAGCTGGGTTTCAAAGGCGGCCGTTCTCTCGGCAACCTGCTTCTCAACCTCCATGGCCACATAGGAATCGGGGTCTTCATCGCGCATACGAAGGGTGGTGACGGCCTCTTCCTTCTCGGCAAGTGCCACAGCGGCAGCAGCCTCGGCCTCTTCCTTCTCAGCCGTTACGGCTGCGACGGCTTCTTCCTTCTCTGCCACGACGGCGGCAACAGCCTCTTCCTTCTCGGCAGTGACCGCAGCAACGGCCTCTTCCTTCTCGGCGATGGCGGCTGCCACAGCCTCTTCCTTCTCGGCGGTGATGGCGGTGATCTCCTCTTCTTTCTGAGTGACCGTCTCCGTCAGCTTTGCAGCTTCGTCAACACTCTTCTTCAGCTTTCCGGACACATTGCCCAGGTTGATGCCGAGGATAAGGGCGACAACCGCACAGACCGCAAGAGCAATTGCAACAATTTTTGTATAGTCTGTCTTCCCACTTACGGGAGTCTTCTTCTGATCAGCCATATGCTTGTACTCTCCTGCTGTATAATTCATGCGTGGATAGGTAATTATACAACGAAACGCGGTGCAATTCAACAGCTTTTCCTGATTTTAGTGAAATAAATCGGGAAAGCTGCGGAGAATTTATTCCTCCTGCGTTCCGTCGTCGCAGATCAGACCGTAGCCGCCCTGCTTACGCTTGTAGACCACGGAGACCGCTTCGTCTTCCTGCATGTTTTTAAACACAAAGAACTCATGGCCCAGCAGATTCATCTGCAGGATAGCCTCTTCGGGGGACATGGGTTTGATGGAGAAATGCTTGCTGCGGATGATTTTGAATTCTTCATCCTCCTTCTCCTCTTCTGCAGGGGCATAGGAAGGAACATGCTCTTTTTCAAAGGCACCCTCGCGGAGACGCTTCTCCAGGCGGGTCTTGTTGCGGCGGATCTGGCGTTCGATAGCTGCCACGCCGGAATCAACAGAGGCGTACATGTCAGACGTCAGCTCACTGGCACGGTAGTACATGCCGTTGTTGTGAATGGTGATTTCAGCGAGGTATCTCCCTCTCTCCAGGCTGAAGGTTACAAAAGCCTCTGCCTCGGTTTTGAAAAACCGGTCGAGCTTGCCGATTTTGCGGCGGGAATACTCTCTGAGTTCCTCGGAAGAACCCATACGCTTTTCTGTGAATGTGAATTTCATAATAGTGCTCCTTTCTTTTGTGGAAAATGGACGATTATCGGTACACCATTCGGTGCATCCATTATAACATAAATTCCGCCGAAACTGAAGCCCCTATGCGGGAATTCTTTCTGCCCGGCTGCCCGTCAGTACCGAATAAAGCAGGACGGGAGGATGGCGTTGAGATCGCGGATCTGATCGGCCGAGAGCGGATTGCCGGTTACGTTCAGCTCGCGGAGATTGCGCAGCGTATAGAGCGGCATGATATTGGTGATAAGGTTGTTGGAAAGATCCAGCGTCGTCAGGTTCTGCAATCCGGAGAGCCCCGTCACGTCCGTGATGCTGTTGTAGCTGAGGTCGAGGGAGGTGAGGGTCCAGCGGCTGTCGGTATACTGAAAGGCGTTGACGCCGGAGATGGAATTGCGGCTGAGATTGGCAGAGACCAGGTTGCTCAGCTGCATGAGGAAAGAGAGATCGCTGACGCCGCGGTTGGCAAGATCCAGCACGGTGGTGTTGGAGGAAATGGTTAACGACTGGGCCGGGACGGAGTAGACCAGGTCGGAATGGAGAATTCTGCACCCGGGCATATAGGAGCGGAGCTTATCATAGCCGTCGCCGGTGAAGGCGGGGTTATTCTCCAGATTCAGCTGGCTCAGCCCGGTGAGGCCGTAAAGGCCCACGGAGGCCGCATCATCAATGCCGGTGGAGGAAAGGTTGAGAGATTTCAGGTTGGTCAGCCCCGCAAGCCCCGTGAAGTTGCTGACCGGATTGCCCGCAAGGTTGAGATCCTGCAGGGAGACAAGGCCGGTAAGCGGCACCGTGGAGGACACAGCATTGTAGGACACATCCAGCGTGCGGATGGACGTAAGCCCCATCAGCGGGCGGAGATCTGAGATGCTGTTATAAGAGAGGATGAGATCCTGCAGGGCTGGGATGTCCATCAGGGGGGTAATGTCGGATATGGCATTGCCGCTTAAGTTCAGGGATGTGAGATTCCGGCAGGCGGAGAGGGCTGAAATATCCGTCAGTGCCCGGCCGCTGAGATCAAGGGACGTCACATCCGCCTGAAAGGTCTCACCGCCGAGCGCGATAATCTGATTGTTCTCCGTGGTCTTCGCCCCGTTGATGGCACAGCTGGGCAGCGCGTTGGAGAGGGCGCGGAGGGCCTCATCCGTCATGCTGATGCCCTTGATGCTGAGGGTTGTAAGGGACGGGAGGGAGTAGAGGGGAGAGAAATCCGTGATCGGATTTCCGTCCAGATAAAGGGTGCGCAGCGAAGTGAGGGATGAGAGGGCCGAGAGGTCGCTGATGGCGTTGTTGCTGAGATTCAGCGTGGTGAGGCCGCCGAGTGCGCTGAGGGGCGAAATATCCGTGATGCCGTTGCCCGCCAGAGAGAGATTGCTGAGAGCATACATCTTGGCAATTTCGGTTAAGACGCCGTCTCCCAGGGAGCGATTGTCCAGCACGAGGCTGGTCTCGGTGATGCTGTGGGAAGACCCGGCCACGGAGACAAGGCCTGCGTTGGCCTTGATCTTCTTCTTTGCCTCAATGGAGGCAATTTTGGAAGTGATGGCAGCGTCGGTGGAGGTCATGTTGCGAAGAGCTTCGATAGCTCTGTCATAGTTACCCTGGGCCTCATAGCACTGGGCCATGAGAAGAAGACAGTCATCCGAAAAATCAATGGAGCCCGCTTTGCGCAGGAGAGAAAGAGCGCTGTCATAATCGCCCTCGAGCATATTCATCTGGGCGGTCTCAATATAACGGTCGTACGCCTGATTTTCCTGAATGGTGCGGATCATGAAGGCCAGGGCCGACACCAGCAGTGCCGCCGAAGCCACCAGGGTAAAAAAGATGATTCTGCTCCTTCTCACCTTCTCCGGTGAGCGAGACCGTCGGTAGACCGGCAGTGAGTTGCCTGCCTCCTCCACCCGCCGTCTGGCAAGATAGCTTTCATAGCTGTCGTGCCGAGGGGGGGCTTTTTCGTGCTTGTTCATCAGGCATCAGCCCCATCCTGTCCCGCTTCCCCTTCCGGTCGGTCTTCATCCAGATCGGGATTCAGCGTAAGATGAATGGGAGAGGGTGCGAATGGATCATAACCGTCCTCTTCTTCCGTGTCCTCTTCCTCATCCGCTTCCGCCGCGGGGGCGGATGCAGGTGCGAAAGGCTCTTCAGCAGGGGCCTCGCCAACAGCTTCGGCAGCAGCGGCAGGGGCCTCAACACGCTCGGCGGCAGAGGGCTCTGCGGGAGCGGCTGCAGGGGCAGCATCCGTCTCCTCCGTCTCAGGGGCGGGCTTGCTGCCGGTGCTCCTGCTGCCCGGCACACCCAGATGCATGCCGGCCGCGGCAAACAGCATGGCAAAGATCACACACAGGACGCTCAGCTCCATCAGGATCAGAGAGGGCTCCACCCGGATCCCGTCACGGAAGAGGGGGTAAATCTCAAACCAGGCATGGCTGCCCAGAGGCACCAGGAAGAGGAGCAGCAGAAGGGTCTTCCCCCGCAGGGAACCCAGAACGATGCCGGAATAGGCAGACGCCACAATCAGGTAAAAGAAGATGCTGCAGAGGATCCTTTCAAAAGATGCCTCCTGCTGGAGGAGATTGTCATAGGAGTAGAGCCTGAGCACGCAGGCCATCACACCCAGCAGAAAGGGCACAACCGAAATCTTAAACCATCTTCTGCCGAAGATCAGAATGCAGAGAATGTACAGAATGCAGCAACCCACAGGCAGGAGAAACTCCACGGTTGCAAAAGGGTCTTCAAAAATGGTCAGATTCAGAAGACCGCCCACGCAACGGAAAACCATCGCAAGGAAGAGGCAGAGTATGGCTGCCTTTCCACAGAAGCTTTTTCTGTCAAGCACATACTGGTTCGGACGGTTTTTCATGTTTTTACCTCGCAAATAAGGATTCCTTCAGATAGTTTATCATACCACAAGATGCGTTTTTCTTCAACCATAAAACCGGCAGAGATGGGGAATTCACAGGCAGGAGAGGAGAAAATCCACGTTCTCGGTGCTGTATTCGATCTGCTCGGACCAGCGGCGGAGATGCTCGGCGTCAAAGCCGAAGAGGGCGTCTTCCAGGGCGATGAAGCTCACGCTCTCCCGCCCGAAGGCCAGAACGGCAGAAAGCCCCGCCTCCGGGATCTTCTCCGCGGTGCGGTAGAGGATATATCGGAGCATGCGGTCATAGATTTCTCCCTCCGGTATTGCCGGGATGCCGGAAGTTATTTTCTGCCTGATCTCGCCCAGACGGCGGGTCCAGGCCTCATCGATGGGCTCCGTTTTCTCCAGCCGCCGGAGCATGGCATGCATGTCTTCCACCGGGGTAAAGGTGAGCGCCTTTTCGCTTGCGTCAAAGCCCAGGCGGCTCAGAAGGGCCGGGAGGGATAACTCTTCCCCCGTCTCTTCGCAGAGGAATGTGAGGGGATGGGAGAGATCCAAAAGAAGCTCACACACAGCCTCGCAGCTCAGCCCGAGACCGCAGAGCTCATAAGGGCCGATCAGTTCATAAAACCTGGGATGAAGGGCGCAGATATCGCACAGGGCATCCTCACCCAGGGCAAGAATCACGTCGCACAGGCCGTCCGGCCGCAGGAAGGGGCAGTTCTCCTCCTCCGTCAGGCGGAAGTGGGCGGTGTCATCCTCTTCCGCAATGGCGGCGCGAAGCCTCTCCCCCCACGCACCGGGAAGGCACTGATAGGCGGAAAGGGTGTTTTCGTCAATGTCAATTTCCCAGCCTCTGCAGCAGCTGTGGCGGCACTCCCCCGCTTTGCATCGGAACGCCGGATAAAACGCCGGAACAATATGGAACAGCACTTCCCCGTCCAGAACGGTCACTCCCTTCAAAAAAGAACAATCCTACAGATAAAAAGAAAGCCCGGCCTCCGGATAAGCTCTTGTGCCTATCCCGGGCAGGGCTTTTTCAGGTTCCTACTTATTCAGCAGGGGCAAAATCTTCCTTGCCGACACCGCAGACTTCGCAGACGAAATCATCGGGGAGATCCTCCCACTTGGTGCCCTGCTCGTCTTCGTCATATTCCCAGCCGCAGACGCTGCAGACGTATACCATGATTGTTCTCCTTTCTTCAAAAAAGTGAAAATCCCTCAGGGATAAACGGCTTACTTGAAATATCTCGCCAGCAGGCCGGCAAATGCCTTGCCGTGGCGGGCCTCGTCACGTGCCATCTCATGGATGGTGTCGTGGAGGGCGTCCAGGTTGTACTTCTTGCAGAGCTTGGCAAGATCCGTCTTGCCCTGGGTGGCACCGTTTTCAGCATCCACGCGAACCTTCAGATTCTCTTTGGTGCTGTCAGACACGACCTCGCCCAGCAGCTCGGCAAACTTGGCGGCGTGCTCAGCCTCTTCAAGGCCGGCCTTCTCCCAGTACATGCCGATTTCGGGATAACCTTCACGGTAGGCGACGCGTGCCATGGCCAGATACATACCGACCTCGGAGCACTCACCCTCAAAGTTGGAACGCAGACCGGCAATGATCTCTTCGCTCACTTCGGCAGGGACCTCATCCGGGAACTGCTTGCCGACGCCGACCACATGCTCAGAAGCCCAGGTCAGCTCACCCTTCATCTCGGTAAACTTGCTGCCGTCAACCTTGCAGACGGGGCACTTCTCGGGAGGGGTGTCTCCCTCGTGGACGTAACCGCATACCGGGCAAACCCATTTTTTCATTTTCTTGTCTCCTTCTAATAATATATTTTAATTATGGATCTCCATACACCTGCATTATGCCACATCCGCAATTTTTTGTAAAGTGAATTTTATTTGAATGATTGCGCGCAACATTTCACACCTTAGCGCATGCGGGGAAGGTGTGCAGTCCTGAATCCCGGAAGATGCAGTCCTGAATCCCGGAAGATTTCCGGTTGCAAGTTTCGGCACTCCATGGTATAGTTGAGAGAATTCAACGTATCAGAAGGAGAAAACCATGGAATATACATACAGAACAAAGGGCGTCTGCTCCCAGCAGATGGAGATTGAGACCGACGGCGATATCATCACGCATGTCAACATCATCGGCGGATGCAACGGCAACGGCCAGGGCGTCGCCCGGCTGGTGGAGGGCATGAACATTGACACCGCCATCTCCAAGATGGAGGGGATCCGCTGCGGATTTAAAAACACCTCCTGCCCGGATCAGCTTGCCCAGGCACTGAAGATTATGAAGGCCCGCGCCGCGGAGGCAAATTGAACACACTGGAAGAGATTCTGCAGGATGGGTTTGAAACGCTGGGCCTTCCTCTCCCGGAGGAAGCCTGCGCACGCTACCGCACCTATTATACCCTTCTGGAGGAGAAGAACCGGGTGATGAACCTGACGGCCATCACCGGTGAGGAAAACGTGGCCAGGCTCCACTTTTTAGACTGCGCCGCCCTGCTCCGTTATGCCGGCTTTGCAGGCAAGGCCGTTTATGACATCGGCACGGGGGCCGGCTTCCCGGGGCTTGCGCTGAAAATAGCCTGCCCGGAGATGAACCTGACCCTGCTGGACAGCCTGGACAAGCGCATCGGCTTTCTCAAAGAAGTCTGCTCCGCCCTGGGCTTTGAGACCACGCCCTGCCTGCACGCAAGGGCAGAGGAAGCGGCGAAGGACCACCGGGAGAAGGCCGACATTGTGACCTCCCGGGCGGTGGCCGGACTGAATGTGCTCAGCGAGCTGTGCCTGCCTTTTGTGAAGGAGGGCGGGCTCTTCCTGGCAATGAAAGGCCCGGATTTTGAGCAGGAGCTGGACGAGGCCAAACCGGCCGTCCGCCGTCTGGGCGGAAAGGTGGAAACGTGCCAGGTCTACACCGTGCCGGGCACAGAGATCCGCCACAGCGTGATCCTCATCCGGAAGGTGGGAAAGACCCCCGCAGCCTATCCCCGCAGATGGGCACAGATCAAAAAAGCCCCGATCCGGTAAGCCGTTTTACGCCTCCAGAAGGATTTTTTTGAGCTCCTCTGCAGAGTCCGCAATGATCTCAGCCCCGGCTTCCTTCAGCTCGGAGACACTGCGAAAGCCCCAGGACACACTGATGCAGGGCATGGCAGCGTTTTTCGCCGTCTGAATGTCCACCTCCGTATCCCCGATATAGACACAGTTTTCCCGTTCCGCACCCATGAGGCGCATGGCTTCAAAGAGGGTGTCAGGGGCGGGTTTTCTGCGCACACCGGGCTTTTCCCCGATGGCGGCTTCCAGCTCCTCGCCGAAGAAGGCGGTGTTCAGCTCCTTCACGGCGGGGTCCGGCTTGTTGGAGACCACCGCCATGCGCACCCCCGCCCGCTTCAGATCGGCAAGCAGGTCCATCACCCCGGCATAGGGCGCCGTGCGGATGCGGCAGTGCTGCTGATAAAAGAGCTTGTATTCCTCCAGAATCTTCTGCTCGGCCTCTCCGGTGGCTCTCCCCTTCAGTGCGCAGTGCACCAGGTGGGCAGCCCCGTTGCCCAGAAAGTGGGCAGCTTCCGGCCGGGTAATCGGAGGGAGATCATGCCTGCCGAGAATGGTATTGACGGAATCGCGCAGGTCATCGAGGGTATCGAGCAATGTTCCGTCCAGATCAAAAAACACAAATTGAAATTTCATAAAGCCTTGCCTTTCTGTACCGCACGGTGCGGAACACAGGCATTATATATGCCCCGCGGCGGGAAAGCAAGGAGATGCGCACATTTTTTCTCCGTCACGCAAGCCCCAGCATGACAGAAAACATCTTCCTGCCCATCCCCTTGCAAAAAATGCCGCTCGGCACTATAATAAAACTGATTCTATTGAAAAACCGAGGTATGATCCATGAAAAAGAAAATCTTTTCTATCATGATTCTGACTCTTGCCCTGCTGGCTCTCTCTGCCTGCGGCAGTTCGGGCGGCAGCGGAGCATCCCCCGCAGCCCAGATCAGTGCGGTGACGCCTGCCCCGGTGCCCACGCCGGCTCCCACAGCTGAGAGCATACCCGCGTCTGCGCCGGCTCCCACGAGTGCACCTGTTGTGACGGCAGCACCTGTTGTGACAGCAGCACCCGTTGTGACAGCTGCGCCTGTGGTGACGGCTGCGCCCGTTGTCACGGCTGCGCCTGTGGTGACGGCAGCACCCGTTGTGACGGCAGCGCCTGTGGTGACGGCTGCACCCATCGTCCCCGCGGCGACCAGCGCCCCAGCGGTCTTCTCCACCCCGGCGCCGGCTGTCTCCAACCAGGCCAATCTCCCGCGGATCACCAAGAATCCTACCGATGAGACGGTGCAGGTAAACGGCAAGTGCCAGTTCGTCACCCGCTACGAAAACGCCGTGCTGGCCGAGTGGCACTTTGTCAGCCCCGACAACACCCGCGACATCACCTATAAGGACATTGCATACGTCTTCCCCACGCTGAATGTGATCAACGGCTATGCCAAGGACATGACTCTTGACAAAATCCCCCTGGAGCTGAACGGCTGGAGAGTCTACTGCAGGTTCAGCAACAATTACGGCTACACCGATTCCGGCTCTGCCCGCATCACGGTTCTGCCCGGAGCATCCGGAGCCACCTACCCCTCCACGCCCACCTATGTGCAGCCCCATCGGGGCTTTGAGGGCCGCTGGGCCGAAGAAATTGCCGGACGCTGCCAGCTTACCTTCAGCTACGCCGGTGAGGGCAGCGTGCATGTGGCCATCACCTGGTCCGGCTCCGCCTTCGAGCGCGCCTGCTGGATGATGACGGCAAATGTATACCGCAATGATATCATGATCTATGAGGACGGCCACTACTGGGTGGAGACTTACTCCAGCGATACCAGCTACACCGTCTCTCAGGAGAGCTTCGGCGGCACGGGCAGCTTCTATATCGAAAACGGCAAGCTCCACTGGATCAATGACCAGACCGGTCAGGAGACGGTGCTCATCCCCGCCTAAAATTAAAAACTGCAGCCTGAATCCCTCGTTGAGCGGGAAAGGCGCCATGAAAGAAATCCGACCTCAGACGTTTCTGAGGCCGGATTTTTTTGCTGTTGATTATACTTTTTATTCCGTGATACCGGAGAAGGCGCTGATGATGTTCAGTATCCAGGCAATGAGTGCCACCACCGCAAACACCACGAAACTGGCTATGGTGGAATAGGCATTCATGCCCATGGCCACAAAGACGATCATGCTGATCACCGGGATTGTTGCGAGGCCCACCGCCGCCATGCACAGTGCGGAGTTAATAAGCGTCACAACATTGCCGCCTGGCATGCTTCCCTTTGCCATGGTAACTGCCAGCACCAGCAGGGAAAGAACAACGCTCACAGCCAGCAGCGGACGGACATAGGCATTGGAATTGGTCACACTTCCGTACAGGAAGATGCCGACCAGTGCGAGAACTGCAGACACTGCAGTGAGATAAAAGCCCAATCTTTTTTTCATAATGATCCCTCCTCTTTTCACTGTCCGGCTTTTTTGGCCTTCGCGGCAGCGACGGCATAGTCGGCAAGCGCTGCGACAGTCAGAACACCCAGAGCGATGTCAGCCGCTGTCAGGGCATTTTCCCACCAGGTTCTGACATAGACGATCTTTGTGTTGGCGGAAACGCCGTTCATGGCATTGCTGCCTGCAAACACATACATAAAGTGCTTGAGTGCTTCCTGCATCTCATGCTGGAAGGCGGAGTCGGCCTTCACCTGGCTGATGATTTTCGCATCGCTCATGGAGCCGTGGGCAGAGGTGCTGTAGTTTGCAGAGGTGCAGAGAAGAGCGCCGCCGCCTGCATAGATATTGTCCAGCCAGTTCATGTAGTCAAAGCCGGCTGCGGCATAGTCTGTCATGATCCAGCCGTCAAAGCCCCATTCGTTGCGGAGAATCTGGGTGACGAGGCCTCTGTTGCCGCCGGAGAAGGTGGTGCCGACACGGTTATAGGCCGTCATGACGCCCGCCTTGCTTCCGTTGGTCAGCGGGCCCTGGAAGGCACGCAGCGCATTTTCACGTGCCGCCTGCTCGGAGATGAAGGTGGAAAGGCCCGTGCGGTTGGACTCAATGTCATTGATGGCAAAGTGCTTCAGAACGCTCCACAATCCCTTGCTCCAGGAGCCGGTCACGAATGCGGATGCCATACGGTTGGTGAGCATGGGGTCTTCGGAATAATACTCATGGGCACGGCCGCAGTAAGCCACGGTGTGCAGGTTTGCGCCCGGTGCATTCAGGCCGGAAATGTTGGCCCAGATACCGTCTTCTCCGATGAGCTCGCCTTCGCGCTCAGCCAGCTCCTGATTGAAGGTGGCAGCAACCACAGGCTCGGTGGGCATTTCGGCCATGGTCCAGCGGGCGTATTCATCGCCTGCTCCTACGTAGGTGGGTTCGCCGCTCATGGAGGCATCCCACTTGGCAGCGTAGCCGGAAACCTGGTCACTGACAAAGCCGAGGGGGCCGTCGTTGTTGTAGACGTTGCCGAGGCCGATGGACAGGATGGCGTCGAATTCATCCGTGGCATTTTCGAGGAAGGTGATGGCCTCTTCCAGCGTCACCTGCTCAATGAGAGCATCCCACAGCGGATCGTCCAGATCCAGTGCGCCGAGATAATTGCCGTTCTCGTCAAACTTCAGCATGTTGGCGAGGGTCAGGCCGCTGTTTTCACCCCAGGTGATCTCATAATCGTCATTGGGTGTGAGCTGATAGGTGCGGTTCTGCAGCCCGACAAGCATAGTGTCGTTGGCGGTGATACTGGTTACCGGCGTCCAGCCTTTGGTCCAGTCGGCACGGGTGGTGTATTCCACCGCGCCGGGGATGAGGTTATTCAGGTCAACCTCCTGCAGCGCATTCTGCACGTTGACGGAATACGTCTCGGAATCCTTATTGAGAGAAACCGCAACCACCTTGGCCTCGCTGATCACCTCATCCTCGCAGACGGTGATCAGGTTGTCCGTGCTGCCCAGCTTCTTTGCGAGCACATTGTTGATCGCCTCATGGGCGCCGTTGCCGACGGTGAAGTAATACTCACCCGCATCCAGAACCCATGCGCCGGCTGTGCCGTCTTCCTTGATGAGCTTCTCGTCATAGCTGGCCATATACTGCGCATCAAACTCAATGGTCAGCTCCTGGGACTGGCCGGGCTGCAGAACATCGGTTTTGCCGAAGTTCAGAAGCTGGATCGCTGCCTTTTCAAGGCCGCCGGATGTATACGGAGCCTGTACATAAAGCTCCACAACGTCCTTCCCTGCCACGTCACCGGTGTTGGTGACATTGACTGTGGCAACGGATGTTCCGCCGATTTCCACCTTTACATCCTTCAGCTCCTGCGTGAAGGTGGTATAGCTCATGCCATATCCGAAGGGATAGGAAACTTCGGAAGCATAGTTCCAGGCCTTGCCGTCAATGGCGCCGGCAGCGGCGTCGGCATTGCCCTGGCCGAGGACAGCGTCCTCATAGCGGGTTTCATAGTATTTATAACCGCTGTAGATGCCCTGGCTCTCCACTAGGTACCAGTCAGCCAGATTGTCTGCAGTAAGCGGGCTGCCGGGGACAATGGATGCATTCTCATAGGTGTGGATGCCGAAGTTCACCATGGCCGGTGAAGACTTTGCACTGACCGCGTAGGTGTCAACCATGCGGCCGGAGGGGCTTGCGTTGCCCACCAGCACATCAGCCACACCCTCAAAGCCGTACATGCCCGGCAGGCCTGTCCAGAGAATGGCGTCTACATCCGCATCCTGCTTCAGCTCTTCCACTTCCATCACGGCGTCCGTGTTGAGAAGAACAATAACCTTCCCGTTGCTGTGCTCTTTGGCAAGATCCAGCATCTGACGCTCATAGGCCGAGAGGGACAGCGGGGAATCGAAGGTGTTGCCGGAGGGGTCCTTCGTCATGGTGAGGCTGTAGTCGGCGGCCTCGGAGCTGTCACGGGTCAGAAGAACGATTGCCGTTGTGCCGTCAGCAGTGGCGAGCACATCCTCCGTATAGTCATCGGCAGAGAGCTCACCGACCTGATAGCTGTCAGGCAGCTCATAGATGTTGGCGAAGCTGACCGTCAGGCTGTGGCCGGGAATTTCAGCACCGAAGAGGCTGCTCTTGCGGACATTGCCGTAAAACTGGCCGTAGAAGCCTGCCATGTCGCCGTTGACCTGCACGCCCCGCATGCCGAGGGCGTCCAGAATGCCGACGGCATTCTGCCCTGCGTCGGATGTGGGAGAGACGGGAGAACCCATCAGACCGCCGAGCGTCGGGAAAATGGAGTTCAGACCCCACACGGTGACCTTTTCGGTCTCTTTGTCCAGCGGAAGGGCTTTATCATTGTTTTTCAGAAGGACGCTGCCTTCCTCTCCGATGGAAACCGCCAGTTCATGCTTTGCTTCTTCCAGCTCGGCGACGGAGCTGAAAGCAGATTTAAAATAGGCGGTATCCTGATTGGACTCGCCCTGCTCGGTGACAAAATTGGTCAGACCGAGCTCCCTGTTGATCACGCTGGAATTAGCGTTTGCCATTGTCGTCAGACACAGCATCAGAATGAACAAAGACGCTAATACAGCGCTCAGACCTCTGAAGAGCCTGACTCTGCTCTTGCTTTTTTTCATAAAAGCCTCCTTGAAATAATATCATCATGCGTCATCTCTGTGGCGCTTGATTTCCTTTTTCCCCTGCCGGGAATGATGCCTATGCCTGTTGAAAGGTTTTCGGATCGATCCAGCCGTTGCGGACACAGCGGCAGAGATCCCAGCTCTCCTTCCAGAGTTCATCCGTCGGGGTTGTGCGGTCACGCAGCAGCTGATAATTCCAGTAGAACCAGCCGTAGGCTTCATTCCACGCCGAAAGCTGCATGGCGGCTATTTCATTGAAGCGTTTTTTCCGCTCCTCCGGTGTTTTGCCGGCAATGGCATAGCGGTTGCTGATGCACCACTCACCGACTATCACGCGCACGTCCTTCTGCACGCGCTGCAGTGCCCGCCTGTTGATATTCACATACCGCTGATACACCCACGGCGTGCGGATCGGGACAAAGTTCTCCATCGCGAAGATATAGATATGCGTGTCAAGGGCGACGTTCTCAAACTTTGATTCCCGGAAGAAGCGATTCCACGCCGTAAAGCGGAAACCGTCATGGAAGACAATGGTTTTATCTTTCGGCAGAAAAACACGCATTCTCTGATATGCCCTGGTGTAGAATTCACGCAGAAACGGCATCGGGACATAACCGGATCCCTTTGCCTCTTCTTTATCAACCGCTTTTCCGGTAGAGGGTGCGGTGATATAAACAATCCAGCTGATGGGCTCATTCAGAACCTCAATTCCGTACAACCCTCTGCGTTTGCCGTAGCGCTCTGACAGCCGCTCCAGCACAGTCAGCGCAAACTCGACTTCGTCCGGATAGTGGCACCATTTGCAGACGCCGGTGATGCCCCCGTTGTCATAGCCGTTCTGGCTGTGAGGAACCGTATGCAGATCCAGCAGAATCTGAATGCCGTGCTTCTCCGCCCAGTCGAACGCCCTGTCCACATATTCGATGCATCCCACGAAAGGCTCCCGGTCCCCGAACACAAAGTACGGCACCGGCAGGCGGACAAAGTTCAGCCCCAGGGAGGCAACATAGGCAAAATCGTCCTCTGTAATGTATGTATCACGGTGTTCCGTCAGCAGGGCGCGGAGTATTTCAGGCTTTTCTTTCCGGCAGAGCCAGGTTTCGTCTTCCGTGCCGGACGAGGCGAAAAGATCCGGCTTCATCCACTTTTCCAGCACGAGCCAGTTCCCGAAGTTCGTTCCTCTGATGTTTTCGATAATATTCTCCTCCTCTTCACCTGTATTTCGGTATAATTTCTGATATCGGAATCTGATCATATTATAGGGAGACTTTACAATGATGGCAATTCCTGATATTATCTAAACCATGGAATGATATTATCTTACTTTTCTAAGCAGGAGCAGTATTATGAGTCAGTATTATGAGCCGATAGAGCCGAATGTGCTGAACACGCTTTACGTCGAATACTCCGTGGATCCGGGCAGCTATGTGTCCATGCACTGGCATAACGCCATAGAGATCATCTGTGTTCTGGAAGGCTCCCTCACCCTGGAAACCGAAAAACAATTCACTGATTTAAAAGCGGGGGATTTTATTGTCATTGCTCCGAATGAACTGCACGCTGCGCTCAATCCGGACGGCAACACTTCCATTCTCATCCAGATCCCCATTCAGAGGCCTCATCATCTGTCTCCGGAACTGCTACATCGCTCGTTTGCCATTGATATGCATACAACAGATGAACGGAAGCTTGCCTTGCTGAAGAAAATACGGGATAACTGTAAGGAAATATATCACACCTATCGGGACAAGCCCTTCTGTTACGTTTTGCGTCTGGAGTGGCTCATCTCCGAATCGCTTCACATCCTGTATACGGAGTTTTCCGTGCCGGCAGAGAAAGCATCCACTCCTGAAACCGACAGGAATCGTGAACGTATTCAGCGTGTATTTCAGTATACCTGGGAGCATTATTCTGAGCCTGTCACCCTGGATGAGATTGCATCAATGCTGCACCTGCAGAAGAACTATTTCTGCCGCCTCTTCCGGGAGACCACCGGGATGACCTATCTGGAATATCTCAACGATTACCGAATGGGTAAACTGTATCACGATCTTATCCTGACGGACAGTCCCATCCGCACACTTCTGGAAAAACACGGCTTTACCAATTATCCTCTGTTTCGCAGGCTGTTTGCCGAGCGGTTTCACAAAACACCAAGCGAAATCCGCAGGCAGACCAAACAGATTGAAAATAAGAATGAGAATATCCTGCCATCTTTTCGATAACATCCTTTCTTTTTCCCACACTCACGCACCACTATAATAAAGCTATCCAACAGAAAAAAGGGAGAAGACCCATGCGTCTGCCGCAGAGAGGAAGACATTTATGTGATGCTGTCCTCCTTTGAATGGATGCCGGGACTGCCGGTGTATCACTCACGGGATCTGAAGCACTGGGAGCTCATTACCCACGTCCTCACCGATGACATGTGCCCCAACCTGAGAGGGCTGCCTTCTGCCAAGGGAATCTGGGCGCCAAATTTAACCTGGTGCGAAAAGGATGGGCTTTTCTATTGCATCTACGGTGTCATGCACAGCATGAACGCCCGCTTTTTTGATATCAGCAACTATCTCATTACGGCGAAGGACATCCGGGGCCCCTGGTCAGAGCCGGTATATCTGCACTCGGCAGGATTTGACGCCTCCATGCTGCACGATGATGACGGGCGGAAATGGGTTGTCAGCCTGGAATGGGAAACCCGGGAAGGTTATGAGCATCCCGGTGCAATCTGCCTTTGCGAGTATCTGCCGGATGAAAAGCGCATTGACCCGCATTTCACACGTATCTGGCGAGGCGGAACGGACCGGGGCTGTCTGGAAGGGCCAGCTCTTACCAAAAGGAACGGCTATTACTATCTCATGTGTGCCGAGGGCGGAACCGGATACGGACACTGCGTCACCATGGCACGTTCCAAAAGTGTTTTCGGTCCCTATGAGGGAGATTCGAAAAACCCGATCCTCACCAGCCATCCGGAGCCCTTCAATCTCAGAGGAAATCCGGACCATCTGCGTCCGTTCCTCTTCAATCCGGACACGAAGCTGCAGAAGGCCGGGCACGGAAGCTATGTCGACCTGCCGAACGGTGAAACCTACCTGTTCTACCACTGTTCCCGCCCCCTTCTGCCTGAACTGCGCTGTGTGCTTGGCAGAGAAACCGCCATGCAGAAAATGATCTGGACGGAAGACGGCTGGCTGCGGATGCCGGATGGAACAAACCTTGCACAAGAAGAGACGGAGGAGCCCTCTCTGCCGGCGTGGAAGCCGACCTGCCCCGACTGGGCATGGTACTGCCCGCGGCAGATGCCCGAAAGGTTCCTGAAAAGAAATGGGGAAAGCTTCATCCTGCGCGGCGGAGAGAATCTCTCCAGCACCAACGAGGTCAGCCTTCTGTGCCGGAAGCTGACCGATACTTCCGACGTTCTGTTTGAAGCTCGGGTCGATTTTCAGCCTGAAGCATTCCAGCAAAGTGCGGGGATCGCCCTGTACTATGACAACATGAACTGGCTTTTCTTCCGGATCTATTTCTCAGAGACGCTCGGCAGGCCGGCACTCGGCATTCTGCACGTGGAAAACGGAAATAAGTCGGAATATCCGGAAAATCGCATGCCTGCATCCGGGGCACTCTTTTTGCGCCTTCGCATCCGGGGGAACAGCTCCCGGTTTTTCTGGTCGGAGGATCATGAAAACTGGCATGATTTCGGAAGCGTGTTTCCGACCGATCATTTTTCCGATGAATACTCACAGTTCGGTGAATTCACCGGCACGTTTGTCGGCCTCGCCGCGGTGGACGCCCTTACCCACAGCCGCCAGGCAGTGTTTGACCGCGTACGCTATGAGACAACAGGCGAATGAATGCCGCAGCACCGGTTTTCCTGTCACGCAACGGAATTTCTTTCTCACAACGGCCGGTTGAATTTAAGCGGGAACTGTGCTACAATAAGTCGATTTTGACAGGAGGTTTGAAAAATGGAAGGTTACCGTATACTGGAAATAAAACAGAGTGTTTTTGAAAATAACGACCGCGAGGCAGACAAGCTGCGCGAGGAGCTGAAGCGCAGAAAGACATTTCTTTTAAACCTGATGTCCTCCCCCGGTTCCGGCAAAACCACAACCCTGAAGCGCACCATTGCAGCCTTGAAGGATGATTACCGTATCGGCGTGATGGAGGCCGACATCGACTCGGATGTGGACGCCGCCACCATCGAGAAGACCGGTGCAAAGGTGATCCAGCTCCATACCGGCGGCATGTGCCATCTGGATGCAGGCATGACCAGGCAGGGTATTGAAGGCCTGGGCGATGAGGATATCGATGTTGCCATTCTGGAGAATATCGGCAATCTGGTGTGCCCGGCAGAATTTGACACGGGTGCCGTGAAGAATGCCATGATTCTCTCCGTGCCGGAAGGCGATGACAAGCCGTTGAAGTATCCGCTCATGTTCTCCATCTGCGACTGCCTGCTGATCAACAAGATTGACGTCCTCCCCTATTTTGACTTTGATCTGGAAGCATGCAAAAAGCGTGCTCTGGAGCGCAACCCGAATATCAAAATCATTCCGATTTCCGCCCGTACCGGTGAGGGAATTGACGAGTGGGCTGCCTGGCTGCGTGAGCAGATCGACACCTGGAACAGCTGAATAACCGTTTCCACCCCGCTCATCAGAGCGGGGTGGTTTCATAAAAAAACACCGGCAAAGCAAAACAGCTTGCCGGCAAATCATTCATTTTCTCACTTTACAGATTGCAGAACGGGAGCGTCCAGTAATAGCAGACGAAGTCCTCATCATTCAGCAGATTGGGAAAATTCGGCTCATCATCGAGCTCATACCAAGCGGAAACCTGACGATCATCACGCATGTTTTTCCGCCTCCTTTCTTTCAGGATTGGGAGGGATTATAGTCTTTTCCTGCAAAAGAATCAAGATCTATCATCCACAAAGATTTATCCCTATTTTCAGGCAAACAGCCTGAATTTTGGTGAAATTATCGAAATTTCGTATATGTTTCGAGAAACAAACAACAGCAGTAATAAAATGAGAAAGCGTACAAACACAAAAGAAGGCAGACACAGATGAGAATTTCTTTTGACCTTGACGATGTGCTCTTTGTCTCCCCTGATCGGTATGAGACAGAGCCGGCACTGCACTTCCCTTTCAACAGGCTGTTTCCGGACAGGCTGCGAAAGGGCACGCCGCAGCTGATCCACGACCTGCAGCATGCAGGTTTTGAGGTCTGGGTTTATACCTCCTCCCTGCGCACCGAGACCTATATTAAAAATCTGTTTCGGAGATACGGCGTTAAATTTGACCGCATTATAAACGGCGAGCGGCATCAGAAGGAGGTGCAGCGGAAAAGGCCGCAGCCTCTGCCGCAGAAAATGCCGAATTTCTACCACATCTCCCTGCATATCGATGACGAAAAGGCCATACTGGAAAACGCAAGGCAATACGGGTTTCGGGCAATGCGCGTTTATGAACCGGATGAGCACTGGGCGGAAAAGGTTTTAGCGGAAGCAAAACGGATCCGTAAAATTGAAGAGAATTCTGAAAGCACATGATGGTTCAGAACATGCCCATGTGACAGAGAAAAACGGAGGAGTCGGAGCAAATGGATAACAAGGCACAGTCAGAAGAGAAGCTGGAACAGATTGAGCGCTTTTTTGTGCAGTACGGCGCCGTGCCCGCCGGGCTGAAAGCCGCAGAGGCAATCAGCGGGGAGCGCCGGATTTTTGAGCGGCAAGGTGTTTATTACCGGGCGGGAACCGCGGTGTTTGACGGAAAGCAGTTTTATCTCCTCTCCAGCATCGACAACCCGAAATATGCGGAAATCGGAATTCTGGAGGACATCGATGCCCTTCCCTCGGATGCACCTGCATCTGCAATAGAGAAGGCCGTGCGCTGCGCCTTTGGAATTGAGCCGTATCCGGAGGAATAGACCGGATTTGAAAAGGGGCTGCCTTTTGAGGCAGCCCCTTTGCTGTTTTCTGTTTGTTTTTGCGGAAAAATGATTTCAGCCTGATCAGTCTTCAAAATTGAAGGCAACTTTGAGATCTTCAATCTCTTTGTCGCTGATGTGCACCATCTCACCCAGCTCATGGGCATTGAGAATGGAGTTGGCGGTAGACTCCATAACCTCCAGGCGGTCAAAGGCACCCAGCAGGTTAGCACCGGTAACGATGACGCAGTCATTCTCCACGATGGCTGCGGGGTGGGTCGGCTCAAACTCGGCGATGATGGCATCCAGGTTATTATAGATGTCTTCATAGGGGAGCTTCTTGACGTTGCGCAGCTGGATATAGGACTCGGGGATGGTGCGGGCATCGAACTTGGCATCGGAAACGGCAAACGCCATTGCGTGCACGGGGTGAGCAAGGAGAATTGCATTTACATCCGGGTGGGCGTCATAGATCTTCTGGTGCATGCCGACAGCACGGGAAGGCGTCTTGCCGACCTCTTTCATGCCGGCTTTCACTCTGACCAGGTCCTCCTCCTGCAGGTAGGCGCGGTCAAGCCCGTAGGGGGTGATGAGCATGCTTCCGTCAGAGAGGCGGACAGAATAGGTGCCGTGTGTTGCGGTGAAGAGGCCCATCTTGTAGGAGCGATGGATCAGGTTGATCATATCGCGGCGGGCAGCCAGCTCTTCGGATGTGTGGGTTTTGGGGATGAAGTCATCCATCTGAGTGTTGAAGTTGACCTTGGAGGTGCGGTAGGCATTCTCGGGAAGGGTCTTCAGATTGCCGATTTTGCTGGCAAGAATTTCCAGCTCGGCCGTGTAGTTGAGGGTTTCAAACCGCTGGAAGGCCGTAAACATATCGGGAGCACCGACGCACACACCGTGGTTTTCCAGAATGGCAATGTCACAGCCGCGCTCAAACACCTTGCCGATCTGGTCAGCCAAAGCCTGGGAGCCCGGCACATCATAGGTTGCAATCTGTGCATCCCGGCAGATGCGGCGGACAGTGGGGAGCAGGTCCAGATTCGGTACCTTTCTGACAACGGAGAAAGCAACGAGGGCAGGCGGATGGGCATGCAGAACCGCGTTGAGGTCCGGGCGCATTTTGTAGACGGAGAGATGGAACGGCAGCTCGGAGGAGGGCTTGTGGGGGCCTTCCATCGTTCCGTCCGGATGGACACAGATAATGTCCTTCCTCGTGAGGGAGCCCTTGTCGACACTGCCCGGGGTAATCCAGACGTTGCCGTCGGAATCTCTGATGGAAAGATTGCCGCCGGACATGGTGGTCATACCCTTGTCATAAATACGCTGCATAAACATGACCAACTGGTCTGCCGGATGGATGTACTGGATGTTCATTCACTTTCTCCTTTAAAATATCATACTGAAACAATGTGAAAAGGTCACCCGGGCATTCACCCAGGTGACCTTAGTTTATCCTGTTGTCAAGGGGATGTCAACACCTTTTTTCAGCTGTTGGATGCAAGATACGCCTGCACTGCCTCCTGCGTGAGGTGCGCTGTCTCTTCGGCTGACTTTGTGCCGTGCAGGAAGTCATAGGCCTGCTCGAGAATGACGGCCTCGATTTCAGGATCCACCGTCTCACGGCGGGTGGTGGTCTCCACCAGCTCCAGAAGCTGGTCGGCATCCTGCTGCGTCAGAGCATACACGCCCTTCTCTTCCCCGTTTGCATCGAGGACGGAAGCCCGCATCTCCGGGATGGGCTCGCCGTTAGCATCTAGAAGCAGCTCTCCGCTGTCATCCTTGCGGTATTCCACAGTCATGGCCTCATCCAGCTTTGCCCGGAATGCCTCACGGCTGGTAGGCATGAAGTACTGCTGAGCCTGAAGCTCCGGGGTAAACCAGCGTCTGATAAACTGCCATGCCTCATTCTTATTTGCAGAAGCGGAGGAAATGCCGAAACCGGGCTGGATGGAGAAGAAGTTGCCGGTGCCGCTGCCCACCGGATAACCGATGCAGGTAAAGGGCCTTCCGCCGAAGAGGGCGGAAGAATACAGCACCTCATAAATACTGGAGAGGTAGCCGGAAACCAGCATCTGTCGTCCTTCCTGCAGGGAGACATAGTCTGACTCCTGCTCGTAGCTGTAGCTCTCCCAGCTGTATTCTGCCGGGAAGGAGGAGGCAAAGGTGAGGAGATCCAGATAGTCACCGTTTTCAAAGCTGCAGGTCCTGTCAGCGAGGTTAACATAACGGTCAAAATTCATGCTGAAGCAGCGCTCCAGAACGTCAGCAGAGGTGGTGTAGATGTTCAAAGCACGGGCACCGGGCTTCATGGAAGAAAGGGCTGCACGAAAGTCACGGTAGTTCCAGCCCGGATGATCCCCCACCACAGAGGGCTCTCCCATCAGCGTGTTGATGCCGAAGCCGGGCACGGTATAGAGAAGCTTTCCGTCTATCTCCGCACTTGACAGAACCGTGGAGAAATAGTCATCCCGATTGAGATCTGCGTCGGCATCCAGGTAAGGGTACAGATCCTCCAGCAGGCCCTGCGCTGCCAGGCGCTCCACGCTCAGAGAGTTGAGTTCAATGATATCTGGCGCATAGCCCTTCAGGAGGTCCTCCTCCAGCTTTCTGACGCCGCCGTTCCAGGCTTCCGTGCTGCCGCCGTAGGTCTCATCCGCATTGTAAACGGAATAGTCCGCAATGTTGACGTGGATTGCATCATTTTCACGGTTAAAGGCCAGCACCTGGGCACGCTTCTCATAATCCAGCCAGGGGGTAGCAAGGGTAATAACCTTTTTATCTCCGGTAAAGGGCCCATCGGCAGGCGTGATGGTGAAAATCCGCACGCCCTGGCTGTCATCCTCCATGGGGATCACACCGGTGATGGTGCCGTCGTCTCTCACAAGCACATCGCCGGAAACCTCCACTGCAATGTCAAGGTTGATCCAGTTGAGAAGGCAGGTTTTGGTGCCGTCTCCCGGGACGAAGCCGAAGAAGGCACTGCCGTTGGAGTAATAGAGGGGATATTCTCCCTCCCCCGGGGTCACAAGGTAGGCGTCGGAGGGAATGCGGGAGGGGGTGCTGACCACACCGGTTGCGGCATCCACAAAGTAGATGCCAAGGCTCTCATCTCCCCAGGCGGTAAAAGCAAGGGAGCCGTCAGCGAGGGTGATGACGCGGTCGGGATAGACATTCACTTCCTGCACCCAGTTAGGCGTGCCGTCCTGCGGATTCACAGAGATCAGTCTGCTGCCCACAGAGCAGACCACATTCCCGTCACGGTCCGACCCGAAGGGGCCGATGTATTCATCGTCCAGTGTGGGGATGAGGAAAACGGATTTCTCGTTGCCCTCGGGGCTCAGGATGCGGAGATAGTACTCCTGGGAATAATGGGCGTCACTCCAGAAGTTTTCATTGTTGCGGTTGGCATCGGGCGTGTTGCTCCAGCTTTCGGAGAAAACCGCCAGCTCTGCCAGATTCCCGTCCGGCAGCACCCGGATGCCCTGCATATAGCAGTCAGATTCATAGGCATACTTGTCCGGGTGTTCCTTCTCCATACGGAAGGTGGAATAATCCAGCTTGCGGACAGAGCCGTCAAAGGAGATGAAGACCAGGACATTCTGATAGACATCATACTGCCCGGGGTATTCCTCTGTCGCCCCCTCCGGAATCTCGCTGCCGATCCGTTCCGAACCGGTGCAGTATATACCCTGATCGGTAAAGCCGACCGGGTTTACATAATTTACGCCAACGGAAGCCGTGTTGGCATCTGCATAGGAGACGGTGTAATTGTTGCCCTGCCCGTCTGCAAAGGCAGCGGTGGTGCCGAAGGCAGGCAGCAGTGTAAAAACCAGGGCAACGGCAAGGATGATGCTGAGGATTCGTGCGTTTTTCATGCTTTTCTTCCTTTCTGATGATTCTTTACTGATTCTTGAATGATCGAATTATCCAACACCTGTATAAGCGGGTGCGGCTATCATCATGTCGTCTTCATAGGAGGGGCGGGTGTAGGGCATCACTTCAAGCCCTGCATTCTCCTTCAGCCAGGCGATGGTATGCACAGAGTCCAGATCGACGCTGAAATAGGGAGAATAAAAACGGCGTGCAGGGACAGGAGAAGTGCCTCCGCCAAGGAAGTTTTCCTCTGCTGCGGAGAGCTCCAGGCTGATGGACGTATCCGAAAGGCGATCATCCTTCTCAAAAAACTTCATCCGCCCGATTCTCCCCTCCTCCATATCCGGGAGAATGCCGTTCAGATAGAGGTCCCGGGCCTGTTCAGCGGTGAGCACAAGGTCCTTCTCTGTTTCATAACGGGTCCTCTCGTCATACACACGGGTATAGACGCTTGCCCTGTCAATGCTTTCCGGCGTGAGCCCGCCGTTTTCCTCACGGACGCGGTCAAGGATCGCCTCCGGCCGGTTCAGCAGCTCCTGCATCTGCCAGAGATCACCCTTTTCCTGCCGTTCCTGCTCTCCGGAGGCAAGCCGGTAGGTGCGGCGAAGCGTTCTTCCGTTTTTCAGATGGTATTCATAGTTTATGGTGGTTGCATAGGAGGAGTCAAGCTTTTTCTCCTGCTCATCCTTATGCGCAATAATGTCACGGTGAATTGCCACGGCGTCTGCAATATTCTGCGCTTCCCGGAGCTCTGACATCCCGTAGGCACCCACCGACACGCTCTCCACCTCTTCTGCCGAAGGCAGGCGCTTTTCATAACCGATTAAGTCCGCTTCACAGAAGGCGGAGAAAACCAGCAGTATCCCCCAGGTGATGATGAGCCCCTTCCAGCGGGAGGTGAAGACGTGCACGGTCTTCTGCATCAGCATTTCGGCCGTAAAATACCCGATGAAGGCACCGAGAAGCAGCATGGCGCATGCGAGAAGGGCAGCAGTGCGGGAGTGAAGCGACTGCCCGCTCGTGACGAAGCCGGCAAGCACAAGGGCTGTGCCGAACGCCATGCAGTATTTGAACACCGGTTTTAAAACCGGGATTGCCACCGTGTCACCGGCAGCCTCCATCCGCCGCTTCCGGTAGAGCAGCAGGGCAAGCAGCAGAAACACCACGCCGAAAACACAATAGGTAATAAGGGCAGAGGCGTTTTCAATCGAATATGCGGTTGCACCGATGCCGGTCCGATCATAGACATATCGGACATGGATATCACGAAAAACCGCATTGCCGGGAGAAAGCCAGGAAATTGTGCCCTTCGGACGGGCATATCCGTAGAGGAAAACACCGAGCAGTGCATGCAGGCATTCTTCTACGACAACCGCAGTAAAATTCAGCACCAGATAGACAAGCGGCAGGATAAAGAGGCTGCCGGTGAGCATGGCACAGAAAACGCCGAAGCCGTAAAACGCCACATTGCTCATCACCGCCATGGACAGCCATTGTCCGATGGTCCAGGCAGGGGCGGCATTGCCGATGAGAATAACAGTCAGAAGTGCCGCCAGACAGTCAGCGAGAAGCACAGGCACGAGACCCGTGAGGGCGAAGGTGCAGAAAACCGTTTCCCTGCGGACGGGGAACGCATTGATCATGCCGCAGGTGCGCATGTTGTAAAGATAGCCGAACACCGCCATCACCACCACAATGCAGACAAAAAAGGAGATCTCTGCTGCGCTGCACGCGCTGTTCAGGATACTGTTGGTCAGCATTTCGGCGAGATCCGGCAACGGTCCGCGCCAGCTCTGCATATTGCCGTAAATGTTCATCGGAAACTCGAATATCATCACCGCCAGATACGCCAGCCACACAGGCCAGCAGCGGCGGAGAAGATTCAGAGCAAGGCCTTTATGAAAGAAGGATGTTCTGAACTTCATAATCAGCACCTCCCAGCTCGTAAATAAAGATTTCTTCCAGTGTCAGAGGCAGAACGTCCATATACACCGGGTTGCAGGCGGCGATCTGCCGCTCCACATCCTCCGCTTTTCCGCGGAGAATCAGCTGCTGCAGACGGCCTGTTGCGGAGCGGTGCAGCACATGAAGCCCCTCCGGCAGGTCCGTCCCCTCCGGGAGAACCGCCTGAATTTTCACCATGTTCTCCTGCAGGTCGGAAAGGCTGCGCTGCAGAAGCATCTTCCCATGGTCCAGAATACCCACATGGTCGCACACATCCTCCAGCTCCCGCAGGTTGTGGGAAGAGACAAGAACCGTAAGCTCCCTCTCTGCCACCTCACCCAGCAGCACACTCCATGTTTTGCGGCGCATGAGAGGATCCAGCCCGTCCATGGGTTCATCCAGCAGCAGCACATCCGGCATGACGGACAGAGCAAGCCAGAAAGCTGCCTGCTTCTGCATGCCCTTGCTGAACTTTCTCAGGGGCTGTTTCGGATCCAGATTGAAGATTTTGCCCAGCTCAGCAAACCGGTCCATCCGGAAGGAAGGATAGACGTCACGGAAAACCTTCACCATGTCATGGATTCCCGCCTGGGAATAAAAGAAGATATCGTCCGGAATATAGGCGATGCGTGCCTTGACGGCAGGGTTTTCAAACACCGGCTGACCATCCACCAGAATATCCCCGCTGTCCTGCCGATAAATGCCCGCCAGGCAGCGGATGCAGGAGCTCTTCCCCGCTCCGTTTGTTCCGACCAGACCATAAACCGAGCCGGACGGAACGGTGAGATTCACCCCGTCCAGCGCACGAAATCCGTCAAAGGTTTTGACCAGATCCCGGATCACAATTGCGTCACTCATGTGTTGTATTCCTCCTGAATCACTCTCGTAAGGTCGGCTTTCTCCGCCCCCACCTGCTTCAGCTCCCCGACCAGAGAGCGGAAGTCTGTGAGAAGCGCTTCCCTTCTGGCAAGAACCGCATCCAGCCGGTCCGTCACAAAGCTTCCCTTGCCGGGCACGGAGACTGTGTATCCCTCCGCTTCCAGCTCACGGTAAGCCCGCTGAATGGTGTTGGGATTGATGGTGAGGGACGAGGCCATCTCCCGCACCGAGGGCATTCTGCTCCCGGCGGGCAGCACCCCGGTGATAATCAGCTGGCGGAAACCGTCCCGCACCTGTTCATAGATGGGGCGGCCGTCGCGGTAGTTGATGCTGATCATTCTGATCCTCCAAACAAAGAATTAACTGTATTAATCGAATTAACACAGTTAATATACATCATACAGCTGAATCTGTCAAGCTCTTTTCCCGAAAATAAAAAGCTGCCGGCATGCCGGCAGCTGAATGACCTCATTCGGGTCAGGTTTTTGGTTTTGTGTTTTTCCGGTAGATGGTCCAGAGGCCTTTGAGCAGCAGGTTCTCGTCGCAGAGGATTTCATGCCGGCAGCAGGGTATGATAGCCCCGGCCAGACTGCCTGTGGCAAGAAGCATGCACTTCTCCCCCAGCTCCTCCTCCATGCGGTCAATCATACCGTCAATCATGGACGCGGTGCCCAGAATCGCCCCGGAGCGCATACAGTCGGCGGTGTTGGTGCCGATACAGCGGTCCGGCCGTGAGATATCAATCTTCGGGAGAAGGCTGGTGCCGGAGGCAAGGGCTTCAAACCCAAGCTTGACCCCCGGAAGAATCGCTCCGCCGCGGAAGGTGTTCTTCCCGTCTACCACGGTGATGCTGGTGGCTGTGCCCATATCGATGATAATTGCAGGCACACTGTAGCAGGAGATGGCGGCAACCGCCCCCACAGCCAGGTCTGCCCCCAGAGTGGTTGGATCATCGATCTTCATGTTGAGGCCCGTGCGGACACCCGGGCCCACGATCAGGCATTCTCTGCCTGTCAGCTTCCGGACTGCTTCGGCCAGAGGCTCTGTCATCTGCGGGACCACAGAGGCCATAACCGCTCCCTCCAGCTCCTCCTCACGGACGGACATGTAGTGCAGCAGACTCCGGATGCGGATGGCGGCCTCTGCAACCGTGATGCCGCTCTCCGAGCGCATACGGACGGTGTCGACAATGACGCCCTCTTCCATACAGCCCAGAACCGTGGTGGTGTTGCCCACGTCAATGGCAAGGATCATGATGTCTCTCCTCCCCTGCAAGCATGGCTGCCGGTCATTCTCCCGGCGTGCCGGTGAGCAGCTTGCCCACATTCCACAGGTAGGCCGCCTGACGGGCCGCCTCTTCCCGTTTGTCGGGCGAGCGGTATTCCACCTCTACGGTGTGCCGGTCACAGTCCATACAGGTGACATAGAAGCACCAGCCGTTCTCCTCTTCCAGCAGGGCGCTGCCGCCGCAATACGGGCAGTCCTGCAGATCCACGAGATGGTAGAGTTCCGGGTAAGAATTGTTGTTTGCCATGGTCTGATCTCCTTATTTCTCCGCCTCTGAAAACAAACGTTCAGGCGGGCGTTTATGCTGCATTTTCCACTTCGTCCATCAGTGCAAAGCCGATCTCACGGATATTGCCGTAGCGGTCATTGCCGTAGTTGGAGAGGATGATCACTGCGATGTGCCGATTGCGGTCAATCATGATCTGGGAGGCGTAATGCCCCGTCTCTCCGGAATGCCAGAGGATATTGCCGCTGTTGGTGACATTCCAGAAATAGCCTACGCTGTTATCCGCGTTAATCTCCACCATGGGCTCAGCTGCCAGGTTGAGAAACTCGTGCCCGCCGTTGAGATAAAGCCGGGCATAGGCCACCATATCCCCGATGGTTGAGCTGAGACCGTGGGAGGCAAGATAGGCATCCGTATCCTTCCAGGCCCAGCCGTGGTCGAGCTCTCCCTCCAGATCAACCCAGGTATGCCGCAGTCCGAGCTCCTCCTGGGCAAAGATGGTGAGGATGCTGTAGAAATCCACATCATAGAGTTTTGATATTGCAGCCCCCGCAACCGCCGTGCCGAAATTGGAATAGGAATAGAGGTAAGGCGGCTCGTAAGTCAGCTTAAAGCCGAAGGTCTGAGAAACAACATCATTGGCGGAGATCCCCTCATAGGGGTTTCTGCCTATAAAACCCTCCGCCCGGGAGATTCCCGGTGCGTAGGAGGAGTAGGCCGAGGAATGGGTCAGCAGCTCAAAAACCGTGGGGGAATAGACCGCCCTGGAAAGGGGTAAAATGTCTGAAATCCGGGCTGTCGGAGATAAAATCCCGTCCATGACGGCCTTTGCGGCGATAGCTCCGGTAAAGGTCTTGGTAATGTCTCCGATCTCGTAGGAGATTTCCGGCACAGGAATGCGGATACCGTCATGCCCGTAGGCATAGGTCTCCGTTCCCTCCGGGGTGATAACCGCCACGGTGATTTTTGCGTCCGGCTTGTTGCGGGTATAGACGCGCACCATATTCTCCACCCCTGCCGGAATCGGCACGGGCGTAAACACTGCGATACAGATCCCCAGGGAGAGCACCGCAAGCGTAATCAATGTGAAAATAATCAGTCTTCTCTTGTTCATAAGACACCTCTGCAATTGATTTTACCATATTCTCCCGCAATCGGCAAGCTTTGCTTGACTTTCCGACTCGGCGGTGATAAATTATTAAGGCAAAAGCTGCCGGTGTGGTGGAATGGTAGACACAAGGGACTTAAAATCCCTCGTTGGCAACAACGTATCGGTTCGAGTCCGACCACCGGCACCATAATATCTGTACAGAGCTGATATTCATGTATCGGCTCTGTGCTTTTTTATTCCCTTCGCTGCGATAAAAACTTGGGTCTCTACTTGAAAAGGCACTCCCCAAATGGTAGAATAATTTATGGCAACACCGCACAGAAAATGAGTAGTGCGGCTTTGCATGCAATATGGTAAAATAGCGGTATGAATAAACAGATTACGCTGTCCGCGTTTAACGATGAGTTGGCGAAAGTACGGACAAAGAAAAAGGAATTTCTGGAGCAGATGGATCGCATCATCCCGTGGGGCGAGTGGAAGGCACTCATACAGCCGTACTATTACAAAGGAGAGCGCGGCAACAAGCCCTATGACCTGGAATTGATGCTTCGGTTATTCATACTGCAGAATCTCTACAATCTTTCCGATGAGGGAACGGTTGCAGAGGCTATAGACAGTCGCGCATTTTCTGAGTTTTGCGGAGTGGATTCCAGCAACCAAGT
>CACYYN010000004.1 GCA_902778665.1 Oscillospiraceae bacterium | reverse complement strand
GTGTCCCGTGAATCACTCATCCAATCTGTTGCTTAAAAAAGGAGGAAAATGATGAACACCATGACCTATGAGGAAGCCTATGATCTCTACCGCAAGATGTGGGAGAAAAAGCTGGCCAAAGGCAACCGGCCCGATCCGTCAGCTCCGTCAACCTCTGACCCTGCAATAAAGGCAGACAGTGCAGCATGAACATTATTGCGGAAGCCAAAGCCGGGGAGAACAGAATCCACTCCAACGCAGATCTCTTTTCCGCTCAGCAGGAAATGCTGGAAACCATGCTTGCCCACCACGCCATCTCCGAGGCGGAATATCTTAAAAGCCTGGAAGCCCTCCTGAAACACCTCCAGCACAAATAAAAAAGCCGGCAGATATGTGATATTTTTCACTGCCTGCCGACTTTATGGAACCGGAGCATTGAACCGGTTCCCGAATATTCTGTTTTCCGCTTCGGACCATTTAACCGGTTTGGCGAGTCATTATCTCAGAGGTCTGTCTCTTCAGTCACAATCAAACCAGGTGTCACCGTCGTAATCGGAAAGGGTGCCGTTATCATTCATAGAAGCAGAGAACACAGTGTTGTTGCCGTCGACTACGAGCAGCTCTCCATTGTCTCCGACGTAAGCGTCATAGTAGTAACCGACACGTGCATTGTCCGGGAACTTGACCAGAGCCCTTCCGTCATCCGTCACGGTGATCTGATAGGTACCGACTTTGGCATCAACCATCTCAAAGGTCTTGCCGGCGTACGGATTCATCTCTTCGGCGGAAGCCTTCGGGGCAAACACCGCTGCCACACAGGCAACAGCCATAACACCGATCAGCATAGTAGTCAGGACAACACAGGTGATCACTTTCTTTGCAGCGAAATAAGTAAGAACAGTCTTGAACATTTTTGTTTTCTCCTTTGTTTTTCATTTTTTCTTCAGCCCCTCAGGCTGATTTGTTTTTTTCTCTCAAGTACGGGCACAGTATAGCATGCCCTCCATCACACATCTGTCACAAAATCTAAAGATTTACACTTTTCTCAAGATTTCTTTAGGAGCCCCTAAAAAAAGATGCTCAGCTCTCGCTGAACATCTTATGTTTGGTCTCTCTATATACAACCAGAATTGTTTCTCAAGCTTTTCTCTGTGCAGCCACCTTTGCCGGAACTGGCTGAAACTCCAGCCTGATCGTCATTCCCATCCCTGCAGCCAACCGCTGCAATGTCCGGATAGACGGATTTGCATTTCCTCTCTCCAGTTTACTGATATCGCCTTGGGCTATCCCTGTCTTCTCTGCTAATTCTTTCTGCGTCATTCCGGATTGCCGCCTCGCATCAATAATAGCCTGTATAATGGCGTGCTCAGGTTGTAGTGCTTCATATTCTTTTCTGAATTCAGGATCCTGGAGCTGTTCCTGAAGAAAATCATCAAACTTTACGCTCATTTTATTTACCCTTCCTTCTCAGATAATCCGCCCGATACCCCTTGGCACGTTCAATTTCCTTTTTCGGTGTCTTCTGTGTTTTCTTAATAAAGCCGTTCGTCAGTATTATATGCTTATCTACATAAAAGAAATACAAAACTCTAGTAATATCCGAACCGACTTTCGCTCTGAGTTCAAAAATCCCCTCCGACAGGTATTTACTATAAGGCTCTCTAAGCTCGTTCCCGTTATCCTGCAAAATGCTGATTGTATCTACCATTTTCGCTCTCATCTTTTTATCAAGCGATAGTAGGAATTGTCTTGCAGGCTGTTCGCCTGTTTCAGTCTCATAAAACTCTACTTCAAACCTATTCATGAAACCACCCCGCGCTTAAATAATATAGGTTTTATTCTATATTGTCAAGAAGAAATTACGCCATTCTTACTCAATACCGCGAACATATACCTTGCCATAACTCTAGTCGTTCTCCTTGCACGATATATGGCTACAGTGCCCATTGTATTTAGCCCAGCGCTATATTATCGTTCTTAGAGACCAGTTGGCAAACCTCATCTAAGCCAATATAAACAATTCTCTTATTTATATATTTTGCAAGCATGTTAAGAGTGCCCTTCAATCCGCGATCAAAATACTGAGGTGCTACAATAGCGATAACATCCACTCTATTATCTGTCATACCCTGTTCAACGAACTGGCGAATGATTTCTTCCCCCTCGGGTGATGTTGAAAGCAGGGGCTTTTGGATCAGAGTTTCCGGATCTGCTTTTCTTCCTTTTTTCGTTTTGTTTGCACTATTTTTCTTAATAATACCTATCATCTGATAATTTTTCCAATTAACTTCTACTTCACCAGATACATCTCCAAATTCGCTCCCTTTATGTGGCTGTGGTCTGAAAGATGGAATGATCCCATAAAACAGTTTTGGTAAGCAATAAAGCTTAGGATCACTAGTGCACTTCTCAATATTGATATATGAGCAAGAACAATTACATTTCTCCTTCATATATACAACTTTTTCTTTTATACTGGCATCTGGTAAAAGGTCATTTCTAAAGCATGTTATATCAGAAAACGGGATCTCTACCTGAGAGTAATCTGCACCAGCATCTATAACAATATGCAAATCATTCTCCATAATACACATGCTATATTCCATATTTCTATCTCGGAAAAGAAATTTAATATTGTTATCGATCAAATCCTTCAACTTTTGTGTAGGAATATACCATGGAGATTCTCGACAAGACCAATGTTGCTCCGCACAAGTAAACCTTAAAGGAGCCGCACAACTACATTCCAGTATCCCTTTCCGATTATATGAAAGGCGACTACCACAGTTAACACAGATCGGAATATCATAAGATTCGCACTGCTCACAATAAATCATTGGTAATTTATGAAATAGCTTATCGTTTTGAAGTACATCTCTGAATTCCTCTGGTATAGTGTAGCGAGACCCCTCCTCACGGTTATGTGCAGCAATAACCTCGGTGAGGAACCAATTAAGGCTTGATGTCAGTTGGGAGAAATTGCCCCATTTTATCTCTGCTCCTACTTCCCGATAGATTTCTTCAGCAGTTTTGGTTTTTAAATTCTCTATTTCTTCTAATATGATATCAATAGCTTGCCTAGACCACGCAAACAGGATTTTAGAGGAAAGGTGCTTAAATACCCCTAGACTCCCTTTTGTCACATTGTATTTAATCGTCGCAGTTACGTCTTTTGATATATCAGCAATATAGCTGCCGGAAGTATCGAACCTGCTATTTTTTACTCTGTCACGTTCACGTTCTTGCTCCTCTGTAAGACCATAGGAATTAGAAATTATAGTTTTTTCTCCCGCTACTCCCTGTAATACAACCCTGCTCATTATTGAGGAGTTAATACATCTTTCGATGGCTTTTTTTGGCGGCTTAATCTGAAACAAAGAATTATCCAAAATCTTTCCAATAAACTGAAGCATAAACGACATCATCTTTTCATGCTTACTGATGCTGGCAAGATAATTATTATCATTTCCTATCCACAAACAGCCCCGGTGCAACTCCCAAACACTCTCCGTGCGCCCTTCCTCGCTAAGATAAATATACTCTTTACTGTAATTATAAAGCAGTTCCAGCCTATCGTCGTTGTCTCTCACTGCAATTATATGTAAATTCCGCAGGCCATTTTCAAATTCATATTCCTCCTCATGCCCATCCAAATCGAGCAATTTCAGGAGATCTTCACTATTAAGTTTCCTGGAGAATCCCCATAATGTAAAAGAAACCCTTGACCCATAGATATAGTCATTAACAGCTGTATCGATTTCATCTTCAGTTATGTTTGTGCATAAGAGTTTTTGGATTACTTCCCCTTTCTCTTTGTTTTTAATCTCCTCTTCCTGGATATTTTTCAATTCCGCTAAATCGTATAACGCTTGTAAGGGAAGTGTATGTAACTTCTTTTCAGCACTTGTACCAATCACCTATCTAACTCCTTGATACTATAAAATGATTATTCGAACAACCCACTCACGAGTTTTCAAATGAGTAACAGAATGGGAAGGACACATTCTAAACCTTAAAGGGAATCTCCTGAAAGGGTTTGCAAATTACATAGAAAAGAGCGCAAATCCGGCATTATAAAACTCTAAAATACATATGGGTTGACTACTTGTATATGTAAGCAATCAGTACATCTGACATACCGCTCTGCTATATAAACTCTGGATGGTATGATAATATTTTGCAGCTGCAAAGTCAAGGTGGTTTCACAATATTTAGAATTTTTCCCCGGTTTGTAACCAATTTTACCACAAAATATAGTGTTAGGCCTCTAATTCAACAAGCCAGAATAGTCCAGCACTTATAAATGCACGCCGCATTTTATTACTCACTTAGCGAACATCTCTACAAAACGAAAAAGCACCTGCCTGCCTTAACGTGAACGGACAAATGCTTTTTCTGATTCTTTTTTGATATAAATAATAAAACCCTTCCCACCTGCGGGTAAGCAGGCGGGCGTGGGAGGAGGCCGTGTTGGAAAGCCCTCAGGCTTTTCAATGAGGTACCCCACCCTGCCGTATATGAGAGATATTGTTTTCTATATTTGTGCAATCTCAACAAATATCATTACCCTTTTTTGTTATATTTGCCTAACGGAAAGAATTTGCACATTATGTGAACCTTGTAGTATAATATTTTTTTGAAAATATAGATTCAGTGTATTTCATATAAAGGAGAAATTTGAATACTTATCTTAATGCAAACTCACTCTTTATCCATTCATCCGGATTCGGATACGGTGAACTGTGGCCGCCGAAGAATTCATCTAATATCTCCGGCAGAATGTCCGGAGAACAAGTGACGGAGCGATGATGCCTGCATCTGTAACCTACCCTTACGGTTAAAACAAGGGCCAGCTTTTTGCGCATGCCAATGGATTTACTGTGATATCTTTGAATACTTCTTTTGTATTTCTTGGCCGGTCGTAATGTAATTCTATTGTCAATATCCAGTTGCTTGAATTCGAAGATGGCAACCGTATCTGAACTGAGCATGATAAGGTCCGGACGAATGATATATCGTGGGTCGGGTTCCAGACCTTCCTTCTGGTTTGCGGGAATAACGTATTCAAAAATCATGGATAGATCGCTATATTTGGACGGTATACCCTGCTGGATTACCCGGAATTCATCTTTCCATGCCCGGATCTGAGCTTCCGTGAGCGGATGAGTACAAACCCTGCTGTAATTTGCCTGCATGGTTGCGAGCCAGCTGTTACAATCAGTTGAAAGAAAATCTTTCACACTGATCATGCAGCAATAATTTCCCAGGTATGTAGTGTCCGTTTCTAAACGGAATAACTCCGGATATCTCGCCCTGACGGCTTCCGTCACCAGGTCATAGGCTTTTTCTGAAAAGAGGATCTGTTCATAGCTTTCTCCGTTTTTAGGGCTGACCCTTTCTTCCGTGTAAATACCTGCAGCACGTCCTGCTTCCGTTATGCCTCTGCCATGTTCCTTATCGAACAGGTAGCCTTCTTCCACCAGAACATCGTTCAGTGCTTTTGCCTGCAGTTTACTTTTATACCGGCTTAACTGTTCCGCTGTCAGATCTGACTGGATTTCCCTCGAAATGTCAGATATCATGTATACTTCATTACCTTCCACCTTATATCACTCCCTTATAATATCCGTAATTGGTTGAGGAATCATTTTTTTCAATATAGCAGATACAAAAAGAAAAATCAAATAGGGGCCGGGATACCACCTTTACACTGGTTGACTGGCATCCGGAAACACCCGAATCGGAGAAAACGCTATGGATGAAAACAAATACAGTGTACAGGAGAGGGCCCTGGCTCTTTTCAAATTCACAAAGGAACTCAATGCCCTGAAGCAGAAGACCTATTATAAGGTCTCAGATTATCCATGGCATAAAGCGATCAATGCGATCCATGAGGACAGGGAAAACATCAAAATCACCTATCGTGACAGGACGGAAGCAGAAGAGGGAGAACTCAGTTCTGTTCTCTTCTCTGTGCATAAGCCCGAGCACGAAAAGTGCCCCCAGCCGGATCAGGATTTACTCAAATGGCTGGAGCCCGGTTGGGATGATTATTATAAAGAGCCTAAGGTTCTGCAAAGACGGGTGTTTGATCAATCCGGACAGGAGATTTTTAACTGGGTTGAGCCGAAGCAGGCACAGCCTGAGCAGCTGTCACTTCTCGGGACGGTAGAATCTACGGAAGATCAGTATAAAATTGAAGAAAAAAGTCCTGATGAAGAAGTGACCATAGTCCTCTTTGAGGAGAATGCAGACAGGGTTGCCGCTTATGATGCCTGGAAAAAGAAACGGGCTGTATGGGCGGAGCGGCAGAAAATGATTTCAGCAACCCGTTCCCTCTTCATGGAATTCTATCAGCAATATATTGACCTTCAGCGTGACATTGAATACGAGATGATCGTAGCCAACGGTGAGCTGATCGACAGGGATTCCGAAATAGATCAGGTTGTGCTGACAAGACGTGTTATGGTACGGTACGACCCGATTAAAAACACAATTACCGTGGAAGACACCGACAATAACACAGACCTTTATTCTGTGCTCTTCCAGGCCATGCCGGATATCAATCTGGATAAGTTGGGAGATCTGCGTGACAAACTCATGCAGTATGACTATCACCCGCTGGACAGAAACGACACCCCGGACTATCTGATGGAGATGGTACGGTATTTCTCCTCCGAATCCCTGTTCTGCAAGGATGAAGTTCCGGAAAACTGGCAGAAAGAGCACCGCTATCTTATGAAGATGAACCCGGTGTTCATCACCAGAAAAAGAGTGGACGGAACGCTGAAGGCCATCGACAGCATCCTGCAGAAAATAGAAGAAACCGGTTTTGTGCCGGATCCGATCCGTGAGCTTGTCGCCGGTGGATTTATTGAGATACCGGAGGATCCGGATGATCTCAGCATAGAAGAACAGCTGGCAGAAGTGGGTGGAGAGAGCAAGGACATTCTGCTCTCGAAAGCCGCAAACCGGGAACAGCTGGAAATTGCAAAACGCATTGAAGCCTATAATGCCGTACTGGTTCAGGGGCCTCCAGGCACAGGCAAAACACACACCATAGCAAATCTGACAGGGCATTTTCTTGCGAAAGGCAAAAGTGTGCTGATCACGAGCTACACATCCAAGGCACTGAATGTGCTGAAGGAAAAGGTGCCTGAGGGGATACAGAGCCTTTGTGTTTCCGTCCTGGATGATTCAAACGCAGACATGGAAAAATCTGTGGATGGAATCTCGGATTATATGGCAAATCACTCTTCCGGTGCTCTGCACAGAAAGATGGGTGAAACACAGGCAAAACGTGCAGCCATCATGAAGGAACTGTCGGAAACAAGAAAAAAACTTTTCGCCCTTATCAACCAGGAATACAGCTCCATCGTGATTAACGGCGAAGGGATATCCCCTTCCCGTGCTGCAGCGTTTGTTGTGGAGCATGCAGAGGATCTCAGCTACATTCCCGGCAAGGTTTTGATTGGGGAACCTTTGCCACTTACCGTTTCGGAACTGGCAGATCTCTATCACAGCAACACCGCTCTCACAGAAGATGAAGAAGCTGAGCTTGACAGCTCACTCCCCTGTCCTGAGGAATTGCTCTCTCCGGAGGATTTTTCCGCTGCCTGTGAGACAGTCCAGAAATCTGATGCGGCGATACAGAAACTCGCTGCTAATATGGGCTGGGCAGTCAGCAACAGCCGTGCAGCACAGTCTGTCTACTACCGCTTTGATGGCCGAGAATTCACTGTGCCCTACTCCGGGAAGCAGGAACTTCGTGAACTTCTCTCCTTCATCCAATCATTCGAAACTGCGGAACCCTGGATGATTCAGGCTGCAGTGGACGGGAGAAAAGGCGGCCAGTATGTTGACCGGTGGAATATGCTTCTCAATCAGATTGAGGATACCAGCGAGTTTTCTGACTCGATTGTTTCCCATGCATTTGGCAGGAGAATAACCTATTCCGAAACCTATCACTATGAGGAATATGAAGGCGAGTTTATCGAATTAGAGGAAAAGTTCAAAGCCAAAGGAAAAATCAGCAGGTTCCTCCTGAAGAAGAGACTCTCTGAAGCACTGGAGTCCGTCAGAATCGACGGGGAGGAAATCAGCAGTGCAGATGATTGCAGAATCTTCCTTGACTTTATCATGCTTGATAAAATGCGGAACCAGTGTGCCGCATACTGGGATGCACTGCTCGTTCCCTTCGGTGTCACTCCTTTCAGCGAACTTGATCGGAGTGATCCTGAACATGTGGCGAAGAACTGGATTCCGCTGATTGAGCGTTATCTTGGCTGGTATAAAGAGGATTATAAAGAGCTGCGGAGACTGCTTTCTTTAAACCATATGCCAGAACAGGATCTGTTTGGCTTTTCTCCAATGGATTCTGACACAACGGTTACGGAGAAGATCCTCCAGACGGTTATCCGCATTCTGCCGGCAATCTGCAAATGCCAGTATGCCGCACTCGTCAGCAGTGAAAATATCAGGAAAATTGACAGGCAGACGGCAACCATATCAGAAGTAAGCATGAACCTGTCTCCGTCCTGCATGAGACTTCTGCAGGCAACAGAAGACAGAAACCCTGCCGCATACAGCACAGCCTATCATACACTCGGCACACTTTACTGCAAGTATACGCTGCAGGCAAAGCGAAAAGAATTGCTGGAAAAGCTGCAACCCTTTGCCCCGCAGTGGGCTGAGGCCATTGCGAACAGAGAAGGAATCCATGGGAAATCCACCTTCCCTGACGATATTCTGGATGCCTGGAAATGGAAACAGCTCTCCGGCAAACTGGAAGAAATCAATGCTCAGCCCTACAGTGAACTGCAGAAAAAGAGTGTGCAGCTCAGCAGAAACTATCGTGCCGTCACGGCTGAATACGCAGAATACAGTGCATGGTATCATCTTCTGCGAAGAACCGAACAGGACCTGACCATGAAGCAGGCTCTGCAGGGATGGAAGCAGGCTGTCAAATCTATCGGAAAATGCACCGGAAACAAGAAGAGAATTGCAGAACTGCGTGCTTCAGCCAAACGAAACATGGCAATCTGCCAGAAAGCCGTCCCGGCCTGGATTATGCCGATCGGCAAGGTGCTGGAAAACTTTGAACCCGGTGATAACACATTTGATATCGTCATCATCGATGAGGCGAGCCAGGCTGACCTTTCAAGCCTTGCTATCCTTTATATGGGCAAAAAGCTGATCATCGTTGGCGATGACAAGCAGGTCAGCCCTATGGCAGTCGGTTCTGAAACCGAAAAGATGATCGCCCTGCAGAATGAGTATATCAGAGATAAGATTCCGAACGCGTCGCTATATGACAGTAAACGCTCGATATACGACATAGCCATGACCACCTTCCAGCCGCTGATGCTGAGAGAACACTTCCGCTGCGTGCCGGAGATCATCGGCTTTAGCAACATGCTGAGCTATGATTATAAAATCAAGCCCCTCCGGGATGCAGGCAGCAGCAATCTTCTCCCGGCAGTTGTGAATTATCGTGTTGCGGATGGAAAACGGCTGGAGCCAAGGAAAGTGAATCCTCGAGAGGCACTCACCATTGTGGCTCTGATAAAAGCCTGCATGGAGCAGCCGGAGTATGACGGAAAAACCTTCGGTGTGATCTCCCTGCTTGGTGATGATCAGGCGAAAGCCATCCAGCAGCTTCTTGTCAATCATATTGACCAGCGAGAGCTTGAGAAACGCTGTGTTCTTTGCGGCAATTCCGCAAACTTTCAGGGTGATGAAAGGGATGTTATCTTCCTGAGTGTCGTCGACAGCAATGAAGGCACCGGACCTCTCAGAATGGTTGGTGAAGGCGTAGATCAGGCCACGAAAAAACGGTATAACGTTGCTGTCAGCCGAGCCAAAGACCAGCTTTGGGTTGTAGATTCTCTCGATGCGGCGAATGACCTGCAGCCGAATGACATGAGAAAAAGGCTGATTGATTATTCCCTGAATCCAGAAGGATTTGCAATCAAGGCACAGCAGATCGAGCATGACTCTGAATCACCTTTTGAAGAGGGTGTTGCGAAAGCATTGACAGCCCGAGGTTACCATCTTGTGCAGCAATGGAAGGTCGGAGCGTATCGACTTGATATGGTTGCACTCTGTGGAGAGAAAAAAGTTGTCATCGAATGCGACGGAGAAAGGTGGCACAGCGGAGAAGAAAAGATCCGGGAAGACATGGAACGGCAGTGCATCCTGGAACGTTCCGGATGGAGATTCATCCGCATCAGGGGCAGTGAATACTTCCGCGATCCTGAAAAGACGATTGAACGTGTTCTTACGGAGTTATCTTCATTTGGCATTCAGCCGGAGGAGTCTGTTGATACCCAGCCGGAAGGTCGGACAACTGAGCTGCTTGAACGTGTCAAGGCAAGAGCCGGGTTGCTGCTGCGGATGATGGACGGTGAAGAAGATCCTATTGATCCCGAAACCATACTGATAGGGCTTGGTGGCCAAGTACCAGGGATCAGCGAACCCGTTGTTCCCGGGGATGATGCAGGTAACACAGGGAAACCTGGCAAGGATGAAACTCCAGTTTCTCCGAAAGATCCTGTTTTAGAGCCTGAAGAACCGGAGAAGCCGATATCAGTTCCCTCCTCTGCTATGCCTGAAGAGCCTATCGAAGGAATTCCTGAAGGAGTAAATACCGATAAGCCTGAGACACCTTCTTTTTCTGTAGCTACCCCCGCCCCTGATTCTGATAAAACCGGTAAAGGTGTAAAAGATGCTCCCTCAAGATCTTCTTCGAGAAACAATACCGCAGGTAATTCATTTGAAGATATATTGAAAAATCCCAAGGGTAGCGCAGGCAGCATTGGCAGCACGAAAAAAACTGACCATTCTAATTCAATCAGTAAATCAAACAATAGCTTTACAGATCTGCTTAATCAAGTGAAAAACAAAAAATCATAAGGAGGACTATAACAATGGCAGACTTAACATTTGAAATCATCCAGAATCTTGGGGTTCTTGACTCTGAGGGGAAATGGAAAAAAGAGCTCAACATTGTTAAATGGGGTGAAAATGACCCGAAATTCGACATTCGCGCGTGGAATGAAGACCATACCAAACCTGGGAAAGGAATTTCGCTGTCTGCAGCAGAGCTACAAAGCCTGAAAGATCTTCTGAACAGCATTTCATAAAAGGAAGTACCAGCTATTATTCCCCGCAAGCCATTGATATGGAAAGAACTCGGTGTACATCTATTCATTTACCAGGGCGGAGAACCCGAAGAGATAGAATAATTCCTTGAAGAAATAGGAATAAAACAATGGCAAGAGATTTTACAGCACAGGAAGCAAGAAACCTTATAGTATTTCCTAAGGAGGAGCGAACAGATGATCAGCTATGAAGATATGATTGCCCTGCTCGAAAGCAAAGATGCCAAGGTTTTTCAATGTCTAAAGCTCGAAATATTCATCCCGAAGTCACATTTTTCCCGGCTGCAGGAGGTACTGCAGCGGGTAGACGCCGGCCACATCGGGAACTATGATTCCTGCCTTTCATTCTCGGAGGTTATGAGCACCTGGCGGCCATTGGAAGGAACGGATCCATATATCGGGAGCGTCGGAGAACTCAGCCTGGAACCGGAATTCAAAGTGGAAGTCACGATTCGGGCCGAAAATCTGGAAAAAACGCTCTCTGCTATCCGTGAAGTGCATCCATATGAAGAGCCTGTTATTAATGTCCTCCCTCTCCTCAGTACAGGGATAATGAATCAGGTGTAAGGAGAATTATGCGATATCTTTACTGCCCCAAATGCGGCACAAAACTTATCGGGAAAGCAGCCGGCGATAACGGTGATGTCCCCTTCTGCACCAGCTGCAATCGGTACTGGTTCGATCGTTTTTCCTGCTGCGTGATCGTTTTGGTAGCGAACGAGTATAATGAGCTTGCTATGATCCGGCAGTACCGTTTGTCTGAACGGTACTGGACATATGTTGCCGGCTTTATTACCCCCGGTGAAACTGCCGAAGAGGCTGCCAGGCGTGAAGTGAAGGAAGAACTTGGGTTAGAACCGGACCGGCTTGAATACGGCGGAACCTATTGGTTCTCCGATCATGAGCAGCTGATGCACGGGTTCATTGGATTCACCAGGAAAAAAGATTTTGTACTGTCTTCTGAGGTCAACGAAGCAGAGTGGGTTCCGGCATCCGAAGCTCTCAGCAAAATGTTTCCTGCACGCCCCGGGAACACACTGCAGCCTCTTTTCCATAAATACGAGGAAATCCGTGCCCAAAAAAGCTGACTCTTCATAAAAAGGAGAATACGAGATGACAATTGCGGAAATGATGGAAAAAATGATTGTACTCTGCGACGGCAGCCTGCACGATATCAACCACATGATCGGCGTATGGACCTATGCAAGAACGATCGGCCAGCTGGAAAAGCTGGATCAGGAGACCCAGTATATTCTGGAGGCGGCGGCCATCACACACGACATTGCCTGCCCGTTTATCCGGGATGAATTCGGGCATACCAACCACAAGCGGCAGGAGACGGAGGGGGCAGTGATGGTGAGAGACTTTCTTGCTTCGCTGCCGGAGGATCAGCTGGAGAGAATAGCATATCTGGTGGGACACCACCACACGCTGAACAATATTGACGGAGCGGATTATCAGATTCTTGTTGAGGCGGATCTCATTATGAACGCCTGCGAAAAAGGGTGGAAGCTGGATCGTATCTTTCCCATTCTTTGCACAGATGCCGGAAAGCGCATTGCATCCGCAGTCCTGCCCGCAGATTGAATTGCAGGAGAAAGAATCATATCTTACCACCATTCTACAAAAACAGTATGAAATTCTGATATCTCTTATCTTCCGAAGAAACAGCAGAGCAGCAGGCTATTGCCTGCTGCTCTGTTTTATGCTGCTGATAATCCGTGCCGGATCCGACCAGGATATCGTCAATGGGGACACCGAGGAGAGCCGAGAGAGCAAAGAGATTATCCACGGAAGGAAGGGTCTGCCCCCGCTGCCATTTGTAGATTGCCTGAGGGGCATCAAAGCCGAAGAAGTGCTGCAGATCTCTCACAGTCAGGCCACGGGAAAGACGCAGGCGTGTGATATTCTCCCCTGTCGCAGGGAGATCGATGACGGGATAACGGTAAGCCGGCATGATCAGCCACCTCCTGAAAAGAATCAAGTAGAGTAGAATAACAGATGCAATACGGAAATGCAAGCTTTTTTTTGCAAGATCCGGAATGATGGTATGATAGCACAGCCGGGGGCGAAAAGGGTTGATTGCAAATCAACCTCCGGGATTTTTCACCCGGGATGGATTCAACCACAGGTTCAATGACAAGGACGTGCCGGTGTGCTATCATGAAGCCAACGAAACAGAGAAAAGGAGAAAACAGTATGAATCTGAAAGAAGCATTCCGGTTCCAGAACCGGATTCAGGGGCTGATGAATGAAGCCCAGAATATTCTGAGCCGCGACCAGAACGTGACAGAGACAAAGAGCACCTATCTCCGAAGCAAGGTGATGGAGGGTGCGGAAGATGCCGTGCTGACGGACATACCGGCAACAGACTATGCAGACCGCATCACGGCAATGGTGGAATTCCTCGTGTGGCTGCTGGGCGAAAAGGAAAAGCTGGCAAAAGCAATCCACCATGCGAAGGCACAGCAGGAGATTGACCTGGACGCCGAGACCAGCCTGAATTCCGCCCGTCAGAATGTGGCCGCGATTCTGAAGCGGATGGCCGACATCCGTTCGAGGGAGCAGGTGCTGGCCAATGCCGGATACGGCTACAGATTCAACAACGACGGCGATCAGGTGACCTACAAATGCGACGTCAGGAAGGTTGTGACCATCAACTTTGACAGGAACACAGTGCGAAATGCACTTGCCGTGCTGAACCGGAAAGCGGATGAGGTTTCGGCCGCCATTGACAGATGCATCGTCAACTCGGAGGTAGAATATGAGACGCCGTTTGACGTGAATGACAGCTTCTCCGTTGTGTTCGACGCCTTCTGCAGCGAAAGGGCAAAATAACCGCAAAAGAACCGGGAAAGCCAAGACCGGCTTTTCCGGGTACGGCGGGAGAAAGGGAGATCAGGATGCCGGTTCAGGTGCAGATGAACTATGAGGCTGCACAACACTTTTAACCGACTACATATATTTTATATATGGATTCGCCTGCGGGCTGAAACGCAGGCGATTGAAAGAAAAACAGGCAGCGTTTCACTCTCCGACCGACGCAACACGCCAGCACGCAAGAAACGTCAACCGCCTCTCCCCTTCATCCATTCTCACATCTCCATAAGATGAGAAAGGGTTCTATGGACCCGCTTAATGAAACTGATATGCGAGAGCATACAAGCTTTTGCTTCTCATAATATGAGACTGATCCGCATGCGGCGCCTCCGGCAGAACCCTCGGTGAGGGAGATGACGGACCGCTGCAGAGGATTGAAAAATGGCTGAATGATCTCTCTTCTCCCCTGCCGTATCCGGAAGAGCCGGATCTATCCCCCACCCGGCATCAGAGATGCCACCCTCCCCGAGGGGAGGGATTTTCTTATGTGGGTCGGTTTCACCCCTGCCCTTCCCCACAAGAACAAACAGCTCTGCCTTATTTCGGCAGAGCTGAATTTTTATGACAGCAGGAATCATCAGGCTTTTACGGCGCCGTTTGTCAGGCCGGAGATGAATCTGCTCACAGGCTTTCTTCTTTCCGGTTCTGATAAGGAATGAGAATCATCTTCTCAATCATATCATATGCCAGACAGCTGATGGGATACTGGGCAAGGACAGCCCAGATGAAAACAATCAGAATCAGGCTGAGCGGCAGCAAAGCCAGGGCACCAAACAGAAGAAGAAAGAGGATCAGAAGGATTGCGGCAGATCGAACAGGTCTCGCCAGTGAGAGAAGCACCGCATTTCTCAGTGCATCGAAGTTTGAGACCTCCAGAACCGAAACCATGACGAAAAAATACTCCCCTACAAGCAGCACTGTCAGTGTCATCATCATCCCGATTGTCCAGAACAGGATTGTGATCATTCCACGTTCCGGGTTGCCATTGCCGAGGCTCATGAAAAAGTAACCGGCAAAGAGTCCCAGCCCGAAAAGGATGCCCGGGGCAAGGACACGCACAAAGCTCCGGCGAAATTCCTTCCAGAATTCATGCCAGAGAAAAATATTCCCGTCGCGAAAGATGATAACACACACTCTGTCGAGTGCCGTGAGGGCGGCAGGCATTGTGATAATCGGGAGCGAAAAAAGCACAAAAAGAATATTGGCTGTGATCAGCTTCCAGAAATGCGTGAGGGCCATATAGCCTGCCCGCTTCAGGCCTGATGCGGGAGACGGTTCACCCCTTCCCTCTTTCTCAAAACGTCTCATGGATCAACCCTTCAGGCCGGTAAGTGCAATGCCTTCGACAAAATACTTCTGCCCCATCAGATAAAAGAGGATGCCGGGAGCAAACGACATGCAGGTTGCACACATGATGGCAGAATAGTCCTGCTTCAGAGAGCCCTTGAACTGTGAGAGCCCCAGAGCGATGGTGAATTTTTTCGCGTCATGAATATACAATGACTGCTGGATCAGGTCATTCCACATCTGGGTGAAAAGCAGGAGCGCAACAACGATCATAGCTGCTTTAATCGCCGGGAGGATAATGCTGATCAGGATCCGGAAATGACCCGCTCCGTCAATCGTTGCAGCCTCATCCAGTTCTCGCGGAATGGTCATGATAAACTGGCGGATCAGATAGATATTAAAGGCTCCGCCACCGCAGAAATACGGCAAAATCAGCGGCCAGTATGTACCGTTAAGCTTCAGAATATTGGTCCACATGATGTAAAGAGGAATCAGGGTAACCATAACCGGCAGAAACATGGATCCGATCACCAGTGTAAACAGAAATCTTTTTCCCGGAAAACGCATCCGGGCGAAAGCATATCCGCCCAGGACTGCGGTCGAAGTCCCGGCAAGCACAGAGGGGACGATAATCGTCATGGTATTCTTCAGATACGTCCAGAACGGGAAGTTTTTGAGTGCCTGCGGATAGTTGGAGAAGAGCCAGTCCGGCGGGAAGAAGGGTACATTATTGGAATAGAGCTGGTTATTCGTCATCAGGGACGAACGGAAAATCCACCAGATGGGCAGAAGACAGAGCGCTGAGAAAAAGACTACCAGAACAAAGCAGACCGAATTGACGATTCTCTCTCTGTTCCGTTTTCCGGACAGGCTGGACGTCTTATTCATTGTCATCGCCTCCCTGCTGGAACATCCATGATCTGCTGGTAGCAAACAGAATGACTGTAAAAATGCCGATGAGGATAAACAGCATCACAGACACAGCTGCTGCATATCCGAACTTCCGGTTTTCAAAAGCGTACTGGTACATGACATAGGAGACAAACCGGGAGGCGGAACCCGGACCGCCCTTTGTCAGGGCGAGAGCAGGGGTGATAACCTGGAGATTTGTGATGAGCGCCATGAGAAGATTATAGAAAATGATGGGGCTGATGACGGGCACGGTGATAAACCAGAAACGCTGCCAGGAACTCGCACCGTCGACTTCAGCAGCCTCCAGATAGGAACGCGGGACATTCTGAAGCCCGGCAAGGAAGATCACGATCAGGTTCCCGGCCAGCCAGACCGAGATCAGAGCCAGAGAAGGTGCGACAAGTTTCGCATCATTGATGAAGCCTATCCTCGGCAGGCCGAAAACCCTGTTTATGATATAGTTAAAAAGGCCGTAATTGATATTGTACAGCCAGTTCCAGCCAAGATAAACTGCGACAGCAGGCAGAAGATAGGGCAGATAAAAGATAGCCCTCCAGAAGCCTCTCGCAGGAATTTTCCGATTCAGCAGCAGAGCGATAATCAGGGAATAAATCATGCTCCCGATTACTGCCATCAATGTATAATACATCGTGACAAGAACAGACTGCTTGAAATAAGGGTCTGTTGTCAGGAGCCGTATATAGTTATTGAGGCCGACAAATTTGAAACCGGAAAACCCGTTGCCCTTCCAGCTGAAAAAACTCAGGCCGAATACTTCCATCAGAGGAATATAGGTCAGGAAGATCAAGCCGATGATAGACGGGATCAGGCACAGATAGGCCGTTCGCGTTTCACTTCGCAGCAGCGCATTGCGACGCTTTTTACGTCTGCCCAATACTCTCACCTCAATTTCATAGTGTACTCAGTCAATAACCATGCGGTCAATCTTAAACAGAGGGTGTCCGTCCGCTGAGGGACGGACACCCGGAGAAACTGGATAATGCAGGTTATCGAATCGGATCAGTATCCTTCAAAAATCTCAATCAGATGAGCTTCTGCGTGGCTGAGGGCGTCAGCAGCAGATATATCACCTGTCCATACAGAGCCGAGCTCAGAACGGAGATATTCCAGGAATTCGTTGGTGTGGGGCACATAGTACCAGCAGGTGGAGACAGCATAGTCATGGGCATAGTCTACAACAGAGGTCTTGAAGTTCTCATAACCCATGCTGAAGTTCGGGTTGTCCACCCACTTATGCGTGAGCTCCTCATTCACATAGTATTCTTCCAGGATAGGCATCCAGATACCGGTTGCAATGAGAGAATCCCAGCTGTTCTCTTCCTTCGTATACCACTTGATGAATTCCATTGCTTCTGCCTGATGGTCGCCCTGGGCAAACACGACCTGGGGACCGCCGGTGCAGATGGTGACTTCCTTCTTCATAACAGGCAGCGGCGCTACACCGTAAGGGAAGGTGGCAAGGTTCATGCAGGTGCCCACATTCCAGGTACCGCCGGTGGCCATTGCCACATTACCTGCAGCGATTGTGGACTGAATGCCGGAGTCTTCAAGGCCGTCACGGAACTGCATAACATGATCGACGAGGTAAAGGTCAGCAACCTTCTGAATAGATTCCGCCACTTCAGGCGTGTTGATGGTGCAGGCGGACCCGTCAGGAGCAAACCATGCCCCGCCGTTGGACAGTGCCCAGACTTCCAGCTGCCACGTCCAGTTATCCACATTGCAGCCATACTGCACGATGTTGTTGGGATCAAAATCAGGAGATGCGGCGTTGTTTCCGTTTCCATCGAGTGTCAGGAGCTTTGCCGTCTCAACGAATTCATCCCAGGTGTAGGGCGTCTTGGGATCGGGATAAGCAACACCGGCTGCATCAAACATATCCTTGTTGTAATACAGGAAAAGGATTTCATTTGCTGCGGAATATGCCACAGGCTTACCGTCTGCCTTGAAGGTGATGGCATCGAGAGGCATGGATTCGGCACCTTCATACATGGATGAAATGTCGGCCAGAAGACCGTCAGCCGCAAAATCCAGGACCCCGTTTTCGTTCATGATTCCGCAGTCAGGGAGCTGGTTGCCTGCAGCCATGGAGTTTAGGGTGGTGGTATACTCTTCATTCGGAATTGCCAGGACAGTGACATGGATACGGTCCTGCTCGGCGTTGAACTTATCGGCAACCGCCTGAACAGAGGCTGCTTCCTCAGGCGTTCCCCAATAAGAATAGGTAATTTCCACCACATCATCGGCAGATGCACTGATGGCAAAGATGCTTGCGACCATCATAGCACAGATCAGGATTGCTAAGAGTTTCTTCATGAGCTGTTTTCCTTTCTTTTTTTAATTTTTATTTTATATAATGACTTCCTGTCAAAATATAATTCAGAATTTTCCGGGAGCTCAGACCTCTGTCTTTCCCGGATCCGGCAGCAATGCCCTGAGCCACACCGCCATCTCACCCGGGGTGCGGTTGCACCAGAGGGCATAGGGCACAGCTTTGAGCTCGGCATCGGTAAAGGAAAATGCCGGAGAGGCGTAGAGGTCTGTTTCGATGCCGCTGCTGAGATGTTTGCCTGCAAAGGCGAGAACCGGGAGCGAGCCCGGCAGACCCTCAGCCGGTGCCTCCTGCCTGACGGAAGCCGACGGCGAAACGAAGACGAAGGGCAGGCCGGAGCCGTTGTCCGTCTCCTCCAGGCAATAGACATAGGGGCCGAACATGAGGGCAATCTTCCCGGCGTCGGCACGCACATTTCTGTTTGCGGCCACCCAGCAGGGCTGAACGCTGCCGGAGATTTCCAGGTTCTGCTTCCCCTCCTGAGAGATGGCAACCACGGCGTAGCCCTTTTCAATCACGGGGGCGATCTGCTTTCCGCAGAGGGAGAAAACAGGGTCCTTCAGATAGGGCGGGATCCGGATACGCAGGGTAAAGGGCTGCCTGCCGTCTGAGATGACGGTGACGGAAGCTTTGCCGTCCTTCAGGATGGAGGAGGCTAGTTCCAGAGAAGCCGAAGTACCCCGAACCTCCGTATGCAGCGAAGAGGAGAGCAGCTGGTTGATGTAGATGCTTCGCGCATCCTGCGCATAGATATACTGCCCGAGGGAAGCGAGGGTTCTTGCGATATTCGGCGGGCAGCAGGCACAGCCGAACCAGGGCTGACGCACGCTTTTCACATGGGCCATGGACGTGGAGGGCAGGCAGTTCTCCGGCCATACCTCCAGAGGGTTGACGTAGAAGTATCTGTCCCCTTCGGCGGAAATGCCGGCAAGGACCGTGTTGCACAGTGCCCGTTCCACAGCATCACAGTAGGCCGCATTCCCCGTGAGGGCAGCCATCCTTTGCCCAAACATCATGAGACCGACGGAGGCACAGCTCTCGCAGTACATGCTGTCATTGGGCAGGTCATAATCTGCAGTGAACCGCTCCAGATGCCCGGAGGAGCCGATGCCGCCGGTAATATACATCCGTTTTTCGGTGACGTTTTTCCAGAGGCGGAAGCAGGCATCGGCCATGGCCTCGTCACCAAATTCCGCAGCCACATCCGCCATAGCAGAAAACATATACATCGCCCTGACCGCGTGACCTTCCGCCGTGGTCTGTTCGACGGGAGGACAGTGGGACTGGGCATATTTTTCATCATAATCCGCAAACTCCGGGAAGATTCTGTCCTTCCCCTGCCGGCGGAGATTATCCATCAGAAAGCCCGAGGAATTGCCGCGAACAGAGAGAAAATGGCGGGCAGTTTCCGCATAGCGCTTCTCCCCCGTGAGCCGATAGAGCTTCATGAGGGCAAGCTCAATCTCCTGATGGCCGGGACAGGCATCTGCAAGAGGGCCGTCCGGCCGGAACTTTTCCGTGATCAGATCGGCAAAGCGGCAGGCAATTTGAAGGAGGGCAGTCTTCCCCGTGGCCCGGGTATAGGCCACGGCAGCCTCAAGCAGATGCCCGGCGGAATAGAGCTCATGGCCTTCGGCAAAATCCGTCCACTTTCTTTCCGGGCAGTTAACGGAAAAATAGGTGTTCAGATATCCGTCCGCCTCCTGGGCCCGGCCGATAAGCGCAATCAGCTCGTCCGCCTGCTCCTCAAAGGCTTGTGCCTTCCCCTGTTCCAGGCAGAAGGCAAGGGTTTCCAGCCACTTGTAAACGTCCGTATCACTGAAAACCATCCCCTCATGAATGCCGGGAAGCTCCCCCGCAGCCACACGGAAGTTTCTGACGCAGCAGGATTTTTCAATCCCCTCCACCCGGTCATTCAATACCTCCCACTGATACGGGATAAGCTTATCCGCAACGATGGCAACATAGTGGGCAAACAGCGGATCCGTCACCCGGATGCTGCCGAGGGCGGGAGCAACTATATTTTTCTGTTTCATACGATCCCTCCCGCAGATCAATGCAAGCCTGCCTGTCTTTTGTCAGAACATTTCAAAATAATTCATTGTCAATGTTAAACGTTTAATATGGCATTATGATAGCGCTTCCCTGACATTTTGTAAACTGGCAACATTCACAAATTTTGCCTGGAGTTTTTGTGCAAATTGCTTAAAAAAAAAGGATGGGTTTGCAAATATACCCATCCTTGTGCTATGATATTGTAACAATTATTAACGTTTCAGGAGGTCATATGGCTACCATCCGTGAGATTTCTGAGAAAACCGGTGTGTCGATCGCAACCGTCAGCAAGGTGCTCAACGGGAAAAGCGGGGTCAATGCCTTCACGAGAGAGATGATTCTCGCTGCCGCGAGAGAGCTCAACTATCGGCCGAACCTCCATGCACGCAGCCTGAAATCCGGCCGCAGCAGCACCATAGGCATTATCACCGAAGACCTGACGGTTTTTAATTCACCGGAGATTGTGGACGGAATTGCACAGGCCTGTGATGAGGCAGGCTATCATTATATTCTGGGGAATCTGCGTTTTTACAAGCGGTACGGCAACGGACCCCGGGACCCGAAGGAGAGCATAACGCTGGTGCATTCAGCCGTGGAAGACATGCTGACCAAACAGGTGGACGGCATTGTCTACATCGGCTGCCACAGCCATATTGTGGTGTCTCTCTCCGAGCATCCGGAGACGAAGTTTGTGTGCGCCTACTGCATCAGCAGGGACGAGAAGATCCCCTCTATCATCTATAACGAAGAAAAGGCAGCCTTTGACCTGACCAATCTTCTGCTGGACCGGGGCCACAGGCGCATCGGCATGATCACCGGCCCGATGAACAGCACCCATTCCGTCAACCGGTCCAGGGGGCATATGCGCTCGCTTTTCGAGCGGAGCATCCCCTACGACCCTTCTCTCACACTGGAAGGCGACTGGGAGCGGGACAGCGGATTTGAACAGGGGGCAAAGCTTCTCGCCATGGGCGCAACGGCAATATTCGCCCAGAATGACCTGATGGCCGTGGGTGTGCTGGATTACTGCAGCGCAAACGGCATCAGCGTGGGAAAGGACGTTTCCCTCATCGGGTTTGACAACCGGGATATTGCATCCGTCAGCAGGCCGAGGCTCTCAACCGTGGCGCTTCCCCTGTTTGAGATCGGTCAGAAGGCGGCAGGCGAACTGCTCAGCATCCTTGCAGGCAACGCACCCTCACACCATATTATCGAGCTGGACTGTGAGATTATTGAAAGAGAATCTACGATGAAGGTATAAATCCACCCCCACCCGGCATCAGAGATGCCGGGTTCATTCCTCCCTCTCCGCCTCAGGCGGGAGGGAATTCTTTTCCTGCCGGGACTTCCAGAGGGCGATGTTGATGGCGGCGCCGATATAGACCACAAGGCAGCAGCAATAGAGCCAGAACATAATGAGAATGAGAGATGCGAGAGAGCTGTAAAGCAGCGGATATTTGATGGAGGCGTTGATGAAGAGGGAGAACAGGGCACTGACACCCACCATGAGGAGGGTTGCCGTTAAGGCCCCGGGCACAACGGAATATCGCTGCTCACGGCTTCTGCAAACCAGATAGGTCAGAATATTCAGAATAAAAGTCAGCGCAAACAGGAGCGGATAGCGCATGTTCACCCATACATCATCGATCTGCAGATAAGGCAGCGCAATGCTCACATGCGACAGCATCGACTCCCCGGTGAACATCACCACAATGCCGAAATAGATGGTAAACAGGAAGGCCAGTGACAGCACCACACTGAAGAAGAAAAAGAACACGCCTTCATAGCGCCGTCTCCCCTGCATCCGGCCGATGGTGGTTTCCAGACTTCTGACACCGGCGGAGGCCGTAAAGAGAATGACGGACAGTGCCAGCACCATCATGGTGATGCTGTAGTTTTCGGACACATATTCCATATATCCGGTAATAGCGCTGTAGCTTCTCTCCGGCACAAGGGGCTGGAGAAACTCTATCACCCTTACCGCCTGGTCATAGTTATTGCCCAGGAGCGTGTAAAGGCAGATGAGAAGCGGGAAAAACGTCATGGTGATATAATAGGAAAGCCCTGCTGCGGATGTGGTAAGCTGATGTGTGGTGAAAAGATCCAGCAGGTGCCTGAAAAATCTTCTGATAATACCCAACTCCTTTAAAAAAACGGCTCCCAAGGGCTTTTGGCCAATGGGAGCCGAAATGCTTGCTGCATTATAGCATGATTCCCTGCAGGAATCAAGGAAAGTGCTTACTTGTTGTTGAAGATCTTGAAGATGCTGTCAAAGGGATCTTCCCCGGCGGCATCCGTCTTCTGAGGCTCTGCTTCCTCAGGCTGCGTGTCGGCAGCGGAGGACATCACCGGCATGATGGGGGTGACAGGCTCTTCTTCCGCCTTCGGCGTGAAGACGGGCGTTGCGGAAGCCGGCCTGGAGGAGCGGAAGGAAGGCTTGCCTGCAGGCTCGGCTGCGGGGGGATTCTCGGAGAAGCCGGTGGCAATCACCGTCACGCGCATCTCGTCCTGCAGCTCGGGATCGAAGCTTGCACCGAAGATGATGTTTGCTTCCGGATGGGCAGCTTCCTGAACCAGGTTTGCAGCTGCTTCCACATCCTCGAGGGTCATATCCTCGGAACCGGAAATATTGATGAGCACACCACGGGCTCCGTTGATGGAGGTTTCCATCAGCGGGCTGGACACTGCCATGCGGGCTGCATCCTCCGCCTTGCCCTTGCCGCCGGCATGGCCGACGCCCATGTGGGCAAAGCCGGCATCCTTCATGATGCAGGTGACATCCGCAAAGTCAAGGTTGATGAAGCCGGTGTTTTTGATCAGGTCGGAAATGCTGGAGACGGCCTGCTGCAGCACATCATCCGCAATTTCAAATGCATTGGCGAGGGTGATCTTCTGGTCGGTGGCAAACTTCAGCCGGTCATTGGGGATGATGAGCAGAGAGTCTACCCGGGAGAGGAGATCCTGAATGCCCTGGTTTGCCTGGTCCATGCGCTTCTTGCCTTCAAACTTGAAGGGCTTGGTCACAACACCCACCGTGAGGCAGCCTGCCTCGCGGGCAATCTCGGCAACCATGGGGCTTGCACCGGTACCTGTGCCGCCGCCCATACCGGCAGTGATGAACACCATGTCGGCATTCTCCATAGCCTTGGCAATGTTATTGCGGCTCTCTTCGGCAGCACGCTTTCCGACTTCAGGATCGGAACCGGCGCCCTGGCCACGGGTGATCTTCTCACCGATCTGTATTTTCTGGTCCGCATTGGAAACAGCAAGTGCCTGCTTATCTGTATTCACAGCGATAAACTCGACACCCTGTGTTCCGGATTTCACCATGCGGTTCACAACGTTATTGCCGGCTCCGCCGACACCGATCACCTTGATGGTGACAACATTCTCCGGTCCTGCTTCCGGTTTAAAATCCATAATCAACAGCCTCCCAGCATATTTCCAAAATCAAATCTTATCTTTTAAAGGTGTGAAACAATATCTACTTCACGTGGAAACTATATTATTACAAAATTGCAAAAAGGTCAATACATTTTTTCTCTTTTTTGTAAATAAATTGTAATTCACTCAATAGGGCGTGAAATGAACGGTGGAAGCATCCGTGACATCGATGATGCCGATATCCCCTTCCTTCAGCTGGCTGATGGCGGAGAGGACCATGGAGAATTTATGCTCGGTGGCATAGGGGTCACCCAGGCGGACGATATACTTTCCGCCGTAATAGAGAATGACGTTGTTGGTGTTGGAAAAGTCGATTTTGGACACCTGGAAGGAAATGCCCCGCTCCACACACTGATAGAGAATGGCACGGAGATAATCAATGGTACGCTGGTCATTGTCTGCCGTCTGCAGCGGCTCGTTGATGAAAATGGTGCCGGGATTGAGCCCCACAATCGGGATCAGCCCCTCTTCTTCCCCTTCAGCCGCCCGGCCCAGGACCTTGCACTTTTCATCGAAGGTCCAGAGCTCCAGACCGATTTTCACATAGGCCACGGCGTTGTTTTCCGTGACACGAATGGTGACACGGTCGGGCAGGGCACGCTCGAGGGAAACCTCCTCGATGTAGGGCAGCTTGGCAAAAACCCGTGTAATGGCAGCAAACCGGTCAAAGAAGAAGAGGTTGTCCCCTTCCTCAATATCAATGGCATTGATAATCTCCTCGGCGGTGTAGTGACTGTTGCCCACCACCTGGATGTTTTCCACGCGAAAGGAGACCGACATCACAAAGATGACCGCCACCACGATAATGGCAAACGTCAGCGGGCCGCTGAGACCGCCCGGACGTTTTTTGGCTTCCATATATTTTACCGAATCTCCCTCGCCGGGCTGATAGGTGCTCATAGGTCTCTCCTTTCTCCGGTATCATTTCGGGTAATCATTCCTGTTTTCTCCCGCTCAAAGCGGCAGACAGGGAACTGCTTTCTTATGTGAGGCTGAGGATGGCCTCGCAGATTCTCTCGGTGGCATCGGCGTAGGCCAGGCTGCGGGCACGCTCCGACATGGCGTGAAGGCTCTGCTCATCCTGCAGGATTGCCCGGATCTCATCCAGCAGTGTCTGGGCCGTAAACTCGCCCTCCAGAAGAACCCTGGCACCACCGGCTTCCTCCACAACTCTCGCATTTTTCTCCTGATGATTGGCCACCACATTGGGGGATGGCACCAGGATGGAAGGCATGCCGATATAGGCAAGTTCCGACAGGGTGGAAGCACCTGCCCGGCAGATCATCAGGTCGGACGCAGCCATCACCCGGGGCATGTCATGGAGATATTCCAGCACCTCCACCCCATGGCGGGAATAATCGGGAGCGGCTTCTCTGAGCCTCTCCGAAAATTCCGGATAATAGCGCTTGCCGGTCACATGGATCAGACGGAAGTTTTTCTCCGTGAGAAGCGGGATGAGCTCCAGCATCACAGCGTTCATATGCTCTGCCCCGAGGGACCCCCACACCGAGAGCACCACCTTCTCATCATTTGCGATACCCAGCTCCTCCCGGGCACGCTGCCGGGTATAGCGGGCAAAGCCGTCACGAACGGGTGTTCCGGTGACCTCAACACGGTCAGGATTGTCATAGGCCGAACGGCAATTCTCCATTCCGACGAGAATTCTGTCCACATTACGGGAGAGAAGCTTTGTGGTCAGGCCGGGCTGGGCATTGCTCTCATGGATCACCGTGGGGATGTGAAGCTCATGGGCTGCCGTCAGCACGGGGAAGCAGACATATCCGCCTGTGCCGATGACCACATCCGGCCGAAAGTCACGGATCATGCGGCGGGCTTCTGAGGTGGAGCGAAGCACATTTTTCACCGTGTCCAGATTATGCCGGATCCCTGCCAGAGAGTGGGCCCTGCTGATGTTGGTGATGGGGATCGACCGGATCTCATACCCCTCTCTGGGGACCAGTTCCATCTCCATCTTCCCCTCTGCCCCGATAAACATCACTTCGCTGCCGGGGATACGGTCCAGCAGTGCGGAAGCAACGGCAAGCGCGGGGTTGATATGCCCGGCAGTACCGCCGCAGGTGAAAAGAAATCTCATAGGTTCACTCCGATCAGCAAGGATACACTGCATCATACAGTGTCGAGCGAGTATTATACCTTAAAAAGGCGAAAGAAACAAGCCGTATTCTATAAACATTCCTCCCTCAAGCAGAGGGATTTGCTCATAAAACTGTTGCAAAGCGGCCCGAAATCTGTTAAAACAGTTTCAGAATCTTCTTTAGCTTTTGAAAGGGAACGGCTAGCTATGAAAATGGTGATAAAAATCGGCACATCCACCCTTGCCTACAGCAACGGCCGGCTGAACATCCGGCGTGTGGAGGAACTGTGCAAGGTCATCAGTGATCTGAAGAATTCCGGCATCAGCGTGATTGTGGTCTCCTCCGGTGCCATCGGGATGGGTTGCGGAAAGCTTTCCATGCCGAAACGGCCGGAAGACATGGCAACCAAGCAGGCTGCGGCGGCTGTGGGCCAGTGTGAGCTGATGTATGTTTATGACAAGCTGTTTTCGGAGTACAACCACACGGTGGCCCAGATTCTGATCACGGCCTCGGACGTGAAGCATGATGACCGCTATTCAAACTTCATCAACACCTTAAACCGGCTTCTTGAGCTGGAGACCATCCCCATCATCAATGAGAACGACACCATTGCCACCGAAGAGATTGTCATCGGAGACAATGATACCCTCGCCGCCATTGTGGCCACCAGTGTAAAAGCAGATCTGCTGGTGCTGCTCTCGGATATCGACGGGCTCTATTCCGCCGATCCCCATCAGGACAGGAATGCAACGCTGATTTCCGAGGTGCATAACCTGGATGAGCATATACTGGCCACTGCAGGGGGCAGCGGATCGCCCCTCGGCACAGGCGGAATGAAGACCAAGCTCACAGCGGCCAGAATGTGCATGGAAAGCGGCTGCGACATGGTGATCATGAACGGCAGTGATCCGGATCTTCTCTACCGCATTGCGGACGGAGAACAAATCGGAACCCGGTTTTATGCCGGAAAACAGATAGAAAGGTGAAATGCATCCATGAAAACATCTGAGATTATCCGGCGTTCTGCCGAAGCGAAAAAACACCTCGCCCATCTGGGCAGTGAGGAGAAGAACAACGCCCTTCTCGCCATGGCAAAGGCGATTGAGGAGCAGGCGGAGAACATCCTGAAAGAAAATGCCGCCGATATGGACGCAGCGAGAGGAAAAATCAGCGATGTGAAGCTGGACAGGCTGCTGCTGACCGAGGAGCGGATTCACGGCATGGCAGAGGGCATCCGGGACGTGGTGCACCTGCCCGACCCTGTGGGCAGAATCCTCGCTGAGCGTACAACAGCTGACGGGCTTGAACTGAAAAAGGTTGCCGTGCCGCTGGGTGTGATTGCCATTATCTACGAAAGCCGGCCCAACGTCACCTCGGATGCTGCAGCCCTGTGCCTGAAAAGCGGAAATGTCTGCATCCTTCGCAGCGGAAAGGAAGCCTTCCGGTCCTCCCATGCCATTGTAAACGCCATGCGTTCGGGCCTGAAGCAGCAGGGGCTGCCGGAAGAGCTTATCAGCATTCTTGATGACACAAGCCATGACAGTGCCATGGAGCTGATGCGTGCCAAAGGGCAGGTGGATCTGCTGATACCGAGAGGCGGAGCAGGGCTCATCCGCAACTGCGTGGAGAACGCCTCCGTGCCCTGCATTGAGACAGGGACGGGCATTTGCACCGTCTATGTGGACGAAACGGCTGATCAGGATAAAGCACTGCGCATCATTGAAAACGCCAAAACCCAGCGTCCCTCCGTCTGCAATGCGGAGGAAATCTGCCTGGTGAACCGTGCCATCGCCCGGGAGTTTCTGCCGAAGCTGAAAAAGCTTCTGGTGGATGAGCGCATTGCTGCAGGCAAGGTGCCTGTGGAGCTGAGGCTGAGTGAAGAGGCAGCCGGCATCATAGACGGTACCCCCGCCTCCCCCACCGATTTTGACACGGAGTTTCTGGACTATATTCTGGCCGTAAAGGTGGTAAAGGATGTGGAGGAAGCGGTGGAGCATATTGCGCTTCACTCTACCCATCACAGCGAGGCCATTCTCACAGAGACGCCGGAAAACGCCGCCTACTTTGCCGACAATGTGGACAGCGCAGCGGTCTATATCAACGCCTCCACCCGCTTCACAGACGGAGGAATGTTCGGGCTGGGGTGTGAAATGGGCATTTCCACCCAGAAGCTTCACGCACGGGGTCCCATGGGGCTGGAGGAGCTGACCACCTACCGTTATATCCTCACCGGGGACGGACAGATCCGGAAATAAAAACGGACCTACAGAAATAAATGCCCTATTGAAAAGCATCAGCTGCTTTCCTTTTCGGAAGGCGGCTGATGCTTTTTATCATAGCGAGATATCCACGCAGCAGATTCTGCCCCGGGGATTATTCCGCACCGTACCAGGCCTCTGCCTCCCCGTGGATTTTCTCCAGGGAAGGCTCATGCAGGTAGATCATGAATATTTTATCATATATTATAGCAGCCCGTATGAAAAAAATCCAGCCGATACGGCCGGATTTTTATCAGAGCAGCTGATCATTCAGAATGTTCTTCCTGCGACGCCGAGGAAGGAGAGAATGGCAAAAAAGAGGGAGACACCGGTGAAGAGGCAGAAGAGCTCTTTTTCCTTCCACTTCTTCCCCGTCCATCCGCCCAGCTCCAGATGATGGTGGAACGGGGCCATTTTAAACACACGTTTGCCGTGGGTGAGCTTGAAGTAGGTGACCTGGATAATATCGGAGAGGGTTTCCACCAGGAAGACAAAGCCCAGCGTCACAAGGATAAGCGGCATATCATAGGCAAAGGCCATGGCGGCCAGTGCTCCGCCGAGGAAGAGGGAACCCGTATCACCCATGAAGACTCTTGCCGGATTGAAATTGTAGAAGAGAAATCCTACCAGCCCGCCGAGAAGAGAAGAGGCAAATACGCCCAGTTCCGCATGCCGGCCGGTACGATAGGTCACGGCGACGAAGAAAAGAAACACGGGGATGGATGTGCCGGCAGCCAGGCCGTCAATCCCGTCGGTAATATTCACGGCATTGACCGTACCGCAGATAATGAAGGCTGAAGCAATGTAGTAAAGCCACCGGGGCACCGTGAGAAAACGATTGAAGAAAGGGATATAGACCCGGCTGCTGATAATGCCGAAGCGCTCCATCAAAACGACAAACAGCAGTGCCGCTGCCAGCTGAAGCAGAAACTTCATCTTTGCCGTGAGGCCCAGGTTCTGCTTCTTTTTCAGTTTTTCCCAGTCATCCAGAAAGCCGATGGCACCGAAAGCGAGAGCAAAGAGGAAGACAAAGAAATGCAGAAACTGCCCCTGCAGCATGTCTGCAAACCCCACGGTTAAAATACCGAGAGCGGAGGCGAGAATAAAGATCACGCCGCCCATGGTAGGCGTGCCGGCCTTTGTGCTGTGCCAGGTCGGCCCGTCCTCCCGGATCTCCTGCCCGGCCTTCTGCCGGCGGAGCCACGGAACATAGAACCGCCCGAAGAGGGTTGCAAACAGAACCGATATAACAAATGCCGTAATAAGCCTGATACTCATAAGATGCCCTTTTCCTTCAGATAATCGGACACTATTTCACGTTCATCCATATGATGTTTTTCGTGGCCGATAATCTGGTAGTCTTCGTGCCCTTTACCGGCAAGTAATATTACATCACCGGCAAGCGCGTTGTCAAGTGCATAATGGATCGCCTCGATCCGGTCAGGAATGGTTACGGAGGGTGTGGCAGAGTCCTTCAGCCCCACCGTGATCTCGGCAATAATGGCAAGAGGATCCTCCGTGCGGGGATTATCGCTGGTGACGATGACAAAGTCGGAATAATCGGCTGCAACTCTGCCCATCACGGGTCGCTTGGTTCTGTCCCTGTCGCCGCCGCAGCCGAAGAGCGTGATGAGCCTGCCTTTCGTGACCGGGCGAAGGGTTTTCAGCACATTTTCCAGTGCGTCCGGCTTATGGGAATAGTCGATGATAACGGAATAATCACTGCCTGTCGGCACTGCCTCCACTCTGCCCTTCACACCCTTTGCCGTGCAGAGTGCCGCAGCACAGGCATGAAAAGGAATGTCCGCAGCGAGGCAGACGGAAAGAGCTGTCAGCGCATTATGGACAGAAAACATGCCGGGAATCGGGAGTGAAACCTCTTCTGCCTCGCCCCGGTAAACGGCACGGAAGGTCACACCCTGTGCCGTCATGCGGATATTTTCCGCTTTCAGATCTGCTGCGGTTCCCTCAGAGGCAGATGATGTGAGCATAGGGCATGTTACTCCCTGCATCATCACATGCGTCCAGGCGTCATCCAGATTGAAGCAGGCTCGGGTGCACATATCGAAGAGACGACGTTTTGCCTGCGCATATGCCTCCATGGTTCCATGGAAGTCGAGATGATCCTGGGAAAGATTGGTGTAAGCGGCCACATCAAAATGCAGCCCCCCTACCCTGTCCTGTGCAAGGGAATGGGAAGACACTTCCATCACTGCCCAGGCACATCCTGCATCCGCCATGTGCCGGAAAAGGCCCTGCAGTTCCAGACTTTCCGGTGTGGTAAACTCACTGTGGATCGGTTCGTTGCCGATCAGATTGCCGTTGGTGCCCACAAGACCCACCTTGTCGCCTGTTGTCTCCTCCAGCATGTGCTTGATGAGGTGCGTGGTGGTGGTTTTGCCGCTGGTGCCCGTAATGCCGATGAGCTTCATCTCCTTCGCAGGATAGCCGAAGAAGGCTGCACTGAGGAGAGAAAGCGCAAGGCGGCTGTTCTCCACCAGAAGATAGGGAATCTCCTCCTCCGGTGCAGATTCACAGACGATCACAGCCGCTCCCGCCTTTACGGCCGCCGGGATAAAACGGTGCCCGTCAGACTGGAGACCGCGAATTGCCACAAAGATATAGCCCTCTTTCACGCTGCGGGAGTTATAGGCAATGCCGGTGATCTCCGTGTCGGGAGATGCATTGCCCCCCAGTATGATTAGTTTTTCAGTCAGTTCATTGAGTTTCATAACGCTAAAGAAGTTCCTTATCCTACACGTTCCGCGACCCGGAGTTTGGCACTGCGGGACCGTGGATTTTCATCCAGCTCCTTTTCGGAGGCTGTGATTGGTTTGCGGGTGACGCTTTTCAGCGTTCTTATAAAACCGCAGGTACATACCGGTGCCTCCCTGGGACAGGTGCACCCGTTTTCCCGTTTCTGGATTTCTGTTTTTACAATTCTGTCTTCCAGGGAGTGGAAAGAGATGACACAAAGCCGGCCTCCGGGTGCAAGAGCATCCGGTGCAGTACGCATCATATCACGCACGGCTCCCAGCTCATCATTCACCTCAATGCGGATGGCCTGAAAACACCGCTTGGCCGGATGCTGCTTTTCCCGCAGGGCAGCAGCAGGCATGGCAGAGCGGATGACAGATACAAGCTCGCCCGTCGTCTCCAAAGGGCTGACAGCTCTGGCCGAAATGATTGCTGCGGCAATGCGCCTGGAATAACGCTCTTCCCCATACTCAAAGAAAATTCGAGCCAGCTCCTCCTCGTCATAACCATTCACCACATCGGATGCCGTAAGAGAGGAAGTGCGGTCCATCCGCATATCAAGAGGAGCATCCTGCATGTAGGAAAAGCCTCGGGAGGCATCGTCCAGCTGGGGCGAAGACACGCCGAGATCAAACAGCATGCCCTGAACAGGTCCGCAGCCCATAGAAGACACCACATCCGAAGCGTAGCGAAAATCGGAATGAACAAAGGTAACCCGCTCCCGAAACGGAGCGAGCCGCTCGGCAGCCGAACGCAGGGCAAAATCGTCCTTGTCCAGGCAGATCAGACGGCCGGAGGTAAGCCGGGAGGCAATTTCAAAGGAATGCCCGCCCAGACCGAGCGTTCCGTCCAGATAAATTCCATCCGGCCGGATGGCCAGATTCTCCAGACACTCCTGCAGGAGCACCGGAATATGTTTTGCCTGTTCCATCAGAAAGCCAGCTCCTGAAGAACCGCAGCAATATTCTCTGCGCTCTTCTCTTTTTCACAGATCTCTGTCCAGAGATCCGGATCCCATAACTCGGCATGGTTGTTGCAGCCGATCACCATTACATTTTTTGTAAAACCTGCATACTCCCGCAGCGGAGCGGGAATCAATGCACGACCCTGGGCGTCCAGCTCACAGCGGGCAGCATTGGCAAACAGAGGCCGCATTTTCCTCTGGTTGATATACGGCATCGCACTGACCCTGTCCGACAGGGCCTGCCAGCTTTCACTGCTGTAAACATTGAGACATTTATCCATAGAAAGAGTGATGTAAAACACCTCTCCCAGTTCTTCCCTGAGCCGTGCAGGAATAAAAATACGACCTTTGCTATCCAGCGAATGTTTATATTCTCCTGTCACGGTGAGCACCCCACTTTGCACCACTTAATATCCACTTTTCACCACTATTATATGGGGTGCCTCCACAAAAAGCAAGTGAAACTTTTTGTATTATTTCGTCTTTTTTATTCCATAAAGCGACAATTATTGCCGATTTTTGGAACAAAAAAAGCGCCTTACAGGCGCTATTTTTTGTCTTGACACAGGACTTGGTGTTCCTCTCCCCTTTGTCACTACAAGGTGTGGTGTCAGGAAAGGAAAAGGGCAGAATCATGCCCAGCCTTCTTCGTCTTCCTCGGTCTCGGGATTCTCCTCTTCCACAGGTGCTGCCTGGACAGGGTTATTGCCCTGGAATGCACTCTGGGTCTGACGAACGGTGGTGAGAGCATCATTCAGGGAAGATTCGGCCCTGCGCATGATCTCATCCACATACTGACTGGCCACGCGCTTGAGCTCGCTTGTTTTGCGCTCAGCATCCGTGAGCATCTGGGTGCTCTTTTCCCGGGCGACACGGACGATCTCCTGCTCATCCACCAGGCGGCTGGCCTGCTCCTCTGCATTTTTGCGCAGAGCCTCAGCCTCACGCTTGGCATTGCCGATGAATTCATCCCTTGCGGCCACCAGGCGTTTGGATTCGGAAATGGAGGAAGGAAGGGCTGCTTTGATGTCATTGATGATATCAATGGCTTTTTCCCGCTCAATAATGCACTTGTCATTGCCGAGAGGAACGCCCCAGGCTTCGTTGACCATCCCGTAGAGGATGTCAAGCAGTTCCAAAATGTCGTTCGAATTGTCCATAGGTCTGTTATACCCTCCGTTGCTTTACTTTATTTTCAATTTCTTTGATCAGCTCATTGGGGACAAGCCCTGTGATATCCGCCCCGTAGGCTGCCATCTCCCGCACGACAGAAGAACTGAGGAAGGTATACTTCCCGTCGGCTGTGAGGAACATGGTCTCCAGATTGGGGTTGATATTCTTGTTGATGAGATTCATCTGAAATTCATATTCAAAATCGGAAGCGGCCCGAAGCCCCTTGACGATAACCGCTCCCTCAAACTGTTTGGCATATTCCGCCAGCAGGCAGGACTGGGCATCAACCCTCACATTGGGATAACGGGATACGGCACGCCTGACCATATCAAGCCTCTCCTCCACAGTGAACAAAGGAGAAGTTTTGGAGGCATTGTGCATGATGCAGACGATGACCTCATCAAAAATCTTTGAAGTGCGGCGGATAATGTTGAGATGGCCGAGGGTGATGGGATCAAAGCTCCCCGGGCAGATTGCTATGCTCATTGCTGGTTCTCCCTTGTGTAGGTGCGAATTCTGACCTTGCCGTAACGATAGTCCCAGAGGATGCGGTAGGGCGGGTCCATATCGGGAAGGGGGCGGTCACGGTCAGATTCCACCACAATTATACCACCTTCCGACAGGATGTCAAATAATTTGATGCTCTCCAGTACTTTTTCATAGAGATCTGATGCATAGGGCGGATCGATAAAGATCACATCATACTTCCCGCCTCGGCTGAGAAACGAGACAGCATCAGAACGGACCACTGCTGCAGAGAAGCGGCACAATGCCAGATTCTCCTTCACAATTTTGAGAGATTCCGGCGAGGAATCCACAAACACGGCCTCTCGGGCGCCACGACTCAGCGCCTCAATGCCCAGCTGGCCGGTGCCGGCAAAAAGGTCCAGCACCCGCCTGCCCTCAACATCATCGCGCAGGATATTGAAAATCGCTTCCTTGACGTTGTCCGTCGTAGGCCGGACATCATTGCCGGATGGGGTTTTCAGTTTTCTGCCTCTGGCGGATCCTGTGATCACTCTCACGGCTCTTCCTCCCCTTCTTCTTCCTGTATATCTAAGCCCGGATTCTTTGACGCTTCCTTCTCCCGGAAGTGACGGTAAACCGCCTCCGCCGTGTTCTTCGGCACAACAGCCTTCAGCTCATCAAGAGAAGCAAGCCGAATGGCCTTCACGGTTTTAAATGCTTTCAGCAGTTCACCCTTACGCTGTTCACCGACACCCCGGATGGCATCCAGCTCGGACCCGTAGCTTTCATAACGCAGAGAGCGCTGATATTCAATGGCGAAGCGGTGAGTCTCCTCCTGGATACGGCCGATGAGAGAAAACACAGCCTGGGTGCCCTGAATGCCGATTTCCTGCCCGCCCGGCGTGATGAGAGCCCGTGTACGATGCCGGTCATCCTTCACCATGCCGAACACCGGCAGGCTGATGCCCACATCGCTGAGAGCCCGGCAGGCTGTGGCAGCATGAACGTCTCCTCCGTCAATCAGCAGCAGATCCGGCAGCGAGGAGAATTTCTCATCCCCCTCCGAGGCTCTGCGAAAACGGCGGTAAACAGCCTGATACATGGAGGCATAGTCATCCTGCATGGGCATATCCTTCATGCGAAACTTGCGGTAATCACGCTTGAGGGGTTTGCCGTCTTTGAAAACCACCATCGCTGCCACAATGCCCGTGTTGCCCAGGTTGGAGATGTCAAAGGATTCAATCCGCTCCGGGAAGTGCTCCAGCCCCAGCATCTTCTGCAGCAGTTCCAGTGTTTTGGAACGCCTGCGGCTTTCCGTGGTACGGCGCAGGATTTCCTCGGAAGCATTCATCTCCGCCATCTCCAGAAGGCGGCGGCGCTCACCCCGTTGCGGCACCTCCAGATGGACTTTTCTGCGGTTTCCTTCACTTAAGAAAGCCTCCAGCTCCTCCTTGTCCTCCGGCTCAGTCTGCAGGAGAATAACGGAAGGACGCATCCCTTCCCGGGGAAGATAATACTGGCGAACAATATCGGAGATCGCTTCGGCATCGTCCTCAATGGGTTCATCGATAACCACAGTCTCCTTCCCTGCCAGATCTCCGTTGGAAAAATGCAGCACGGAAAAGCAGCAAAGTGCACCACGGCAGAAGGCAAGGGCATCGGTATCATGAAAGGCGGTGGATATGACACGCTGACGATTCACCAGTGCCTCCACAGCCCGCATTCTGTCCCGATAACGGGCAGCCAGCTCAAAACGGTATTCCTCGGCAGCAGCCTCCATTTTCTCCCGCAGGTCGGCAATCAGGTCGTCGCTGCGGCCTTCCAGCACGAGAGCCGCCTGTTCCATCCTCGCCCGGTATTCCTCTGCCGTCTTCTCCGGAAGGCACCATCCTTCACAGGTGCCGATGTGATAGTTCAGGCAGGGTCGCTCTTTCCCCACCTCTGCAGGGAATGATCTGTTGCAGTCCGGCAGGAGTAGGGCACGGCAGATGGAGCGGATGATCTCATGGGAGACACTGCGGCCTCCGTAGGGGCCGAAGTAATCTGCTCCGTCATCCAGGTGTCTGGAAGCGACTGACATCACAGGGTATGCCTTTCGCCTGTCAATGCGAATAAAGGGATAGCCCTTGTCGTCCTTCAGCAGAATATTGTAGTGGGGCTTGTGGCGCTTGATGAGGGAATTCTCCAGAATCAGCGCCTCAAACTCACTGTTGGCTACAATGACGTTAAAATCCGCAATTTTATCGATCATGGCCGCAACTTTGGGCAGATGATCGCCGTGGAAGTAGCTGCTGACGCGGTTTTTCAGTTTTTTTGCCTTGCCGACATAGATAACCTCTGAATGCCGGTCCAGCATAATATAGACCCCGGGGAGTAACGGCAGGTTATTCGCCTTGGCCCGCAGGGTGTCCAGCTCAGGGTTCAAAGGGTTCCTCCTGTAAAAAAAGGCGTGCTCTTACAAGCACGCCCTTTTTCGTCAAATTGAGATTACTCAGAGAAGTCAGAATCGATCAGTGCGGAAAGGGTATCAATGGCCTCGTCCTGATCTGCACCGTCAGCGATGATGGTAATTGCAGTCCCCTTTACAATACCGAGGGAAAGAACACCGAGAAGGCTCTTCGCATTGACACGGCGCTCGTCCTTTTCGACCCAGATGCTGCTCTTGAACTCATTGGCTTTCTGGATAAAGAAAGTCGCAGGTCTTGCATGAAGACCAACCTGATTATTAATAACTACCTCTTTGGATACCATAATCCTCCGCTCCTTACCATAAAATACGAATGTAAAATATCATATTTTTCATCAAACGTCAACTACCAGTTGATATTTGGTGGATTTCAACATTTTCGATGCATTCCTCGCCTGATTTTCTCACGAATCTGACAATCAGATTCACCCGCAAAGAGCTGTGCATGAGGCACTATTTCAACTCCACGATCGTAACGCCGGTTTCACCTTCTCCGAAAACACCGAGCCGGAAGGATTTCACTGCTTTATTGCGTCGCAGCATCTGATGAATAGCCGTACGGAGGGCACCTGTGCCCTTGCCATGAATGATGCGGATGGGAGACACCTTTGCCATGACCGCACCGTCAATAAACTGCTCGGCCGTAGCGACGGCTTCAATAGATTCCATTCCCCGGAGGTCAACTTCCGGATGAAAGGCTGAGGAGCGAAGAGATGCCCCGGATGAAACAGCCTGCTTCTTTTTCGGCTTCTGTGCAGCCTTTCCTTCCAGCAGATAGACCTCATTCTCCTTGGCAGAAACGGTCATGGCACCGGCCTTGAGGGTAAGCGTACGGTCCTGTGAAACGGAAATGACCTCCGCATGAATGCCCATGGAACGGATCTCTACCATATCGCCCACCCGAATTTCACGGGCGGACTGCCGGGTGTCTTCCTGAGGTGTCTGGGCAGGATTGAGGCTGTTTTCTGCATCATTGAGACTTCGCCGCAGTTCATTGCGAGCCGTATTGATACGATGGACATCATCTTCCTCATTGAGATGCTTTTTCATCTCATCCAGCTCGGCAAAAACACGCTCAGCAGTTTCTCTCGCCTCTCCAATGATCCGCTCGGCCTCTCGCCGGGCTTTCACATCCGCCTTCTCCAGCCGAACCTCCAGCTCAGCCTTCACGCGGGCAGCCTGACGGGCATTGTCCTCCGCCTCACGCAGCTTCTGCTGCTGGGCTTCTCTGTCCTTCTCCAGCAGAACACGCATCTGCTCCAGCTTCTCCACTGTGGCCTCAAACTTTGCATTGTCGGTGCTGACACGGTTTTTCGCGTCCTCAATGATATCATCCCGAAGCCCCAGCCGACGGGAAATGGCAAAGGCGTTGGACTTGCCCGGAATGCCCATCAGCAGATGGTAGGTTGGCCGCAGTGTCTCAATATCAAACTCGCAGGAGGCATTGAGAACCCCGGGTTCGTTGGTAGCATAAAACTTCAGCTCTGTATAGTGGGTGGTGGCAGCGATCACTGCCCCCTTCTTTCGCACATGCTCGATAATGGACACCGCTAGGGCCGCACCCTCTGCAGGGTCAGTGCCGGCACCCAGCTCATCAAAAAGGACCAGAGAGTGCTCGTCACACTCCTCAAGAATGTTGACAATATTGGTCATGTGGGCAGAGAAGGTGGAGAGATTCTGTTCAATGCTCTGCTCATCACCGATATCTGCCAGAATATGACTGAAAACCGGAAGGGTGCTGCCGTCAGAAGCAGGGATGTGAAGCCCGCACTGGTTCATGGCCGAGAGCAGGCCGATGGTTTTGAGACTGACTGTCTTACCTCCCGTGTTGGGGCCGGTGATGACCAGAGTGTCAAATCCGCGCCCCAGCTCCACATCGATGGGTACGGCAGTGTCACGGTTCAGCAAGGGATGACGTGCCCGGCGAAGGACAATCTCATTTCCCGGTACAGCAGGACTGCAGCCCAGTGCGTAGGAGAGCTTTGCTTTGGCAAAAATCACATCCAGCCGAACCAGCAGATACCAGTCAGACTCCATATCTGCCCGGTGGGCAGCACACTCTGCGGACAGCTCCGCAAGAATCCGCTCCACCTCCAGCTTCTCCTTTGCCGCCAGCTCCCGCAGCTCATTGTTTGCCTTGACAGCCCCCATGGGCTCGATAAACAGGGTTGCGCCGGTGGCGGAGATGTCATGCACCAGGCCGGGAACCGAGTTTTTATATTCCGCCTTTACCGGGACCACATAGCGCTCGGAGCGCATGGTGATAATCGGCTCCTGCAGCACTTTGGCATAGGAAGGCGAGGAAATAATCTTCTGTAGGGCTTCTCTGGCACGGGATGCTGCCGCACGCATTTTACGGCGGAGATCAGCCAGGTCGGAGGAGGCTCCGTCTGCAATTTCATCCTCTCCGGTGATGGAGGAGGAGATTTTCTCCTCCAGATATTTGTTGGCGCGAAGGGCAGAGAAAAGGTGGTCAATTTTCGTTCTGCCTACACTGTCATCCGCCACATAACCTCTCACCAGCCTTGCACACCGGAGAAGCGCTGCAATATCCAGCAGTTCACGGGTGTTCAGGGCACCGCCCAGATCAGCACGGGCCAGAGAAGGCCGGATATCCTTCACGCCGGAGAAGGAGGGGCTGCCCCGCACCGTCATCATGGTGCAGGCACAGGTAGTCTCCTCCAGGCGGAGGGCAACTTCTGCATGCTCTACAGAAGGCATCAGTGCAAGGCACTGCTCCTTGGCAGGAGCACTCACTGCCTGTTCCGAAAGCATTTTCAGCACTGCAGGCAGTTCCAGTGTCAATAATGATTTTTCAAAAAAGCTCATAACAGTTTCAAGATCAGGTTGTATCAGGTTGTAAATTTCTTCCAGTAGTCCAGAGTGGAGAAACCTCTCCCGGCTTGGGCAAGCAGATATCGTTCGGATGCATCGCTCAGGCGCTTCAGGGCGTCCTCCGACACTTTGAAGGAAAACAGCCTGCGAGCCGGTGCACTGACCAGATAGCGCATAGCGGCCAGGGAGGCATCACAGAGTGTTACGGCAGATCCGAAAGCCGCATCCCGGCAGGTCCGGCAGCAGATATGCCCCGTCTCCACCCCGAGAAGCGGAGATTCCGGATGCTCCTTTCCGCAGACGATGCAGGCAGAGAGATCGGGTGTGTAGCCCATGAGGCACATCAGGCGAACTTCAAATGCCGCCTTGATCACTCTTGCATCGCAGAGCTCATGGCTGAGGGCATAGAGACAGTTGAGAATCAGCTGAAAGGTCTCGTTTTCTTCTTCCCCTTCCTGTACCAGTGTCTCCACACACTCGGCAAAGTAGCAGCCGAGGGCAAACGATTCAAAATTCTGACGCAGGCCCTCAAAGGGCTCTTTGACGGAAGCCTCCTGTACAATCAGGCGGTTCCTGTTTTCAAAGAAGGTCATCTCCGAGAGGGTAAGCTGCTGGGTTGCGGCAGCGATTTTACTGCTTTTCCGCAGAGCTCCCCGAGCCCTGGCCGTGAGGATGCCCCGGTCATGGGTAAAAAGAGTGAGGATTCTGTCCGCCTCCTTGTAGCGGACCTCACGCAAAACAAGCGCGTCGGATCCCGAAAAGGCCATCAGTCGTTCCGGTAACCGAAGTTCCGGATCTGGACCTCGCTGTCACGCCAGTTCTCCTTGACCTTGACCCAGGTCTGGAGAAAAACCTTTGTGCCAAGGAGCGCCTCCATATCCTCTCTGGCCTCCGCTCCGATTTTTCTGAGCATGGAGCCGGACTTGCCGATGAGAATTCCCTTATGACTGGCCTTCTCGCAGTAAATGGTAGCCTCGACATCAACGATGCCGTTCTCCCGTTCGGAAAATTTGGTGATTTCCACTGCAGTACCGTGGGGAACTTCCTTATCCAGGGAGCGAAGGATCTTCTCTCTCACCAGTTCCGCACAGATCTGTCTTTCCGGCTGATCGGTGATCATATCGTCCGGGAAGAGATGAGGGCCTTCGGATGCGTACTTCTGCATCTCCTCCAGCAGAATGTCCAGCCCGTCCCCATTCTTTGCGGAGACGGGGACAACCGCTGCAAAATCGAAAGCCTCAGAATACGCTGCAATAACAGCAAGCAGCTTTTCCTTCTCTACCGTGTCAATCTTGTTGATGACAAGAATCACGGGTGCCCCACTCTCCTGCAATTTTTCCATCAGGGCAATCTCACCCGGGCCGATCTCTGTGACCGGCTCCACCAGAAAGAGCACGCAGTCCACATCGGTGACGCTCTCTTTCACAACATTTACCATATAGTCGCCCAGACGGTTGCGTGGTTTGATGAAGCCCGGTGTATCCAGAAGGACAAACTGGGTATCGCCCCGGTTGACAATGCCCATAATCCGGTTTCTGGTGGTCTGCGGTTTGCTGGAGACAATGGCGATCTTCTCCCCCACCAGAGCATTGGTCATGGTGGATTTGCCCACATTGGGCCTGCCGCATACAGTAATGATTGCTGATTCAGTCATTTTCCTTTTCTCCCATAATCACTTTTTCCCGGCTTCGCATCTGTCTCTTCATCTCCCCTTCATCCACATGGTCATAGCCCAGCAGATGGAGAACGGAATGCACCGTCAGATACTGAATCTCATGATTAAACCCGTGGCCGTATTCCTCTCCCTGCTGCTCACATCTGGCAAGGTTGATCATCATGTCACCCAATAAAACAGCACCGGTCTCCATCTCTTTTTCGCAATCCTCCGCACGAAAATCCCCCGGCTGAAGCTCGTTAAGGGGAAAGGAGAGCACATCGGTAGCTGCGTCCGTATTCCGGAATTCCCGATTGGCTGTCCGGATGCCTTCATCGTCCGTCAGGAGGACGGAGATAATGCAGTGTTCACGGATTCCCTCCGCTTCAAGAGCCCGGTTTGCTGCTTCGCGAATCAGCCGTGCTGCATTGGGATGGCCCAGGTTTTTCTTCTCCCGGCTGACAGCTATTTCATTCATCGCTCCGGCCTCCTTCTGTATTTCCTACCGGCGGCCGGTCTGCCCGGTTCGGGCGTTTTCGGCTGCTTCTTCTCGTATTCCTCATAAGACTCTATAATTCGCTGCACCAGACGATGGCGTACCACATCAGCCCCCGTCAGAGTGCAGATGGCCACATCGTCAATTCCGTCCAGCACCTTCATGGCTACCTTCAGGCCGCTTGTTTTATCTTCCGGCAGGTCAATCTGGGAAACATCCCCGGTAATGACCATCTTGGAACCGAACCCCAGACGTGTCAGAAACATTTTCATCTGTTCACCGGAGGTATTCTGCGCCTCATCAAGAATGATAAAGCTGTCATCCAGTGTGCGGCCTCGCATATAGGCAAGCGGCGCCACCTCAATGCTGCCCTTCTCCAGATATTTCTGGTAGGTCTCCACACCCAGCATGTCGAACAGAGCATCGTACAGCGGCCTCAGGTAAGGGTCTACCTTACTCTGCAGGTCCCCGGGCAGAAAGCCCAGCCGCTCACCGGCCTCCACCGCCGGGCGGGTAAGGATAATACGGTTGACCTCCTCAGCCCGGAAGGCAGCAACCGCCGCAGCCACGGCCAGATAGGATTTTCCCGTGCCTGCAGGACCCTCACCCACCGTGATGGTGTTGGAGGCAATGGCATCACAGTAAAGCTTCTGCCCGATGGTCTTTGGCTTGATGGGCTTGCCGTTTGCCGTAATGCAGATCACATCACCCACCAGCTCGCTGATTTTATCCTCTCTGCCCTGCCGCACCAGCTTGAGGACATACCGGACGTTCTGGTCATTGATGGTCTCGCCCTTCGAGGCAAGCGTCAGCAGGCCGCCGATGGCCTTTTCCGCAAGAATCACATCTTCCGGCTCCCCGCAGACGTGGAGAACATCCTCCCTGTCCAGAACCTTGACTCCCAGCTCCCCTTCCAGAATTCTGAGATTCTGGTCAAAGGATCCGAACACATTGATGACATCTTCAATTCTTTCGATCTCTATGACTTTATCGATCATTCTAACCCTGTCCTCCGGTCATAAACAGATGCTCCTCGAGAATGGAAGCGAAGGCTTCCAGCCCGGCCCGATCCTCCGGTGTGAAACGCGAGAAAAGCGGGCTGTCGATATCCAGAACCCCGATCACACTGCCATCTCTGTGGAGCGGAATGACAATTTCAGAGTTGGAAGCGCAGTCACAGGCGATATGGCCCGGGAACTGATGCACATCATCCACCACTACCGTGCTGTCGGAACGGAAAGCCGTGCCGCAAACACCCTTCCCGTAAGGAATTTCAATACATGCGGGCTTCCCCTGGAATGGCCCCAGCACAAGCACATCGCCCTCAGCGAGGTAGAACCCCGCCCAGTTGATGCAATCCAGCTCCTGCCAGAGCAGAGCTGAGGCATTGGCCAGATTTGCCGTGAGATACGGAACCCTTGCAATGAGGGATTCCAGCTGCTGCGAAAGAAGCTTATAGTCTGTCTTCATCATACATTATAAATTGTAACTGTTGAGATACCGCTCCTGCTCCGGTGTGAGGATATCGATTTTCTTGCCCATGAAGGCGAGCTTACGCTCTGCGACGCCTCGGTCTACCTCATAGGGTACGTCGATGAGTTTTTCCGTCATCTGCCCTGCGTGTTCTACCAGATATTTTGCAGACAATGCCTGAATGGCAAAACTCATATCCATAATCTCGGCAGGGTGTCCGTCAGCACAGGCCAGATTCACCAGTCTGCCCTCACCCAGCACAAAAATCCACCGTCCGTTGGGAAGATGATAGCCCATAATGTTTTTGCGTTGTTCCCGTTGCTCCAAAGCCACGGAGCGAAGAGCGGCCATATCGATCTCCGTGTCGAAGTGGCCGGCATTGCAGAGGATGGCCCCGTCTTTGAGCAGGGGGAAGATCTCTTCGCCGATGATCCTGTCGCAGCCGGTAACGGTGACAAAGAAATCTCCCACGGCTGCTGCCTCCTTCATGGGCATGACATCATATCCGTCCATCACCGCCTCCAGAGCACGGATCGGATCCACCTCTGTGACGACAACCCGGGCTCCCAACCCCTTTGCTCGCAGAGCAGTGCCCTTTCCGCACCAGCCGTAGCCGGAAACCACCACAACCTTGCCGGCCACAATCAGATTGGTGGTACGGCAGATGCCGTCCCACACCGACTGACCGGTCCCGTAGCGGTTATCAAAAAAATGCTTGCAGGCTGCGTTGTTGACTCTGATCATGGGAAAGGCCAGCTTCCCGGCACGGTTCATTGCCTCCAGACGGTTGATACCGGTGGTGGTTTCCTCGCACCCGCCGATGATATCAGGGATCAGCTCCGGCATCTCATTGTGGATCATGTTGATGAGATCTCCGCCGTCATCGATGATGATGTTGGGGCCGTTTTCCAGCACATGGCGGATATGGGAGAAATACTCCTCCTCGGTGGCACCATACCAGGCATGCACCTCCATGCCGTCTGCTACAAGGGCCGCTGCCACATCATCCTGTGTGGAGAGCGGATTGGAGCCGGTGACATACATCTCGGCACCGCCTGCCTGCAGCACTTTGCAAAGGAAGGCAGTCTTTGCTTCCAGATGGACGGAGAGGGCTATCTTTTTTCCCTGAAACGGAAGCGTCTGCCGGAATTCGGCACGGAGCGTGCGAAGAAGATCACAGTTGCGCTCAACCCATTCAATCTTACGGGCACCGGAGGCTGCAAGGGAGAGATCCCGGATTTCACTTTTCATAATCTGATCCTTTCATATCTGTTATGTGCTTGCTCCTTAATCTGGATGATAATTGTTCAGAAAGTCGGAAATCTCGGCATATTTTGAACCAAGTGATGCCTTCACCAGCACGGTGTCCCCCTGTCGGAGTCGGGACGGGATCGCTGCCATCAGTGATGCTTTGTCCGGATAGAACAGAGCATTTTCGCCGAAGCCTTCCGCCGTATGGGCGCAGAGTGGTCCGCTGAGCAGCATCAGATCAACGCCCTTTTCCCGGGCGTAAGCCCCCACTTCATAATGCATTTTTTCGCTGTCACGGCCAAGCTCCAGCATCTCACCCAGAACGCAGACATGCCTTGTGGGGAAGTCCATCAGAGAATCGATCGAGGAGCGCACAGAATCGGGATTTGCGTTATAGCAATCGTCAATCAGGCGAATAAAGCCGGTGTTCCGGCAGGAAAAACGTCTTCCAACCGTCTCATAGGAGGCAATGCCCGCGACGATCTCTTCATCCGAAAGCCCCATGGCAAATCCCACAGCAGCACCCTCCAAAGCAGCATAGACCATATGCTCCCCAAAGGAATTCACGCGGACGGGAATACGGCGGTTATGAAAAGCAATGTCACAGCGAATGGTGCCGTCATCCGTGAAGGAGACATTATCTGCCCGCACATCACACTGCTTTCCTCTGCCGAAACTCAGATGATTTTCTCTTTCGTGAAGCGGCGTAAGATACGGGTCATCTCCGTTGTAAATCACCAGTGCGTCATGGCGCATGTGGGATAGGACCTCAGTCTTTGCGCGAAACACACCGTTCAGGTCACCAAGGAATTCCAGATGTGCATGGCCGATGCGGGTATAAAGCATCACGTCGGGCTTTGCCATTGCCCCCAGACGGTCCATCTCACCGAAATGGTTGATGCCCATCTCTATCACGGCCGCCTCATGCTCACGCTGAATACCGCCGATGGAAACAGGAAGACCGATGGTGTTATTGAGATTTCCTGCTGTTTTGTGCACACAATAACGCTGTGCAAGCACGGAGGAAACCATCTCTTTTGCAGTGGTCTTGCCGACACTGCCCGTAATGCCGATTACGGGAATGGTGAGCATAGAACGGAAGGCAGCCGTCAGCTTTTCCAGCGCAAACTGTACATCCTCACAGATAATCACCGGTCCGCTTACTCCCTCCGGCAAGTACTCAGCAAGGGCACAGACAGCACCCTTTTCCAAAGCCGAGGTGATAAAGCGATGTCCGTCCGTCCGCTCTCCCCGATAGGCCACGAAAAGACTGCCGGGCATTACGGCACGACTGTCTATAGCGACGGAGGTAATTTCGGCATCACACTTCATATCAGAAACCGAGCCGCCGCAAATCGCGGCGGCTTCGGAAACAGTCAAACCAAACATTCCGCTGCCTCAGGCATTAACGTCATCCGTGGTAAACGGATCGCCGCATTCCGGGCAGAATTTCGGTGGTTTCGTCGGATCTGCAGGGACCCATCCACACTTGTCACACCTGTATTTCAGCTTGGCAGGTTTTTTCGTTCCGCATTCCGTGCAGAACTTGCCCTGATTTTTCGTGCCGCAAGACGGGCATACCCAGGAATTGTCCGCACTCTGAGGCTGTGCGGGAGCTGCACTCTGCTGAGAGGCATTCTGCTGTGCGGCAAGATTGAAGAGACTTGCGGCATTCATACCGCCCGCCTGAGCTGCCATATTCATGGCATAAAAGCCTGTAGCTGCACCGGCAGAATTGGCAGCCGCTGCCTGCATGGCCTGTGCCTGGGCACCTGCCAGATGAGCTGCTGCAATCGCGGGATCCTTCAGAGCTGCTGTACGCTGAAGCTCCTTGATCATCTTCTCGTCCTCATCGCTGATCGTGGCGCTGATGATACTGAAGGACACAATGTCAATTCCGCGCAGTTCTCTCCACTTGGTGCGGAGAGCCTCCCGCAATTCCTCACAGATCTCCGATGCATGGCCGGGCAGGGCCGAATAACGGATCCCCGTTTCGGAGATAGCCGCAAATGCCGGCTGCAGTGCCGTGAGAAGCTCTGCCTTGAGCTGACTGTCGATCTTCTGGCGGGTATAGTTATCCGCTACATTGCCGCAGATATTGGTGTAGAACAGAATCGGATCTGCTATACGGTAGCTGTATTCACCGAAGCAGCGCACCCCCACATCGATATCCAGGCCGATATTCCGGTCAATAATACGGAAGGGTACAGGATTCGGAGTACCGTACTTATTGCCCACGATCTCCTTGGTATTGAAGAAGTAGACACGCTGATCCTTTCCCGCTACTCCGCCGAAGGTAAAACGCTTGCCGATCTCCTCGAAAACCTTCCGAACCGATTCGTCCAGATCACCGGTAAAGACGGAGGGCTCAGAAGACATGTCGTAGATGTACTCGCCGGATTCGGCACAGATATCCACAACTCTGCCCTGCTCGGTGATAAGCATGCACTGCCCGTCCGCCACAGCGATAACCGAGCCGTCCGAAATAACATTCTCATTTCCTTTCGCAGCTATGGAAAAACCGGTGCTTTTCTTTTTGCCCTTCACGGCAAGAACGTCAGCCGGGATGGCATCACAATAGAAATAATCCTTCCACTGACTCTGGGCAACTCCTGCCACGGAATTGACTGCTGCATTGATCAGACCCATAAGGAGATCTCCTTTCTGTCAAAACAAAATCATTCGGTTTCTTACGTTCAATTATATGCTATCATTTCTCTTTTTTCAAGAACTTTCGGTGCTGATGTGCAAAGGGAAACTCCCGTCAGATCAGGGTGCAGGGCCAGACGTTGATATCCGTATCCTGGAAAACGGATTTGAGCCTTGCCTGAAGCATTTCCTTCGTTACACCTTTCTTCAGCATTACCTGCAGGAACCCTCCGCCTCCCGCTCCGCAGACCATTCGCCCGTCGATCAGGTCATCCACGGCATCGAATATCTGATCCAGTAGCGTATTGGTGGAACCGGCATCAATCTTCTTGCTCAGTTCCCAGTGTTCGCTGAGTAAAGCTGCGAAAGCGTCCACATGCCCGCGCTCCAGTTCAAAACGCATCAGGGCAGCCTTGCGCTGTATCTCATTGAGGGCGTAAAGCGTATCCGGCTCGTTGCCGATATATCGGCCCACCACATCACGCAAGAGGTTTCTTGCGAGCCTCCGCTGCCCGGTATAGATCAGAGCGAAGCGACTGTTCAGCTCTGCAAGGACGTCCTCCTCCAGCGCTACATGCTCTACATGCACGTTCTGCTTCAGCCCCGGACGGGAGGTGATGTATTTGATGCCGTCTGTCACACCGCCGATCTGATCCTGCCAGCCGCCGCCGGTAGACATCATCTGCTCCATGCAGAGTACTCTTCCGTATAGGTCTGATTCGGAATAGCGGATACCCGTGAATTCGCAAAGCGCCTTCACGCAGGCAGCTGCCAGAATACTGCTCGTGCCAAGGCCTGAGCCCTGGGGAACACCTGTAACCTCCGTATCCATGGAAAACCCTCCGCCCAGTCTCTCCAGCACGGCATCAAGGCTGCCGCCTGATTCCGGCAGGATTCCGCAGGCGAGCAGAGCTGCCTTCTGCAGAACAAACGCATCAAAGGGATCCCCCACTCGCTGCAGAGGCTCTATAGCGGTAAACTCCCCACGGGCATCCATATCCCGGCTTTCAAACACAATTTTCTTCTCTGTCAGCCGCCTCAGTGTTACGCGCACAGGGCGCTCCCCATTGAGAAGAATTGCCGCATTGAGCACAGTGCCTCCGTTTTCGTTGCAGTAGGGCGGGGTGTCAGACCATCCGCCTCCCCAGTTGACACGCAGCGGCAGAGAAACGGTGTGCTCCTCCATAACAATTCTGGCGTCCGTGTTTTCCCGGAGATCCGAGAGGGTTTCCTTCAGAATGGCACGGCGGAGACAGGCAAAGGCTTCCGCGGCTTCCTTTTCGCCTTCTGCCGTGCCGAGGGCTGTCCCCACATAATAGTGAAGGCGCATTTCCTCGCTGACATCTGCCCGGCTGAGATGATCCCGCAACCACGCCTCCTGCACGTCCGTCAGGCACGAAGGAAGGCTGCCTTTTGAAGCCGGCACAGATTTCCGGATCATGGCAGAAATATGGTTCATGGCAACGAGCTCACCCATCCTGCCGCTCCAGCTCAGAATTGCACGGACATCAGCATCCCGGAAGCCGGAGGCAAGGGACTTTCTCGGCAGTGCAAACCACTGCTCCGGCCATTCACCCGTCATACCCATGCGGAAGAGCTCCATTGCCATGGAAACCGCTTCGGATACCGTATCGCATTCGGGATAGAGTTTTGCATTCCAGAGGGTATGGGCCTCGTCTGGATCCCAGAAGTCTCCCTCCAGCTTTTTCCCGAACAGCAGAGACTCTTTCGGGTTGTCCGAAACTCCGTAGATCCGGCAAACAAACCTGCCGTTCATCTGTTTGAGGCCGTGCAGAACCGTATGAGGCGGGACGGTCATTCCGCCCGGAACTTCCAGGCAGGAAATCACACATCCCTCTCCGATTTTTGCGCCGCCGTGGATATAGGAATGTTCCAGATAACAGTGCTCTCCCAGCTCTGCCCGACCGGAAAGAACGGAATTATAGCCTGCACCTCTGTCCATGGAGCAGTTTACCCGACTGTTCCATCCCAGATGGCTGAACTGGCCGATTTCCTTATCCATCAGATGCAGAAGCTCAGCCGAGGTGCCGAAATGAATAAATCTGGCGGGAGCCAGCCGCAGGAGCTTCAGCCGGTAGGGCCTCAGTGCAGCCCATACCTGCTCACGGGCTTTCAGAAGTTCCGTGCAGAAATCACCTTCCGGCTTTTCCCGGTAATACTGTTCCAGTGTGGAATCGGATGCAAGACAGTATAAAAAGTCACCGTAAAGACTCAGACGTACTTTGTCGTTGACAAAGGCAGAATATTTCTCCTCATCTGTCTGCCCGTTGCGGGAGATCAGATCATAAAGGCTTTGCAGCATGTCAACACCGAAAATCACGGCACCGGTGTCTATATCCACCTCGCCACGACTGTTCACAGCACCGGAAGCGGTGAGCGTCTCCTCGCTCTGCTTGTGCAGGAAGGCTCTCACGGTTCCGTCCTCTCCCCGGAGGAAAACACCGTGGTCTTTCCCGGTGCTCACATTTTCCTTAAAACTGATAGCAGCGGCCCCGTGGCCGGAGTAATCAATCAGCAGCGGGTTGAACAGCAGCAGCACATCTCCGCTTAAAAGGAGCATCCCCTCCCTCATTCTGCCGGGGACGGCAGACATGGCAATCATAAACTCATCAAAAAGGGTAGAAGGGCGGCCGTCCGGCAGCTCGTGCGGCACCGGTGAGAAGAGCTTGCCCAGGGCGGAATACTGGGGAATACGCCGGCTGTCACCCCCGCTGTGGATCACGAGAATTCGTTTGCCTGTGAAGGATGATTCCTTTTCCCGGATGACGCGAAGCACGGAGAGCGTCGCTCCCCCGCTGCCTATCCGGACACCCCCCTCATCGGGGATCACTTCAAAGACGGTACGCTCAGGGAGAAACGCTCTCCGTGCCTCAAGCTGGGCGCGAAAACCCTCAGCCTGATGAGAATTGCTGGCTGTTAAAAACACATAGTCCCACACCGGAAAGGACGTGTTTCGGAGCGAACGCTGATAGTCGCCCCATGCATCCTGATAGGATTGTGCCAGATAAAGGCTGGTATTCATATTGCTCCGTCCTCTCCTGTTATTTTACAGGCTGCGCAGCTGCTCTATGAAAGCACGCAGAGCCTTGCCTCTATGGGATATGGCATTTTTTTCTTCCGGAGTCAGCTCCGCCATTCGTTTCTCCGTGCACAGGGGATGAAAGACCGGATCATAACCGAAGCCGTTGCTTCCCTTTGCATCCTGCATAATCTCTCCCTCACACTCGCCTCTGGACCGGATCACACGTCCGTCAGGAAGGGTGCAGCAAATGCAGCACACGAAGCGGGCCGTGCGGTTTTCCACGCCCTCCAGCTTTTTCAGCAGATATTCATAGCGTTCACGATCAGAGGCAGCATGTCCCAGTCCGTATCGGGCAGAATAAACACCCGGCTCTCCGTCCAGAGCATCGACGCACAGCCCGGAGTCATCAGCAACCGCAGCGCAGTGCGTAGCCTCCGTCACAGCGGAGGCTTTCAGATAGGCGTTTTCCTCAAAGGTAGTGCCGGTTTCCTCCACTTCAAAATCACATCCCGCCTCCCGCTGACTCAGGAGCTCGATATCAAGCCCTTTCACCAGCTCGCGAAACTCTCTCAGCTTATTGGCATTGTTACTGGCAAGAATCAGCTTCATTTGAACAGCGCCTCCACAAAGGTTTTGGAATCAAAGGGGATGAGATCATCAATCTGCTCACCGACACCCACATATTTTACAGGAAGGTTCAGCTTGTTGGCTATGGCGAAAACGATACCGCCCTTAGCCGTGCCGTCCAGCTTTGTGAGGATGATGCCGGTCAGCCCCGCCGTCTCCAAAAACTGCTCCGCCTGGATCAGACCGTTCTGACCAGTGGTGGCATCGAGCACCATCAGGGTCTCCACATCCGCATCCGGAAGTTCACGGGTGATCACTCTGCGTATTTTGGACAGCTCGTTCATCAGATTCTGCTTGTTGTGAAGCCGGCCGGCCGTATCCACGATCACCACGTCAATGCCTCTCGCCTTCGCAGCACAGATCGCATCATATACCACTGCGGCAGGGTCACTCCCCTCCTCATGGCGGACAAAATCTGCTCCTGAGCGCTCGGCCCAGATGCCCAGCTGCTCGGCTGCTGCTGCACGGAAGGTATCACCCGCACAGAGAAGCACGCTCTTGCCCTCTTTTTTCAGCTGAGCTGCCAGCTTGCCAATGCTGGTGGTTTTACCCACACCGTTAACACCCGTCATCAGGATTACGGAAGGTTTGGAATCCAGCTTTAGTGCAGGGCTGCCCACATTGAGGATTTTGGAGAGCAGTTCAATCAGCCCTTCCCTTGCCTCGTAGCCCTTGCGAAAACGGCGTTCCCAGGTCAGCTTGCGCATGCCTTTAACGACACTCTCGGCGGTTTCCACACCCACGTCCGACAGGACGAGAAGTTCCTCCAGATCATCATAAAAATCTTCACTGTCAGGAGCGTAATCCTGAAAAAGCTCCTCCAGTTCTACCATATTTTTCCGGGTTTTGGTCAGGCCGGAAAACATCTTGTCAAAAAATCCCATAGTATTACTCCTCTGCTGTTTTTGATGCCTGATCGTAATCAAGCTCCAGAACCGTGGAAACACCTTTTTCCTGCATCATCACGCCGTAAAGCATATCTGCCTCTTCCATGGTTCCCCGGCGGTGGGTGATGACGATAAACTGCGTGCGTTCCGACATATCACGCATATAATCGGCAAACCGGTTGACGTTTGCCTCGTCCAGTGCAGCTTCGATCTCGTCCATCACGCAGAAGGGTGTAGGCCGCACTTTCAGAATGGCAAAATACAGGGCAATTGCCACAAACGCCATCTCTCCACCCGACATCAGCGTCAGGCTGGAGAGGGCCTTGCCCGGCGGTTGACACCGGATTTCGATGCCGCATTCCAGCACATTTTCCGGATCCTCCAGTTCGAGGGAAGCTTTTCCGCCCCCGAAAAGGTCTTTAAAGGTCTGCTGGAAGGCCTCGTTTATGCGGGAAAACTGGTCTAAAAAGACCGCTTTCATTTCTTTTGTCACATCCCGGATGATGCCCAGAAGCTCGTTTTTCGCCTTCTCCACATCATCCCGCTGGGAAGCAAGGAATTCATAGCGCGTGCTGACACGCTCATATTCTTCAATGGCACCAAGATTCGGTGTGCCGAGGGCTGCAATCTGCCGCCGGAGATCTGCAATTTCACGGTTGAGCTTCTGAAGATTCTCCACCGGCTGCCGCAGAGCCTGAGCCGCGGAATGGCTAAGCTCATAGTTGTCCCACAGCTTGTCGAGAATCTGCTTCTCCTCCAAATCGGAGGAAACCTTTTTCTGCTCGATACGGGCAGCTTTTCTCTCCAGCTCAATAATATCCGTGCTGCGCTCCTGGGTCGTCTTTTCCGTTCGGGTGCGGCGTCCTTCCAGCTCCAGCTTGGCCTTGCTGATCTCGTCGATCTCTCGGCGGATTGAACCCGCCTGTTCCTTAAAGGCTGCCAGTTCCTCTTCTTTCTTTCCCGCCTGTTGTCTGAGCGACTCAATCTGACGTCTGGCATCAGCTATGGCATTTCTGCGGGCATCGCTGTCCCCCGAGAGACTCTCTAGAAGAAGCCTGAACTGCTTTTCCGTATTCTGTACTGCAGAATTCTCCGCCCGCAGAGAGGAATCCTTCGCGGCGAGGGCATTTCTGTCCTCCATGGCGATATCCAGATCATTTCTCACCACTGCCAGCGCAGACCGGGCTTTCTCCAGCTGATCCCGGCAAACAGTGATCTCTTTCTCCAGTGCCTTCCGTTTTTCCCGAAGCTTCTGCAACTCATTGGCACGGGACAGAATACCGGTTCCCTTTGCAGCGCTGCCGCCTGTCATGGAACCGCCGGCGTGGACCATCTGCCCGTCCAGCGTAACAATGCGGTAACGGTCGCCGCTGTTTCGGGAAATACGGATGGCATCGGCAAGAGACTCCACCACTACAGTTTTTCCGAGAAGGCTCGCCATGATCTGACTGTATTTCGCATCAAACGCCACCAGATCATAGGCGATGCCTACGAAGCCCGGGTCATTCACCGGCCCGTCCTTCATGACGCTGCCCTTTATGGTATCAAGCGGAAGGAAGGTTGCTCTGCCGCTGTCTGTTCTCTTGAGCATCTCGATGGCAGCACGGCCGTCATTTCGGGTGTCGATCACAATATTCTGTCCGGCCGCTCCCAGTGCGGTCTCGACGGCGAGGGCGCATTCATCATCCGCCCGAATCAGATTGGAAACAGGGCCGTGCACCCCACGGATAATTCCGCGGGAAGACTCACGCATCACCGTCCTGACTGCCTTGGAATAACCCTCAAAATCCTTCTCCATTTCGGAGAGCATCATAATGCGGCTATCCATGCTGCGGCTCTCCACTGAGAGGCGATTGGCTTTTTCGGTGGCATCGTTGAGTGCCTGTTCCCGGCTGGAGATTTTCATGCGGCAGCCGGAGATCACATTGTTGTTCGCAGCGATCTCGCTCTGCAGAGCGTCCAGTTCCTCTCCGATTGTTTGGAGGCGCTTTTCGCTCTCCGCGATGTTGCCGCGCACATCTTCAGCACGGTTTTCCTGCTCGGCAATGTCCTCTTCCAGACGTTGTGCCGATGCCTCACTGCTGGCAATATTTGCCCGGATGACCGCCAGAGCAGACTCACAGGCTGCGCCTTCCGCCTCTTTGGCCGAAAGCCGCTCTCTCGCCTGCTCACTCTCCTCATCCTTCCGGTGCATGCGCTCCGTCAGACTGCCGGAGGCAGCATAGAGGGCTTCGAGCTCTGCCTTTGCCTTTTCCAATGCGGTTTTCGCTTCTTCATACTCATGCTGGATGCCGGCTGCCTTCTCATGCAGATTGTCCAGTGTGGTCATCCAGGAAGAAATCTCACGAATTCTCAGGTCGTCACGGAGCACAAGATATTTCTTTGCCTTCTCCGACTGCTCCTTCAGCGGCCCGACCTGCATCTCAAGCTCTTCTATCTTATCGTTGATGCGGAGCAGATTCTCATCTGTACGCTCCAGGCGGCGTTCTGCCTCTTCCTTCCGATAGCGATAACGGGAAATTCCCGCGGCCTCATCAAAGACCTCACGCCGGTCGGTGCTTTTGGTGGAGATAATATCCGCTATTTTCCCCTGGCTGATGACGGAATAGCCGTCACGCCCGAGGCCCGTGTCAAAGAGCAGAGCGTTGATATCCTTCAGACGAACCTGTTCCCGGTTGATGAAGTATTCACTGTCTCCGCTGCGGTAATACCGCCTTGTCAGCTCCACCTCAGGGCTGTCGCTGTCGAAAATGCGGGCAGTGTTATCGATGACTAGAGAGACCTCTGCAAAACCCATCGGGCTGCGAAGCGCCGTCCCGCCGAAAATCACATCTTCCATTTTGCTGCCACGCAGCGTTTTGGTGCGCTGCTCGCCCATAACCCAGAGAAGAGCATCGCTGATGTTCGATTTTCCCGAACCGTTGGGTCCTACTATGCCCGTGATGTCTTTTTCAAACGTAAGGCGGGTCTTATCCGCAAAAGACTTGAACCCCTGAATTTCCAATGCCTTTAAATACAAAAGTAACTTCTCCTCAACGGTCCCGTTCGGAACCGGTAATTCAAGGTATTTTATCATAACGCCCCCTGCTTTTCAAGGCAGAGTTTGCTGCAGTATTGCTTCTTTTTGGCCAAATCCGGGCATTCTTTGTCTTTTCTGTTCCGCCCTGGTACTTGCATCTTTTCCAGACGTTTGATATAATAATGCTACCTACCCGGCAAAAGTTGATGACATGTGAGGAGATTATTATGCCAGCCAAGAAAAAAGACGCTGCAGAAGCAGCGAAGGAAGTTGAAATAAAGGAAGCTGCCGCAGAGAAAAAGCCTGTCGCAAGGAAGAAAAAAGCAGATGACGAATCTGCCGCAAAAAAGCCCACTGCCCGGAAGGCTGCTGCAAAAACAGCTGACGAGAAGGCAGAGCCCAAAAAAGCAGCCCGCAAAAGCGCAAAAGCCGTAACTGTCGATGCAGAAGAAGCCCCGAAGAAGAAAGCCCCGGCAAAGCGTGCAAAAAAGGCCGAGGCAACAGAAGCCGCTCCTGCACCTGTTTCGGAAGAAACTCTGCCCCAGCCGAGACGCAGCGTAGCCTTTATCGGCTCAGAGTGCTATCCCTTTGTGAAAACCGGCGGTCTGGGCGATGTGATGTATGCTCTCCCCAGAGCACTCACCCGGCAGAACTGTGATGTGAAGGTAATCCTGCCCCGCTACAGATGCATCCCCTGGGAGTATCAGGAAAAGATGGTCTACCGCGGTGACTTCATGATGGACCTCTGCTCGGACGGACACACCTATTACGTCGGCATTATGGAATATGTATGGGACGGCGTGGTTTATGACTTCATCGACAATGATGAATTCTTCAGCTGGGGCAACCCCTACACCAACCTGTACGATGATATTCCCAAATACTGCTATTTTGCCAAGGCAGCTCTGGCCGCCCTGAATTATATGGACTGGATCCCCGACATCATCCACTGCCATGACTGGCAGGCTGCGCTTGTCCCTGTGTATCTCCGCACGGAGTTTGCCGGCACAAAAGTCGCCAGCGCAAAGTCCATGCTCACCATCCATAATCTCCGCTTCCAGGGAATGTGCGATATCCCGCGGCTGAAATACTGGTCCGGCCTGCCTGACGGCCTGTTCAACTACAACGTCTTCCTGCAGGATGAGAACACCGTGAATATGTTCAAGGGCGGGCTTGCCTATACGGATATGATCACCACCGTGTCCAACACCTACGCCTGGGAGATTCAGACCCCGTATTACGGGGAAGGTCTTGATTCCCATCTGCGCTACCATGCCCCCAAGCTCCGCGGTATTGTCAACGGAATTGATGTGGACATCTGGAATGCCGCAACAGACAAACTGCTCGCCGCAAATTACACGCTTGCTGATGCGTTGGAGAAAAAGAAGGAGAATAAGCGCGCTCTGCAGGAAAAACTCGGTCTCGAGCAGGATGACGGCAAGTTCGTCATCGGTCTGATTTCCCGTCTGACCGACCAGAAGGGTCTTGATCTGATCAATGCCATTTTCTCCCAGATCATGGACGGCAACACCCAGTTTGTGGTTCTCGGCACCGGTGACGGGCGCTATGAAGATGCCTTCCGCTACTACGAGAACACCTACAAAGGCAGCGTCTGTGCCAACATCATGTATGACGAGAGCCGTGCACATCTGATCTATGCCGGTGCCGATGCATTTTTGGTTCCCAGTCAGTTTGAGCCCTGCGGCCTGACACAGCTCATCGCCATGCGCTACGGCACCATCCCTGTGGTGCGTGAGACCGGCGGTTTGAAGGACACCGTGCAGCCCTACAATCAGTTCACCAATGAAGGCAACGGCTTCAGCTTTGACCGCTATGAAACCGGACTCCTGCTCGATGCCATCAACCGTGCAAAAACCCTCTACTTCACCGAACGGGAACGCTGGGATGAGATGGTTATACGCGATCTGGAAAAGGACGTGTCCTGGGAGAACTCCGCAACCCAGTACCGCTCCCTCTACCTGGAGCTTAAACCGTAAGTCACGGTTCAACCTGCAGTCACTAAATACAAATATTCCAACACCGGACCTGAGATTTCTTCAGGTCCGGTGTTTTGATTTTATTCAAGCATCAAAAGACAATATGGATGAATCTAAAAAGGCAGTGAGATCTGTTTCTCACTTCTGTTTCTCACTGCCGGTCTGTTTTTATGCGGATTTCCTGTTCGGAAAGAGCGGGATCCGAGCAGACGGCCAGGCCGGAGAGGGCGAACTTCTCCTGCAGGTAGGTGATGTTGCACTTATGCTGCCCTGCCATCTGAGAGAGTTTTTTCGGATGGACGAAGAGGCAAACCCTGCTGCCGGGCACAATGCCGGCGAGGCGCTCTTCCGCCTCAGATCGGATCATACGGCTTTTCACCAGCTCTCCAAGAGCCGGATGATAGGCTCCTGCTGCAGCGCCTCCGGCGGAAAGCTCCTCCGTGGGGTTGAGACCGAGACGGATAACAGGAATGGAAGCCTTCTCGAACATAGGCAAAAGGCGGGCACAGAGGGAGACGGCATCTTCCACTGTGTGCTCGGTATACTGCCCAGTCTGCCATAGATCATAGAGCATGGTATCCCGCACGATAACGGTAGGATAGATCCGAACCCCGTCCGGTCGAAGGGCAATGATTTTTTCTGCCGTGCGGATACTCCGTTCCGGACTGTCACCCGGAAGGCCGGTCATCATCTGTAGAATCAGACGAAAGCCGGATGCTTTGATCAGCCGGGAGGCATACTCCACATCGGCACTTGTGTGGCCCCTGCCGGAAAGGGCAAGCACCTCATCGCACATGGACTGGGCGCCCAGCTCCACCGTCTCCACGCCAAAACCGTGAAGACGTGAAAGCACAGCATCGTCAACCGCATCCGGTCTTGTGGAGAGGCGGATCGAGGAGATCAATCCACTGTCCAGAATCTCCTTTGCCGCTGTAAGGAGAGCTTCCTGATCCTGCACGGGAATGGCCGTGAAGCTGCCGCCGTAAAAGGCCAGCTGAGGCTTTGATCCGGAGGGTAGAAGGGCAAGTGCACTCTGAACGGCACGGCGCACATCATCCGGTGACGCCGGTTTTTTTGCCCCGGAGATCTGTCGCTGATTGCAGAATACACAATGATACGGGCACCCCCAGTGGGGCACAAAGACCGGGATGATACTCTCGCGTGCACTCACGGCCTGCGCATCTCCAGTGCACGGGCAGCAGCCTGCTGCTCTGCTTCTTTTTTCGTCCTGCCGGTTCCCTCACCGGAGGGTACGTCGTTGATGAGGACGCGGAAGGTGAAGGTCTTGTTATGGTCGGGCCCGCTCTCCGAGACCTCCTCATAGCGGATGGAGCACTCTCCGTCCTGCTGCATCAGCTCCTGCAGCTCGGTTTTGCTGTCAACACTCCGGTGCTCCTCGCCGATTTCGGCATGGCTGAGCAGCACGTCCAGTATAAACTGCTTTGCTCGCTCAAGCCCCGCATCCAGATAGATAGCTGCGATAACGGCCTCCACCATATCCGCCAGAACTGACTTTCTCTGCCTGCCGCCGCTGTGTTCCTCTCCTCTGCCGAGGCGCATATAGTCACTGATGGATAGCTCCTGTGCCACACGGTGCAGGCTCTGCTCACACACCAGCTCGGAGCGCAGCCTTGTCATTCTCCCCTCGGGGATCCGGGGCTCATGGTGAAAGAGAAACTCAGCCGTCACAAAGCCGAGGATGGAATCGCCCAGAAACTCCAGGCGTTCATAGCAGGGGTATCTGCCGCTGTTTTCGTTGGTATAGGAGCTGTGGGTAAGTGCCGTTTCAAGAAGAGCGGAATCACGGAAGGTGTAGCCGATTTTCTTCTCCAGAGCAGTATAGTCTGTCCGGAAGGGAGGAGCGGAATTGGGTTTTCTGTTCATTCCTGCTTTTCCGCCCTGATTTTCATGTAGTCGATGTTGTTTTTGATGTCATCAATCATACCGCTCCGGGCAAAGATAACAGCCTGGCGGATAGCTGCGAAGAAGGACTGGGCATTGGACGAGCCGTGGGCCTTGACCACCGGCTTGCTGATTCCGATGAGAGCCGTTCCGCCCACCTCATTGGGATCAAAGGACTTCTTCATCTCACCCAGGTCTTTTTTGATCACCGCCGCAGCAAGCTTGTTCTTTGTGCTCTTATAGAATACGCCCTTGAGCGCCTTCATCATAAACCGGATCACACCCTCGGTAGTCTTGAGAAGTACGTTGCCGGTAAACCCGTCCGACACTACCACGTCCACATCACCGGAGAAAACTGTGGTGCCTTCCACATTGCCGATAAAATTGATCCGACCGTTTTCGCTCGCTTCCTTCAGGAGGGCGAAAGTGCGGTGCTGCAGCTCGCCGCCTTTGGTGTCTTCCGTACCCACATTAAGAAGGCCCACTCGTGGGCTTTCGCAGCCCATGATCCGGCTGGCATAATAACTGCCCATATAGGCAAACTGGAGGAGATACTCCGGGGTGCATTCCACATTTGCCCCGCAGTCAATCAGCATAACGCCGTGCTCTCCCGCCGGGAGGACGGGCGCCAGCGCCGCTCGACGGATGCCCTTGATTCTCCCCACGGTGAGGGTTGCCCCAGTGAGCAGAGCCCCGGTGGAACCGGCCGAAACCATGGCATCGCCCTCGCCCTCGGAGAGAAGACGCAGAGCAACCGCCATAGAGGAATTCTTCTTTCTGCGGGTGGCAGTGCTGGGATCATCCTCCATGGTAATAACGTCATCCGCGTTTATAACGGGAAAGGCATCTGCCCTGCTGCCGAGGCAGGCACGCACTTCCGCCTCACGCCCCACGAATACAATTTCTACCCCCAGTTCATCTGCCGCTTTCACGGCGCCGGCAACAATTTCCTGCGGTGCATTGTCACCGCTCATGGCATCGATGATAATCTTCATGAAAACAGTTCCCCTTTTCTTTCCTCTATCATGTTTCCGATCCACCGGAGGGACCGGGCGGAAATCTCCGCGTTTTTATTCCGTTTGCCCTTCACTCTGTATCCAAGAGGTGTGATCAGGCCGAAATTGATGTTCATAGGCTGAAAATCGCCCACACTGCCGGAGGAGATATACTGAGCCAGCGCCCCGATTGCCGTCTCCTGCGGGAAGTCAGCCGGTGGCAGCCCCAGAATCCGCGCTGCCGTTTCAATGCCCACCAGCATGCCGGAGGCGGCGGACTCCACATAGCCCTCCACACCCGTCATTTGACCGGCGAAGCTGATGCGTGAGTCGCTTTTCAGCCGATAATAGCGATCCAACAGGCGGGGGCTGTTGAGAAAGGTATTGCGGTGCATCACACCGTAGCGCATAAACTGGGCATCCTTCAGGGCCGGAATCATGGAGAAGACCCGCTTCTGCTCGCCGAAGGTAAGGTGCGTCTGAAACCCCACCAGATTATAGAGGGTGCCGTCGGCATTATCCTTGCGCAGCTGCACAACCGCGTAATTCTCTCTGCCCGTACGCGGATCAACAAGCCCGACAGGCTTCAGGGGGCCATAACGCAGGGTGTCGACCCCTCTGCGGGCCATTACTTCAACGGGCATGCAACCTTCGAAAACCGCCCCGTCATCAAAGCCGTGGATAGGAGCCTCCTTTGCTTTGGCAAGCTCGGAGACAAAAGCGAGATATTCATCTTTGTCCATTGGGCAGTTAACATAATCTGCAGTCCCCTTGTCGTAGCGGGAGGCGAAAAAAGCACTGGACATATCAACACTTTCCAGCGTGACGATGGGAGCTACCGCATCGTAGAAATGCAGCCCCTCCTGCCCGCAGAGCATCTGGATTCGGTCAGCTATGGTGTCACTGCTTAAAGGGCCGGAGGCGATGACCACCTCCCCTTCCGGAATAGCGGTAACCTCCTCGGAGACGATCTCGATATTGTCCCGGGAAGTGAGCTTATTTGTGATATAGCGGGCAAAACCCACCCGGTCTACCGCCAGAGCACCGCCTGCCGGGACGCGGTTAACATCGGCACTCTCGAGAAAGAGAGATCCGAGGGCACGCATCTCCGCCTTCAGCAGTCCCACCGCGTTGGCCAGTTCATCGGACCGGAGAGAGTTGGAGCAGACCAGCTCGGAAAAGTAGGGCGAAGTATGGGCAGGGGTCATTTTTGCCGGCTTCATATCTATGAGGCGGACGGGAATGCCCCGTTTTGCCAGCTGCCAGGCACATTCGCTCCCGGCAGGGCCCGCCCCGACCACAGTTACCGGAGTCAGGTGATTCATGATTTTCCTTTCTTATCAAGAAGAAGCCGATTATTTCGGCTTCCTGGCGCGGGTACCTGCTGATGCGGCAGTCCCGGACGATTTTGTGGTTTTAGCGGATTTCCGTGTTTTTGCAGCGGTCTTGGCGGAAGTCTCTTTTGTGTCGGCGGAGATCTCCTCCTTTGTCTGCTTTTTCCGGTAACCCCGCTCTTCCAGCGGCACGAACTTCTCGCAGGCTTCGTTCTCGCAGAAGGTTCTGGCCTGGCCTCGTCCGCTGCGCTTAAACAGGGTTTTACCGCAGGATGGGCAGAAGTCCTTGGTGGGTACGTCCCAGGTGATAAAATCACAGCGACGCTGGAGATTGCGCTCGCAGACGTAGGTTACCTTGCCATCATCGTCAGTCTGTGGAATAACCTTGCTGCCACAGCGGGGGCAGGTCTCCTCTTCCGGCATCTGCTCAGCACGGAAGGAGCAGAGGGGTTTATTCTCTTCACAGGCATAGTAGACATTATTGTTTTTAGAGGTACGCTTGAGAATTCTGCCGCCGCATTTTGGGCATTTACCCGGCATCTCAATGACGATGGGTTTGGTGAAATTGCAGGTCGGGAAGTTGGAGCAGCCGAGGAAATCTCCGAAGCGGCCCCGTTTTTTCACCATCTTTGCGCCGCAGACGTCGCAGATCTCGTCAGTCTCCACATCGGGGACCTTCAGGCGCACGCCATCGGTCGCCTTTTCTGCAACAGCTATCTCTTTGCTGAAATCATCGTAGAAACGGCGTAGAACGCTCTTCCACTCCTCGCTGCCGTTTTCAATCTGGTCCAGGTTCGTCTCCATATTGCTGGTGAATTTCACATCCACAATATCGGAGAAATGATCTTCCAGAAAACCGGTAACGACCTCTCCCAGAGGCGTAGGCTGCAGATACTTGCCCTCCTTGGAAACATAACCGTGGGAGGAAATGGTGGCAACCGTTGCCGCATAGGTAGACGGACGGCCGATGCCCTTTTTCTCCATATCCTGAATCAGGGTGGCCTCGGTATAGCGTCTTGGCGGTTGGGTAAACTGCTGGTCGGCAATAGCCTTGACAAAGGTGAGCCCCTGCCCCTCCTCCAGATAGGGAAGCTTGCCGGACAGTTCGTCGGACTCTTCGTCCTTCGCCTCTTCATACAGCACGGTAAAGCCCTTGAAGCGCACTTCGGAGCTCTGGGCCTGGAAGATATATCCGGCAGAGAGCATATCGGCCGTGACCTCGTCATAGATCGCATCCGCCATCTGGGAAGCGACAAATCTGCGCCAGATCAGGCGATAGAGCATATACTGCTCCCTTGTGAGATCACCGCGGATCTCTTCGGGAGAGATGCTGACATCGGAGGGCCGGATTGCCTCATGGGCATCCTGGGCACCCGCACCGGTCTGAAAATGCCGGGCGGATTTGGGGACGAAGGAATCTCCGTAGACGCCGGAAACATAGTTTCTCGCCGCGGCTATGGCCTCTTCGGAGATTCGGAGTGAGTCGGTTCGCATGTAGGTAATAAGGCCGATGCTGCCGCGCCCGCTGATCTCCACCCCTTCATACAGCTGCTGCGCAATCATCATCGTGCGGCGAGGTGTCATATTCAGTCTGCGGGAAGCCTCCTGCTGCAGCGTAGAGGTACGAAACGGAGCGGAAGGCTTTCTCGGCTTCTGGCTTCTTGTGACTTTTTTTACGGAAAAAGGAGCCTGAGAAATCTTTTCAATAATAGCGTCCGTCTCTTCCTTGGTGCGGAGCGTCTGTTTCTTTTCTACCCCCTCCGGTGCGAAATACCGGGCGGTAAAGGACTTGCCGTTCTCCGGCGATACCGGGCTGAGCACAGCATCGAGATGCCAGTACTCCTCCTTCTGGAATGCACGGATCTCATTTTCACGATCCACCACCATGCGCACGGCAACAGACTGCACCCTGCCGGCAGACAGACCGTATTTCACGGTATGCCAAAGCATGGGAGAGAGCTGGTAGCCCACAATGCGGTCCAGCACACGCCGTGCCTGCTGGGCGTTGACCAGATTCTGATCGATCTCTCTTGGATTCTGGATGCTTTTCGTCACCACATTTTTGGTGATCTCGTTGAAGGTTACCCGCTTTGCCTTCTCATCCGGCAGAGCCAGCAGCTCCTTGAGATGCCAGGAGATGGCCTCTCCCTCGCGGTCAGGGTCCGTCGCGAGGAAAACGGTGTCGGCCTTCTTTGCCTCCGTTTTCAGCTCTTTGATCACCTGTGTCTTATCCCGCATGGAGATATATTTGGGTTCAAAGGTCTCCAGGTCCACACCGAGTGAGCTTTTGGGAAGATCACGCAGGTGACCCATGGAGGCTTTGACCGTATATTTATTTCCGAGATACTTCTCGATCGTCTTGGCCTTGGCAGGCGACTCGACAATCACGAGATTTTTCTTCGCAGGCATATTGTTGTTTTTCCTCACTTATCCTTCTCGAATGATAATTCTGCCGGAAGCATCCCGGGTGGTTATGCCGCGGATTTCCAGCATGGTAAGGGCGGAGAGCACTGCCTTTGCCTCCAGCCCGGTAGCTTCGATAATCTGATCCGCACCGGTGGACCCGGCGATCACCGCCAGGGCAACCTGCTGCTGCACCTCCGGAAGAGCGGAAAGCTTATCTGTTATGTCAATATAGCAATGGGTTTGCGGCTTGTCAAGACGTTTTTTTGAAGCCTCCGCGGAAGGTTTTTTCTTTTCTTCGCGCTTCGGAGCCTCCTCCGGAAGCCGTGGAAAGGTTTCTCTGCAGTCCGGATCCAGCACGCCGGGATAGGCAAGATTCAGCTCTTCCGCTACCTCCCAGCCCCGTGTTACCAGCTGGGCACCCTCCCGCAGAAAGCGGATGGTGCCGGCGGAATTCTCGCTGTCGGCATTGCCGGGTACGGCGAATATCTCCTTGCCCTGTTCCAAAGCCTCCGCTACGAAAAGACGGGTACCGGACTTCTCCGGCGCTTCTGTCACCACCACCCCAGTGGAAATTCCGGCGGCGATGCGGTTTCTGTCACGGAAGAATGACTTTCTCTGAGGTGTACCGGGGGCATACTCCGATATCAGAGCACCCCTGCGGCAGACGCGGAGAGCAAGGCTGTTTTTTGCATCAGCAATCGGCGTGCCCAACACCCCCACACAGACGCCGCCGGCGGCAAGTGCACCTTCGGCCGCCGCGGCATCAACCCCCTGCGTAAGGCCGGAGACCACAATGCTGCCGCATTTTGAAAGCTCGTAGGCGATATTTCTGCCCATCCGGATTCCGTAGGGACTGGCCTTTCGGGTGCCGATAACAGCAACAGGCACGCCTGAATCCAGGTCCGGCAGACGACCGCGAACATAGAGCACCGCCGGAGGAGAGAAGATTTCCTTCAGACGTCGGGGATAGTCCGGATCTTCTATGGTCAGAATGCGAACTTCCGCCCGCTCGCAGAGAGCAGGGATTAATTCGGCTACGGTCAGATCCCTCGCCTCCAGAAGCTCGGCATCCCGACGGGTGATGCCGTCTATTCCGCTAAAAGCGCCAGCAGGGGCATAAAAAGCCTCCTCCGCACTGCCGAAGATCTCCATCACCGCAGCCTTGGCATTGAGAGAGACGTCCAGCAGGGAGGACAACCAGATCCAATAGAGTAGTGAAGAATTCATACTGCTCTCCCCCTCATCTCCCACATAATAATGGAAGCAGCAACCGCAGCGTTGAGCGATTCACTCTCCGGCTGCATGGGGATGATCACTTCCCTGCTGCACAGGTCGATCAGCTCCCGGCTCAGGCCGCTCCCCTCACTGCCGACAGCGCAGGCACAGCAAGTGAGGTCGATTTGCAGGATACTTTCCGCCCGCTCGGAGAGCACAGCCCCCGCAAGCGGCATCTTCCAGGCGGAAAGCAGCCGCTGCAGAGAGGCAACGGTGTGCTTCTCCACCCGCTGACGGAAGATTGCACCCATAGTTGCCCGCACGGTTTTCGGATGGTAGAGATCGGCACATGCCCCAACCAGCAGCACCGCCCCGATGCCCAGGGCGTTTGCCGTGCGGATCACAGTGCCCACATTGCCGGGGTCCTGCACATTTTCCAGCACAATGGCATTCCGGGGAGCAACAGAAGAGAGTTCGTGCGGCATGGCACACACAAAGAGCGGGCCGGGGCTTGAAACCATGGGTGAGGCATATTCAAACAGGTCTGCCGGCAGGAGATACTGCTCCTGCACGGAAACCGGCAACGGCTCGGCTCCCCCTTCTTTCCAGAAGACGGAGGAGATCCCCGCACCGCAGAGCAATGCTTCCTGCAGCAGTTTGGGGCTGTCACAAAGGAAGGCTCCTTTCTCCCGGCGTACTTCGGCACTTCTGCCCAGTTCTCGCAGTTCGGCAATCATTCGATTTTTTCTTGAAGTGATTTTTTCCATTTTTTCTACTATTTAAAATTAATACGGCGTTTTTGCCCGCTCCACATTAAGCATTGCGGACAGCTTCTGGCTGGGCAGCATGGTGCTGTCCGCCTCCAGAACCCGGTTGGATACATATTGGAAGTTTACCCCGTTGCCCGGGCGGACCGTCAGCTCGTGGCGGAAGGACTTATCCGAACCGTACCAGGGGTTGACGGCGTCCACCACCATGGTGATGGTGCCGTCGGCATTATAGGTATAGCTGACCACCTCCGGGAAGGGGGTGCGAGGGGTAACATTAAAATAATCGGTGTCATAGCCAAGGAAGAGATAGCCCTTCAGCTCCGGCACATAGTCAGAGATTGCCCGCAGCGTCTGGGAACTGACCCGAAAGAAAACGCCCACATTGTTTTCAAAAATATCCTGCGGGACCAGGTAGAGTTTGGTGCTCGCTACCGAGTGGTAGTAGGTACGGGCGTTGTAGGAGGAGAGCATCTCGGTGCCGTTATACATGGCAAAAATATAGGCGTAAAGGCTGTTGAAGTCAATGGGAGCAAAGTTCTGTTCATTCCAGTCGGTGATGAAAAGGTTATTTTCAAAGTATCCCACCGGCTCCACATAGCGTTGACAGAGCATCTTGGCCTCAGCGCTCAGCGGCATCACACGAATCATCACATAGGCGTCGGTATTGGAGCGCTGGTTTTCATCAAAGTCTGACGTGTCGCGGGTGTAGATCAGCCAGCCCTTGCTGGTATAGCGCACATTGCCCACGGCGTACCGGCCCTCCGAGTAGATTCTGGTGGTGCCGTCTTCATTCCAGGCGGCGGAGGTGGAATAAAGGTGCCATACCCCATCCGTTCTGGAGAGCATGAAGGCGCTGATGTGCCCGTCCGGGTAGACAATCATGTACGTTCCGCTGGTATCTTCCGCGGAATAGGCCGCTGCGGTGCAGAAGGAATCCATTATCTCATAACCCTGCAGGTCAAAATTGCCGGCACTGTCCTGTGCGGGGTAACCTGCCCCGGCGATAGCAGTGAGCATGGACGCAATGTCATTTGCCGAGAGAGTCACATTACGGGCAGTGCCCTTATCCGCCGCGAGATAAATCTCGCGGGAGGCGTCACACGCCGTCAGAAGCCTCGCTTGCAGAGCTCCGATCTGGGCATCTCCCTCCTGCAGGCTGTTGTATTCCTCATCATCCGGGAATCCGGCAGCACCGTCGCTGCTCAATGTCCCGTCAGCCGAAGCGGCCTCACCGGGAGCGGGGTCGTCATACCCGGTGTGGATGATATCAGCTCCATCCCCTTCGTCCCCCTCTACAAGAACGATTTTTCCGTCCACCACCTCGTAATGTTCGGTGTGAGGCTGCTGTTTGCCGCAGGAAGAAAACAGCAGACAGCAGAGGAGCAGAAGTGCTATCAGGTTTTTGCCGTTGTATTTCATAATCAGTTCTCCGGGGGCGTTGAATTTGCTCTTCTTTTCTGATATTATATTGATATTATACCGCAAGGAGGACGCACTTGCAACGTCTCCCGCTGCACATCTCAAGAAAAAAGAGGAAAACCAACCTTTGAATTTTAATTTTTGGGTTGCATAAGGAATGCCGGTAGTGTATAATTAATCGGTAACGCGTTTAAGAACCTGTTTTCTTATATCAATTTGCACATATTACTGAGAGAGGAATCAACACATGGAAACAAAAAACATTCGCAACATCGCTCTGATGGGCCATGGTAATTCTGGCAAGACCAGCCTTGCTGAAAGCATGCTGTATGTCACCGGCGCGATCGACCGTCTCGGCAAAGTTGCTGACGGTAACACCGTCTGCGACTACGATGCCGAAGAAATCAGCCGCCAGATCTCCATTTCCCTTTCCATCGCCCCTGTAACGTTTGCAGGCCGCAAGATCAACGTGCTGGACACGCCGGGCTTCTTTGACTTTGCAGGTGAAGTGCTCTGCGCAATCCGTGCCGTGGAAGCAGGTATGATTCTCTGCACGGCCAAAGACGGTCTCTCCGTCGGTGCCGACCGCTGCTGGAAGTATCTCAAGGCAGCAAACAAGCCGGTCATGTTCTGCATTTCCAAATGCAATGAAGAGCACGGTGATTACTTCAAGGTTCTGGAAGACCTGAAGAAGAAGTACGGCAGCATCGTCTGCCCGGTCACCATTCCCACCAGCGACGGCAAGGGCGTTATTGACCTGGTTCACAACACCTGCTATATGACAAACGGTGCGAAGACCTCCAAGGTTGCTATCCCCGCAGCCGATGCCGGCCATGTGGAAGACATGCGCGCAGAGCTGATGGAAGCAGCTGCCGGTGCAACCGAAGAGCTGATGGAAAAGTTCTTTGAAACCATGGAACTGGATGAGAAGGACATTATTGAAGGCCTGAAGGTCGGTGTTGCAGAGCGTGCGGTTGTTCCCGTGTTCGCAAGCGATGCTATGACCAATGTTGGCACTGAGGCTATTCTCCAGGGCATCACGGATTACTGCCCGGCTCCCGAAGAGAAGGCAAGCCCGGTTGTCGGTTTTGTGTTCAAGACCATCTCCGATAAATTCGGCAAGTACAGTCTGGTTAAAATGATGTCCGGCTCCGTTGCTGCAGGTGCCACACTGCGCAATGTACGTGCTTCCTCCAATGATAAGCTGGGTCGTCTTTACACCATGACCGGCAAGAAGAACGTGGAAGTTGCCGATGCCTGCTGCGGTGACATTGTTGCCGTCGGCAAGATGGACTGGAAAACCGGTGACACACTCACCGACTCCAAGGACGATATCGAACTCCCGGCAATCGAGATTCCCGAACCCATGTATTCCATGGCTATCGCCCCGAAGACCAAGGGCCAGGATGACAAGGTTGCAGCCGGCCTCTCTAAGCTCAACGAGGAAGACATCTCCTTCTCTCTCTACAACAACCCCGAGACTCACCAGATGGTTATCTCCGGCGCCGGCGATATCCAAATCGGTGTTCTCTGCTCCAAGCTCAAGAATCTCTACAATGTGGAAACCGACCTTCTCCCCGCACGCGTTGCCTACCGCGAGAAGATCAAGAGCAAGGTGGAAGCCCATGGTCGTCACAAGAAGCAGTCCGGCGGCAGCGGCCAGTTCGGTGATGTATGGATCCGCTTCGAGCCGCAGGAAGAGCAGGACGATATGATCTTTGCTGAAGAAGTGTTCGGCGGCTCTGTTCCGAAAAACTTCTTCCCGTCTGTTGAAAAGGGTCTGCGCAACGCAGTGCAGAAGGGCGTTCTGGCAGGATATCCGCTGGTCGGCCTGAAGGCAACCCTGTACGACGGCTCCTATCACCCGGTTGACTCCAACGATATGGCATTCCAGACTGCAGCCCGCCTTGCCTATCAGGACGGTATCCCCAGGGCAAAGCCCACCATCCTCGAGCCTATCGGCCAGCTGTTTGTCACGATTCCTGATGAATATCAGGGTGCTATCATCGGCGACATCAACTCCAAGCGCCGCGGCACCATGATGGGTTCCATGCCGGCTGATGAAGGAATGACCACCATTGAAGCGGAAGTTCCGATGGCTGAAATGAGCACCTATACCATCGATCTCCGTTCCATGACCCAGGGCAGTGGCACGTTCACCTGCAAGTTTGTCCGTTACCAGGAAGCTCCTGGCAACGTTCAGGAAAAGGTTATTGCCGAAGCAAAGGCTGCCGAAGCAGAATAATCCAAAAATCCAATTCATCCATACCTTCGGCATTCATCCGGTGCCGAAGGTATGCTATATTGAGATATGAAACAGAACAGATTCACAACGCTGAAAAATATGGTGTGGGTGGCAGGGATTTTTATCTGCTTCCTGTTCATCTTTGTTGGGCTGATTTTTGCCATGTTCCGCCGGTATACGCCGCCCGAGCAGGGATTTGACTATACTCTCTACGCCCCGGCCCAGACCAACACTGCCGACCTCACTTCCAGTGCTCTCGGCAGCGGCAATGCCCGCGGCCCTCTGCATCTGTTGGGTGAGACAGCCGACGGTGGAGACAGTTATACCTCCTCGATCACCTTCCTGGTGGACAGCACCTATATCGGCCTCCGGGATCTCGGGCTTGTGGACAGCAACAAGGTGTGGGGTTCCCCCACCGGCAGCCTGAAAATGGACACGCTGAACAGCGCGGTTATCCGTTATCCCAATGACGGAAGCGAGATATCTCCGGTGAGTGCAGCAATGATCTCCAAACCTGAGGTCCTGATGATTGCCATCGGAGAAGACGGACTGACCAGTGTGGATGAAAACACGTTTATCACCTACTACGACGGTCTTGTCAAAGAGATCCAGGCCGCCAGCCCTGACACGCGTATTATCTGCTGCGGCCTGCCCGGCGTGATAGCAGGCTACAACGGGAGTGACGGTCTTTCGGTGGGCGTAATCAGTGACGGAAATGACTGGGTGCAGCTCGTATGCCGCGATACCGGAGCATATTTTCTCAACACCCAGGAGGCAGTGAGTGAGAGCGTGCAGCTGTTAAACCGCTATGCCTCCTCCAACGGCAAAACGCTCAACCGTGCGGGTCTGGAAACCTTCATGCGTTATGTGCGCACACATGCCCTCCCCAGAGCCTGAAACAGCTCAGCTGTTTCAGACCGTATTCCGGTCGGAAAGGAAAGTACCATGCACAGAATGACAGGACGCATTGTTCTATTTTTACTGCTTTTTCTGGCAGTCATCGGCGCAATCTTTATGATTATGCGCACGCCGGATGAGGGCGGCAGCAGTCCCCTCTCTCCGGGATTCTCCATACGGGAGGAGAATCAGACACAGTATCCGGATCAGGCAGCGATTCCTGCCCCGGCGGAGAATATCACAACCCCTTCCCCCGTTCAGGCCACACCCGAACCCACTGCTCCTCCCCCTACGCCTACACCCTATGTGCCAACCCCCACTCCGGAACCTGTGATTCTGCCTCTTGGAAACGGCAGCATTGAATCCGGCCGGGCGCTGCTTCTGAATATTCACGCAGACTGGAATGCTTCCACCGCGGGTGACGATTATGCCCAGGTGCAGGTTGTTGTCTATGCCGATCACTATGCCCTGACCTATGGGAATGAACCGAAAGTCGGCCTGACCATTCGTCTTGGAGATGATTCCCACCGGATGGATGCAGCCCCGGTCAATGCATCCCTCAACCAGCCGCAGAGCACCGAGCTCGGGCGTTATGCCTTTTCCGTGCCCCTGAAGGCAGGAGAAAGTGTTTCTCTGCCCCTTTCCTGTGAGTGGGAATTTAACGGCACCTATGTCAATTTCAACAGTCAGCCTGTCGAGATTTACGGAATTTCCTGTGAAGGAAATGTTAATGTTTCTCGGTAATTCTTGAATTTCCCGTTATTATTTGGGCATTTATTGCAAAATAGCTAAATTTCTTTCGTTTTACCTGTTGACAAATGCTCTATTTTTGGTTATAATAGGTACAGTTCAAGAAACGGGTTAAATGCAACGGTTCTTGCTTACGGCCCGCGATAAATTTTACCTTCGCTGTGAGCTGTAAGCCGCTCAAACGTCAATTGAGCAACCCCCTCTGTTTAAAACAGAGGGGGTTTCATTTTTTCTCTTTAACCCAGATTGTTCAAACTGAGCTTCAGGTTTTCAAGTAATGCTTCCAGTTTCGTCTTCTTCTCACGTTCGGCGTTGACAACCGCCTCCGGCGCTCTGGAGACGAAGTTTGTATTGGCAAGCTTTGCATCCTGACCGGCGATCAGCTTTTCGGTCTTTTCAATTTCCTTTGTGAGTCTTGCCCGCTCCGCCTCAAAGTCAACCAGGTCAGACATCGGCATGAAGAGACGTGCATTATCGGTGATCACGGAAACCATTTTGTCGCTGTCAGCTGGCAGGTCGGAGAGGATGGACACATCGCTGGAGTACGCAAGCTTGGAGATGTAGGTCTGCCCTGCCTCGAAAGCCGCCTTCCTGTCCGTCACAATGAACAGATGGGCCTTTCTGGAGGGAGGAACATTCATCTCGGCGCGGCGGGCACGCACAGCCTTGATGGCATCCATCACCATTTCAAAGTTCGCCTCATCCTCGCGGTAGGAGAGCTTCTCGTCATAGGCGGGGTAAGAGCAGATCATCAGAGCAGAGGGTGCATTTTCCTCATGCGGCAGTGCCTGCCAGATCTCCTCGGTAATGAACGGCATGAACGGATGGAGAAGCTTGAGTATCTCCGTGAGGACATACAGCAGCACCTTCTGCGTATTGATGCGAAGCTCCTCGTTATCGGCGTTCAGCCGGGGCTTGGTGAGCTCTATATACCAGTCACAATAGGTGTCCCAAATGAAGTCATAAATCTTGCCGGAGGCAACACCCAGCTCATAGGCATCCATGTTGATGTTTACTTCGCGGATGGTATCGTTGAGCTTGGAAAGAATCCATTTGTCTTCGATCTCCAGCTTTTCCGGGAGCTCATTTTTGTCTATGGTGAGATTCATCATGACAAAACGGGAGGCATTCCAGATCTTGTTGCAGAAGTTGCGCATTGCCTCGCACTTCTCCACATAGAAACGCATGTCGTTTCCGGGAGAGTTACCGGTGATCAGGTTGAAGCGCAGTGCGTCCGCCCCGTACTGATCAATCATTTCAATGGGGTCAATGCCGTTGCCGAGAGATTTGGACATCTTTCTGCCCTGACTGTCACGCACTAGACCGTGAATAAAGACCGTTTTGAACGGCTCCTTCTTCATCTGCTCCATACCGGAGAAGATCATACGGGCAACCCAGAAGAAGATAATGTCATACCCGGTCACCATGACGGACGTGGGATACCAGTAATCAAGCTCAGGAGTATGATCCGGCCAGCCCATGGTGCTGAAGGGCCAGAGAGCCGAAGAAAACCAGGTGTCCAGCACATCCTCTTCCCGATGGATCTTTTTGCTGTGGCAGGCTTCACACTCGCAGGCATCTTCCCTGCTGACGGTGATATGGCCGCAGTCATCGCAATACCACGCAGGAATCTGATGGCCCCACCAGAGCTGGCGGGAGATACACCAGTCATGCACGTTCTCCATCCAGTTGAGATAGGTCTTGGTAAAACGCTCCGGCACGAATTTAATCCGGCCGTCCTTTACAACCTCTATGGCCTTCTCAGCCAGAGGTGCCATCTTAACAAACCACTGAGGGCTGGTCATAGGTTCCACGGTAGTTCCGCAGCGGTAGCAGCAGCCCACGTTGTGACTGTAATCTTCCACCTTCACCAGGTAACCCTGCTCTTCCAGATCCTTCACAATCTGCTCGCGGCACTCGTAGCGGTCCATCCCGTCATATCTGCCGCCGCAGCCGTCGTTGATGATCTTCGCATCCTCGTCAATCACCTGAATCATCTCCAGGTTATGCCGAAGGGCAACCTCATAGTCGTTGGGGTCGTGGCAGGGGGTCATTTTCACGGCGCCGGTACCGAAGCCCAGCTCCACGTAATCATCCGCCACGATCGGCAACTTTCTGCCCACCAGCGGGAGAATCGCGTTTTTGCCAACCAGATGCTGATATTTTTCATCCGCAGGGTTCACGGCAACGCCGGTGTCGCCCAGCATGGTTTCAGGCCGTGTGGTGGCGATGATAAACTCCTCATCGGAGTTCTCAACCGGATAGCGGATATACCAGAAATGGCCGGGAATATCCTTATATTCCACTTCCGCATCGGAAAGCGCCGTGCGGCAGTGGGGGCACCAGTTGATAATTCTTCTGCCCTTGTAAATAAGGCCCTTTTCATAGAGATCGCAGAAGGTTTCGCGCACAGCCTTTGCACAGACATCATCCATCGTGAAGCGGGAACGGCTCCAGTCAGCCGAGACGCCCAGCGTCTTCTGCTGCTCCACAATGCGGTTACCGAAATGCTCTTTCCATGCCCATACACGCTCCAGGAAGCGGTCACGACCGAGATCGTAGCGCGTCAGGCCTTCCTTGGTGCGCAGCTCTTCCTCCACCTTGATCTGGGTGGCGATGCCGGCATGGTCCACACCCGGAAGCCAGAGGGCGGAATAGCCCTGCATGCGCTTATAGCGGGTCAGAATGTCCTGAAGGGTGGCATCGATAGCATGGCCGAGATGGAGCTGCCCCGTAACATTGGGGGGCGGCATCACAATACTGAAAGGCTTTTTCTTCGGGTCAATCTCCGCACGGAAATAATTCCCGTCCATCCACATGTCGTAGATTTTCTTTTCGACCTTTTTCGGGTCGTACACTTTCGGAAGTTCTTTCATTTCGAACTCCTCCTTCTCTGAAATCTCCCAGGGTTTTTCCGAAAAGAAAAACCCTGAGGATAAACCTCAGGGTGATAAAAACTTACCACGGTCCCACCTGACTTCCGCAAAAATTGCGGCACTCTGCAGGGCATTTATGCCCCTGATCCTGTAACGGGAATCGCCCGCCGGGACTTACTACACCTTTCACCCCCGGAGCTCCGGGCCGACCTTCCGCAGCCTGCAATGAAAGGCTTTCACCGGCCGCCTTCTCTCTGAACATGCAAATTCTGCGTACTCCTGCCCTTCACAGCAATTAAGGGAATTATAAAATGCCGTCTCCGAAAAGTCAAGCGGAAATTAACCGCCCAGATAGGCTTTTTTGATGGCAGCAGAATTGAGCAGCTCTCTGCCGGTGCCGCTGGTGACAATTCTTCCCGTCTCCAGCACATAGCCACGGTTTGCCACGGCCAGGGCAGCCTGTGCATTCTGCTCCACCAGCAAAATGGTGGTGCCTGCCTTGTGAAGAGATGAAATAATATCGAAAATCTGCTCCACCAGAATCGGCGCAAGACCCATGGAGGGCTCATCCAGCATCAGCAGCTTCGGGGAGCTCATCAAAGCCCTGCCCATGGCCAGCATCTGCTGCTCGCCGCCGCTGAGCGTGCCGGCGATCTGTTTTTCTCTCTCCTTCAGACGGGGGAAACGTTCGTAAACCTCCGCCAGGCGGTCGTCAAAACCGTCTCTGCCGGTATAGGCACCCATATCCAGATTTTCCTTCACGGTCATCTGCTGGAAGATTCTTCTGCCTTCGGGCACCAGGGCGAGACCCTTGCTGACGATTTTATGCGCAGGCGTGTGGGAGATATTCTCCCCATCGAACTCGATGGACCCCGTTCTGCTCCGGAGCAGGCCGGTGATGGTGTTGAGGGAGCTGGATTTCCCTGCTCCGTTTGCTCCAATCAGTGTGACGATTTCGCCCTCATTCACTTCAAAGGAGACATCCTTGATGGCATGAATGTTGCCGTAATAGACATTGATGTTCTCCACTTTCAGGATAATTCCCATCTCACGCCTCCTTCTTCTTTCCCAGGTATGCCTCAATCACAGCCGGGTTCGCTTGAATCTGGGACGGCGTGCCCTTGGCGATGATGCGGCCGAAATTCATCACGGCAATGCCCTCGCAGATGTTCATCACCAGGTTCATGTCATGCTCGATGAGCAGAATGGCAATGTGGAACATATCCCGGATGTGGGAGATGTTCTCCATCAGCTCAGCAGTTTCCGAGGGATTCATGCCGGCAGCGGGCTCGTCCAGCAGAAGAATGGTGGGATTGGTTGCCATGGCGCGAACGATTTCCAGACGTCTCTGGGCGCCGTAGGGCAGAGAGCCCGCCTTGGTATCTGCCAGATCCTGCATGTTGAAGATGCTCAGCAGCTCCATTGCACGCTCCCGGGCAACCCGCTCCTCCTTCCAGTAAGAAGGCAGACGGAGAATGCCGCTGAGGAGAGAATACTTCATCTGGGAATCCATCGCTACCTTGACATTGTCCTCCACGGTGAGGTTCTGGAACAGGCGGATATTCTGGAAGGTTCTGGCAATACCGGCCTGATTGACCTGCGCCGTCGTGAGAGACTTGGTGTCCTTCCCCTCCAGCAGAATCGTGCCTTCCGTTGGCTCATAAACCTTGGTGAGCAGGTTGAAAACAGTGGTCTTCCCCGCCCCGTTGGGGCCGATCAGGCCGGAAATCTCCGTGCGCCCCAGGGCAATGTTGAAGTTTTCCACAGCTTTCAGCCCGCCGAAGGAAATACCCAGATTAATGCACTCCAGTGCGGGGGATTTATCAAAATCCCGCTCCGGAATCATATTGACGGAGGGCATCGGGACGAGAACGGTTTCTTTCTTTGTGCTCATGCCTTACCCCTCCTTCTCCTCGTTTTTCCTGCCCGGCTTCAGCTTATCAATCAGTGCCCGGAGGGCAGGGTTATTGGTGGCCAGCATCACGAGAATCAGCACGATGGCATACACCAGCATGCGGTATTCGGAAAACTGACGCAGCGCCTCGGGCAGAATGGTCAGTGCAGCCGCAGCAATGACAGACCCCAGCATATTGCTCAATCCACCCAGCACCACAAACACCAGAACCAGAATGGACGTGTTAAAATCGAACTTGTTGGCCACGATGGTGGAGTAGTTCATGGCAAACAGAGCGCCCGCAGCACCCGCAAGAGCCGCCGAAATGGTGAAGACCGTGAGCTTATACTTGGTGACGTTGATGCCCACGCTCTCGGCTGCGATACGGTTATCGCGGATGGCCATAATGGCACGGCCGGATCGGCTGTTCATGATGTGAAAGACCACAATCAAGGTGATCATTACCAGAATAAAGCCTGCTGTGAGGTTGGAGATCTTCTTGATGCCGCCAATCCCCATGGGGCCGCCGATAATCAGCTTGCCGCCTTCGAGAAGATTGGTCTTATCCTCCAGCATGCTAAGGTGGAAGCCTTTGCTGTCAAACCCCACATAGAGGTTATTGATCAGAGATTTGATAATCTCTCCGAATGCAAGGGTGACGATGGCAAGATAGTCCCCCCTCAGGCGGAGCACCGGAATGCCGATGAGAAGCCCGGCAACGGCTGCAAAGACTGCACCCGTCACCATGCCCACCAGAAGGCGAAGCCAGGGGGCGACACCAGGGATGCCGTAAAACATGGCCATGGCAGCCGTGACGCCCGTGAAGGCACCCACCGACATGAAGCCAGCATGTCCGAGACTCAGCTCGCCCAGCACGCCGACGGTCAGGTTCAGGGAGACTGCCATAACGATATAGGCACAGATAGGCACCAGCATGCCCTTGAGCACGGATTTGATATTCCCGCTGGACACCATGGACTGGAGAATAATATAGGCGATAATGACAAGAGCGTAGGTGATAAAGTTGACGGTTCTTGTCCTGCTGTTTCTGATTGTTTTACCCATACGCCACCTCAGACTTTCTCCCGTGTCTTTTTGCCGAGAAGCCCGGTAGGCTTGACAAGAAGCACGATAATCAGCACGGCAAAAACGATTGCATCGGAAATCTGCGTGGAGATATAGGCCTTGGCAAAAATTTCAATAATGCCCAGCAGCAGCCCGCCGAGAAATGCCCCGGGGATGGAACCGATGCCGCCGAAAACCGCCGCCGTAAAGGCCTTGATGCCCGGCATGGAGCCGGTGGTGGGCACCAGGGTGGGATAGGTGGAGCAGAGCAGCACACCGGCGATGGCTGCGAGGCCGGAGCCGATGATGAAGGTGACGGAGATGGTGGCATCCACATTGATGCCCATCAGCTGCGCCGCCGCCTTATCCTCCGAGCAGGCGCGCATGGCCTTGCCTATTTTGGTGCGCCCGGTAAAGAGTGTCATGCCCACCATGATCACGATGCAGACAATGATGGTGACAATGGTGACGTGGGACACCACAATATCGCCCATAGAGATTTTGCCGTTGCCCACAATGGAGGGGAAGACCTTCACATTGGGAGAGAACAGCAGCAGGGCCAGATTCTGCAGCAGATAGCTCACGCCGATGGCTGTGATCAGTACGGCAAGAGATGTGGCCTGGCGGAGGGGCTTGTAGGCAAGCTTTTCTATGGTCATGCCCAGCACCATGCACACAAGCATCGCAGCCGCCACCGCGACGAGAGGCGGGAGATTGAAACGCGTCAGCGAAAAGAAGCAGATATACGCACCCACCATAATCACATCGCCGTGAGCGAAATTAAGCATCTTGGATATACCATAAACCATGGTATATCCAAGAGCGATGATTGCATATATGCTTCCGAGACTGATTCCGTTAATCAGGAAATAAAGGAAGGACATAGCAGTTTTCAGATCCTTTTACTCAGTTTAGAAGCTTTTGGGATGGGAGGGAGGAGCGTTGCTCCCTTCCCTCCCGTAAATGGTTTGCAGGGTATCGCCGATCAATCCATGCCGACATAGGCGCCGTTGCTGATGACCATGCCCTTCGGGCCCTTGGTGACAGCACCGTCAGTGCCCCAGGTCATGTTATCGCCGGTGATGCCGTTGAAGGTCATGGTGGTGAACTGCTCGATCATGGCATCGCAGATCTCCTCTGCGCTCATGTCGGGTGTGCAGCCAGCGTTGGTGAGAGCCTGGCAGTAGGCATAGACACAGTCATAGCCGTCAGCAGCAAACTGGTTGGGGATCTCGCCGTACTTTTCCTGGTACTTGGTAACGAAGGAGACGGTCTTCTCATCAGTAGCGTCAGCATTGAACGGAGTGAGGAGCATGACGCCCTCTGCGAGAGCGGTGTCAAAGCCTTCCAGGGTCAGGATGCCGTCCATACCGTCCACACCGAAGAATTTCGGGGTGTAGCCGATCTTGTCAGCCTGGGCAAGAATCAGGGAAGCCGGGGTGTAGTACATGGGGAGGAAGATCAGTTCTGCGCCGTTGGCCTGTGCATCGGCAACCTGAACAGAGAAGTCGGTGTCGTTGCCGTCGGCAAAGGTGGTGTCGCTGACCAGCTCAAGACCCAGCTCAGCAGCTTTTGCCTTAAAGGTCTCGTAGATGCCCTTGGAGTAAACGTCATCATTCTTCCAGATCACGGCGACCTTGGAAGCGAGGCCCTTGTCCATGATATACTGGGCGGAAGCGGAGCCCTGGTTGGGGTCGGCAAAGCACATCTGGAACATGTTGTCCTTATCCTCGGTGACTGCTACTGCAGAGGCGGAGGGGGTGATGGCAAAGATCCGGTCATCATAGGTCTCGGAAGCAGTTGCCACGCAGGGGGTGGAGGTAACGCTGCCCAGAGAGATCTGCATGCCCCAGTCCTTCAGGGTGTTGTAGGCGTTGATGGCCTTCTCTGCATCGTGGGTATCGTCTTCATACTTGAGCTCGAACTGGATGCCGCCGAGAGCGTTGATCTCTTCCACAGCGATTGCTGCGCCGTTGGCCGCTGCATTGCCGTAGATAGCTGCGCCACCGGTGAGAGGACCGGTACCGCCGATTTTGAAGGCACCGTCTGCAAAGGCGGATGCGCCGAGTGCAAAGACCATTGCCGCAGCGAGGATGATTGCAAATACTTTCTTCATGTTTTTTCTCCTTTTTTGAATAATAATTAGGGAATGCGGTTTATAACATCAAAGCGGCCCCGCATCTGCTGCGGAGCCGCCCGAATGTTCAGGTTGGTTTCTGGATGCGCTTAGGCGATCCGCAGATTCAATATATGATTTACCCCGGGAAGCAATCTGAATACAAGTACCCCCGGAATAATAACAGAAACGGACGCCCGCAGGGCGTCCGCAATAAGTCCGAGAGAAGAGCGTGCAAAGGAAGCGCCTGTATTCACGGACGCTGCGGCATATGACTTTTTCATGCTGCTTGCAAAGTTCATGGTGCGCTCCTTTCATCTCGTTTCTGGTGTATATTTTAACGGCTGTGCCATCATTCGTCAATTGTGTGTTTTTGAAAAATTATTCCTTTTTATCTATGAATTTTCGTCATATTTAGCTAAAACCACAGGCGCCATCCCCTGCCCGTGCGCGCAGAAATAATGGTTGTATTTAAGATGGAATTCCGCTATAATAAGCAAAGACTCTACAATTGGGAGAATGAATATGGACGAAAATATTTCCAGAAACTTTATTGAGCAGTTCATCGATGAGGATATTGCCGAGGGCGGTCAGTTCGAGGGCATGACCGTTCACACCCGGTTTCCGCCGGAGCCCAACGGCTATCTCCACATCGGTCACTGCAAGGCACTGACCATTGACTTCGGCACAGCCGAGAAATTCGGTGGGCTGTGCAACCTGCGTTTTGATGACACCAACCCTGCCAAGGAGGACACCGAATTTGTCGACGCCATCCAGCAGGATATCCGCTGGCTCGGCTTTGACTGGGGTGACAGACTGTTCTACGGGTCAGACTATTTTGAGAAAACCTACGAATACGCCATTGAGCTGATTAAGAAGGGCCTGGCATACGTGTGTGAGCTGACCCCGGAGCAGTTCCGTGAATACCGGGGCGACACCTCCCATCCGGCAGTCTCTCCCTGGCGTGACAGACCTGTTGAGGAAAACCTGGATCTCTTCCGGCGCATGCGCGACGGCGAGTTTGAAGAGGGCCGCTATACCCTGCGTGCCAAAATTGACCTGACCAGCGGCAACTTCAACATGCGCGACCCCGTGCTCTACCGCATCCGCTATATTGAGCACCACCGTCAGGGTACGAAATGGTGCATCTTCCCCATGTATGACTTTGCCCACCCGATTCAGGACGCGCTGGAGGGCATCACCCACTCCCTCTGCTCCCTGGAATATGAGGCACACCGCCCCCTGTATGACTGGGTGGTGAGCAATGTTTCCATCCCCTACCACAAACCCAGACAGATCGAGTTTGCCCGCCTCGGCATCAATTACACCGTGATGAGCAAGCGCAAGCTGCGTCAGCTGGTGGAGAACGGCTATGTCTCCGGATGGGATGATCCCCGCATGCCCACCCTCTGTGGCCTTCGCAGAAGAGGTTATACCTCCAGAAGCATCCGCAATTTCTGCGAGACTATCGGCGTGGCGAAAAATGACTCCACCGTGGACTGGGCTCTGCTGGAGAGCTGCCTGCGCAAGGATCTGGACGACAACGCAAAGCGCGTTATGGCAGTGCTCGATCCTGTCAAACTGACCATCACCAACTATCCCGAGGGGCAGAGCGAAACCATCACCGTGGAAAACCACCCGAAGAATGAATCCGCCGGCACGAGAGAGATCTCCTTCTCCCGCACCCTCTATGTGGAGCGTGAGGACTTTGAAGAGGTTCCGCCTCCCAAATACAAACGTCTCTATCCGGGCAACGAGGTGCGCCTCAAGGGTGCCTATCTCGTCACCTGCACCGGCTGTGTGAAGGACGAAAACGGCAACGTTACCGAAATTCTCTGCGAGTATCAGCCCGACAGCAAGGGCGGCAACCCTGCCGACGGCCACAAGGTGAAGGGCGCCACCATCCACTGGGTGGACAGTAAAACCGCCATGGATGCCGAGGTACGGATGTACTCCTACCTCTTCGCAGACCCCGACCCCGACGGCCCGGACAAGAACTTTCTGGACTGCCTGAACCCCGACAGCCTGCAGATTCTCACTGGGTGCAAGGTGGAGGCCTCTCTGGCTGAGATTGCCATGCCGGAGAACGGTAAGGACAGCGAAGGCTTCCAGTTCATGCGGCAGGGCTACTTCTGCCTGGACAACCGGGATGCCAGACCGGATCACCTTGTCTTCAACCGCAGCGTCGCCCTGAAGGACAGCTACAGCAAATAATATCTCGCACTACATTTTCACTCCTGCCTGCACTTTGCCGGCAGGATTTTTTCTTTATCCCGGTACCCGGTCCGGCAAGGGCATTCTCTCCCCCTTTGACGGCCCGGTGTCTTTCACCACCTGCTGAAGCCCCAGCGTTTTCCTCGCTTTCATGATGCGTCGGACATTCATTATCCGACATACAGCACCGTAAGGTGCTGTAGAATTCTTTCTCTTTCTCTATATCTTTCTTTATTTCTTGGCGACATTCGTGTGACGGCAGGGCTACACTGTCGCCTCCTTCCTTCTTTTCTCGCAGTCTCCCCTGCCTCTCTGCCGCATAGATCTCGCATCCAGCAACTTCGCCATCTCGCCGATGAAAACAGCAAACCACCCCGTTTTCTTTCGGAGCGGTTCGCTTCAACTGATAAACATAGTCCTTGTGATACATCATCTTTTTCATGTAAACCTGCGAACTGAGTTGAATATGGTGATTTCGGAAATATACGGTTGAGGGTTGGCATGATCCTTCAGTATGCTGGAATGAGGCAGGTGCCGACACTGCAGCCCTAACAGCTGCCGGAGCAGCACCCGAACGAACCGAAGCAGGAGGAGTCCTTGCGGTCAGCCGCCTCCAGCATCTCTTGCTATACGCGAATCAGTTTATCCGAATGAAGAGGAACAAAAAAGAAAGTAAGCACGTTTCAGTGTCTACTTTCATCTTATCAGGTACAGCAGATTATCCTGCTTCCGTTTAATTTCTGATTTGATGCGGAGAATCGCCCCTGTCTTATTTATCCCCGTATTCCCGGCGGAAGGAAGCGAGGAGCTCGTCCAGGTCTTCCTCGGAGTGGGTAGGCGTGGCGGAGTCGCGCCCGATCAGGGTGGAGATATCGTGATCTCCCGCCCGGACACCCTGGGACTCGGAGGCCGGGCGCTGAATCCGCTGGATCTTCGTCCCTTTGCTCTGTGCAGAAGGAGAGGGCGGAAAGGCCTGGCCCGTGCTCTCAGCAGGACGGGGAGCAGTCCCCTGCCGCGGAACCGCTTGCACGGGAGTGCGGCCGGCCTGAGCATTTTGTTGCGGGCGGGCCGAACCAGCGGCATGCGGCTGTACAGGATGGGGAGCCGATTGCTGATGATAGGAAACGCTGCGGCTGCCGGCATCGGCATAGGTCTGCTGCGCCGGGCGCTGCACTGTGTGGACCTGTGTGCCGGAATGCTCCCGCACCGGGCGAGCATCCTCCGGGCGGCGGTCAACCCGAATGGGGGTTCTTCTCTCCGCATCGCGCTGCTGCTCCCGCTCCCAGACTCTTCTCTCCACCTGTGCCCTGCGGTAGAAGCGGGAGAAGATGCGAAGGGCAACCAGAAGCACAAACAGGATCACAAGAGCGATGAGAACGGTTTTCAGGGTGGAGGAGGTGAAGAAATCGTGGATTTTCTGGTTGCGGATGATTTTTGCATCCAGCTCCACATCAGCATCCGCCGTGAGGCGGACAGAGGCGTATTTCTCACCCCGGACGTAGACATTGATGGTGCCGATCTCCGTGCCGCCCTTCACAGGAGCAACCAGGGCACCCGTATCCGGAATAATCTCGGTGACAATTTCCTTTTGCTGAATGTCATTGGGGACCAGCAGTACCAGCGTCTCAGAGGCGCAGAGGGCCACCGTACCCTTGTTTTTGGCATTTTCCACCGGGAAGCGCTGCATGGGTTCTCCCGCGAGGAAGATGGTTTTGTTGGTGAAGTTGGAGAAGGCCCACTCATAGAGGGTAACGCTGTCCTGGAAGTTCTGGTAATCGCCGGCGAAGGTGTAGGTCAGGGGGCCGTTGCAACCTAAGACAATGGCCATGATGCGGGAATCCTTCCGCTGGCAGACGGAGACCAGGCAGTAGCCGGCAGGCTTGGTGAATCCGGTTTTCACGCCCACAACACCGTCATAAATGTAGCCGTTGCCGTAGAGGCCGTCGGTGCTCATGAGGGCGTTGGAATTGTGGATGTCGAACCCGTCGGGCCGGTAATTGGTGCCGTGGACATGATAATCCGCCGTGCCGCAGACTCTGGCAAAGAGTGGGTGCGACATGGCCTCTCTCGTGATCAGATACAGGTCATAGGGGCAGGAGAAATGGCCCTCGGTGCGGTTGAGCATACCGCAGGTGTCGTTATAATGGGTGCTGATGCAACCGAGAGAATCTGCCCGGTCATTCATCATGTTGACAAATGCCCCGATGCTTCCTGCCACGTGGGTGGCGATGGCATTGCACGCGTCGTTGGCAGAGTGAACCAGCGCGCAGTAGATCAGATCTTCAAAAGTGAGGGTCTCTCCCGGCTGGATGTTGGCGTTGGAGGAACTGACGTCCAGCCCCTGGAGAACATCAGCCTGGGCCGTCACCTGATCGTCCAGGTTCACCTGGCCCCGCTCCACTGCCTCCACTGCCAGCAGGCAGGTCATAATCTTGGTAAGGCTGGCGATGGAATGAAACTGATCCTTATTCAGCTCATAGAGGATGGTGTCGGTGTTCATGTCCACCACGAGGGCGGCATCGGCACTCTGAAGATGGGGCGGATCCACCGCAGCAAACGCCGGGGCGGAAAGAAGCGGCACAAAAAGGCAAAGTGCCAAAAGAATGGGAAGAATTCTCTTGAATTTCATAGACGCTCCAGAGAGATGTGAAAGTTTTTTCCTATCTTAGCACAGTTCCGGAAAAATATCCACAAAAATAAGCATCCGGCACGTGTTATCCTTGCCTTGTCCCCTCTCTTCTGATAAAATAAGGGAACGTTATCACAGGCTCGGCCGAAATCCGTGCCGGGGTGCTGCCTGCTTCGGATCCGGATAGATCGGAAGATAATAGTGTGGTAATAATATTATGTATACAGTTTTATGGAGACTCTCATGAATTTTCGAGCCTTTCTGGCCATACTGGTCTGTAAAATACTGCGCTTTCTCTCCCGCCTGCTGCATCGGGGCGGAACGGCTATGCCCGGCAGGTGGGCTGTGAAGATCTGCCCCAATCTGCTTTCCATTCTGGCACGGGATGTGAAAACCATAGCCGTGACCGGCACCAACGGGAAAACCTCCACCAGCCGTATGATTGAGGAGGCCTTTGCCGAACAGGGTCTGGATTATTTTGCAAACCGCTCCGGGGCTAATCTGATGAGCGGGGTTGTGACCGAGTTTGTGATGAACTGCTCCCTCACGGGAAAAATGCGCAGGCACATCGCCGTAATTGAGTGCGACGAGGCTGCTTCAAGAACCGTGTTCGCACAGCTGAAGCCGAAGGTGATTCTGGTGACCAATCTCTTTCGCGACCAGCTGGACCGCTATGGTGAGGTGACTCACACCCTAGAAAACATTCGCTTCGGGATTCGGGGTGCATCGGATGCGGTGCTCTGCCTCAATGCCGACTGCTCCCTCACCTCTTCCCTGGCACTGGATCTGCCCAACAGAGCTGTCTTTTACGGGCTGGAGAAGGGTGCCGTCGCCTCCCGGGAGAAGCCGGAGATCTCGGACGCCACCCACTGCATCCGCTGCAAAACGGAATATGACTACAGCTACATCACCTACGCCCACCTTGGCGGATTTCAGTGCCCCCATTGCGGCTACAGCCGGCAGAAGGCTCAATACGCCGTTACGGCCGTGACGGAAACACGCCCTGACGGCAGCAGCACCAAAATGCAGATCGGGGAAAAGACCTACCGGATGGATGTGAACCTGCCGGCGGTATACAACATCTACAACGCCGCAGGATGCGTCGCCGCGCTGACGGAATTCGGCATCCCTGCGGAGACAGCCGTGACAGCCCCTGCCCGCTTCCAGTGCGGCTTCGGCCGGATGGAAAAGTTTGACCTCGCCGGCGGAACAAGAGTGATGCTGGTGAAAAACCCGGCCGGATGCAACCAGGTGTTGGAGTTTCTCCAGAGCGTGCAGGAGGAATACATCCTCGTCATCTGCCTCAACGACCGAGGCGCCGACGGGACGGATGTTTCCTGGATCTGGGATGCTGACTTTGAAAGACTGACTGCGCTCAGGCCGAATCTGACAAAGGTGATTGTCTCCGGTGATCGGGCAGGCGACATGCACGTGCGTGTGAAATACGCCGGGTTGGAGGAGAGCGTGATCGCGGAAGAACGGGACTATGAAGCGCTGGTCACCTCCCTCACGAAGGAGTCGCTGCCCGTTTTCATCATGCCCACCTATACAGCCATGGTGGATCTGCGCACCGTAATCATCCGCCATGTGGGCGGAACGGAATTCTGGGAATGAGAGGATGCGAAACATGGAACTGAACATCTGCCATATGTATCCCGACGTGCTCAATCTCTACGGTGACCGGGGCGACATCATCACCCTATGCCGGCGTCTGAACTGGAGAGGGATTGATGCCAACGTCACCCGGCTGCCCATCGGGGAAAAGGCCGACCTGGGGAAGGCTGACCTGATCTTCATCGGCGGCGGGCAGGATTTTGAGCAGCAGGTTCTTCTGGAGGATCTCCATCGGGGAAAAGACAGGGAAATCCGTGACGCGGCGGAGGATGGGGTGACATTTCTCACCATCTGCGGCGGCTACCAGATGCTGGGCAGCTATTACGAAACCTTTGAGGGGCAGCGCTGCGATTTTATCGGCGTGCTGGACCTGTACACCGTGGGCTCAAAAGACAGAATGATCGGCAACTACAGCTTTACCTGCGAAGAGGAATCCGGCGGGAGCACCGTGGTAGGATTTGAAAACCACAGCGGTAGAACCATGCTGGGCAGCGGTGTCAGGCCACTGGGCAGGGTCCTGTCGGGCTACGGCAACAACGGAAAGGACGGAACGGAGGGTGCCCGCTACAAAAATGTTTTCGGCACCTACAGCCACGGTCCCCTGCTGCCGAAAAACCCCGCCTTCTGTGACTTTCTCCTTCTCACCGCCCTGCAACGAAAGTACGGCACGACGGAGCTTGCACCTCTGGATGATGCACCGGAGATCAGCGCCCATGACGAGATGCTCGCCCGCTTTTCCCATCAGAAAAACCACGGATAGTATCCGAAAAGCAATCGGCAGAATGTACAAATCTGAGCTTAGCTTTTTGTGCATTCTGCTGTTTTTTTGAAATCTTTTGTTTTAATTTCCAAGAGAAAGCCATGTTGTGTTAGGATGTTAACATATCTTTTATAACAGGAGGAAAACATCATGAGCACCTTTGCTGAGTTCTGCACTTCTATTGTAGGTAAGGTTCTTCTGGCCCTTGTGGTCTGGTTTGTAGGGAAGTTTGCCATTAAAAAGATTCTCGGCCTGATGGACAAAATCAAGGGCCTGGACAAAATTGAACCCAACACCCGCACATTTATCAACAGTGCAGTGAAATGGTTGCTGTATGTGATTCTGATAGTCTCCATCGTGTCCATTCTCGGCGTACCGATGGCATCTGTCATCACGGTGCTGGGCACTGCTGGCGCCGCCGTGGCATTGTCGCTGCAGGGATCTCTTGCCAACCTGGCAGGCGGCATCATGATGGTGATTTTCAAGCCTTTCAAAGTAGGTGACTTTGTGGAGGCGGCGGGAGTATCCGGCGTGGTAAAAGAGATAACCCTTTTCTACACTGTGCTCAACACCCCGGACAATTGCCGCATCCATGTGCCCAACGGCTCTCTGATGAATGCCAACATCATCGACTACTCCGCCGAGGATACCCGCCGTGTGGACCTTACATTTGCCTGCGCCAAGAGTGAAAGCCCCGCTGCCATCCAGAAGCTGATTCTCGAGGCCATGAGTTCAAACGAAAAAGTGCTTGATGATCCTGCCCCCTTTGCCCGTCTCTCCGGCGGAACCAATGAGGCCATGCAGTTCACTGCCAGGGCATGGTGCAAATCCGCCGATTATTGGGATGTGTATTTTGATCTGACCCAGGCCGTAACCGAAAAGCTGGGTGAAAATGGCGTTCAGGCGCCTGCCGTACGCGTGATCAGCGGAAGCTGAGAGCAATGAACTACCGCATTGAGAGGCATTCCGGCGAGAGCGCCTACATGCAACTCTATCACCAGCTGCGGTCAGACATTGTGAGCGGCGTGCTGCCGAAGGGCACAAAACTGCCTTCCCGGCGTGTGCTGGCAGCAGAGCTGGGTTTGAGCGTCATCACGGTGGAGCATGCCCTCGCCCTTCTCACGGATGAGGGATATACGGAGTCAAGGCCGAGAAGCGGTTTTATTGTCAGCTTCGACGGTCTTCCCTCTTCCGCTCCCTTGCCTCAAAGGCCCACGCTGGAGGATATGCAGGCCTCCCGCTCCGCTCCGGAAGACTTTCCCTTCAGCATACTATCCCGCACTATGCGCGATGTTTTGACCAGACAGGGGAAGCGGATACTGGATGTCTCCCCCCGTTGCGGATGCATGGAGCTGCGGCAGGCCATTGCGGCATGGCTGGGAAGGAGCAGATCCTTGCAGGTGAGGCCGGAGCAGATTGTCATCGGCTCCGGGTCGGAATACTTCTACGGTCTCGTCGTCCGCCTTCTCGGGCGAGAACGGCCTTTCGGCATTGAGGACCCTTCTTATGAAACTATTCGCAGAACCTATGAATCCTGCGGGGCGGTATGCCGACTGCTGCCCATGGCCTCCGACGGGATCTCATCTCCAGCCCTGGAAAACTGTGACGCCGGTGTCCTGCACGTGACGCCCTACCACAGTTACCCCAGCGGTGTAACCGCCACTCCGGCCAAACGCCGTGAATACGCTCACTGGGCAGAGGCTCACAATGCCGTGATTGTGGAGGATGACTACGACTCAGAGCTCGCTCCGCTGCAGCAGCGGGCCGATTCTATCTTCTCTCTGTTGCCCGGTCGGGTGCTGTATGTAAACTCCTTCTCTAAAATTATTGCCTCAGCACTGCGTACCGCTTTTCTCATTCTCCCAGATCCGCTTCCGGACGGCTGGGCAGAAACGCTGCAGCATCTCACCTGCCCCGTGCCGGTTTACAACCAGCTGGTGCTGGCAGAGTTTCTCAATGAAGGTCATCTGGAACGCTATGTCAGCCGTAGGCGAAAAAAGATGGACCTGAAAAAATAAAAGCTGATAGGACCCTGGTAAAATAAAATGCGCTCCCCCAACTGCCGGATAGCAGCTGAGGGAGTGCTGATTTTTATGAAACTCTAATCGCCGTAAGCTTTGCGGTTCAAATCTCTCTTTCCGTTATGCTGCGGAAGGGAGCTTGTCTTGAAAGAGTGCCGTCAGGGTATCGCGGATCTCCTCCTCGGTGGTGAGCTCCGTCGGTTCTCCTTCCGGAATGGTGACTGAAGCATCGGTATCCCGGATCAGAGTGCGGATTTCGAAGGCTTTGTCGGTCTTTGCAGTCTCGTCATAGCTGTCAAACGCCAGCAGCGCCAGAATGCCTTCCGCATCATCCGTCACAGTAAGCGTAAAGCCAGTGGTTTCACCCACCTCACCGCGCACTTCTAAATAGGGGGAACCTTTCCCGAAGGCGTAATTGATAACAGCCTGAAGTGCCTCGCTTTCCAGCTTGCCGCTGATGCCGTTTTCATCCTCGGCAGCAGTATTGAGGCACAGAACCTCAGCTGTATCGCCGGTGTACATCACAAGGGCATCTCTGCGTCCCTCGGCAATGGTGCCGAAGGTCTCATACCCCAATCCCATGCCATAAGTCGCGTTGGTCCCCTTGACAGATACGATATGGTCGTCATCTTCTGCCATGGCCATTTCAAAGACGGTTCCGTCGAGCATGGAAGCAATACTGTCCACGCTGCTATGCATGGAATCCAATGCCGACCGGAAGCTCTCCATCACGGAAGACACATATTCCTCTTCAGTGGCGTAGCCCTGACTGTCTGCAGCGTACTTGGCCTTTAGGCCGGACTCGACCACACGCATGAATGCGTCATCATTCTGAACCTTTTCAACCAGCTGGGTGAGCATATTGCTCCACTCCTCTTTGCTTGGCGTAAAGGTGGTAATCTTGCAGGGTACGGTCTCCTTCAGCCCAGGAAGCTCGTAATCTGCCGTGCCCGTCTCGGTGTTGTTCTCATTGCGGATACCGGAAATGATGTTGAGATATTCTCTTGCGTGGAACATCAGCTCCATGACGGCACCGGGATCCAGAGAAGCTGTCATAGCGTCCACACTGATGCCGGAATCACTGCCTGCTTCAACAGACACTTTCAGTTGCTGCATCGTGTCACGGCTGATGTAGTACTGTTCATCTGAAAGCTCGGGAAAGGTGAAGTACAGTCCGTCGTCATCCACCCAGACGATGGTATGGATGGGATCCTCACCGTGGAAAACCACGTCTCCCTCCACGGCGAAGGCCTCTCCCTGCCCGTCCACCGTGAGATCAATGGTGGAATCGTTGATCCATGCATCCGCCTCACCGAGGCCCACAGCCTTACCCGTAACATGGATGGACTTGTTGGAAGCTGCTTCTGCATTCTCAGTGCTCGGTGCAGCTTTTGTCAGCTCAGCTTCTGTTGCCCCGGCTTCCGTGTCAACTGCGGCTTCTGCTTCCGCAGGTATTTCCCCCAGGATGGCGGCAATAGCCGGTTCATAACTCTCCACATAGGCACCCACAACCGGTGCCGCAGCGAAGTTGCCTTCTCTGTCAACAAAGAAGGTGGTGGGAAATGCGTCAAACGCAAACACCTCGTCTATATTCTCCGGAGGCAGAATCACCGTGTAGGTCACGCCGGCATCTTCCAGTATACCTCTTGCGGTTTCCAATGCAACAGGATCATCCCCGTCATAGAGGATGCCGACGATGGCACAGTCCTTCTCCGCCAGGCGTTCATTCATGGCAGCAAGCTCCGGCATCTCTCCGATGCAGGGACCGCACCAGGACGCCCAGATGTTGACCATCGTCACTTCGTGGAGAGCAAACAGCTCCTCGCTGGAAACGGGGTTGCCGTCTATATCCGTGGTCTCGAAGTGGGCAACCTTTGACCCCTCCAGTCCTTCATAAGGCTGCTGCGGGGCATAGAAGCTGGCATGGGCCAGCAGTTCTTCCACGGTGTCTCTTACGGAGAGATATTCATCTTTGAATGCGGCATCAATGCCGGCTTCATAGTCATCTCCCGGTTCCTGATAGCGGAAGAAGGTATATTCCCCTACTTTTGCAATTTCGGAAGCATAGTCAGGATTCAGCACTTCCTCCGTCTCGGCATCGGGAATAGTCCCGTATGCGGAGTTAAACATAGCGTTAACGGCAGAAAAATCGCGGTTCCCGTCCACACTGTAGATCTCGCAAAGAGGATTGATTGCTTTGAAGTAGGCATCAAGCTCCTCTTCCGTGACTTCTTCACTGGTCATAAAGGTCTCATAGGCTTCCGGTTCCATGGCCACATAGTAGATTGACGCATAGCGGATGCCGCTGCCGGACATGAGCTCGCCCCAGTCTTGAATATCCAGGATTCCTTTGGTTTCTTTAAATGAAGAGGGCGCTGTCAAAGTCAGCCCGGTCATGCTGAAGGAAATGGACTCCTGCCCGTCAGCATCGGCAAAAGCCGCGAGCGGCAGAGAAGCCAGCAAAAGAACCGACAGCAGGATACTGATGATTTTTTTCATACCTCTACTCCTTTTCTTTCAATGTGTATGAGTTTTCGAAAAAAACGTTTCTCACAAACCGATCAGATTTCTGATCAGATAGAATTATACAGAATTCTGCTGCTTTTCGCAACCTAACAAGCGCTTTATTTTCACAAAGTTCAAATATGGCAGCGTTCCGCTTATTCCCCGGTATGCAATTCAGGACTCGCAGCAGAACAGCGCCCTATCTTTATTTACTATACACATCCATGTTCATCTCACCGCAACGCCTTGCCACTATTGTGGATGCCACCACATCTCCAAGGCAGTTGAGCCGGGTGATGGACAAGAAGAATCCGAAATTCGCCAAAGCTATCGTGCTGAAAGAATTCTTTGGCTTCTCTGTTCCAGAAATCGCCAAGAAGCTGGACGACAGCGAACGCAACATTTATTACTACCTCATTGAAGCAAAGAAGATCGGCAAGCAGTATCGGAAGGAGACAACATGATGTCAAAAATGGAGATGATGAGAAAAATGATGAACAGCGCGAACGGCAAGCTGTATGCTGCCATTGGAGGAATCGTTCTGGTATATGGAATTGACTGCGTGACGGGTAGCCGCTACAAGGTGGATGCGAGGAAGGAATCCTTCACCCTCGGGCCAGCATCTGAGCAGTCAGAAACAACCGTCTCACAGAAGCAGGAAGAAGCCCTTTCTGAAAAGCCCCAGCAGAAGAAGCGTACTACGAAGGCAAAATCTCAGCAGTAAAAATCTGCAACGGCGGCACCGGAACTGATCACTCCGGTGCCGCCGATTTCTCATTTTTCTTTACATGGGCATCAATTCCCGACTTGAAGCCTACGGTATTTCCACCGTCCAATCAAAAATGCTGCCATGATAATCACAGCGTATATTACAGGCGCCGCCTGAAAGTTCAAAAACAATCTGCCCGCCAGATGTATCAGTCGGTAATTGGTAAATCCTGTATTCATCAAAACCGTATTCGGCCGGAGAAGCCATATTCTCTGTATGATGCCGAAGCGATCCGGAAGATTTGCAAACAGATCAATGATCAGATATCCCAACAATCCGCAGGTCACAGCGGGCTGATTCTGTGTAATCACAGACAGCAGCATGGTCACAGCGGCAAAAAGGACCGCTGCAAGAAGGTAAATCCCTACGTACACCCCCAGCATTTGTCCGAGCGTATACGGAAGCATGGACCACGGCTTTACCAGCTGCAGCATTTCCCCCATCCCTTCCATCCCGTAAACAAGGGAATAAGGGGTGAATATCGCAAGAAGCAAAAGGAATGCCGCTGCCAGAATCCAAGTAAGGCCAGCAGCAAATTTGATCAGATACAGTTCTTTCTTTCCGTATCGGCTGCACAACAGAAGCTGATTCATGTTATCTGCCGTTTCTCT
>CACYYN010000003.1 GCA_902778665.1 Oscillospiraceae bacterium | reverse complement strand
GTTCGTCACCTTTACGGTGTACGTCACAGTGTCGCCAACCTTCACGCCGCTTGTCGGGCTTGCACTCTTCGTGACCGTCAGAGCTGCTGCTGCTTCTTCTGCTGTGACCGTTGCTTCTGCTGTCTTGCTAATAGTACCATCTGCCGGGTTCTTTGCGGTTGCAGTAACAGTATTCTTGATGCTGCCTGTGTCTACATCTGCCTGCGTTGCTTTGTACGTGTAGATTATGTTACCCGTTTCAGCACCTGCCGCAAGCTCTGTTGCATAGCCAGTCGGTGTGCCATGGTCATCAGAAAGCTGTAAGTCGGTAATTGTTGCGTTTCCACTGTTCGTCACTACCACCGTGTAGGTGATCGTATCTCCGGCGGAGTACGTCGTCTTTCCTTCAGGCAGTGCTGCGCTCTTCGTTACCGTCAGCTCTGCATCGAATACAGTCAACGTTCCGAGTTCTTCTGTAATACTATAGTTATCCGGATTAACAGTGCCCCAATTGATGACATATGTATTATCTGCACTGCCGCTCTCTGTCTGTGACCCATTTGTTTCGTATTCTACTATTGCTGCATCTGCATCGGTCAATCCTGTAACCGTGATATCAGTGTTGGTTAATGGATCGCCATCATACTGTTTGCTTGCACTACCGGTCGTGACGGTGAGTTCTGCTGGCAGAATCTGCAGGCGGCCCTGACGAACATATAGGCTGACACTATAGTTATCATCAAAGGTAACATCAGCAGATGTCAAAGCAAGATTGTAAGTATAGTCACCTGCATCAGCTTTGTCCTCAACATAATAACCTGTACCCTCAGTTGCACCAGGTTTTACATTATCAAGGGCTATGACTTTTTCCCAGACATCATCCAGATACTCACTGGCATAATCGTCATTACTGATGGAAATGTATGCACTCGGTGTTTTCTTGGTCGGGTTTGTAAAGCCTGTCAGATAAGCCTCTCCCTTATAAGATGCGCCCACCCAACGGTCCGGTTCAATGCGGATGGTGACGTTGATTTTTGTCACTTCCAGCGTACCACTGATGTAACGGAAGGCGTAGTAATTATCCGCATGCGCTGCATCCGTAACCGCACCCTTCGGTGTAACAACTGCTGTGCCCGCATTGATACGGCCATCATTTGTAGTATTGTCGGTGTCCGTATAAGTAAAGGCTATACTCGTCAGAGTCTCACCAGTCGGAAGGCCTTCTACAACTACCTGACCGGCAATGTCATCCGGCAGCTTTAACTCAGTGCCGTTATACTGCTTACTCAGGCTGTTTGCAGTAATTGTAACCTTTTTCTGATAGAACAGCGTGAATGTCAGGTCACCTGCTGCAGCAACTTCCTCTGTGATCTTGTAAGACGCGCCAGCCGCAGTACCACTATATGCTGTGCCTTCAACAGCTTTATTCAGTTCCCATCCGGAGATCGGTGTACGCGCTAGCGTAAACGTCTTGCCGACTTTCAGGATCTGGGTATCCGAATCACTGATAGGATTGCTGTCCATATCGACGAAGTTCACAGTGACCTTTACACTTCTAAACTGCGAATACCAGAAGGTGATAACATTGCTGTCTTCATCGGCACCGAGAACCAGTTCTTTCTTGGTTTCATCCGGGAAGAACTCCTGTCCTTCATATTCCGGATGTGCCGCATACAGCGTATCATAATCTACCGCTTTTGCGGTTTCAATGACAGAGAGGATATCTCCGTCGACTTCTTTGGTCTCTGCCTCTGCTACAGAGATCTCCGTATCATCGATGTAATAATACACACGATAGGTTGTCCTGGAAGCCTTTTCGCCATAAACAAACGTAATTTCATTTGTACCAAGCTGCAACGTTACAGACTTGCTGCCCTGATCCGGGCGATAACCGGCGACCGTGATTGCATTTTCTGTAACTTCCTGCCCGACAACAAAATTTGGGTTGGTGACAACCTTATCATCCGCAAGCGTGTTTCCGTCACCATCCACATAGTGAACGGTGTAGCTCAGTGGATCCTGTGTCCAGTGGGCATAAATCGTTGTGTCTGCAGTGATTGGTTTCTGCCAGTCATAGAGTTCGCCGTCTACATCAAACCAACCTTCAAATGTATAACCTGTCTTGGTTGGGTTGTTAGCGGGTTTCTCTGCCTTATCATACTTCTTTACAGTCTGATCACTGTAATCGCCAGCGCCTGAGCCACCGTCAAGATCAAAAGAAACCGTGAACTCAGGTGCAACCCATCTTGTGTAAAGGACAAGGTCGTTCCCCGGCATGGTTGTGAAGGTATACTTCTCCCCGAATTTTTCATCAGCATACCAACCGTCCCAGGTGTAATCTGAATCGACGCCCGAAGGTCTTGTCGGTTCGTAATTATAGGTACTACCACTGATATCTGCCTCAAAATAAACATTTGGAGTTGTTCTCAGAGTAGTATTACCATATTTGTAGATTATCGAATACTGCGCACGGTTATAGTAGAAGTTATACACATGGCGCGAACCACTATTATTTGTATAGCGATAGTGCTGATAATCCGGGTAGGCAGATGTTCCAACGTTGCTCCAACCACCATTATAAATATAGGAACCGTTGTTATCCGGGACATACCTTGTATCGCCTGACTCAGGATAATTATTGCTTGGTCTTCTGCCATCTCCTCCATTTTTTGTAAAACCATCTATATTTTTAGCACTAAGAGAAGTAGTATTTAGGCCGATCTGAGTATATGCCTTTTCTGCCTTATAAGTACCATCCGTCTGCTGGAGCCAGTACACCGCATAACGGCTATTATCATTATAACTCCAATGACCAGTATATCTCTGAACATGGTTGGAATCTGCCCCAGTTACATTGTCCCAAACCAATTCATATCTTTTTGTGACATAACTTCCAGTAGCTCCTGTCCAGTTTGTAAAATGCTGCGTATAATATGTAGATGTATCGTATATCTCATCAGATGAGGAAGGCCAAACAGTTGAAACATCCTGTCCTAGAACCACATTTTCTATTCTATAATTTGACCCAGAATATGTTTGACCACCTATTCTAATGCGACCAGAATCTAAGTTGATATTAAATACCAACGTATAACGGATCAGACTATAGTATACCTTCAGGACTGTACTTCCATCAGCAGCAATTGTAACCTTTGTGCCGTTTTTCTCCGCTTCAGTTTCTGTTCCATTCCAGTCATTATAACGCTCATAACCATTGGGAACAGAAGCAAGATCCTGAGCAGATCCGGCAAGAACTTCAGTTCCAACTGTCCCACTAGCGCTTCTGCTATTCTCATATACCCAGGTATTACCACCCGCATGATACTGCTCCTTCATATAGAGGATAGTATAATTGACGGTATTACCATTCCACTTGGCATAAACGGTTGTATCTTTTTCCAGCGTCACTGCTGTGCCTGCTGCCTCGGTACAATCTTCATCCAGATACCAGCCGGCAAAGGTATAACCTGTGCGGGTAGGCGAGTTAGAAGTGAGTGCCACAGAACTGCCGTAAGGAGCAGTAGTACCGCTGACATAACTGCCACCATTGGTTTCATAGGACAGTGTGAAGTTCTTGCGGGTATATTTTACTTCCAGTTCCTGACCGCTGGCCTGCTCAATGTTAACTCCTTCAGCGCTCTCCAATACAGCGTAATCATAGGTTTTTACAGTCGGGGTGACAAAATTGCCCAGAACGCCATATTCATGCGTTCTCTCAATTTCTGTGTATCCATCACCTGTAAGATCTTTGAGGAGATAAACAAAGTCATATTCCGCTGTATACTTCACATATTCGATGCTTAACTCGCAGTTTCCTTCGTCATCAAACGAATATGTTTCAGAGGGAACCGTTACAGATGAGACAGTCGCATAATACTTCGGACTACCCGAAACATACTCAGACTCTGTCTGTGTAGACGACGGAACCGTGATAGTGTATGGCAGATCGTGGTCTTCCACTTCGAAAATCTGTGTTTCAAAGGTATGATTCTCCCCGGCATCTGTCTTGTAGAAATAATGAACTGTAATGTTGTGAACTTCGATGGTGCTGAAGACAGCATAGATGGTCATATTGCCGGTGACAATGGTATTCGCAGTGACGGTCACTTCTTCTCCGTCGATTGTCGTAACCCATCTCTCGAATGTCTTGCCTGCAACGAACGGATCCTGCGGTAGTGTGCCGATAGGATCCCCTCCAACACGAAAATACTGGGACAGCCGCTCATCGTCAGTCGCTCCGGAATCTTCTTTCTTTACAATAAAGGCAACTGCATATTCATCGTTGAATACGGCGGTGAGCTTGAGGTCAGAGGTAACTTTTACTTCACCGCTTTCACTGGTGTACTCGTTACCGGCTTCATCAACCCATTTTACGAACTCCTTACCCTCAACAACCGGTTCTGCCGGTAGAGTGAGGGTATCATTTAAGAAGTAAGTATCCGTCTGATATGTTTCATCTTCAACTTCATAGGTGACTGTAAAGACATTCTGTGAATATTCCGCCCAGACATCTGTGTTTTCAGTAACAGCGACATTGTTGTTAAAGCGGCCTTCACTGTAAGCCCATAATCCGGTGTAGCCGGATTTTGCCGGCACGGTTGGCACGTCATTGAGGCAGTAAGAGGTCGCTGCTGTGACCGTTTTGACAACAGGATTTCCTTCCCCGTCTGTTATCGGAGTTGTTTTATTTTCCTGATAGAAGCTTATAGTATAAGCGATTTCTTCATAATATGGGACGATTGTAAGGTCACTTGTTACCTCATAGGTTGAAGACTCAATCTTTGTCACTGGTGTTGTGACAGAAATTTCTTTGCCTTGCCCGCCGGTAATAATCTCACCAAGTGCCCAGTAAGCCGTAAAGTCGTCACGCGAAATAGTAGCAGGCAAGGAGCCGATTTCTCCACCATCAGCAACCTTTCTCGTTTCTACTACCTGAGCATCACGGTCATAGAAGGTTACCGTCCAACCATCGGTGATCTCGAAGTTTGCTGTAAAGGTAACTTCTGTTGCGGCAGATTCCGCACTTGCGTTATAGGTTACCTGTGGAACAAAAGTCGCGTCAGTTGAAACCACATTTCCGTCGGCATCCGTCCAGTTGACGAAACTATAGTTTTCATTGGGTGTTGCGGTGGAACCCGTTGTTGTAATCGGAGTATTATTGATATTGACTTTTTCACTCGCAGGAGAGACTGAACCATTTGTTCCGGCAACGTAGTTGATTGTGAAGTTGCCATCCTCGCCTGCATTAACCTTGCTGGTCTTTGCAACGGCATAGGCTGAGAAGGCACTCGCTGCAAATTCAAACTCGGTATCCGTAATGCCGGAGGTAACGAGCTCGGCAGCGTTATTGCTGATGTGGTAAACGGAGAGAGACTCGCCTTCGTCCAGAGGCTCAGCAACAGAGACCTTGATTGTTACAGGAACTGCCGGCTCGAGCATTGCACGGAAGGGCATATACTGACGGAAGGCAATGTCAATGGCATAGACATCTTCCACCTCAGTGCCGGCTGCAGCAGAGACTGCCTGACGGACAGCATTCATATCTGCAACTTCATTTGTGATGGGGAAGGTGTTTGCAGGGAATGCACCGGCAGGAGCATAGACGTAGACTGACATGCCCTTGACAACAGCGCTGGACTGCACAGCTGAATAGTCAGCAAAGTTTGCCCAGAGGGTAATGTCGGATGTGACAACGGTATTGGGAGCAATGTACTCACTGCCGTTGTGCCAGCCGTAAACAGGCATATTGCCGGAATAGATTGCAGGGAAGGAACCGATGACGCTGCCGGCGGGCACTTCACGCTTCTCGACAACCTTGCCGTCAGCTTCAAAGGTGATGATGACGGTGTTGAAGAAAGCGGTGAGCGTCATATCGGCAGTGACAACGGTGTCGGCAGAGACAACGCCTGCCTCATTCATCCAGCCGGCCGTCTTGCCATCGGCATTGGTGTAGGAGGGAAGTGCACCGAGAACCTCGCCTGCGGCGATCTCACGGGTCTCGACCACGGTTTCACCGTCAACAAAGGTAACGGTGAAGATCTCTGCCTCTTCAGCTTCTTCCTCCTGCTCGGGCTCTGCCTCTTCCTCTGCTTTTGCTTCGGAAGTGACAACGAGAACATAGGTGCCGAGGGAGACCTCATCAAAGGACAGGCCGGTCACAACGCCGTTGCCTGAGGTGAACTCGCAGGGGACGACCTGTGCACCGTTATCGACACGGACAAGCGTGAGCGTCTCATTTTCGCCGAGCTCAATGGGGCTGGAAAGATCCACACGCACGCTGATGCGACCGCCGTCCGGCTCCCAGGTCTGACTGGAAACGCCGAGTGTGAAAGCGGCCACGGCACTGTTCGCCATGCCCTCGGGAGCTGCGACTGCAGAAGAAGCAGAAGCTTCCAATGCATCTGCATCTGCCCAGGAACCGGTAGCAACAGAACCCTCAGGAAGAGCGCCACGGCCCCAGCCGAAGATACCTCTGGGTGCAGAGTATTCCACGGAGCCGATTGCAGTTGTGCCGGAGACGGTATTCGTCATAGAGCCGGTAGAGAACTGCGCATAAAGCGTTACATCCCCGGAAGGCGTGAAGGCTGCTTCTGCCTGTCCGGCATCTTCTCCGGCAGCCGTGAACCAGCCATCAAACGTGGCAGACTGATCCTGCGCAGCTGCTGCAGGAAGTTGCAGGGATGAGCCTGCACGGACCAGCTGGGTCTGTGAGGTACCATCTGCACCGACAAAGGTGACTTCATAGTACTCAGCACCGGGCTGGCTCTGAGAAGAAATCTGGTACTCCTGCTGTACGGGAGCTCCGGAAGCGCCGAGTTCCTCGGCAAGGGCCGAGGTGGGCAGCATCTGGAACGCCATAAGGAGTGCCAGGAAGAGAGCGAGGGTTCGTTTGGTTTTCATCTTGAATTCCTCCATATTTCAGGATACAGGTTTACAGGGGACTGTTAGGCCACCTGCAGCAGGGGAAAAACTATTTCAAAATTATTAATTACAAATATAAATGATTTAATAGTTGGTAGTTAGTAGTTATTAGCAAGGGGTTTATGAGTTGAATTGCTGTTACTAGTTGTTACTTTTCGCAACTCTTTTGTAGTTTACATAAGTTTTTTGCTAAGTCTTTAAATTCCTGCGGCACCTTTTGGGTGGCCGCAGGACTATTTTTCATTGCGAGTTGAAAATTATTTATAGAGAACAGAGAGTTGCCAGCTCCAGCTGAGAGACTCTTTTGTAGCCGGATAGGTGTAAGAACTGCCGGTGGCATCTTCAACTCTGACGAAGCCATTGCCGTCATGCTTATCTACTTCCCAGATGTACTGGATATCCGTATAATTCTCGACGTTGGCCAGAACACCGGTGAGGGTGACGGGCTCGTTGATGGCAATGACATCAGTGCGAGAGGTGAGGAGGGAAACGGTAATGGGCGTAGCGTCAGTAGGCAGAGCAGCGGGAACGGAGAGCAGAGAAGCTGCTTCAGAAGACTGTGCGTCTGTCTCTGTTTCGTCTTCCTCTTTTGCATCTTCCTCGATCTTCTTGTCTGCTTCAACGGCTTCGCCGTCTACCAAAGCTTTGATCTTCAGCTGGACGTCGTAGGGGACACCGCTGAGGTCTGCATAGGAACCGAACTCACGATAGAGGTTGATGTAATGCTCATAGTCATTATAGAACATCTGCTCTTCGGTGAGGGCCGGGGTCTCAGTAGCAGCAGTCGTGGCATCAGCGACAGTGGCGTCTGCAGCTTTTGCTTTGTCATCTTCTGCAGGAACGGTTTCGTCAGGTACTTCGGAAGATTCGGCTTTGGCTGCTTCTTCAGCCTTGGCGTTTTCTTCCGCAAGACGATCGGCAGCAGTGGTGCCGGCCTTTTCGTCAGCGACGTAGCGCTTGATCTTCAGCTGGACATCATAGCCGACATTGCTGAGATCAGCAAAGTCACCATACTGACGGTAGAGCTCAATCTCATTGGCGTAGAAGGCGACGAACTCCTGCTCGGCAAGGGCTTCCTTCTCAAGATCGGTAAGGGTCTTTTCTTCACCCTCGGCCTTAATCTGAGCTTCAAGAGCTTTGTCCGGCTCATCAAAACCGGTGAACTCACCGATGGAGGCTTTATACTGCAGGTATTCCACCAGCTTTGCACGCTGATAGACATTGAGAGAGAAGAAGTACTTCTCTTTTTCTGCAGGCGTCTTATAAGACATCATCTGCCGGTAGGCGGCCTCGACGTCAAAGAAGAAGGACTCGAGCCACTCCTGAGACTGGGCCTGCATCTGGGCCTGGGCCTGCATCTGGGCATCGAGATTGGCCTGCATCTGAGCGTTGAGCCCGGAGAAGTCAAACTCCATGGCGAAGGCAGAGGCAGGAAGAATGCCTGCAAACAGGGCCAGAACACACAGGATTGCCAGGGTGTGTTTCATTTTTTTCATGTTGGTAACCCCCCAACTAAGAGTTTATACAATCATGCGCAATGCACATGACAGTGCGGGACGACGAAAAGGCACATAAACGCATCTGCCGGTTATTTCGGGCTAATTGCCCGGTTTCTGACAGGTGCTCATTAGATGCTACTTCGTAATATAACACAATCTGTAAGGGAATTGCAAGAGTTTTAGCAATTTTTCAGAATATTTTTTGGTTTTTCTCAGGTTTTCGTTAACTTTCAAGAAATTTTAATGTACTTTTGTCTATTGTCAACAGATTGTCTACCCCCTCCCCGATTTTATGCAACTATTGTTTGCTATTCTAGCGGCTCCAGAGAGGGTTTCACATCAACACATAACGGCATTATAACACGGACCGGTTACACCAGCGGTTACATGAATTTTTTGGGGAAAAAGATCAAACCCTCTGGCGCAGAATAAACGGTAAATCGGGGTATAGTCATTTTATGTTAACAGTAAACTTATGGTCATTATAGACCCTTGTGTATAAAAATTCAACACTTTTTTGCAAATGCCTGAAATTTTTTCGGGGAAAAGGCGTGGTTTTTCAAGATTTTTTAAGGTTTTTAAAACAAATACAAGATATTGTGCCTGCCGGGACCCGGCAGGCACAAGAGAAAATATTCTGTATAAGGGGTAACTGCGGTTACTCGTCCTCAATCTCACTGAGCTGCTCGGCGATACGGCCGATTTTTTCGGAAAGGTCAGGGGGAGTGGGTTCTTCAGACGGGATCTGATCGAGAAACTCCTGACGGATACGATCGGTTTTCTCAATGGAGTAGGTGTTGATTTCGCGAATCATGGAGAAGACGGAATCAAGCCTGGAAACAGTGCTGTCCCAAAGCTGCTGAGCTGAATTGCGGATAGCGGCCGCTTCAGCATAAGCGGCGGCGAGGATTTTATCTGCCTCTTCACGGGGGGAGGAGGAAGAGATGACGTAGTCGTCTGCTTCCTTTTCAATTGCGGCAGGTGCGGAAGATGTCACGAGTTCGGGAGGCATGAGGGGGTCGTCGGTGGAGGGAGTAGGGCATAGGGAATAGGGAATAGGGGAGGACGAGGAGTCTTCTCCTTCTGCCTTTTCTGTTTGCAGTTCAGCAGAAGGAAGGGGTTCCCGGGTTTCTGATTCAGCAGGGACGGAAGAATCGTCATTTTCGGGAATGACGAAGGCTTCGCCGGACTGGGCGGCCTTGAGCTCGTCACGCAGGGCGAGGACCTCCTGACTGAGAGCCTGGCCCTTCATGAAGAGCTCGGTATTCTCCTCACGGAGAGATTCGGCCGTCTGGACAGCCTCGGCGAGCTTTTGACAGGCTGCGGCATATTCACGATTCATAGAGTCGGCACGGGAGCGGATATCGACCAGGAGGCGATCGACGGCTTCGATGTCATAAAACTTGCCGCGGCGGGTGTTGAGGCGGATTGAATTGAAATAGTTTCTGTCGAGTTCCATAACTATACCTCTTAGATACGTTTCGCGAGGGTTTCGGGGTTGACGGCGTGGAGGAGGGCCATGTCGCGGGTGATGGTGCCCTCACGCACGAGACGCTGCAGCTCGGCATCCATGGAGATCATGGATTTGTCGCTGCCGCCGAAGATGACGTTATCAATCTGGTGGGTGCGACCGTCACGGATCATATTCTGGATGGCGGGGTTGACCGTCATGAGCTCGAAAACGGGGACACGGCCGCCATCTTTTGTGGGGACAAGACGCTGAGAGACCACTGCCCTGAGCACCATGGAGAGCTGGACACGAATCTGAGCCTGCTGCTCGGCAGGGAAGGTGTCCACAATGCGATCGACCGTTTTGGCCGCCCCGATGGTATGCAGGGTGGAGAGGAGGAGATGGCCGGTCTCAGCGGCTGTGATGGCGGTGCGGATGGTGTCAAGATCACGCATTTCACCGAGAAGGACAACGTCAGGCGCCTGCCTTAAAGCCGCACGGAGAGCGCGGGAGAAGGTGGCAGCGTCATTGGGAACTTCGCGCTGGGAAACCAGAGACTTTTTATGGCGGTGGAGATATTCAATGGGGTCTTCAATGGTGATAATGTGAGCCTCGCGCTCGGAATTGATTTTATCTACAATGCAGGCAAGGCTGGTGCTCTTGCCGCTGCCCGCAGGGCCGGTGACAAGCACCATGCCGCTGCGAAGGTTGGCAAGCTCCATGACCTGGGGCGGGATATGCATGGCGGAGGCATCCGGCAGGGCGAAATTGACAATGCGGCAGATGGCTGCAACCGTGCCACGCTGTTTGTAAGCATTGCAGCGGAAGCGGCTGACATCTTTGATGGCAAAGGAAAAGTCATCATCGCCGTCCCGGATGAGATGGTCAAAGTCACGATCGGCAAGGTCATAGATGCCGTGGACCAGTTCTTCAATTTCGGCGGGCATCAATTTACCCTCAGACAGGGGCTGCATGGAGTTATTGACCTTTACCATGACCCCGGAGCCGGGAATGATGAAAATGTCAGAACCGCCGAGAGAAACAGCTTTGCGAAGAAGCTCTACCAATCCCATGAGTCATCCCCCGTTTCTGAAGTGAGATTATAACGCACCCAGGAGGTACGCTGTGATGTGTTGAATGGATCAATGCGCAGGGCGCAGTCAAGAACACGGGAATCATCCTCGACGGTGAAGAGGAGCAGGTCATCTTCGAGGGTGACGTCCTCAGGAAGGCAGGATTCCAACAGGGAGAGCGCCTCAGCATCAGAGGATGCATCTTTGATGCAGGAGAGAAGAAGCGCATCCAGCTCGGCACGGCGCTCTTCCGCCCGGACATTGAGGGCGTAGACCGACCGGGTGACGGAGGCGCTGCGCTCGGCAAGGCGAAAGTCATTCCTGGCGGTCAGGAGGGAGAGCATGCCGAGAGATGCAAGGCTCAGGACCACAAAGATGAGAATAAGAGAGGAGGCACCGGGGCCGAGGGTGATGAAGGATTTCTTCCGATTCATGAGGCCACCTCCTCATAGCGTGCAGAGGGGAGGGTGTAGATGAGATCATCCCCGGAATAGATGTTAACAGTGTAGTAAGTGAGGGTGCCTGACTCCGACTGCTGCAAAGTGCTCTCAACAGAGGCGGTGAGGGAGGAGCCGGGGAAGGAAATGCGGCCGTCGGAAGAGACCGGGAAGCTGTCAAGAGAACCGTCCCCTTGACAACTTTCAGCGAGATTCTGGGCAAGGTGGGTGGCCTCGGAGAGCTCTTCGGCCCTGAGACTCTGGGTGCGGGCGGCTGTGAAAAGCTGCAGAAGCACCGTGGAAGCCAACATGAAGAAGAGCACCACGATGAGGAGCTCCACCAGAAGGGCATTGCTGTGAGAATGATTTTTCATAGGATCACCTCAGGCTTTCGTGCGGAGAGAGAGGAGAACGTCCTGCGTTTGGTCACCGGTGCGGAGGTGCACGGTGAGAAGGGAGCCGGTGAGCTCTGCCGTCAGCTCATCCGCCGGGCAGACGACTTCACCCCGGTCAGGATGGAAGGGCTCGGAGGCACGGGTGAACCACTCACGCAGGGAGCCGTCATAGACATAGATGCGGGTGATGTATTCTTCACCATAGTCATTGCGGAGGGTAAGGGAATTGACGGAGACGGTTTCTTCCGAGCCGGGGTCGCCCACAAGGCCCTCACAGGACTCAACGGAGAAGGCGCCGGCTTCATCATCGGCACGGAGCATGGAGCGGATGTAGGCAGAGCTGATGCGGGAGGCATTGTGGGCCTCGGTACGTTCCACCGCACCGCGATAGGCCTTGACGCCGAGGAGAACCATGACCGTGGAGAACACGGCAAAGACGCCCAGCAGCAGAAAGACAAAAAGGCCGGAGACAGCATGGGAGGATAGCTTCTTTTTCATGAAGGCAGCACCGCCCCTCTCTCGGTGACATAGATGTCAGGAATACGGTTGGAGGCAAAGGCCTCATAGGTGACAAAATAACGGGTCTCGTCATAGGCGAGATGGTAATGCTCGCGGAGATAATCCACCGAATCAGGATAAGCACCCTCCACGGCATAGCAGGTGACGGCAGCATTACGCACGGCGTCACGCACGAGGTCGGTTTCGGCAGTGTTCTGAGCAACGTCAATCCGGTTGACAAGCACAACCGCCAAAACAAGAACCGCAGCAAGGAGGATGAGTTTTATAATATCACGCCGATTCATGGGGATGCCTCCCGCTCAGAGGCTGGTGAGGATGCCGGCCATGGGCAGCATCACGGAGAGGAGCACCGCCCCGATGACAACGGCCAGAAGGGCCACGAGGGTAGGCTCGATGATGGAGATGAGCTGGGAGATGCCGTCTTCCACCTGCTCTTCATAGAGCCCGGAGAGCCTGGAGAGGACCTGGTCTTCATGGCCGGTGGCAGAGCCCATGCGAACCATGCTGTTGTGAAGCTCATCAAAGAGGCCGGTGTCGGCCACGGAGTCGGCAAAGGTTTTGCCGTTATTGAGCCCGTCGCGGATGGAGGCAACCTTGGAGGCAGCCTCTTTATCCGAGAGGACTTTGGAGGTCATATCAAGAGCATCCTCCATGGGGAAGCCGGAGGAGAGCATCATGGACAGAACACCGGAAACACGAGAAGCGGAGAGCTTGCGGTTAAGAGACGCGAGAGGCGGGAAAACACGATAAAGGAAGGAAAGGACCTGCTCGCGTTTGCCGGTGCGGCTTAGCACGGCAAGCACCACCACCGCCAGAACAATGAGAGCCACCAGCACAAGGACAATCCAGCCCACGGCCGTGCCGAGACGCATGAGAGCCGTGCCGGACTCAGACATGGCAACACCCATGGAGTTCAGGACGCGGCGGAAGACGGGCATGACCTTCCAGAGAAGGATGAAGACAATGACCACCAGCATGGCACCGAGCACCAGGGGATAGGTGATGGCAGAGGTGACGGAGGAGCGAATACGGTCCTCCCGGGCGTAGAAACGTTCGAGCCCACGCATGACACTCTCCAGGTGGCCGGAGCGCTCGCCGATGCCGACCATTTCCACAAGATAATCGGGCCAGCGGCCGTCATTTTTTAGGGAATCATAAAGGGAGCCGGTCTCCGTGACGCCACGGCTGGCAGCCTGATAGATATCGGCATGGGAATCATTCTTCTCACCCTCGGCGAGGGTCTCCATGCCGTCATAAAGCGGGAGACCGGCTTCGAGAATCAGGGCAACCTGACCGCAGAACATGCTGAGCTCGGCGGGGGACAGGCCGGTTTTTTTATTTGCCATTACATTCACTCCTTATATTCCTTATATAATGTATGTATACTCGCAATATGTGCACTGCTTGTTGCGCGTGAGATGACACAGTGCCACGATTTTGGTGCTCTGTCACGCGCTTAAAAAGGAAGGATACCATTTTTCATCCGTTGTGATGAAGTGATATTGCAGGTTGCGCGTGAGACGACACAGTGCCACGATTTTGGTGCTCTGTCACGCGCTTAAAATGAAAGGGGAACCATATCTCCCCGACAGTCAGTAATAGCGTTCCATGGAATATTCTTTTACAGAGCTGATGGCTGAGATGGCTGCGGTGGGATCAAAGAAGATGTCTTTGCCGTTGACCTTCGCGGTAGTCCAGGCATGGTACTGACTGTCGGCATAGCCGATGATCATACGGGCGGGAATGCCCTGGGTGCGAAGCATGGCACAGGTGATGGCGGAGAGATCCTGGCAGACGCCCATTTTTTTCGCGTAAGACCCGTCAATATCCGGGAGCATGCCGGGCTTGATGGTGACAGCCTTGATAAAGTCATACACAAATGAAGTGGACATGAATTTGCAGACCGCATCATAGGCATCCTTCTCGCCCTTGCCGGCACAGATCTCATCCGCCTTGGCAACCGCCTCAGAAGCTTTGGTATAGCTGATATACTGATTGGGCACAAGGAATGCCGCCTCCTGATTTTCCATAGTCACATAGAGACCAATGGAGCCAGCCATGGCATACTTCTTGCCGGAGACATTTTCATAGAGGTGGATCTCGTAATAACCGGTGCCCAGCTGGAGCGGGAAAAGCTCGTAGGAGGTATCGGTTTTCAGGTCGTAGGTGAAGGTGGTGCCGTCTTTGATGACACGGAGCTTCAGGCGGTGGTTGGTATTATAGCTGACGGCTGCAAAAAAGTAACCGTTGGGTGCACCGGAAGCATCCACCAGAAGAGAACCGCCACTATTGGTAACCGCAGTCTGCTGCGGCCAGATGGCCGACGTACTGTCAGCCGAGGCTGAGACGGCAAAACAGAAAAACAGACAGATCAGGATGACAAGCATAAGCCCGAGGTGCCCGATTTTTAATCTCATACAGCATTCCCTCCTTTCCGGATTATCCTATATGAGGGATTTCTCATCCGTTGATCAGGGCAAGAAGCCCTGCCATTGCCCGCTCGGCCTCCGGGAGAAGACGGGTCAGAATATTCTGCTCGTCCTCCGGCGTGAGGGCAGGCAAAACACCGCCCCGAGGACGGAGAAGTTCCGTAATTTCGGAGACAGGGGTGAGAACAGGTGTCAGCTCCAGGTTTGCAAGAACACCCTTCAGAGCGTGGGCCTCTTCAAAGGCCATGTTGATGTCACGTGCGTCGAGCGCGGAACGCAGTTTGGCAAGATGCTCGTCCTGCGCCATCATGCCGACGAGACGGAGATACAAATCCGGCATATTCATGCACCGGACAAGAGCTTTTTTTGTATCGGCACCGTAGGCGGTGAGCTGGTCAATTGTCATGGGGAGCTCCTTTCTGATAGGGAATAGGGAGTAGATCATAGGGTATAGGGTATAGGGAGTAGGGAATAGGGGTATGCGCCTGCGGGCGCAGGAGAGACTTGTGAATAAGAGACAGGGTATAGGGAGAGAAGCTGTCACAAGAAACGATCCCCTGGCCCCCTTTAAATCTATTGCTTCATTAAATATTATACACAAATCAGGAGACGGTGGCAATGGGGAAATCAAGAATTCCAGTATGAAAAAACGGCCCGCGAGCAAAGCCCGGGGCCGAATTAGGGAGTAGGGAATAGGGCATAGGGAATAGGGGGTGTTGGAAAGCGTATCGCTGATCTTTATCCCTGGCAGGGGAGTGTGACGGAGACAGGGGAGATATCAGCAGCAACGCCATGGGCATCTTCAGCAACGGCGGTGACGTCCATCTGAACAAAACCACGCTGTGCATCCTCTTCCGTAACACGGTATCCCACAAGAGCATCTGTGCTGCCACCGTGATTGAGCCTGCTGCGGAAAGGCTGTGTTCCGGTCAGGGACTCATCAAGGGAGAGGTTCCAGAGATTCACGCTGCTGTCATTCAGCACATGGATGAGGAAGGTAATCACTTCGCCGGGCTGATAGGCAACGCCGTTTTTCGGAGACCGGGTAGGATTGATGCTGAGGGTGATGTGCCCACTGAGAGGGGCATCCTGCGAGACAGGGTCAGCTGTCTGTGCCGGTGCTGCAGCCTCTTCTGCGACGGATTCAGGGACAGCAGGAGAGGCATAGGTGAGGGTTGCTGCTTCATCAAAATCGATATCAAAAGCATCGGGAGAGATCTCTTCGGCTGCGGGCTCTGCTTCCACAGGCGGCTCACCGTAGAATGCGTAGAGGAGGGCGACGGGCCAGCTGTATTCGGCATTGGGGTAATAATTTTGGAGCCAGTCGGTATGAAAATCGAAGTAGACGTTGGAGTAGATGGGCATGGTGGGGAGAATTTCATTATAGCGCTCCTGCATGGAGATCCAGCGCTGAACGAAGGTGAGGAGATCACCGGGTTCGGTGGAACGCATTTCGAAAGCCCGGTTGACCAGCTCTTCATCCACAATACCGCTGGTGTTGACGGCGCCCTGCATATCGCTTCTGCCGCTGAAAACCAGGTAAGGATCAAAGGTGGAGACGAAGTTGGTGGCCATGAAGTTCATGTCATATCTACGCTCGCCGTTATCACGGTAGTAGTCGGCAAGGAGATCATTGAAGTCGACCTCTTCCACCTCAAGGCGGGCACCGATAGAGGGAAGGGTTTCGGCATACATAGCCACGACCATGTCAGCGGAGGGGTTATCCCGGCTCTTGGCAAAGCGCAGAGACAGGGGCATAAGAGAGCCATCTACCAGTTTATAGCGGAGAGAATCGTTTTCCGGGTTATAGGCTTCACCGTTTTCGTTGAGAACCCAGCCATCTTCATCCAGGAGGCGGTTGGCCTCGTCAAGGTCGAGAGGATAGGTGTTGAGGGTATCAAGGGAGAGTTCATCCCAGGCCGCCTCTTCCTCTTCAGTGAGATCTTCGGGACGGGCGGAGCCGTTGGCTGCACCTACCATCCACTGGCCGATGCCGTAATACCCATAAACCGGGAGACCGAAACCGCCGAGGAAATCACGGATGAAGGAGTCACTGTCAAAGGCGTAGTTGAGAGCCTGACGGACAGCCGGGAACTGCTGGGGACCCTGCTCGCAGCTGAAGGCACAGAAGCCATAACCCAGACGAGCATAGTTGGTCATTTCAAAATCGCCGCCGGCTGCAAGCTGCATGCCTGCCATGATGACACTCTGATCAACACACTTGTTGAGGGCATCCACTTCTCCGCTTTCCAGCTTGGAAATCATGTTTTCCGTTGTGACAGGGACGAGAGTAACGGTATCGATAACGGGTTTTACGCCGTCGCAGTTGCCTTTATAATAAGGATTGAGAGCAAACTCCACCACACCGGTTTCAGCATCATAGGAGACAAGGCTGTAGGGACCGCAGGTGAGCATAGGGTGGGAAGAGTAACCGGTTTCGGGATCAAGAATGGTAGACTGAAGAAGATCTGAGGTGAATTCGCCTTCCATATAGGCTCCCATGCCGCTGTCACGCACGGTGCAGCCCGGGGCAATGACGCTGACGGGGCAGGGGTTGACAGCAATGCGGGAATAGTCGTAGAAGTAGGGATCAAACTCGGGAGCGAGAGTAACGCTGAATGCATGATCACTGAGAAGGCGGACACCGGAGAGCACCTGAGAGGTTCCGGAATGGAAGTCCTCATAACCCAGGACATCTACTTTCGGCGCATTGGCACCGATTTCTGCAATCTGGGGGCAGCAGGAGAGGAGCCAGGCAAAGACATAATCCTGAGCAGTGACAGGGGTGACACCGTCATTATAGAGAAGATCGCGGGCAAGGGTGACAGTGAAGGTGGTGCCGTTCGGGCCGGTGGTTTTGTCAACACGCTCGGCTACCATGGGATCAACAATAAACTGTAACTGGTTATCCCACACAACAGGGCTGTAACCGTGGAGCATGGTGCGCACATCGATATCGCTGGTGTTGTTGCCGAAATAGGAGGTGAAGAAGCTGCCTTTCACCTTTGTCGGGTTGCCGATGGTGATGTGAGTCGGTTCGCTGCTGACAGGACGTGCCGTAAGAGCGATTTCCAACGGGGTAAGGATGACGGTGTCTTCTGCGTCCTGATCTGCGATGTCATCAGCCATTGCAAAGGGCATGAGACTGAACATCATCAGAAGGGCTAAAAGGATGGATATTGTTTTTTTCATGTTCTTTTACTCCTTTGTTTTTTCCGCTCCTGCGTTTTCGTCAGCCCGCAGGAGCGGGTTTTGTTTTATGGCTGAATTATAGCAGATGGCGGTTACTGCCCGTATTACTTAACGGTTACTTAAGAAATTTTTACGTTTTTTTAGATTTTATTTTGCAGGGAGCGCGAGATAGGATCAATCAGTTGATGCAGTCGCCTTCGTTCATGATGAGGGAACCGGCAAGAGGCGTCATGAAGTCATCGATCTCCAGGAGATCTCCCTGGGGGTTGTTGCCAATTTCTGCAGGGAAGAAGGGGATGTTCGGAATCACCGGAACGACGGGCTGATCGGGAGTGGGAGGAACAGTTTCCTTCTCGACTACGGTTTCGGTTTTTACATCAACCACGGTGAGTTTGGTCTCTTCGGTTTCGGTTTCTTCTTCTTTTACGGTATAAGTACCGAGACCTGCGACCTCGACCTCATAAGTATGGTTGATTTCATCATACTCGACTTTATAGTTGACATCATCGATTTCAAGGTTTGCTTTGTAGTTACGAACTGCTTTAAAAACCAGATACTCCGACCAACCAAACGAATTTAACATATACAGATTATCTATTTCTCCATCAAGCTTTTGATATTTCATGATGTTTTCCTTTGCCAGATCTGATAATTTGGTTTGCTCTTTTCCCTTCCAAAAGGTTTCCGGATCTTCATTCTCTCCATAGTATTCCGTCCAGGAATTCCATAAATTTGCCTGAAATGCATCGTAATAATTTGTATAGTTTGTTCCATACTTTATATTATAAAATTCCAGCATTTTTTCTGCATCTATTGACTTGGCTACTTTTTCATATTCGGATCTAGTGGCAAAACCGTGGTTATAACTGTAATAATCTAGGCCATTTTGCTCACAATAATACTTCATATAATTGTCTGAGCCCCAGTTAACCATGAAGTTTTTTCCATAGCGATCCAGATACACATCTACAGAATTTGGCTTTATTCGCACATATCTGCCATCTTCCGATCTATCTACTACTTCGCCATATTTTATGCCAACCTCGTCTCCATACTCTTCTACTCTTGCATCATATAAAGATGCATAGGTAGTAAAAAAGGGGCCTCCATGCTTTAAAGAATAGTCTTCTAATACATATTCATCTTCCGTTTCTGTTTTATCAATAATGACAACTGTCAATTCAAATGCATCACCTGGTTCTACACCTGATATTGAATATTCAGGAAAATCTACTTTTATTTCATCAAGGCCTGCGCCGGTAATAGTAATTGTTAATGTCTGATGATATGTCCACGTTTTAGTGTCTAAAACATAATCTGTTATTTCACACGTATAACCTTTATCCTCTTCATTTTGCGGCTTTCCTTTTAGATCCTCCACGGTAATATTGTCTTTGTCTGCTAGTGTTTGATCCTTGTATACTTCTGATGCCTTGTTAAGAAACTCCTGCGCTTTTTCCAAGGAGTCGAAAGTTGCCTCGATGACCGTGCTCTCCTGCTCGACTTTTGTTACATCCTCGTTAATTGTTCCGCCGAGCTCAGTGGCAGCATCCACCAGGGTGGTCAGATCAGTCTGTCTCTGTTTTTCTGTTTTTGTAGGCACAATTACGATGCTCTGATCATCTACATTTGCTGTTTCTTCCAGTTTCTGAACACGAGTCTCTGCGTCGGTACGAGTATCATAAGTTTCTTCATCAACTATATGCTCGGTAGAAGGCTTATCTGTTATTTCAACATTGTACTCATATGAGCCGCCTTTTTCTTCTACATCAGCTTTGATTTCTTTCTGCTTTTCTTTTTCCTGGGCTGCGATATAGTCAGCAACTTCTTCAGAATCTGTAACATAAGAACCTTCGGATTTTACCTCATAGGTATCGGTGGTAGTTGTGGTAGTCTCCGTTGTTGTGGTTGTTTCGGTTTCTGTTGTAGTGGTAGTTGTGGTTTCGGTAGTGACGGTGGTGCTGCCATCTTCATTTGTTACAGTATCTGTTTTCTGCTCCACTGCTACCGTCTCAGAAACAGGTGTTGTTGTCTCGATAGTATCAGTTTTTGTTTCAATTGTCTCTCCCGTCTGGGTGATAACAGGCTCTGTAGGCAAAGGATCAAGCGACTGGTACTCCTCGACAGTAGATACCTGGATAGGTTCTGCTACAGAATTTGAAGCAGCTTCCTGGGTGGGAGCGGACGGTGCGGGATCCGCTGCGGGAGCGGGAGCTGCATCCTGTGCAGGTGCTGTGTTCGCTGCGGGTGCAGGATCAGGTGCAGCTGCTGCGGGTGCAGGATCAGGTGCAGCTGCTGCGGGTGCAGGATCAGGTGCAGCTGCTGCGGGTGCGGGATCAGGATCAGGTGCAGCTGCTGCGGGTGCGGGATCAGGTGCAGCTGCTGCGGGTGCGGGATCAGGTGCAGCTGCTGCGGGTGCGGGATCAGGTGCAGCTGCTGGAGCTGAATCTGACGGTGGGGTAGAATCTGACTGTGGGGTCTGGGTAGCTTCTGTTGTGGCAGGGACTTCGTTACTTTCGCTTTCACCATCCGCAAACGCAGACGGGACGAAGGAAAAGACTAAGGCAAAGACACATAGCATGGCTATCCACTTTTTGACTGTACTTCTGATTTTCATTTTCATATTATCCTCCTGATCAATAGATTTTATGGACGTATTTTAGCAAACATGTGTTGCATGAGCAGTCATTTGACGGTTACTCAAAAAATTTTTCGGTTACATACGAAAAATATCTCTCTCCTCCGTCAGCGGCGGAAACGTTTATGACGTCTGACAAGTGAACAATCAGTTCAGGCAGTCCCCTTCACAGATTCCGATTGCGCCAGCAAGAGGTGTGGCATGGTCATCTATCCGGAAGAAGTTTTCAGGCTGGGCAGCGGGGACTTCCGCAGGTGCCTCTACAACTCTCTCAGCGGAATTACCCACAGTTCCGGCAGCCGGAATATCTACGGGATTTTCAGCAGGAATATCGTCGAGACCCTCTGTTTTGTCTTCAACAGGCTCTTCAGTGAGGACTTCAGCCGGCTTCTCAGCAGGAACTTCTGCGGGTTTCAGATTCGAAATTTCAGCGGGTTTCTTTGCGGGGACTTCAGAAGACTCTTCGGCCGGGGTCTCGGAAGGGTCTTCAGCTGGGAACTCGGAAGGGTCTTCAACCGGGGCTTCGGAGGGCTCTTCAGCAGGGGTCTCGGAGGGGTCTTCAGAGGGAATATCTTCGGGGTCTGCGGAAGGAAGGGCATTGTAGTAAACGGTGACGACATGGTTATGATTAAGGATGCCGGAGAGATCACCGTCTGTGCGAAGGTAATCGTAGCCTTCGATGGAAACGCCGGATTCTTCAGCAACATCGAATTCGTTGCCAAGGAGAATTTTTTCACTGACATAGTCTTCGCGAAGGAGTGTTCCGTCTTCCGTGCTGTAACGGACAGTCACCGTGCCGAACGGGAGGGCATGCGTACGCACAGCGATGGCATCAAGGCTGTTGACACCGGAAGACACATTGAAGTTTGCGCTCGGAGCACTGTAGGCATAGTGAAGGGACACCGCATCACTTTTGCTGCCGTAAGGATTGTATTCATGCACATAGTCGGCATAAGAACCGGAATCGACCGTTTCATCGCCATAGACCACCTGGGCCTTATACGGAACCGCATTACCAGAAGGATTGCCGGCAGTAAGAGCCTGCCAGCCTTCAGTGCCGAGGAAGCTGAGGGGCTGTCCATCCAGAAGAATCTGGTAACTGCCGGGATTGACACTCAGAGCAAAGGAGGTGTATCCGGCGGGGATCACGACGCTCTCTTCACTGCCATCAGCAAGACTGATGAAGGTGAGGGTACGGTTAAAATCGTTGCCCTTTTCATCGAAGAAGCTCATTTCTCCGGCTTCTTCCTTCCCGGTTTCGCTAAGCTGATCGGACTTGAGAAAACGCCCCTGGAGAACTGCTGCACCGGAATGGTCTTCCGCCTCGCGGACGATTGCCCAGCGATTGCTCAGAGCGCTCTTTTTGGCATCGGACTGACCTTCAATCAGATCAAAGCCGTTGGAAAAACCTCTGACAACGGCACCATCTTCAATGGTAATGACTGCTGTTTTGGAGGAATAGATGCTGCTACCGTCTGCCCCGGAGCCGATAGCACTGGAGGATTTGGCTGTATCTCCACCGTTGGCACCGGCATAAGCAGTAACCACTGCGCCGGAGCCAATGGTGATATCGGGAGAGTAGACTTTGTAGCCGCCGCCGATGGCAGAGGCGTATTTGCCGCCCCATGCCTCAACCACGGAATTACCGTCTATGATAATGCTGGTTTCGGGCAGAGCAACATCGGAGCCCAGGAACTGCTCGCCTGTGGCTTTGTTTTTATCGACACGGGAATAGTCGGCATAGACACGATCGGATGCACCGGTACCGATGGCGGCACCGTTTTCACCACCGATGGCGGTTACATTGGAATCTGTAATATGAATACGGGTTACAAGGGCAGGATTCAGCGGGTTGGCCTCATCCCCTTCTATGGCATTGCGGGAGGAACCGATGGCTGCTGCGGTTTTGCCGCCGACAGCGTAGACCTCGTCCACATTGCTGATGACAACATCTGTACCACGCCAGAAGCCACTGCCGATACCGGCTGCCTTGCCACCGCTGACTGCGTTGACAGAGCCAACATTTTCAATGACAACATGGCCGTTTGCCTCGTCATAGTGACGCCCGCCACCAATGGCAATGCCGCCTTCGTCACCCGTGCCGCCGGTTGCGGAAACTGCGTGAATATCATGAATGATAATGTTGCCGGCATCATTTGATTTATCAAAGAAGCCAATGGCGGCACCATGTGAACCAACACCGGTTGCGGTAAGGTTGTCTTCACCGTCTTTGCCGGAGGCACCGGAGATATCAAGATCAACGCCGCTTTTGACCTCAATGGCATTCTTTTTGCTGCTCAGGTCAACTTCCCCGTCAATGATGAGGCTGTAGGAGCTGCGGGAATCGGTATCTTCAGGCTGGGCAAAAGAAACAGCCGAATTGTTGACCGCATTGATGATCAGATTTTTCAGTTTGAGGATGATATTGGTGCTGGCAACGTGAATACTGCCAGTTGCGGTTTCTGTATTTTCTTCATTCGTTACAACTACGCCGGCATCTCCCTCGATGCCTTCTTTGCTTGCAAGGGTAATCTCCTGTCTGCTTTCGTCTTTCGTTACTTCGACTTTATTTTCGTCATATTCCACCTTGAGACCGAAAAAGTCTTTTACCGTGGTCACAACATTTTCCATAAAGGCGGAGAAACCGGTTGTATTGAAGGAAAGGCTGTCAGTTGTCTGCCGGGCATCAAGGTATTCAGTCTCCACGGTGCCTACCGCAACAGCATCAGAGGCTTCTTTTACAGCCTCTTCGGAGAGGGCTCCGCTTTCGTCCATAAGATCTGTTTTGACATGAAGAATGGAGGCGTTCCCGCTGTCGGAGAGGTTCTGCCCTTCGGCATCACGGATGGAAACCTCAACCTCTTCACCATGCTCTTCCGGCTGCCAGACTTCACCGTCGACAACAAGGCGGATGTCATAAGCGAATTGAGGGGCAAAGAGAGGATCTTTCCCGGAAAGATCTGCCGCTGCATCAGCCGGAATCTCAACAGCCTGGATGACTGCACCTTCCGGAAGATTGCCTGTTACGGTGATCAGACGGTCACCGGCAAGGATTTCTGCTGTACGGTTCCCTGCTGCAGATTCATCAGATACAGATTCTTCAGATTTTTCGATGTACACTTCTGCTGCAGGAACTTCCGCTTCAGCCTGTTCTATCTGCTGAGGCTCCTCAACCTCACTGAGCGTTTCAATGACAGGAGTTGCTTCCACAACCGGGGCTGCTTCCACAACCGGAGCTGCCTCCACAACCGGGGCTGCTTCTACGACGGGAGCTGCCTCCACAACCGGGGCTGCTTCTACGACGGGAGCTGCCTCCACAACCGGGGCTGCCTCCACGACCGGGGCTGCCTCCACAACCGGGGCGGCCTCCACAACCGGGGCGGCCTCCACAACTGGAGCTGCCTCCACAACCGGGGCTGCTTCTACGACGGGAGCTGCCTCCACAACCGGAGCTGCCTCCACAACCGGGGCTGCCTCCACAACCGGAGCTGCCTCCACAACCGGGGCTGCTTCTACGACGGGAGCTGCCTCCACAACCGGAGCTGCCTCCACGACCGGGGCTGCCTCCACGACCGGGGCTGCTTCTACAACCGGAGCTGCCTCCACAACCGGAGCTGCCTCCACAACCGGAGCTGCCTCCACAACCGGAGCTGCCTCCACAACCGGGTTTTCCGCACTTTCATCCCCCATCGCCGTGGGAGCAAAGGAATGAATCATCGCAAGGATGCAGAGCACTGCTATCCATCTCTTCATGTTGATATAATTTTTCATCTCTATCTCCTCCGACATGAATCTTTATTTTATGCCCGCATTTTAGCAGATTTGAGTTTCAAGGAGGGTAATATGTCGGTTACTTGAGAAATATTTTAGTTACTTGAAAATATTTTCTTATCACTTTAATGATTTAAAGTTCTACTTTCCCACTTTCCCTTCTTTCCCTCTTCACCTCTTCACCTCTTCACCTCTTCACCTCTTTCCCTCAGGAACGATAGTCTTCACAGGGAAGGTACTCGGGCAACAAAAAAAGCCGCCCGGAGGCGGCTTTCAAAGTTAAATAGAATATTTTGATATTTGTTTTTCAGGGAGAAGCAGTACCGAGGGGGCTGATGCGGGCAAAGAAATTGATGGCAAGGGAGGAATACTCCTGATAATAGAGATTTTCAATACGATCCATAACCATATTGCCGGTGGAATAGTTCACGGTTGGAAGGAGCATAGCGTAGGTATTATCGGAAAAACGTGTGATGATGTCGCCTTTGCGCATATTGGATTTCAGAATCTGCTGAAGGCCTGCCATGCAGCTCTCACGGCGGACATCGCTGCTTTTATCGCCTATATCACCGAGCATAATGATGCCCAGGAACATGCTGGAACCGAGACGCTCCAGATTGCGCATATAAATGTTGTAGACTTCTTTAAAGACATGATACTCACAGAAGAAGGGGCCTTTGGTACCGCCTTCCTTCTCAATGAGCTCATTGCGGATGGTGTCGAGATTGATGCGAAGTGTTTTTCCGGCCTCGGCAAGACTGTCGTAGCAGGCCTGAAGCTCTTCGCCCGGTTCAGCATCAAGATACTCCCGGCTCTGTTTTGCAAGGCGGCGATATTCTGCAGCTGCCTCATCGCTGCGATTGAGGTTGACCATTGCCTGCATGAGCTCAATATGGAGCTGCTCATCCAGATCGTCGATACGGGAGGCACGGCGGCAGACATCACAGATTTTTGTGTATTCATCATGGATTTTCAGGAGCTCAATATAGCGATAGACAGCGCTGAGATATTCATTATGAAGCCAGTTGAAGGTGGCCTGGCCGTTGAGAATATCTCCGGTGAGGTAGAGATCCCCCTGAAAGAGCTCCATGAGACGCTCTGTTTTTCCCATATGCCCGGGATCGGGCGGCTCGTGACGGAGGGAATTGAGAAGGTCGATTATCTCCAGCACATCCACATGGACATGGGGAAGACTCTGCCAGCGATAAGTCCCCTGACCGGAAACAATGCAGGTGCCAAGCTTTGGCGAAATCTCATTAAGCGTGGAGCGCACCCGACTGACCATGGTTTTCAGAGCACCTTCCGGATTGTCACTGCGGCGGTCTGCCCAGAGCTCCCGGATCAGGCGTTGGCTGGACACCGGACGGCCACGTTCCAAAATCAGATACTGGATAAGGCTGATGCCCTTGCGGGATTTCGTCATGAGTTCTTCATGGACTTCTCCATCAGTTTCAATGGTGAAAAGCCCCATCATGCGGATATTAACAGCATTTTTCTCGGTATCAGTTTTTTTTGCAGGATCAGGCATTTTTCTGTACCTTCCTTACACATATTAATTAACTATAATAATATATCCCTGGAAGGAGGATTTGCAATAGTTTTCTTCTTTTCTCGTGCAATTCTGCCTAGAAAAGGCAGCCGTCTCAAAACGAGACGACTGCCATATTATATCAAAAACTTCAGCGATAGAAAACAGAGAGACGCCAATTCCAACGAAGGGTATCGGCAGAAGCGGGGAAGGTGTAGGTGGGACCTTCGGCATCAGGAACAGCTTCATAGACCCCTGTACCTTTATCAACTTCCCAGACATAGATAATGTCGGAATACTCTGCAGCAGCATCATCCAGAACCGCAGTGAGGACAACCGGCTCGCCGAGTGCCATGGTGTCGGTACGTGAAGAGGTAATAGAAACCGAAACAGGCGTGGCATCGGGAACCTGAACACCCAGGTCAGGGTTCAGGACAGCTTCCAGATTTTCTGCGACTCCTTCCAGTTCAGCTGCGATTGATTCTGTAAGCAGTTCAGCATCTTCTGCGAAGGAAGTTTCTTCCGTTTCTTCAGATTCCGCTGATTCTTCCGATCCATCTTCAGGAAGAGCAGACGCTTCGTCAATTACAGATCCCATTTCTGTTTCTACGAGAGCTGCAGCATCCGCGTCTTCCGTGACTTCATCAGCTGAAGGGGCATCGACCAAAGCTTTGATTCTCTGCTGGACATCATAGGAAACACCGCTGAGATCGGCATAGGAGCCAAATTCCTTATAGAGATTGATATAATGCTCATAGTCATTATAGAACATCTGCTCCTCAGTGAGGACAGGAATCTCGGGCTCTGCGGGTTCTTCTATAACTTCTTCTGAGGGGGTTTCGACGGGTTTTTCCGTGATTTCGTCAGCGGGAGCTTCGGCGGTCTCCTCTGCAACTTCAGCAGCAGGTGCTTCGGTGGGTTCTTCCGTAACTTCGTCAGCGGGAGCTTCGACGGGTTCCTCTGTGACTTCGTCAGCGGGGTCTTCCGTGACTTCGTCAGCGGGAGCTTCGACGGGTTCTTCCGAGGCTTCTTCAACGGCAGGATCTTCCTCTTCCGAAGAGGATTTACCGAAAAGGAAGTCTATGAAGCCGCCAAAAAAGCCTTTTTTCTCTTCAGAAGATTCTTCAGTTTTGGCTTCCTCTTTTGAAGTCTCTTCAGCAGGGAGCACGGAATCAGAGGATTTCTCCTCGACGGGAGCAGCTTCTGCTTCTGTTTCTATAACAGATTCTGGCTCAGTCTCGTCTGCTATCCCTTCATTCTCTGCTTCTTCTGCCACGGATTTCTCTTCAGAGACAGGGAGAAGATCAGTCGGGAAGTCAAAATCGTCAAAGCCGTGGAATTTGTCTTCCTCGATCAGTTTTTTGACATATTCCACCAGCAGCTTCTGTTGTACCTCAGTAAGAGAGTTGAAGAAAGCCTCCTTCTCCTCTCCGGTTTTCAGGGAGGAAAGGTGTTTAAAAGCCGCCTCTACGTCGAACTGTTGGGCTGCCTCCATCACCTGTTGTGCGTGGGCCTGTGCTGCTGCATAGGCTTCCTGCATCTGCTGCGCCTGGGCCTGTGCCTGAGCCTGTGCTTCTGCAACCTGGCGGTAAATGGCTTCCAGGTCAACATCTGCAGCAAATGCTGAAGACGGCACTATGCTTACAAACAGGGCAAGAATACAAATTACTGCAAGAAAATGCTTTAGAGTCATCACTTTGAGTTTCATTGGGGCAACCTCCTAGAATAGAGATATACAAGTGAAAAGTTGCAATTATGTAATAACATATTACAGGTATGAAATTATGTTACCACAATTATAAAACAAATGCAATACTTTTTTGTAATCTTTTTGAAATTTTTTGACCTCCTTCCGAAGCACCGGAAGGAGGTCATTAAAAGGGTTTTGTTGCGTTTTGATGAAGGGTCAACGAGTAAGGGTTACTGTGCCCTCACAACGGAGACTGGGGATATCAACCGTGTGGCCGTAGCCGTCACCGTAGGTGCCGCCGAACTCCCAGACAGCGGAGAGGGGGAGAGAGACGGTCTCGCCCTTGGCGAGAGGAACAGAATAGGTGTAGCGGCCGAGCTCAGTGCTCTGGGGCTGGTTGATGTCCGATTGAATCTCATTGGCGTACAGTCGGTGAGACTCCTCCCCGAGGCGGATGGCCAGATTCTCAAAGGAATTATAATGTAAGGAATAGTGGTCGGCATAGACAATGACCGTTACCTCGACACGGCTGTTGGTGGCCGTGACAGCTGACCAGTCGGCATGGATGTTAAGGAGCCAGGGCATGCCGGAGGAGATGGTACCGCTGCCGAGAGGCAGGCCGGCAGGCTCGGGAGTTGGAACGTAGGGGGTGGGCGTCGGAACATAAGGAGTTGGGGTAGGCACATAAGGCGTCGGCGTTGGGACCGCTTCAGTCGGCTGAGCGGCCGGAGCCGGTGTAGAGACAGTATCGGGAGCATTGCCGGAGGACTGAGATGCCGATTCCGGCTGGTTTTGCTCACGGATGGAGAACTCGGGGCTGTAAGGGACGATTTCGCGATCAGCGGTGGACGTCATGATATAGACAATAGCGGCAGCAAGCAGCAGGAAGAAGATGACGAAGACTACTGCACGGACTTTCATTTTTGTATTCAAGATATTTCCTCCTTTGGAGTAAGGGATTCATAATACTGGCAGAGATGTTTGACACAACAGTTTTCACAGAGGGGTTTGCGGGCATCGCAGACGGCACGGCCGTGGAGAACGATGCAGTGGCAGAAGGTGGAGGAGGACTCGGGAGGGAGAACTTTGCGAAGCTCCCGCTCGATTTTTTCCGGCTCCTTCAGGTTGTCCACCAGGCCGAGGCGGTTGGAGATGCGGATGCAGTGGGTATCCACAACGGTACTGCCGGGGATATGGAACACATCGCCGAGGATCAGATTGGCGGTCTTGCGGCCTACGCCGGGAAGGGCAGTAAGCTCTTCCATAGTGGAAGGGACCTGACCGTTATACTTCTCCAGCAGGACTTTAGAACACGCCACAATATCCCGTGCTTTGGCATGATAGAAGCCGCAGGAATGAACATACTGCTCCACCTCAGAGACGTCGGCAGCTGCGAAATCTTCCAGGGTGGGATAGCGGGAAAAGAGAGCTGGGGTGACCTGGTTGACACGCTCATCCGTACACTGGGCGGCGAGACGAACGGAAAATAGGAGCTCGTGGGGTTTGGCATAATCGAGGGTACAGTCGGCCTCCGGGTATTCCGCGAGGAGGAGGCGGACGATTTCATTAATTTGGGGTTGGGTTCGCATAGTGAGAACTCCTTTAAATGAGTTTTTGAGGGCACCTCGGTATCAGTGCACTGCATACTGCTCGCGAGACATCATGATACCTCGTGGTTTATGCTCTATCGCGAGCTTTATAAGGGAAAACCGGGTAATACTCTGATATGCTGCGGTTTATTTTAGAACCACGTTTTTCTCTCCGCAGAGTTCATGGAGTTCGGCGATAAGCGCTTCGTGCAGGACGCAATGGGTGCCGATGCGCTTTTTTTCTTTTTCACAGTAGAGGATCATGCGCCCCGGACCGGGGAACATGGTGAGCAGGAGCTGAATGTGCCCGAAGAGTGGATGCTGCTCGGAGGGGAGCTTGACCCAGAGGGTTTGGTTAGGGGATAGGGAATAGGGATTAGGGATTAGGGAATTGTCTGTGGGTGGAGGGGACGGGGAACGAGGGGAATGCTGGGGATTGGCCGACATGGGATAGGACGTCTGAAGAGGGGGGACGGGGAGCTGATACTCCGTGGAAGATTCAGCTTCTGTAAGTGAGGCGAGGGGGAGGATGGTGTCGACCATGAGCTGGGGCTCCTTCTCATCCCGGACGGAGACACGGCCGCGAACCACGATGCCGGTGTTGGGGATGAGGTATTTTCCGCCCTGATCCAGCGCACGCTGAAAGACGATGAGCTCGATGCCGCCGGTATCATCCTCCAGGCGGACATAGCTCATGAGAGAGCTGCTCTTGGTGGTTTTGGTTTTGACGGTGTCCACAATGCCGGCAAGGGTGAGAAGCTGGCCGTCGGAATAGGTGTGGGGACCGTCGTCAGAGGAGAAGTCCTCCATCAGGAAACCGATGGGAGTGACGCCCGCCTTGCGGACAGCCTCGCGGTATTCATCCATGGGGTGGCCGCTTAAATAAAGACCTGTGACGTCCTTCTCCTTGGCCATAACCTCCTGGCGGGTATATTCCGGCCTGGGAGGAATGGAGATGCCGGAGGAGGGAGATGAGAAGCCGTCATCCAGGGAGGCGAAAAGATCCATCTGGCCCTCGAAATTATCACGGCGGGAGCGGGCAATGCTCTCCAGAGCGGGGCCCGCAGCTTCGGTGAGGGCACGGCGGGTATAGCCCATGGCATCAAAGCAGCCGGCGAGGATCATATTTTCAATGGCACGGCGGTTGAGATCGCGCCCGGACATGCGGCGGAGGAAGTCTTCAAAATCGCGGAAGGGGCCGGAGCGATCCCGCTCGGCAGTGAGGTCGGCAACGGCCGAACGACCCACACCCTTGATGGCCGCAAGGCCGAAGCGGATGTTGGTGCCGGAGACGGCAAAGTCGGCCTCCGACTCGTTCACATCCGGTGGGAGGAGTTTGATGCCCATGTCGCGGCACTCGGCGATATAGACGGCGATTTTGGAGCTGCTGTCCAGCACAGAGGTGAGGAGGGCGGCCATGTACTGCTGGGGATAGTGCCGCTTCATGTAGGCTGTGCGGTAGCAGACGATGGCATAGCTCACGGCGTGGGCTTTATTGAAGGCGTAGCTGGCGAAGTCCAGAATCTCGTCATAGATGCTGTTGGCAACCTTCTCCGGCACACCGTGGGCAACCGCACCGGGGATATTACGCTCCGGATCGCCATGGACAAAGGCAACACGCTCGGCATCGATGACGGCATGCTTTTTCTTACTCATGGCACGGCGGATCATATCCGCCTGGCCGAGGGAGAAGCCCGCCAGCTGGCGGAAGATCTGAATGACCTGCTCCTGATAAACGATGCAGCCGTAGGTGACCTCGAGAATGGGGCGGAGCAGCTCGTGCTTGTAGGTGATTTTTTCCGGGTGCTGGGAGCACTCGATAAAGCGGGGGATGGAGTCCATGGGGCCGGGGCGGTAGAGGGCAATGATAGCAGTGATGTCTTCAATGCTGCGGGCCCGGATGCCGGTGCAGACGGAGGTCATGCCGGCACTTTCCAGCTGGAAGACGCCCATGGTTCTGCCCTGGGCCAGCATTTCGAAGGTGGCAGGGTCGTCCTCCGGCACATCCTCCACGCGGAAGGTGGGATCCTCCTTGCGCACGAGGCGGGCAGCATCCTCCAGAACGGTGAGGTTGCGCAGGCCGAGAAAGTCCATCTTCAGCAGGCCCAGCTCCTCCAGCGTGGTCATCTGGTACTGACAGACAGGAACCCCGTCGTTGGTGGAGAGGGGGACATATTCACTGACCGGCTTTTCCGTGATGACGACGCCGGCAGCGTGGGTGGATGCGTGGCGGGGCATACCCTCCAGGGCACGGGAGACATCCAGCAGGCGGCGGACGGTTTCGTCCCCGTCATAGAGCTCACGCAGGGGTTTGGAGAGGGAAAGGGCCTCGTCAATGGTCATGTTCAGAGCGGCGGGGATCTGCTTGGCAACCCGGTCGGTATCGGCATAGCTGACATCCAGCACACGGCCGACGTCGCGGATGGCCATGCGGGCAGCCATGGTGCCGAAGGTGACAATCTGGGCAACATGGTCATCCCCGTAGAGGCGATGGACATAGTCGATGACCTCGCCGCGGCGGTTGACGCAGAAGTCAACGTCGATATCCGGCATGGAGACACGCTCGGGATTCAGGAACCGCTCGAAAAAGAGGCTGTATTTGATGGGGTCAACGTCGGTGATCTTCAGGCAGTAGGACACAACGCTGCCCGCTGCGCTGCCTCGACCGGGGCCGACAGGAATGCCGCTGCGTTTGGCATAGCCGATGAAGTCTGACACGATGAGAAAATAGTCCACAAAGCCCATTTTACGGATCATTTCCAGCTCATACTCCAGCTGTTTGCGGACCTCCGGCCGGTCCGGGAAGCGCTCGGCAAAGCCGGCATCACAGAGCTTGCAGAGATAGGCATAGCTGTCCGTCTCGCCAGAAGGGAGCTTGAAGCGGGGCAGGTGATAATTGCCGAACTCAAAGTCGAAATTGCAGCGGTCGGCAATTTTCAGGGTGTTGGCAAGAGCATCCTCCCGGTCGGGAAAGAGCTGTCGCATCTCTTCCTCGGTTTTCAGGTAGAGCTCCTGCGTCTCCATCTTCATACGGGAAGGGTCAGAAACACTCTTGCCGGTCTGGATGGCCATAAGGACATCCTGATAGTAGGCGTCTTCCTTATTTATATAGTGGGCATCGTTGGTGAGGACAAGGGGAATGCCGGTTTCTTTGTGGATCCGGATCAGGCCGGCAGCAGCTCGCTCCTCATCCGGGATGCCGTGGTTCTGGATTTCAAGATAAAAATTCTCTTCGCCGAAGAGGTCTCTCAGCTCCAGCGCCTTGCGCTTTGCCTCGTCATAGTCGCCGCGAACAATGCACTGGGCAATGTACCCCCGCACACAGCCAGAGAGACAGAGGAGCCCTTCGGCATGCTGATGCAGCAACGCCCAGTCGATACGGGGCTTGACATAGAACCCGTCGATAAAGGAGGTGCTCACAAGACGGCAGAGGTTGTGGTAGCCCTCCTCATTGCGGCAGAGGAGGATGAGATGGGAATAGTCCCGGTCTAAAAGATGCTCCTTGTCGTGAAGAGAGCGGGGTGCCACATAGACCTCGCAGCCGATAATCGGCTTGATGCCGGCCTTTCGGCAGGCTTTATAGAAAGCCACAGCTCCGTACATGACGCCATGATCCGTCACGGCGAGAGCGGGCATGTTCAGCTCTTTCGCGCGCTCAGCAACCTTGTCGATGCGGCAGGCGCCGTCGAGCAGGGAATACTCGGTATGGACATGGAGATGGACGAAGCTCATGATGCACCTCAGGGAATAGGGAGTAGGGCATAGGGAATGGGGAATGCGCCTGCGGGCGCAGGGGAGATTAGGGAATAGGGAGTAGGGCATAGGGAATGGGGAATGCGCCTGAGGGGAGGGTTATATAAGGTTTTTATTTCTCATCAGCGAGAGATATGATTTTTTTCAGGCGGTGGGAAAGGCAGCTCTTTGTCACGGGCGGGCTGGAGAGCCGGGCAAGATCTGCAAGGCTTGCAGCCGGGTTGGTGATGCGAAGAAGCGCTGCGTCTTTGAGGGGCTCCGGCAGCGTGTCGAGCCCGTAACGGGCAGAATAGCGCCGGATGGCGGAGAGCTGCTCCTGGGCCGCAGAGACGGTTTTATCGGCATTGGCGCTGTCACAGTTGATCTGGCGGGTGACCGTGTTGCGCATTTCCTTATCCACTTTGGCCGTCATAACCCTCATGGAGGTGACCGGAGCGCCGATGATGGTGAGAAGATCGGCAATGGCATCACTCTGCTTGAAATATAAAAGCGTATTGCCGCTGCGCTCGGAAAGGCGGGGCTGAAAGCCGAGCTCCTGCATGAGAGATACACATTCGCGGGCGACACTGTGGTGGACGGTGGCCAGCTCCAGATGGAAGCGAAGATCAGGGTCTGTCACACTGCCGCCGGCAAGAAAGGCGCCGCGAAGGAATGCGATACGGCAGCATTCTTCTTCCAGAACGGCGTAATTGACATGGTGGGAGACAGCTGTAGAGGCGTCCCACCCGAAGGCGTTGTAAACAGCGGATATTTTCTGCCGGTCTGAGATGAGAAGGCTGCGTCGGCCGGAGGCGGCCTCCGGAGGAAGCACGTCAAAGGTCAGGCCGAAGGCTTTTTTGAAAAGCTTCGGCAAGCGGGCCATGAAGGGTGCGTTGGCGGTGGAGATACGGATGGTATCCGGAGAGAAGGTGTGGCAGAACAGCAGCACACCGAAGCTCTCCGCCAGGGCACAGCATTTGCGCTCAAGCTTCTGACGGCATATTTCTTCTTTTACATCAGCGGAAAAGGACATGGAAGTACCTCAGGGAGTAGGGAATAGGGAATAGGGAGTAGGGAATAGGGAAATATTAGGGGGTAGGGAGGAGGATGATTTCGGGTTGGAGGTCAATGTGCTTCTGACGGTATACCTCGGAACGGACAAGGGCGAGGAGATTGCGAAGATCTGACGTGGTGGCATGGCCGGTATTGACAATGAAGCCGGCATGCTTCTCCGAAACCTGTGCACCGCCCACGGAAACACCTTTCAGGCCGCACTCATCAATCAGTGCAGCGGCAAAGTAACCCTCCGGCCGACGGAAGGCACTGCCGCAGGAAGGGAGATCCAGAGGCTGCTTATCGCGGCGACGCTGGTTTAAGTCCTTCATGCGGGCGGAGATTTCCGCTTTGTCCCCCGGCTGCAGACGGAATGACGCCTGCAGAATGACTTTCCCGCCGGTCTGGAAGCAGCTGTGCCGATAGCCGAAAGCGCATTCACTGCCGGAATATTCCCAGATTTTGCCGGTGGAAAGATCCAGAAAGCGCACGGATACGACAACATCTTTCAGCTCTCCGCCGTAAGCACCGGCATTCATGAGAATCCCTCCGCCTACTGACCCGGGGATGCCGGAGGCAAACTCCAGCCCGGCAAGCCCATTCTCGCAGGCAAAGGCCGCCAGCCGGGAGAGAGGAAGCCCTGCGGACGCCGAAATCACCCCTTCAGGCAGGAGCCGGACAGACTGCAGATCGCCGGTGGAGATGACAAAGAGGCTGTCATTCCCCTCATCAGGGAAGACGACATTGGTGCCGTTGCCCAGCAGACAGGGCGTGACGCCTACAGAGGAGAGATAGGTGCAGAGCGCAACAAGAGACTCCTCATCCTGCGGGAGGGCAAGAACCCGGACCGGACCGCCGGTACGAAAAGAGCAGTGCAGGTGCATCGGCTCATGTTCCAGAAGTCGTACGGAAGGAAAAATATTTCTGACAGATTGTATGATTTGATCTATACTTGCGGAATTATTGTTCATGTGCATTAACAGGGGATTCCCGGAGCAGGTTTTTCTGCTCCCTACTCCCTATTCCCTACTCCCTATTCCCTAGAATATCCCACTGTCAACAGCGGCGTCGTGGGCACCGACGAGGGTTTCGGCGGCATTGAAGCCCATCTTTTTCTGGCGGTTGTTCATGGCTGCCAGCTCCATGATGACGGCGAGATTTCTGCCGGGCATGACAGGGATGGTGACACGGGGCAGATCCACCCCGAGGATATTTTCGGTTTCGTTGATGATGCCGAGACGGTCATAGGCCTTTTTATCGTCCCAGGGCTCCAGATGCACAACCACATCGATGGAGGATTCAGGCTTGACGGCGCCGACACCGTAGATATGCCGCACGTTGATGACGCCGATGCCGCGAAGCTCCATATAATAACGGATCATTTCAGGTGCTGAGCCCACAAGGGAATCGCGGCCGATGATTTTGATCTCCACCGCATCATCGGCTATGAGCCGGTGGCCACGTTTGACCAGCTCGAGGGCGGTTTCGCTTTTGCCCATGCCACTCTCTCCGGTGATCAGAACGCCTTCACCGTAGACCTCCACCAGAACACCGTGTCTGGTGATGCGGGGGGCCAGGTGGCGGTGCAGCCTGTCGATCAGACGGGCAGAGAACTCGGAAGTGTCCTGCTCGGTGATGAAGACGTTGCGGTCGAACTTCTTGGCAGCTTCCAGGCACTCCTCAAAGGGGGCGCACTCATGGCAGATCACGAGAGCTGCTATGTTATAAGACATAAAGTCTTCAAAGGCCTTCTCCCGCTGCTCCAGGGTGAGAGTTTCCAAATAGGTGGTCTCCACGCGGCCGATGATCTGGATGCGGGCGGGATCGAAGTAATCATAAAACCCCGTGAGCTGCATGGCAGGACGGTTAATGTCGGCAGTGGTGATGACGGCCGTTTCATAATCGGATGAGAGATTGAGGGGACTGAGCTTCATCTCTTCCGCAATTTTTTTCAGGCTGACGGTATATTTACCCATTGTTTTTCCTCCGGTACAGATTGTTGCTTATCGGCATTGTACATAATAATATTTTTTGCCCCATCTTTCAACGTCTTTCCGTGAATTTTCTCCTGCAGATGACAAATTTACGTGATTTGGAAAAATTTTGCTTGCAATTGACATAACGTTCTGCTATTATAACAAAGCTGTCCTGTCAGCGAAAACCAATTGAGGAGGTGCTTCAGCATGGCAAAATGCCAGTTCTGCGATAAGGGCGTCACCTTCGGCATCAAAGTTAGCCATTCCCACAGACGTTCCAACCGCACTTGGAAGCCCAATGTGAAGCGCGTGAAGGCAATTGTGGACGGTGCTCCCCAGCATGTCTACGTCTGCACCCGCTGCCTCCGCAGCGGCAAGGTAACGCGCGCGCTGTAATCAACAATATTACCCGAAACAAGCCTGTCCAGTTTTGGTGACGGGCTTTTTTCGGTATTTAAGGAGATTTTGCATATGAAAAAGCTGGAAGAGCGGATCCAAAAGGACGGAAAGGTCAGACCCGGCGGAATTCTGAAGGTGGATAACTTTCTCAACCACCAGATTGACCCGCAGCTGCTCTATGACATGGCGCAGGAGCTGAAACGGCTGTATGGGGGAGAGCGTGTCAACAAGATTCTCACTGTGGAAGCATCGGGCATTGCCATAGCAGCCATGGCGGGATATGTATTCGGCTGTCCGCTGGTTTTTGCGAAAAAGAGCAAGACGAAAAACATCTCCGACGAAGTGTGGTCGGCTGAGGTGGAGTCATTCACCCACGGGGGAACCAACACGATTGTCGTATCAAAGGAATATCTCGGAGCAAACGACCGGGTGCTGATTGTGGACGACTTTCTGGCAACCGGCGCAGCGCTTTTTGGTCTGCGGGAGATCTGCCGGCAGGCCGGAGCAGAGGTTGTCGGCGCGGGAATTGCAGTGGAAAAAGCCTTTCAGGGCGGCGGAAAGAAGCTTCGTGAGGAAGGAATGCGTGTAGAGTCGCTGGCAAAAATCGCTTCCATGTCGGATAATGGACTGGAGTTTGAAAAATAAGCTTCTTTATCAGCATGTTGCACAAAATTTTCGTCACTTTTTTATGGAAAACGCTGAATTTTAGGGTTGACAAATAGCAAACCATCGTTTATGATATAGGCCTAAATTGAATATCGCCTTCGATATATGCAAAAGATATGGTTTTGTGTCTCTACCCGGTGCCGTAAATACCGGACTATCGTATGGTAGGAAGTATTTTACGAGGGCACAGTGTTTTGCTGGGCCCCTTTTTGTACGGATTACCGCATCGGTGCAGACATGGAGACATCTCTTCGCAGCACCGGTGCGGTATTACTAACAAAGAAAGGGATTTCTTCAAACATGAAAAAGATTGTCTCTCTGCTCCTGGTTCTTGTTATGGTCGTTTCCCTGGGCGCTTTCAGCGCTGCTGCGGAAGGCACGGTTAAAGTTGGCCTCATCACCCTGCACGACGAGAACTCCACCTATGATAACAACTTCATCGTTGCTACCCAGGAAGCCTGCGCAAAAATGGGCGCTGAGCTCGTGATCAAGACCGGCGTTTCCGAAGGTGAAGACTGCTATGAAGTCGCCTGCGACCTGGCCGATGACGGCTGCGACATCGTTTTTGCTGACAGCTTCGGCCATGAAGACTATATGATCCGCGCCGCAAAGGAATATCCCGAAGTTCAGTTCCTGCACGCCACCGGTTACCAGGCTCAGATTGTGAATCTCGATAACTTCCATGACGCATTTGCTTCCATCTATGAAGGCCGTTACCTCGCAGGTGTTGCTGCAGGCCTCAAGCTCCAGGAAATGATTGACAACGGCGTTCTCACCGATGCTAACTACGACGAGAACGGCAACGTGAAGGTCGGCTATGTCGGCGCTTACACCTATGCAGAAGTTATCTCCGGTTATACCTCCTGGTTCCTCGGCGTTCGCTCCGTCGTTCCCAACACCTCCATGAAGGTCACCTTCACCGGTTCCTGGTATGACGAGACCGCCGAGAAGGAAGGCGCAAACACTCTGATTGCTGACGGTGCTGCTCTTCTCTCCCAGCATGCTGACTCCATGGGCGCTCCCACCGCTTGCGAGACCGCAGGTGTTCCCGACGTGACCTACAACGTTCCCACCGGCGATGCATGCCCCAACACCTATGTGATCTACTCCCGTATCAACTGGGCTCCTTACGTTGAGTACGCCATCCAGTGCGTCACCGACGGCACTGCCATTGACACCGACTGGGTCGGCACCTTCGCAACCGATTCCGTCCAGGTCGGCAGCATCGGCGCTGCAGCCGCTGCAGGCACGGAAGAAGCTCTTGAAGAAGTCAAGGCAAAGCTCCTCTCCGGCGAGCTCCATGTGTTTGACTGCTCCACCTTCACCGTAAACGGCGAGACCCTTACCGCTGAGACCAATGAGCATGTTGTGGATGGCTACTTTGCAGAGTCCACCACCCAGTCCGCTCCTTACTTTGATCTCCAGATCGACGGCATCAGCCTTCTCAATACTGTATTCTGAATTCCCAGGCAAGACAGGTTTTTTAAAGCTCCGGCCTTTCCCCCGGAGCTTTTCTTTTACAGTTCAAACAGGACGGGACACAATAGGCAACCACGCGCACAGGAGGAATTCTTTTGGATAACAAAGAACCCATTGTAAAAATGAGAAACATCACCAAGCGCTTCGGCACCAAGGTGATTGCAAACGATAAGGTCTGGCTGGACATCTACCGGGGGGAGATTCTATCCATTCTCGGAGAAAACGGAAGCGGGAAGACCACTCTGATGAACATGCTCTCCGGCATCTACTTTCCGGATGAGGGCACCATTGAAGTAGACGGGAAGGAAGTTGTCATCCGCTCCCCGAAGGATGCTTTCACGCTGGGCATCGGAATGGTGCACCAGCACTTTAAGCTGGTGGACGTGCTCACTGCCGCCGAGAATATAGTCCTCGGGCTGGAGGAGCCTTTTGACATGAAGGCCGCCACCGAGAAAATACGGGACATCTGCAGCCGCTACGGCTTTGATGTAAACCCGGAGCAGAAGATCTATGACATGTCCGTCTCCCAGAAGCAGACGGTGGAGATCGTCAAGGTGCTCTACCGCAATGCCAACATTCTGATTCTCGATGAGCCGACAGCCGTTCTCACCCCGCAGGAAACGGACAGGCTCTTCGCCGTGCTGCGCAATATGCGCTCTGACGGAAAAGCTATCGTTATTATCACACACAAGCTCCACGAGGTGGAGGAAATCTCCGACCGGGTGGCAATTCTCCGGAAGGGGCAGTTTGTCGGCGATGTGCTGACAAAAAACACCAATGCGGAAGAGATGACCAACATGATGGTTGGCCGGGCCGTGCAGCTGAACATTGAACGCCCGGAACCCGTGAACTCCAAGCCACGGCTTGAGGTGAAGGATCTCACCGTCCGCTCTCAGGACGGCATTCTGAAGCTGGACCATGTTTCCTTCTCTCTTAACAGCGGAGAAATTCTCGGCATTGCCGGCATCTCCGGCTGCGGGCAGAAGGAACTGCTGGAAGCAATCGCCGGGCTGCAGGTCGCAGAGACCGGCTCGATCAGCTATATAGAGGATGACGGCAGCCGTGACGAGCTGCTCGGCAAGGATCCGCTGGAAATCCGCAAAAAAGGAGTCTCTCTCTCCTTTGTGCCGGAAGACCGACTGGGAATGGGGCTTGTAGGCAACATGGATCTGGCAGACAATATGATGCTGCGCTCCTTCCGCCGCGGCCACTCCTTCCTGACGGACCGCAAAGCACCCCACGAGCTGGCGGAAACTGTGGTGAAGGAACTGGAGGTTGTCACCCCCAGCATCTCCACTCCGGTACGCAGGCTCTCCGGCGGCAATGTGCAGAAGGTTCTTGTGGGCAGAGAGATTGCCGCAGCACCCTCTATTCTTTTGACAGCCTATGCCGTTCGCGGACTGGATGTGAACTCATCCTATGTGATTTACGACCTGCTGAACAAGCAGAAAATGTCCGGCGTGGGGGTAATCTACGTCGGGGAAGACCTGGACGTGCTGCTGGAGCTTTCCGACAGAATTCTCGTTCTGTGCGGCGGAAAGGTCAGCGGAATTGTGGAAGGAAGAGGCGCCGACAAACGGGAAATCGGCAGGATGATGACATCCCTGGGAGGTAACACAGAAAAATGAAAAACAGAGAACCTCTTTTCCATATCTCCAAGCGGGATGATCTTTCGATGCTGAAAGTCTGGGGAATCAGGCTGATTGCTATTCTCCTCGCACTTGTTCTGTGCAGCATTGTCACGATCCTTCTGACCCGGCTGAACCCTCTCGACGTATTTGCCGCCGTGATCAAAGGAGCCTTCGGCTCCAAGCGCAAAACCTGGGTCACAGCCCAGAACACCTCTGTGCTTCTGCTCATAGCGTTGGCACTCACCCCCGCCTTTAAGATGCGCTTCTGGAACGTCGGCGGGGAAGGTCAGATCCTGATGGGTGCATGGGCAGCCGCTGCCTGCATGATCACCCTGACGGACAAGGTGCCCGAATGGGTGCTGATTGTTCTGATGTGTGTGGCCAGCATTGTCTGCGGTGCTCTCTGGGCGGCAATCCCCGCTTATTTCAAGGCAAAATGGAACACCAACGACACCCTCTTCACCCTCATGATGAACTACATCGCAACCCAGCTTGTTGCCTGCTTTGCCATTGTATGGGAAAATCCGAAGGGTTCCGGCACCATCGGCATCATCAACAATGCCTCGGAATTCGGATGGATCCAGATCGGAAACAAATATCTTCTGCCGATCATCGTAGCTCTTATAATGACCGTTGCCACTTATGTATATCTCAACTTCACCAAGCACGGCTACGAGATTGCCGTGGTGGGCGAGAGCGAACGGACAGCACGGTACATCGGCATCAAGGTGGAGCGGGTTATGATCCGCACCCTGCTGGTTTCCGGCGGTGTATGCGGTATGGTCGGGCTGATTCTGGTGGCAGGCATCAACCACACACTGACCACCACCCTTGCAGGCGGACGCGGATTCACAGGTGTTATGGTGAGCTGGATGTCTCACTTCAATCCGTTTACCATGATTCTGACCAGCTTCCTTCTGGTATTTCTGAACCGCGGTGCCAGCGAAATTGCCACGGCGTTCTCACTCAACACTTCCTTCTCCGATATTCTGACCGGTATTATTATCTTCTTCATCATCGGCTGTGAGTTTTTCATCCGTTACCGCGTGAGCTTCCGCAGCGCAAAGAAAAAGGAGGGTTAATTCATGCTCGGTTTTCTTTCTACGTTCATTCCCCGTGCCATCGTCCAGGGCATCCCTCTGATTTTCGGCTGCACCGGAGAAATCCTCACGGAGAAGTCCGGCAATCTGAACCTCGGAATTCCGGGCGTCATGTACGTCGGCGGCATCTGCGGTGTCATCGGATCTTTTTTCTATGAGCAGTCTGCCACGGCTTCCGGACATTTCAGCAATGTGCTTGCTCTGATTATTCCGCTTCTTTGCTGCCTGCTCGGCTCACTTCTGATGGGATTGCTCTACTGCTTTCTGACAGTTACCCTGCGCTCCAACCAGAACGTCACCGGCCTTGCCATGACAACCTTCGGCGTGGGCTTCGGCAACTTCTTCGGCGGCTCCCTGATCAAGCTTTCCAACTCCTCCATGACCTCCGTTGTGCTTTCCCGCACCAGCCTCGTGTATAAGACTACGCTTCCTTTCGCCGACTCCCTCGGCTGGTTCGGGCGGATGTTCCTCTCCTACAGCTTTCTCGCTTATGTGGCGATTCTGGCAGCACTGATCTCTTCCTATGTGCTGAAAAAAACCAGAACGGGCTTACAGCTGCGTGCCGTGGGCGAAAGCCCGGCCACAGCGGATGCAGCCGGAATCAATATCACAAAATACAAATACGCCGCAACATGCATCGGGTGCATGATTGCAGGCCTTGGCGGGCTTTACTACGTGATGGACTATGCCTGCGGCGTCTGGAGCAATGACGCTTTCGGTGACAGAGGCTGGCTGGCAATCGCACTTGTTATCTTTGCCATCTGGCGGCCGGGCACGGGCATCTGGTCCTCCTTCCTGTTCGGCGGGCTCTACATCCTCTATCTCTATCTCCCCACTACCATGGAACACATGGAGCTCAAGGAACTCTACAAGATGATCCCTTACGTGATGACGGTTGTGGTGCTTATTCTGACCAGCATGCGCAACCGGCGCGAAAATCAGCCACCTGCCTCTCTGGGGCTTGCCTACTTCCGGGAAGAACGATAGGTTGTTCCGGAAGCAATTGGTGAACCAAGCTCTGCCGATTTTCCAAAAGCCCACCGGATCTCCTGTCCGGTGAGCTTTTTCTTTTCCCTGCAGCAGCACAATTTCTATCGACGAAACGGAATAATTGTGCTATACTAATAAAATCTGATATTATCGCCATGTAAAGGAGCATCAGACGCATGGACAGAAAAACCAATGCATTCTGGGCTACGCTCACAGCTCTCATTGTGATCGGTGCCGTGGTGCTGTGTTTTATCGGTTCAACCGATCGACTTCTGTTTGCCCGTCCATCCGGCAATCCGCAGAACGCCGTTACAGGATTTTTCAATGCACTGAAGGCCGGTAACTATGAATCTGCCTGCAGCTATCTGGAAAACTATTCCTCTCTCGGGCTGGAAAAAGTACCGGACAGTGAAGAGGGACAGATTATGCTTTCCGGGCTTCAGAAAAGCTACGATTACTCTCTCTCCGGGAATATCGTCATGATGGGAACAAAGGCAAGCCAGAAAGTGCTTCTGCGCTACCTCGATCTGAACCAGCTCAATGAGGCAGCACTTGCTATGCCGGAAGTAGATTACAATACTGCCCTGCGGCAGATTCTTTCTGACAGTGAGAGCTGCTGCACCAGTGATTTTTTTGATATTACCGTAACCTATACCGATGGGAACTGGCTGATGGTGATGGATCATGACCTGCTCACCGCTCTCCAGGGCGGACGGGGCTGAAAGACCGGAGGATATCATGAGCAACGATTTTGATTTTGACTTTTCCATAGACGATATTCTCACGGAATTTACCGAAAGCACGGCTGCCTCACAGCCGGACACAGAGCAGTCCTCGGAAGAGAGGGAAGTTGAAGCTGTCTCTGCACCGGATGCAACCACAACCTATTCTCCGGTAGAGGAAGAAGCACTTTCTGAGCCCACAGCTGTTTTCACCACGGTAGACAACGACGTACAGGAAGAAAAAATCACACATTTTGCTGATAAATATAAACGGACGGACACCCCTGAGAAGGGGAGAAGCCTCAGCACCGGGTCATCTGCAGAGTCTGCCTCCTCTGTAAGAGGGAAAAAGGACGCAGAAGCCCGTCAGGCCGAGAAAGAGGCCAGAAAAGCAAAAAAGGAAGCACTGAAAGCGGAAAAAGAGGAGAAACGGGCTGAAAAAGAAGCGCTGAAGGCTGAAAAGGCCGCCCGGCGTGCCGATAAGCCGCCTCGCATCACTTTTGCTGATGTAACGCCACGCTGGCTTGTCCGGTTTGTCGGTATGGTGATGACACTCGTTCTTCTGCTGGTTGTCCTCTGCCAGGTTGCGCCGGCATCCGGTTCTGCAGCGGCTGCAAAAGTGACTCTGCAAACAGCGGATATTTCTGCCGGCATCAACCGCTACGCCACAGACAAAGCACGGGAGGCAGCGATTGCTGCCAGTGCCTATGCAGAAGAGCTCGCCGAACAGCAGCAGCTTCTGGAACTGGAAGAAGCTAAGAAAAAACCCATCTACCGAATCGCCGAAAATGCTACCGTCGCTCCGGATCCGCTGGTGTCAGGCTTCGGTCAGGTCAGCACGGCAAATGCCTCTGAGATTATGAACATCATTCAGCAGGCAAGAGACAGCGGGTTGCTGGAACCGGATGAACGTGTCGTTTTTGACCCCAATGTGGAGTTCAACACGGGTTCCTATTATCAGGATATTCAATATTACATTGATGATACGCTTCTGGTAATCTGCTGGAAGGAGATTATCGACGGCAACACCTGCACCTTCTGCGAAGTCAAAACACAGGACGGCTCTCAGATTCGCAGAAAACTTGCGGGAGACATGTTCGGCTCTGACGTACTGGAGTATACAACCTCCATGCATAAGGCAACCAATGCTGTTGTGTCTATGAATGCAGATTACTATCGCTTCCGCGATATGGGCATCGTCGCCTATAACCGTCAGCTCTACCGGTTTAATGAAAGCCTCTATCTCAACCGCTACGGACAGGATCTGAAGAAATACAACTGCGTTGACACACTGTTTATCACCGCATCCGGTGATTTCATGTTCTTCCACCAGTATGAGGAAACAACGCCAGAGGCCATGCAGCAGTTTATTCTCGACAATGATATTGTCTTTTCCGTAGCCTTCGGGCCGATTCTGGTGGAAAACGGCCAGCTCAATACCAGCCGCGACTTTGAGGAGGAGTGGTATCCCATCGGAGAAGTCAACACCGGCTATTCCCGAGCCGGGATCGGACAGGTCGGCAAGCTGCACTATCTCTATATGTCCCTCAACCATTCCGATGAAAAACAGGCCCGCTGGCACGTGAAAGAGTTTGGACAGCACTTCTATGAAAAGGGCGTCATTAATGCCTACAATCTCGACGGCGGCCAGACCGGTGAAATTGTCTTCCAGGGAAATGAAGCCTACAACCATGTTGACCACGTAAACGGCACAAGCTCCCGCCAGGTGAGTGATATGATCTATTTTGCCTCCGCTGTCAACGGAGAGGAGGTTCCGCAATGAACGGCAATACAGTAGCAATTTATTTCAATGATTTGGTCATCTACTGGTCATCCATCCTGATTTTCTGCGGAGCGCTTGCTTTCATCACCATGACACTCGCACTCTGGAAGCCGAAAAATCCCCGCTCCGCAGCGCTCGGATTTTTCTTTCCACTGGCAATTCTTCTGTCCTTCTTCCTGAGCAGATTCCTGCACTGGTATTTTAATATGGAGCAGTATTCTTCCTCCTTCGGAGCAGGAGCCTTCAGCAGCTTTTCCGCTGCTTTCACCCGTTTCAGCATCGGAAGCTACTGCCTGCCGGGTGTCATTCTGGGGATCTGGCTCGCAGCGTGGATTGTAAGCCTTCTGGGATTCTGCACCTCAGCAGGGCGGCTGCTCGACTTTACAGCTCCCGGAGCCTGCCTGCTCATTGCTCTGATCCGGCTCAGCGCACTGTTTAACGGCAGTTTTATCGGCAAGCGTCCGGTTACCGGTGTTTCTTTTCTGCAGCGCCTGCCTTTCTGCGTTGCCGTGACTGACTCTGCCGGGAATGTTTCCTACCGGCCGGCCATCTTTTTCCTGGAATTTATCCTGATGATCGCAGCATTCTTCATTGTACTGTATTTCTTCTATAACCACAGAACTGCGAGAATGTATTATCCCTGCAAGAGCGCCGGCAATGTATGGAGGATGTTTCTGGTCTGCTATGCGGTAATTGAAATCATCACAGATTCCCTCCGCACGGACAAACCTCTGCTGCATTTTACATTTCTTACGAAACTCAACGCATATTCGGCGTTTCTCAGCCTGGCACAGGTGACGGCCCTTGCATTCCTCCTGTACGTATTCTTCTATTACTATGTCTGTTCCATCCGGACCAACGGCTTCAACTGGAAGCATGCACTGGCAATTCTTCTGTTTCTCGCATCCATCGCCGGGTTCGGGTATTTCGGAGAATACAGCATTCAGCGTTACGGCCGCATGCTGAGCGGATATATCTGCATGACCGTGTCTCTGCTGATCTCTGCCATTCTTTGCAGGCTGCTCTACAATTCCTGTGCTCCAGAGCCGGAATACTACGACTGAGGGTAATTCCCGTCATTCTCACAGATTTTACCGGATAAACAGGCGGTCTTCATGCCGCCTGTTTATTATTTTCCGAAAAATTCATTTTCCTCTTGCAATTTCCGCCCGGCCGGTATAATATTTATAAGGTTAAAATAGATTTTTAAGCGCGGTACAGAGATACCGGCAAAATCGCTTATAATATAACGGCAGTGCCCGATTGGGCGCTGTGTATGTTTGCGTGTCTTGCCGGATGAAGGCAAGGCATTTTTTATTGGTTCAGGTGATATCTATGAAACTGAAAGCCCAGCTTATGGATGAACAGGCGATGAAACGTGCCCTGATGCGTATGGCCCATGAGATTGCCGAAAAAAACAAAGGCGTTGAAAATATCAGGCTTGTAGGAATTCTGCGCAGGGGAGAGACGATCGCAAAAATCATCCGGGACGATATCCTGAAAATAGAAGAAACATCCGTTCCTTGCGGCAGCATTGACATCGGCTTCTATCGGGACGATCTGACCTCCTTATCGGAAAATCCCATGGTTCGCTCCGCACAGCTGCCTTTTGATGTTAACGACAAGGATATTATTCTTGTGGACGATGTCATCTTCACAGGCCGGACTGCCAGAGCCGCCATTGAAGCCGTAATCCGATGCGGCCGGCCGAGAACAATTCAGCTCGCCGTTCTGGTGGATAGGGGACACCGTGAGCTCCCGATCCGTGCGGATTACGTGGGGAAAAATCTCCCTACCTCCCGCTCCGAGATGATCGAAGTTCGTCTTCCGGAATACGACGGGGAAACGGGCGTGTTTCTGATGGACCTCAACGCCGGCTGACCTTACCGCAGCCGGAACTAAAACAGTCAGCAAATGAAATGAATATAAAATCCTGTTGCTGAGAAAAGGAGAAAATGAATGAATCTGATCTATGGTATCAAGGACAAACCCAAATTCGGTGAAGTTGTGCTCTTTGCTCTTCAGCAGCTGCTTGCCATTATGGCGGCAACAATTGCGGTTCCGGCAGTTGTCGGCAACGGCATGACAGCTTCTGCTGCACTCTTCGGTGCAGGCGTCGGCTCCATTGTCTATCTTCTCTTCACCAAAAGTGCGAGTCCTGTTTTCCTTGGTTCCTCCTTTGCCTTTATCGGTTCCATGTTTTCGGCATTTGGCGGGGCGGCTTCTGTCTCCATCGGCTATGCCGGTCTGATCATCGGTGCTCTGATGGCTGGCCTTGTGTATGTGATTATCGCAATCGTTGTTAAATTCTGCGGCGTCAAATGGATTGATAAGCTGATGCCTCCCGTAATCATCGGGCCCACAGTCGCCATTATCGGTCTCTCCCTCGCAGGTAATGCTATCGGCGATTTGATGCGCAGCAATGTGGAAGGCGGTTCCGTTTATGTATGCCTGATCTGCGGTCTTGTTACGCTGGCAGTCACCATGCTCTGCTCCACCTACGGCAAAAAAATGGTCAAGCTTGTTCCGTTCATTATCGGTATTCTGGCAGGATATGTCTGTGCAAGTATCTTTGCTCTGATCGGTAAAGCAACCAACAATCCTGCGCTGGTCGTCATCAACTATTCCGCTCTTCAGAATATCGGCTCCGTGATCTCCCTTCCGGAATTCACCTTCACCAAAGCAGACTGGTCCGGTGTTACAGGCTCCTACCTGCTGACAATCTTTGTTGCTTATGCACCTGTCGCCTTCGTTGTCTTTGCAGAGCATCTTGCAGACCACAAAAACCTCAGCTCCATTGTGGGCGTCAACCTTCTGGAAGAACCCGGTCTGACCCGCACCCTTCTCGGTGACGGTATCGGCTCAGTTGTCGGTGCATTCTTCGGCGGCTGTGCAAACACCACCTACGGTGAATCCATTGCAACGGTGGCTATTACCCGCAACGCCTCCACGGTTTCAATCTGGGGTGCTGCAATCGCCTGCCTGATCTTCTCTCTGATCACACCGCTGGTTGCCTTCCTCGAGACAATTCCCAGCTGCGTCATGGGCGGTGTCTGCGTGGCACTGTACGGCTTTATCGCATCCTCCGGTCTCAAGATGCTGCAGCCGGTTGATCTGAACAAGAACAGAAACCTCTTTGTAGCATCCGTCATCTTCATCGTCGGTGTTGGCGGCATGGTAGTTTCCTTCGGTGCAGTAGAAATCCGTACGGTTGCCTGCGCACTGATTCTCGGTATTCTCACAAACGTTATGCTCTCCAGAGAGAAAGAAGAGTAATCCTCTCTTCTATGCAGAAATAATAGAAAACCACTGAAAAGCCGGAAGGTTCGTTCCTTCCGGCTTTTTGCACATTTCTATTTTATTTTTTCACACAGCTTCATTGCCCGCTATTGCGGTAGCAAAATAGATAATATCACTGGTATAGCGTTCGTTACCGAACTGGACAGGACTGACAAGTTCTCCGTTTACTACCGTACAGCAGGTCTGGCCGCCATCGAGCGTATAGGCTTTGATACAGCCCCGTTCCACCATTGCGTCCGCCGCCTGGCGCAGCGTCGCATAGTGATAAAGATGACCTGTTCCGCAGTTAAGATTCATCGTAAGATAATGGTGCTCTCCCAGCATACCGATGGCGGCTCTTGCATAAGTGTCCCAGATTTCACCCCACTGATAGTTATCCGGTGTCACATCTACGGAGTTATCAATCATAACCGGCCCGAAACAGAGAGAATAGACAATATCATTTTCCTCCACGAAACGCTGTGCTTCATCTATGGTGGAAAACTGATTCCGGTAAGAAAAATGCATATCCCCGTCAGAATCGATATAACAGGTATCACAGGTAGAGGGATCAAACCGGTAAATGGTGCGGTTATAGACGACAATGCCGCAGTTTCTGCCGTGGTGATAGAGGTCTCCTCCCACAGCGAGAACCGCATTTGCATCCTGTGCCAGCTGAGTTGCATAATAGAAATACTGGTACTCGTAGTCATCACCCGCTATTTTGCGCCGGAACTGGGACCCGTCTGCTACAAATATTTCCGAAAACGTTCCGACCATCCCAGCCTCTTCTTCCTGCCACTCTATCATCAGCAGGCTGTCATCCAGATAATACCGGATCGGAGCACCTTCTACATACGGTACATCCGGTGACCAGCAGAGCTTCTGTCCCTTGATCAGATTCCGGGCGGAAAACCGTTCCAGAAGGGAAGAGACCTCCGATGGGTCGTACGTCGCACCAAACTTTGTCTGATCCGGCAGCGGACCTCTTACGGCGGTCTCTTCAATGCTGTATTCCTTTTGGATAAATGGCTGCTGATCCACCGCGGCGGCATGCAGTGCCTGAACCCGCATGTCAAGTGTATTGTTTAACCCTGCGGGATTGGTGATGTGCCATTGCTTCTGGTAAAACTCCAGATTCAGCGTCACACTCAGCTTCACACTGTAGAGCTGACGGGCATCGGCACAGACACTTCCAAGTGCACTCCAGAAGGCCTCATCCGTGACTTCCTTGCGGAATTGCCCTGCTTCATCGTAGATCTCTTCGATGCTGTTTGCTTTCTCCACTTTCTGTGCCAGAATCTCTGAGGTCTTGTTTTTCAGAGGCTCTTCAAAAAGAGCCGTATCCGGACAGGTAATATAGACATTTACTTTTGATGTCAGACCTTCCGTTTCGGCACGATCAATCTGAAAAGACCAGGCACCCTGCAGAAAGCTGAAAAGAAATCTTCCTTCCGGTGTTGAGGGCTCACAATCCAGATAAAGACGCGATCCGTCCGTCGACACGGTAAACGGCTCTCCGTTTGCTCCCGTGTCCAGCGTTTTCATATAATCCACCACAACACTCTCCGGCGGTGCAGCATTTCTCAGCCCGAAACCCTGGAAAAACCCGGCAAGCCCGGTATTTCCGCCGGGTTGCCCGGATGCCGGATCCGGGCTGAGCACATAGAATACGGCAGCCAGGGCACTGCCCAGCAGTAGAAGAATGACCAGCAGAAGAACAATAATGATCGGTATTTCTTTTTTCATTCTTCCCACTCTTCCCGCTGAAATCAGAAATCAGCGTTGCCGGTCGTACGCGGATGCAGTTCCACATCCCGGATGTTGCTTACGCCGGTCAGATACATCACCATTCTCTCAAAACCAAGGCCAAATCCGGCATGACGGCAGGAACCATAGCGCCGAAGGTCCAGATACCACCAGTAATCCTCTTCTTTCAGTCCGAGTTCTCTCATTCTGGCTGTGAGAACATCCAGCCTCTCTTCACGCTGACTTCCTCCGATGATCTCTCCGATGCCGGGAACAAGGCAGTCTGCTGCGGCAACAGTCTTTCCATCATCATTCAGACGCATATAGAATGCTTTGATTTCTTTGGGATAATCGGTAACAAAAATCGGTTTTTTGAATACTTCCTCCGTCAGGTAACGCTCATGCTCTGTCTGAAGGTCAATTCCCCATGCGACCGGATATTCGAATTCCTTACCGCTCTTGATCAGGATGTCCACTGCTTCCGTATAGGAGATACGTCCAAACTCGTTCTCCGCGACATTATTCAGCCGGTCTATGAGCCCTTTATCCACAAATTTATTGAAGAATTCCATCTCCTGCGGGCAGTGCTCAAAGACATAGCGAATAATATACTTCACCATGGCTTCTGCCACTTCCATATCGTCGTTAAGATCCGCAAAAGCCATTTCCGGTTCAATCATCCAGAATTCTGCCGCATGACGCTGTGTATAGGAGACCTCAGCACGGAATGTCGGCCCGAAGGTATATACATCACCGAATGCCATTGCAAAGTTTTCACAGTTAAGCTGGCCCGATACTGTAAGGTTTGTCTCTTTTCCGAAGAAATCCTTGCTGTCATCCACAGTGCCGTCCTCTTTCAGAGGAAGGTGATTGAGATCAAGCGTAGTGACACGGAACATCTCTCCCGCACCTTCACAGTCAGACCCCGTTATAATCGGAGTATGGACGTATACAAATCCTCTCTCACGGAAAAACTCGTGGATTGCCTGGGCCGCAGCAGCACGTACCCGGAATGTAGCGGAAAAAAGGTTTGTTCTCGGGCGAAGATGCTGAATCGTCCGCAGAAATTCCACGCTGTGACGTTTCTTCTGCAGCGGATAATCCGGGGTTGAGATACCCTCAACCGAGATTTCCTCTGCCTTCATTTCAAAGGGCTGCGGTGCGTCCGGCGTGAGAACGATTTTTCCATAGCAGATCAGCGCTGCACCCACATTCTGTTTTGCTATTTCTTCGTAGTTGGACAGGGTATCCCGTTCAAATACTACCTGCAGGGATTTAAAGCAGCTCCCGTCATTTAACTCAATAAATCCGAAATTCTTAATATCACGGATGGTTCTCGCCCAGCCGCAGACAGTAATTCTCTGTCCTTCAAAAGCAGATGCATCGGCATAAATGCCGGAAATTCTCTGACGCTTCATTTGGTTTCCTCTTTCCTGTTTCTTGATTTCAATTTTTTATTATAATCATGCAGGTCTCTTTTTTCAATTCTTATTTTCTCAGAAAATCAACTGTACTGGTCTGTGATAATTGACCAGGGTAATTTCCTGATGTCTTCCGCCGTCTTCTCCGTCTCTCGTCCAGGCAACAGGATGATCAAAAGAAAATTTTGCTTTTTTTGTATGCAGAATAATCAGTTTATCCCCATCAAAGCGACCGGATAGAACCGAAGACAGTATTTCCCCAAAACCGTTTACATCTCTGGGATCCTTTACCAGAACCAGCTCTGAATAACCGTCACCGAGGCTGACCATATTCTCTTTTAATTTTACAATACCTGCGACAGAGGTTGAATTTGACATACTGCCGTATACAAGGTCCGTCTCAATCACGCCGTCATCAAATTCCACCCTTGTCCGGACAGTTTCTATATTCGGAAGTTCTGCCATACCCTGAAGAACATAAGCCAGATGTCCCAGCATATTTTTTTGATCCTGCGGTGTGGAGTAACTGACATTAGTAAATGCCCCAAACCCCGCAATGTAGGCAAAATAACCGTCGTCTCCGAATCCACCCACATCATAAGGATGCGGCTCGCCGTTCAAAATCAGATTTGCCGCTCCTACCGTGTCATTTTTTGGAATGTGCAGGGTTGTCGCAACATCATTTGCCGTCCCCATGGGGATATAGCCGACCGGAGGCGGATTATCCAGCTTCATCAGGCCGGACAGCACTTCGCTCAGCGTCCCGTCTCCGCCGACGCAGGTAACTACATCATAATCAGCCCCGTTTTCTTCTGCAAATCTGGTAGCATCATTCTTACCCTTTGTGAAATAGAGTGTGACGCTATATCCGCCATATGAAAACACCCGCATAGCCTCGCCGAAGTTTAGGGAATAACCGCCCCTTCCGGCTACCGGATTGACAATCAGCATCATTTTTTTATTCATTCTGTAATTCCTCTATAAAAAAAAGGCGCAGATCTCTGCGCCTCATTTTCCGATTGTCGATGTATAAATTACATCTCGTTGAGCTTCTGCGTCAACGCTGACTTTTTGTGTGCTGCATTGTTCTTGTGAAGCAGACCCTTGCCAGCAGCGCGATCAACAGTCTTAACTGCAACTTTATAGGCATCGGCAGCTGCATCCTTGTTGCCCTCAGCAACAGCTGCATCAAACTTTTTAATCATGGTCTTGAGCTCCGTCTTTTCAGCGCGGTTCTTTGCACGTAACTCCTTGGACTTTTCATCTCTTTTTGCAGAAGATTTAATATTGGCCATGTTCTGATTGCACCTCCTCCTAAAAAATTGCGCAATTACATCGCGTTTTGAAATTATAGCAAAAACAGTTCCGAAAAGCAAGCTTTTTTTTCAAAAAAACATAAAATTTTTATTGTTTTGATATCTTGTATTTTATTCTTTTTAAAACACAAAATATTGTATTTTTTGGATGTTTCACGTGAAACATCCTTTGTATGCCTGGTAAACAGACGGATATGTTTCACGTGAAACATCACAGTAAAAAGAAGCGGTAAGAATAGAAAAACAATTGCATTTCAAAATACTACCTGTTATAATGCTCGTTGCACAAATTGATCAAAGGAAGAATACAATGGCTAAAATAATTGCAGTTGCCAATCAAAAGGGGGGCGTTGGAAAAACAACGACCTGTGTAAATCTTTGTGCAGCGTTGACAATGGCTGGAAAGAAAGTTCTGCTGGCCGACTGTGATCCGCAGGGAAATGCAACATCAGGCATGGGCGTTGATAAAAATTCCATTCCAGGCACCTACGAGTTGCTGATAAAAGGCGCCGATGTTTTTTCCTGCGTTCGCAACACCCCATACGGGGATGTAATTCCCGCCGGCCGTTCTCTGGCAGCGGCATCCGTAGAATTGGACGCAATCGACAGTCGTGAAGGAACTCTTCGCAACGCTCTGATCCAGCTTTACAGCGACTACGATTATATTTTTATTGATTGTCCGCCATCCCTTGAAATGCTTACAGTGAATGCGCTTGTAGCTGCTGACAGTGTTCTTATTCCCATGCAATGCGAATATTACGCATTGGAAGGAATCGTAGATCTGATGACCAGTATCAAGCTTTGTAAAAAGAAACTGAACAGACGGCTCGAAATAGAAGGCATACTACTGACAATGTATGACTCTCGAATGAATTTAACTACTCAGGTTGCCAATGAATTAAAACGCTTTCTGCCGCACAAAGTATATGAAACCGTTATTCCACGCAGTGTAAGGCTTTCGGAGGCTCCGAGCCATGGAAAACCGGGTGTTATTTATGATTCTGGCAACAGGGCAAGTCGCGCTTATATTTCTCTGGCAGAAGAATTTATGCGCAAATCCATAACTTGAATTTAATAAGGAAACCATTATGGCAGGAAAAGACAGAAAAGCACTCGGTACCGGCTTAAGTGCCCTTTTCGGAGACATTTCTTCTCCCGACGAAGAAATGACATTTCTCCCGTTGAGCCGGATTGAACCAAGGGAAGAGCAACCTCGGAATGTTTTTGATGAAGAAGCTTTACAGACACTCGCAGATTCTATTTCCCGCTACGGAGTTCTGCAGCCCATTACAGTTCGTCTTTTAGACTCCGGTTATTATCAGATTATTGCAGGAGAACGGCGCTGGAGGGCATCCAGAATGGCTGGCCTGACAGAAGTTCCGGTGAGAATTATAGAAGCAGATGACAGAACAACGGCTGAGCTGGCTCTTGTCGAAAATCTTCAACGGGAAGATCTGAATCCGATTGAAGAGGCAAAAGGGTATAAGACATTAATTGAAGATTATGGCCTCACTCAGGAAGATGCTGCAAAAAGCGTCGGCAAATCCCGGCCGGCGGTGAGCAATGCCCTACGCCTTCTCAATCTTTCACCGGAAGTACTGCATCTGGTTGAAACAGGAGACCTCTCTGCCGGACATGCGAGAGCACTTTTATCTATTCAGAACGAGGAAATACAGCTCCAGGCAGCAAAAGAGATTATGGCAAAAGCCCTTTCTGTCCGGAAAGCAGAAGCCCTTGCCTCCAAAGCACTGAAAAAAATTTCAGAGTCGGAAGAAAGCCGGCAGAAATCAGACCCAACGGAAATCGATTATGCAAAGGAAATTTCCACTCTTCTTACAAAAAAACTGGGAAGAAAAGTCACTCTGACAGAAGGACGAAATTCCGGTAAAATTGAACTGGAATTCTATGATGCTGATGACAGAGAAATGCTGATTGCCCAGTTAAGCTCGATCAAATAATAATTTTAATATAAAAGAAGGTATAAAAATGCTTGATATCAAATTTGTCAGAGACAATCCCGATCTGGTAAAAGAAAACATCAAAAAAAAGTTTCAGAATGATAAGCTGCCGCTGGTAGATGAAGTAATTCGTCTCGATGTGGAAAACCGTGCTGCCATAACGGAAGCAAGTGATTTGCGCGCTCAGAATAATAATCTCAGTAAGGCAAACGGTCCTCTGTTTGGAAAGCTGAAAAAAGCCTCTGAAGAAGATAAACCGCAGATTCAGGCGCAGATCGATGAGAATATGGCAAAAGTAAAAGCAAATAATGAAACTCTTGCAGAACTTGAGAAAAAAGAAAAAGAATACGCAGAGCGGATCCATTCCATTATGCTTGTTATTCCGAATATTATTGATCCTTCCGTTCCAATCGGACCGGATGACAGTGCCAATGTGGAAGTAGAGCGTTTTGGTGATCCTGTTGTTCCTGATTTTGAAATTCCCTATCACACGGAAATAATGGAACGGCTCAACGGGATTGATATGGATGCAGCCGGTCGGGTTTCCGGAAACGGATTTTATTATCTGCTTGGCGACGTGGCAAGGCTTCATTCTGCAGTGCTGGCCTATGCCCGTGATTTCATGATTCAGAAAGGGTTCACATACTGCATCCCTCCCTTTATGATTCATGGTAATGTGGTAGAAGGCGTCATGAGCCAGACCGATATGGAAGCAATGATGTACAAAATAGAAGGGGAGGATCTCTATCTGATCGGTACATCGGAGCACTCTATGATCGGAAAATTTATCGACCAGATCATTCCGGAAAATACGCTTCCTCAGACGCTTACAAGCTACTCTCCCTGTTTCCGAAAGGAAAAAGGTGCCCACGGCATTGAAGAGCGCGGTGTGTATCGCATTCATCAGTTTGAAAAGCAGGAAATGATTGTAGTCTGCAAACCTGAGGATTCCATGGCATGGTATGAAAAGATGTGGAGACTCTCTGTTGAGCTTTTCAGAAGCATGGAAATTCCGGTCCGTCAGCTGGAATGCTGCTCCGGCGATCTTGCAGATCTCAAAGTCAAATCCTGCGATATTGAAGCATGGTCTCCCAGACAGAAGAAATATTTTGAAGTCTGCTCCTGCTCCAATCTGGGTGATGCTCAGGCCCGCCGCCTGAAAATGCGCGTTCGCGGAGAAGACGGTAAGATGTATCTTCCGCATACCCTGAATAATACCGTAGTTGCCCCTCCGAGAATGCTGATTGCTCTTCTGGAAAATCATCTTCAGGCAGACGGATCCGTCACAATCCCGGAAGTTCTCCAGCCTTATATGGGCGGAACAAAAATTCTTCTTCCCAAAAAATAATCCTTTCTTTTCATTTTCTTTGCCGGCAGAATTGTTCTGCCGGCATTGCTTTATTTTATAAACTAAAGTTGTTTTATTGATTTTATTCTACATTATTATATTTAAACTTGCATCATTTCATGAATTTTGATATAATAACTCAGTTATACGATGAAAAACTGAAAATGAGGTTCTGGCCTATGAATTCTGTTCAGGATATCTGGAATGAAATACTCAAAATTCTTTCAAAGGAACTGACACCTACTGCCATTCAGACCTGGTTTTCCGAATGCAAACCAATTGACTGGGATAACTCCAGACTGATTCTCTGTGCTCAGAATGATTTTACCCAGGGTATTATTGTAAGTCGGTTCAGCGGTGTGATAAAGGCTGCCTTATATGATATTTTTTCCAGCGACTGTGAAGTTACGGTTCTCGCCGGAGAAGAAGGCCTTCAGGAATATCTGGAGACAAAGTCTCCCTCATCAAAAAATGATATGCTGCCGGAAATGCAGGGTTTTACCTTTGACCGTTTTATTGTCGGCAATTCCAATAAATTTGCTTATGCTGCAGCGAAGGCCGTTGCAGAACATCCCGGCGGACAGGATTACAATCCGCTCTTTATCTACGGCAATTCCGGCCTTGGAAAAACACACCTTCTTTTTGCAATAGGTCAGTCGATTCATGAACACTTCCCCAAAAAAAGAATTGCGTATGTAAAAGGGGATGACTTCACCAACCGGATGATCAATTCTCTTCAGAACCGAAAAATGCAGGAATTTCGGGATGAATTCAGAAAAGTTGATCTTTTTCTTGTGGATGACATTCAATTTATAGCAGGAAAGCAGTCCACACAGGAAGAATTTTTCCATACCTTCAATTCCATCTATGAAGCCGGAAACCAGATTGTAATCACATCGGATCGGCCTCCCCTTGAAATGTCCCTCCTGGACGACAGACTTCGTACCCGATTTGAAGGCGGCGTTATGGCAGATGTTCAACCGCCTGATCTGGAGACTAGAATGGTGATTATCCGTAATAAGGCAGCACAGCTTGGTCTTATTCTCTCGGAAGATGCCATTCTTTATATTGCAAATAACATCACCGCAAACATCAGGCAGTTGGAAGGCGTAATCAAGAAATTGACGGCATACAAAGAGATTCTAAATGAAGTCATCACAACAGAATCTGTGAAAAGGGCCATTGAAGATGTGATCCGAACAGGAAGCGACATTCCGAAACCGGATAAAATCATGAGAGAAACCAGCCGATACTACTCCATCAGTGAAGATGAAATCCGCGGTCTGAACCGTTCCAAACTTCCTACCGAAGCAAGACAGGTTGCCATGTATCTCATGCGGTCACTGACCAATCTCTCTCTGAAGGAAATCGGAGAACAGTTCACTGGAAGAAACCATGCAACTGTTCTCTCCTCTATTCGGAAGATTGAGGATATTCTGAAAATCGATCCTGCCATGGCAGCGAAAATACGGGATATCAGCTCCAATATAAACTCTATTTAAAATTTTGAGTTTTCAACATTTACTCTGTTGAAAATCAGATCCTACTCTGTTGAAAATTCTTTATCATCTATTTCCATCAATCATCATCATTTCTCTTCACAGGTTTTCCACTTTCAAAAATCGCAGAATTTCTGGCCTTTTTACACTTTTCAACATTTTCTTTTTCTACTACTACCTCTGCTAAAAATATTATATTATATTTATATATTTATAAAACAAAAAACGGGAGATCATTATATGAAATTCACAATCGAAAAGTCTGTTCTCCAGAATGCAGTGCTGATTTCAGCCAGAGCAGTTCCGTCCAAGAGTCCGATCTCTGCACTGGAAGGTCTTCTCATTGAAGCCGGAACGGCAATCACTGTAACCGGATATGACCTGAAAAAAGCAATCTATACCACCGTCGATGCAGATGTTGATGAACCGGGCGTTATGGTAGTCAATTCCAGATTCTTCACAGAACTCATTCGGCGCCTTCCGGATGGAATGGTTACCATTACCTGCGATCCAAACAACAGTATCAATGTTAAATGCGGAAAGAGTGAATACAACATCCCCGGCCTTGACTACAGTGAATACCCGGAAATGCCGCGTTTCAACGAGATACAGAATATTGAAATTCCGCAGAATGTTCTGGCAAATATGATCAACCGCACATTGTTTGCCATTTCAAAAGAAGAAATTCGTCCGATCTACACCGGTACATTATTTGAAATTGAGGGCAACGAACTGACACTTGTCTCGGTTGACGGATATCGTCTTGCGAGAAGGGTTGAAAAAATAGAGAGTTCACGATTGGAAAACTGCAGTTTTGTTGTTCCGGGTTTTGCACTGACAGATATTGAAAAAATCTGTGAATCAAGTGAAGATCCTGCAGGTATCTCCGTCGGTGAAAAGCACATTTCCTTTACAATGGGAAAAACGGTTGTAATTACCCGACGTCTGGAAGGAGACTTTCTTAATCACCGGAAATCTGTGCCGGAAAATTTCCGCTTTACGGTTCAGGTGAACAGACAGGAAATTCTTTCTGCCATTGACCGTGTTGCGCTTGTTCTGAGTGATAAAACAGGAAGCCCGGTCCGGATGATATTTGAAGACGGAAGGATTGATTGCATCTGTGTTACGCCCATCGGAAAGGCAGAAGATATCTGCATGTGCGAGGGAAGTGGAGATGGTCTTGAAGTCGGCTTTAATGATAAATATCTTCTGGATGCTCTGAAAGCAGCTGAGAAAGATAACCTCCTTTTCTGCCTCAATACGCCCTCTTCACCCTGCATTATCAAAGCCGCTGACGGCAGTGAGAACTTCACCTATATGATCCTACCCGTTCGTCTTCATGCCTGATGAGGTGAGAGTGCATGGAAGAGATCAATATAAAAACTGATTTTATTAAACTGGACGCATTGCTGAAATATTCTGCTCTGACCGGAACCGGAGGGGAAGCAAAACAGGTGATACTGGACGGCCTTGTTTCAGTAAATGGTGAAGTCTGCACCATGAGAGGGAAAAAAATCCATTCCGGTGACATGGTGGAATTTGAAGGGCAGAAAATCAGGGTAATTCATGAAGATTAACCGCCTTGCAGTTACCGGTTTTCGTAACTATGAATGGGAAACTATTGACTTTGGCAGCGGAACAAATGTAATTTACGGTAGTAATGCACAGGGAAAAACAAATCTGATCGAAGCTGTTTATCTGCTTGCCTACGGCAGAAGCTTCCGTACCAGATTTGACAGGGAACTGGTTCATTTCCAGTATTCATCCTCAGATATTCTGGCTGATATCACCAGTTATGACAGAGAGCAGACGGTCAATATTCAGATTCGTCCTGGAGCAGCAAAAAAAATTCTGGTAAACGGTGTAAAAAAGACTGCCAATGAACTGTCCCGTACATTGAATGTTGTCTTGTTCTGTCCGGATGATCTGAATCTGATTAAAGACGGGGCAGCTGTTCGACGCAGGCTTCTGGATACTGCCATCGGCCAGATTCGTCCGCAGTACAATGAGATTTTATCTGAATTCAATCGGCTTTTTGAGCATAAAACACGAATTCTGAAGGACTGGCGGGAAAAGCCGTCTCTTTTGGAAACACTGGATGAGTTTTCAGACGGTTTATGCCGCTGCAGTGCAAAGTTGATCCGATACAGGGCTGCATATACGGCAAGGCTTCAGGAAGCTTCTATCCCTGTCCACAGGGAATTTTCCGGGAGCGGAGAAGAACTTGGTATCCTGTATAAGACTGTGAGTACGGTTTCCAACCCGTTTGCTTCAGAAAAAGAGATTTATTATGAGCTTTGCGATCATCAGGAAAGTCACCGCAGAGCAGAAATAGAAAGCGGCCAATGTCTGACGGGTGCTCATAAAGATGATCTCGATATATCCATCAACGGAAACGCAGCCAGAAATTTTGCTTCTCAGGGTCAGTCCAGAACGGCTGCTCTCTCCATTAAGCTGGCAGAAAGAGAAATTCTCCTGAAAGAAACGGGGGAATACCCGATTCTTCTTCTGGATGATGTTCTTTCAGAGCTGGATGGAAAACGGCAGGAATTTGTTCTCAACCGGATTGGAGGGGGGCAGACATTAATTACCTGCTGCGAAGATGAAGGTATTTCCGGACGAACCGGAGGAAAAGTGATTTTTGTGGAACAGGGAAGGGTAAAATAATGTACATTTCCCTAGGCAAAGAAAAAAATGTCAATACGGATGATATTATAGCGATTTTTGATCTAGATATTACGTCCCAGTCTCATCTGACAAGAAAATTTTTGCGAAGTGCGGAAAAAGAAGGAAATGTTGTAAACACGGCGGATGATATTCCAAAATCCTTTGCTCTCTGCAGAGAAGATGGAAAGAATATTGTCTATCTGAGTCAGATGGCGACGTCAACATTGGTTAAGAGAATACTTTAGAAGAGGATACATTATATGGCAGATCTCACAGAAAAAGTAATGCAGGAATACGATGCCGGTCAGATTCAGGTTCTGGAAGGCCTGGAAGCAGTGCGTAAGCGCCCGGGTATGTATATTGGTTCCACCTCATCCTCCGGTCTGCATCATCTTGTCTACGAAATTGTAGATAACTCGATTGATGAGGCTTTGGCGGGATACTGTTCCCATATAGAAGTCACCATTGAACCGGGAAACATTATCTGTGTCAGTGACAATGGGCGCGGCATTCCCGTAGACACCCAGGAACAGACCGGTAAATCGGCTCTGGAGGTTGTCTTTACGGTGCTTCATGCAGGCGGAAAGTTTGGTGGCGGAGGATATAAAGTCTCCGGTGGTCTTCACGGCGTGGGAGCTTCTGTTGTCAATGCATTGTCTGAATGGCTGGAAGTTCAGGTTTACCGTGACGGGAAAATCTATCAGATGTCTTTTGCCAGAGGAGAGATTACCCAGCACATCACTGTAGTTGGAACCGCTGACAGACGAGGCACGACGGTTCGTTTTAAACCGGATGGTGAGATCTTTGATGAGCTTGTCTATAATTATGATATTCTCCATACCAGAATGCAGCAGCAGGCTTTTCTCAATGCGGGAATCACGATTACCATTGAAGATAAAAGGCCTGTGGAAGAGTGGCTTCCGGAAAAGAAAAAGGAAGAAGAAACCCATCGTGACGTTCTCTGCTATGAGGGCGGAATCCGGGAATATGTCTCTTTTTTGAATAAAAACAAGACGCCGCTCACGGAAAACATCATTTATATCGGCGGAGAGAAGGACGATACCTTTGCAGAAGCTGCCTTCCAGTATAATGACGGCTACACCACCCAGATTATTTCCTTTGCCAATGATGTCAATACGCCGGAAGGCGGAATGCATGAGACCGGTTTTAAAACTGCTCTTACCAGGGTAATCAATGACTACGGGAAAAAGAACAATATCATTAAAACGGATGCTGACAGGCTCTCCGGTGATGATGTTCTGGAAGGAATTGCCGTTGTCATTTCCGTGAAGCTTCCGGAACCGCAGTTTGAAGGACAGACCAAGCAGAAACTGGGTAATGCCTACGTCCGTACCCTGGTGAACAATCTGGTGAGCGATCAGCTCAGTGAATTTTTCGAAGAGCATCCGGCAGTGGCAAAAGTCATTCTGGAAAAGGCAATGATGGCCAGCCGTGCAAGAGAAGCGGCAAGAAAGGCGAAAGAGTCCGTCCGGAGAAAAACCGGGCTGGAAAGCGGGCAGATGCCCGATAAACTGCAGGACTGCAATGAAAAAGACCCATCCCTCTGCGAAATCTATATTGTTGAGGGTGATTCTGCAGCAGGCTCTGCCATTCAGGGAAGAGACAGCCGTTTTCAGGCGATTCTCGCCATGTGGGGCAAAATGCTGAATGTGGAAAAAGCGAGAGCCGATAAAATATATGGCAACGACAAGCTCTATCCGCTGATTGTGGCTCTCGGTGCCGGCATCGGTGATGAGTTCAATATGGAAAAGCTCCGTTACCATAAAATCATCATCATGGCGGATGCTGATGTGGACGGTTCTCATATCCGCACTCTCCTCCTCACCTTCTTCTTCCGCTATATGCGTCCTCTGATCGAATGCGGCTATGTCTATTCTGCGGTTCCGCCCCTCTATAAACTGGTGCGTGGCAAACAGCAGCGCGTTGCCTATTCCGATGAGGAGAGGGATAAAATATCCTCTGAAATGCGCGGAGACAATCCGAACCAGAAGATCGACATCTCCCGGTTCAAAGGTCTCGGCGAGATGGATCCCCATGAGCTGTGGGAAACCACCATGGACCCAGAGCGCAGATCTCTGCGCCGCATTACGCTTACTGACGCCATTGAAGCAGACCAGGTCTTCACCGTACTGATGGGAGAAGAGGTTGAGCCACGGCGTGAATGGATCGAGGAAAACGCAAAGTATGTCGTCAACCTTGATGTTTAAGGAGAATAATCCCTATGGCACATAAAAGAGACTATAAGCCCGAAGATATTGCTTTCCCGAATCAGGTCATTACCACGTCAGACCTTGTCAATGAGATGCAGAAGAGCTACATTGACTATGCCATGTCTGTCATCATTGCCCGTGCCCTTCCCGATGTACGCGATGGTCTGAAACCGGTTCATCGCCGCATTCTTTATACCATGTATGAAGGCGGTCTGACCTCAGACAAGCCCTTTAAAAAATCTGCTACCTGCGTCGGTGACGTGCTGGGTCACTACCATCCGCACGGTGATGCTTCCGTCTATGATGCAATGGTCCGTCTGGCACAGGATTTCTCTATGCGCTATATGTTGGTGGACGGCCACGGAAACTTCGGTTCCGTTGACGGAGACCCACCTGCAGCTTACCGTTATACCGAGGCAAGGCTTTCCCGCATCTCCAACGAAATGCTCCGTGATATCGACAAGGAGACCGTAGATTGGGATCCGAACTTTGACGAGACTCGTAAAGAGCCCCGTGTGCTCCCTTCCCGATTCCCGAATCTTCTTGTGAACGGTTCCAGCGGCATTGCTGTCGGCATGGCAACAAATATACCGCCTCACAATCTCTCGGAAGTAATCAATGCCTGTGTCTGCGTTCTGGATAATCCGGATGCTCAGCTCAGTGATCTGATGGAGCACATCAAAGGTCCTGATTTCCCGACGAAAGGCGTAATTATGGGCCGGTCCGGTATCCGTCAGGCCTATGCCACGGGACGCGGAAAAGTCGTCGTCCGGGCAAAAACGGAGTTTGAGGAATACGGAAAAGACAAGCGCATCCGTATCATCGTCACGGAATTGCCTTATCAGGTCAACAAACGCAAACTGATCAAAAATATTGCGGACCAGGTGCATGAGAAACGTCTGGAGGGAATCTCAGATCTTCGTGATGAGACCGACCGGAACGGTATGCGGATTGTCATTGAGCTTAAACGGGATGCAAATCCGCAGGTGGTATTAAACCGTCTTTTTGCACAGACGGAGCTTCAGTCCGGTTTCTCCATCAATATGCTCGCGCTGGTCAACAATCAGACCCAGCCGAAAATTCTCTCTCTCCGCCACATTCTTGATGAGTATCTCACCTTCCAGGAAGAGCTGATTGTCCGCCGTACAAAATTTGATCTACGGAAAGCAGAAGAACGCGCCCATTTGCTGGAAGGCCTGCTCATTGCACAGGACAATATAGATGAGGTCATCCATATTATCCGAAGCAGCTATGATGATGCGAAACAGCGCCTGATGGAGCGTTTTCAGCTGGATGATATCCAGGCTCAGTATGTCTGCGATATGCGTCTGATTCAGCTTCAGGGCCTGAATCGGGAAAAACTGGAGAATGAGTACAAAGAGCTGGAGGGAAAAATTCAGTATTATAAAGATCTTCTTGCTGATCCGGAGAAGATCAAAGCTGTTCTGAAGGAAGAACTGATCGCCATTCGTGACAAGTTCGGTGATCAGCGCAGAACGGAGATTCAGGATGTTGTGGAAGAACTGGAAGATGAAGACCTGATTCAGGAGGAACTATCCGTCTTTACCCTGACTCACGGCGGTTATATCAAACGTCTTGCTCTTTCGGAGTATAAAGCCCAGGGCCGCGGTGGGAAAGGCATCCGTGCTATGGCCACCAAAGAGGAAGACTTTGTAGAGACGGTCTTTACCGCTTCCACCCACGATAATATTCTCTTCTTTATGAATTCCGGCAGAGTCTATATTAAGAAGGGATATTCGATTCCTGCAGCCGGAAGGGCAGCAAAGGGGACAAATATCGTCAATATTCTGCCCGTAGAGGCCGGGGAAGCCGGTGAAAAGGTCAGCGCGATGATTGCAGGTCGCGGCTTCTCGGAAGACAGCTACCTTGTCTTTGTTACCAGGAACGGCACGGTGAAGCGTATGGAGCAGGCTGCATTAAAGAATATCCGTGCAAACGGCATCCGTGCCATTACCCTTGATGAAGGGGATGAATTGATAACCGTTATCCCCACGCTCGGTAATGACACCATTCTGATAGCCACCCATGAAGGTATGGCTGCCAGCTTCCCGGAGACGGATGCCCGTTCTATGGGGCGCACTGCTGTCGGCGTACGCGGAATCCGCCTTCGTGAGGGTGACTATGTCATCGGCGCAGGCAGCTCCGCACAGGGGAACGCTGTTCTCACCGTTACGGAAAACGGCTTCGGCAAGCGTACGGGCTTTGACGCCTACAGCATCCATAAACGCGGCGGGCTTGGCCTGAAAAACTATAAAGTCACGGAAAAGACCGGTAAAGTTGCCGGAATCTGCATTGTGGATGAGACGGACGACCTGCTTGTCATTACAAATGACGGAACTATCATCCGCGTTGCGGTTTCTTCCATCGGAGAGAAAGGCCGTGATACCCAGGGCGTGCGAGTTATGAAGCCTGTCGGTGATGCAAAAGTCATCTGCATCGAGAGAACCGAGCATTTTTCCGAGGAAGAGGAGACAGAGCAGGAAGTTCCTGATTCTGACGAAGGCAACTCTGATGCTGAGTAAAAAAAATGTTGCCGTCTATACAGACGGTGCCTGCAGCGGAAACCCCGGCCCGGGCGGCTGGGGAGCCGTTCTGTGTTATAAAGGCAAAGAGAAAGAAATCTCCGGCGGCGAGGCATTGACCACCAATAACCGGATGGAGCTCACAGCCGTTATTTCCGCTTTGGAATGCCTGAAAGAGCCCTGTGAGGTAGATCTGTATTCCGACTCTAAATATGTGATTGATGCGCTGGAGAAAAAGTGGGCGGAGTCCTGGAGAAAAAAGGGCTGGATAAAGAGCGATAAAAAACCCGCCCTCAATCCGGATCTCTGGGAAAGGCTCCTTCTGCTTGTTTCTCAGCATGAGATGCACTATCACTGGGTCAAGGGTCACGCCGATAATGAATACAACAACCGATGTGACGCTCTGGCAGTAGCTGAACGGGATAAATGGATATAATGAACAGGGCCGCCTCGAAGAGAATTCGAGGCGGCCCCGCTATTGCAATATAATCAGTTGTATAGGACGAGTGCGATCATTTCCAGCGGTTCGTCGCTGTCATTGACCAGTCCGTGCATTTCACCGTCATTGCAGATGGTGGTGTCACCGGCATGTACCTTCAGAATAGTGCCGTTGTCATTGTAGGTCCCGGTACCGGAGAGAATATAGTAAATCTCGTTATCCCCGGTGTGGGTATGCTCGCCGATTGACCGGCCCGGTGCGAGAATTACCCGGTTGAACATTCTGCCTTTGCCGTAAAGCTCCGCGTCATTGTTGGCGATTTTATGCATTTCCGCTTCGCCATTTCCGCCGCGGATGCATTTGAATTCTACAATCTGTTCCTGTCTGGTTCTTACCATGATGATTCTCCTTTTTAAGTTTTTTGATATTTTTGGATGAGGATTTTGCGAATCATTTCCGTTGTAACGGCAGATCTGGTGTTCTGTACAGAGCCGTTGTTTTCCCATCGGGGAAGTGCTGTGAGGATCTCCGCCTCTGTCATGGCAATGCTGTTTTTCGGAAGGCATTTTCCCGTCAGAGAGAGAATTGCGTCTTCTCCAAACCCGATCTCTCGGAAAAACGAATCGGCATAATCCCTGTCATCTTTCACAACAAGCTTCAGGAGGTCCGGCAGAAATGCTGCACTCGCAAAACCGTGAGGGATTCCGTAGTTTTCCGTGAGATAATATCCCACATTGTGCGGAAAACAGGTTCCCGTTGTGTTGATGGCAAGACCACCGAAAATAGATGCCTCATAAAGCTGTTCTCTCTGCTGCGGAGAGAGAGGTTTTCCTTCTGCAGCAGCAGAAAGGGGTTCATACAGCAGTCGGATCCCATGCACCGCAAATACTCTGGACAGCTGATCCGCTTTTTTGCTGAAATAGCTTTCCGTGCAATGCGCCAGCACATCAATGCCGGTCGTCAGAGTAACTGAAAGAGGAAGATTCATGGTATATCTGCTGTCGCCGAAGGAAGCATAAGCATAGAGTCTGTCATCGTGGATGCTGTGCTTTCTGCCTTTGCTGTCCGTCAGAACAGACACTTTTGTAACCTCGCTGCCGGTTCCGGCGGTGGTTCCAACAAGAACAATCGGCAGAGGAGGGCTTTCCCACTCCCTGCGGTAAAAACCGTCCTCCTCCAGACCCGGGTTTGCAGCAAACACCGCCGCTGCCTTCGTCGCATCAAGTGCCGATCCGCCCCCGATTCCGATAAGAAAGTCCGCTCCATGTTCCCGTGCAGCTGTTCCTGCTTCTATGCATGATGATACGGTCGGATTCTTCCTGATCCCGTCAAAAACGGAGGACAAGATTTTACAGGAGGCTAAAGCCGCTGTTATATCGTCCAGGGCTCCGCTCTCTTTTGCGGCATGTTTTCCCGTGACAATGGTGCATCTTTTCCCAAGAATACGCAGCAGATCCCCATGCTTTTCAAAGCAGTGTTCTCCGGTATATAGCCTCGCTGGCATGAAGAAATTCATGATTCCGCTCCTTTTTCATCCACGGGCAGACTTGCCCAAATGGCGTCGATATGCGCCATAAATTCATAAGGGTCATTTTCCAGATACTTCCGGACAAACTGCTCGTAGGTCATGCCCAGGCGTGTTTCTTCGCCTCTCCCGTCTGCCGTGTCTGCCATAGAACATTTCCTCCTGTTTAAACTGCCTGTATTTTAACACGAATCGCCGGAAATGTATAGAAAAACCTGGAAAAGTCTATTCCGTCCTTAACCTTAAAAAACCACTTTCCCGCTCCTTTTAAGAGGGAAAGTGGGAAACTGGGAATTTAATTCGTTAAAGTGTCTGTAGATCTTCCGACTCGGATAACAGATTGTTTTCCAGTCTGAGGAGCCATCTCTTTCGTTCTAGTCCTCCGGCATATCCGATCAGGCTTCCGTCTGCTCCGAGCACTCGGTGGCAGGGGATAATCAGGGAGATCGGGTTATGCCCTACAGCTCCGCCGACAGCCTGAGCAGACATATGTTGACATCCATTCTGCCGGGCGATGATTTTAGCAATTTCTCCGTAAGTCATGGTCCTTCCGTAGGGGATTGTCAGCAGAATTTCCCAGACGGATCTGCGGAAGGGAGTTCCCTTCGGAGAAAGCGGAGGTGTGAAATCCGGAAGCTTCCCGCTGAAATATCGGTCAAGCCATCGGTTCGTCTCATCGAAAATCGGCAGATGCTTTTCTTCATGCTCTTTCTCCAATGTCTTTGCAAAAAACTTCTGTCCGACAAACCATAATCCGGATAGTTTTTCTCCGTCACTGGCTAATGTTATTTCTCCCAGTGGAGAAGTATAATGATATGTATATTCCATATATTTTTACCTTTCATCAGCTATTCAGCCGGAAGAAAAGAATTCTGTTGTTTTCAGTTCCGGTAAAGAATATAATAAAAGGCAGTACATCTTTTGTCAAACAAATCAGGAAAATGAGTATTATTATACGAATGAGGAAGGAGAACGCTATATGAGCAGATTGAATTGTTTTATCCCCGGAAAAGAAATAGAAGGGATAGAGGAGGATTTCCGGTCAGCACAGAAAATAGAGCAGTACCGGCTCGGGAAAGCAGCCATTTATATCCCCGAGGGTTTCCGATGGAATTATATTCCGCTCCAGGCGATCACAAAAGCGGATGAATCTTTCCGCGTAATCAGCGGCGGACACTGTATCCCGATCCGGGAGAAGAGACCGGAGCTGGATCTTGTGACGGAAAGCGGGACGTTCCATTTACAGCTGGAAAAAGAGAAGAGCATGCGAATTGTGCTGGACGCAATATCATAAGGGGTGTCGTAGCGGACACATATAGTCAGGAAGCAGCGAGAAAAGATAAAAATGAGAGGAGCCGGTCTGTCCTGGGACTGTTGGCAATGATTCCGAAATAAACCGGATCGGAGAAACCGGCATATTTGAACAGAGAAAATGCTGATGTATCTATTCCGTTCTCGGCAGATTCAGAGATAATCTCCCGGGTATCTGCCTCATTAAGCTCATATTCAATCCTGTTGTCTGAAAGAACAACCTCATTTGCTGTAAGATACGGCTGAATCTGCTCCAATAGAGTCGGATTATCGGAAAGCAGAACAGAAAGATCCGCCAGAAATCCGCTTTTTGACAGAAGGTTATAAGCTTCACGGTTCATCAGAACCGCGTCCAGCTTCCTGCTGTTGATTGCACCCAGCAGCTTGATACGGGAGGCGTATGCATATGAATGGTTTTCAGTTGCCGCATCTTCAGAAAGATACATGCCGGGATAGAGTACAATTTCATTTTTGCGGAAATCTGTACCGGTTTTATCCAGATACTCCTTATTTAAAGAAAAAGTGAGATCGTCACCGATTGAAACATTGATGAGGCCAAGGTAGAAAACGGCTTCCTTCTTCGTGAGTGCGTGATGCACAACGGATCCGAGCAGGATCAGTGCAGTCAGAACCAGTAAAATGTAGTGCTTATAATAGGTAAGAATATAATCTAGTTTTTCCTTTGCTTCCATTTTCTGAAAAGCCGCCCGTCGGGCGGCTTTTTCCTGTTTGGAGAGCTTCATGTTTCCTCTTCCTCCGCATCATCTGATGTTCCGGAGCTGATAATCAGTATGTTGTTAAGCAGCCAGGCACTGATCATGGCACAAAGCCCTTCACCCAGAATAATCATAGGTGTAAACCATGCCACCACAACAAAGAACATCGCAAAATGGACTGCGAAAACAAGGATGGCGGCAAAAAGGTAGTGCGTGGCGATCAGAAATGCATTTTTCAGCATAGCACGGTTGCTGTTGGAAACGCTGGCTACCAGAGGAAACAGGAAGAGCAGCTCTATCACCCAGATAACGGATGCGGCAATAACAATAGCGAGAATCACTGTCCAGAACACAGCGATAGTGCCGGATGTACTGAGACGAAGATGATAGAGAATATAGATATCTCCTGCAAGAAACAGGCCGACCCCTGCCATAATCAGCCAGAGAATCGTAGACTGCTTAAAATTCTCACAAAATGAGTGAAAGAATTGTCTGGTCAGCGAGCTTTCCTCTCCTCTTATCACTTTCAGGCTGGTATAGTACAGCGCCGTTGTAGATGCACCGATGGTAAAAATCGGAATCGAACAGACAAACCAGAGAAGATTCAGGTAACAGCTGTAGCAGATTTTTAATAGAAGCTGGCTGAATTTACTTTCATAGGAAAAGAACTTCATAGGATGATTCCTCTTCAATCCAGTTTAGTGGATTCCCGGTAGATCAGATTCGTCTCAGTGTAAATAGTACGATAATCCAGAGAAGGCTCTTTGATTCTGGAAAGGAGAAGATGTACAGCAGAAAAAGCCATGATCTGTGTGTGAATATGTATCGTAGATAATGTCGGTCTGCTGATTCTGGACTCGGCAGAATCATCAAAGCCCAGAATTCTTACGTCATCGGGCACCTGTTTTCCGATGGAAAACAGAGCGCGAATAGCATCACCCGCAACAAAATCATTGGCACAGATAAAAATATCCGGAAGTTGTTCCAGTGAAGCCAGAGCTTCTGCAATTTCGTCCTGATGGTTATATGAAATACAGTATTTCTCCTCTACCGGCACGCCGGCCATCAGCATAGCGCAGCGGAATGCGGTGTAGCGCTCATAAAAAGACTGACAGTGGTTGTAGTTGCCGATAAAACCGATCTGTGTAAGACCCTTCTGCAGCATTTCGTTCACAAATCGCGTAATTTCATTTGTGTTTTCCATATACAACTGATCGGCAGGTAAAGTTTCACCGCTGCGTTTGGCAGGACCGTCCACAAAAAGAACCGGAATTCCCAGATTACAGATCATTTTATCATAAGCAAGGTTAAACATCTCAATGCAGATAATGGCACTGACACGTTCAGGCAGAAAAGTTGCAGGAAGAGAAAGCTCTTGAAGGTTCACATTGGTGACCCGGTGCGTATTCATCGTAAAACCAAGCTGCGAAATCTCCTGCTGGAACTTGTCCAGCATAGTAGATGCGAAATGAGACTGTGTCAGGAAAGTGGTTGTTAACAGAGCAATCTCTCCCACAAAACCGGAGGTTTCCGGAAAAAGAATCGGCATACCTGCTTTAATATTCGAAAGAGTGCTGACATAAGAAAACTGTTTATAGCCCATCTCCACTGCCTTCTGCAAAATCTTTTCTCTGGTGGAGTCTGCGAGCCCGTCCGTATTATTAATTGCCTTTGAAACCGTATTGCGGGATACTCCCAGCGCATCGGCGATGTCCTGAATGGTTACTTTTTTCCTCATTTGATGTTGCCGCCAATCTTTTTTTTCTTATTTTATCATAAGTGAAAAGCGTATGTCAAATATGAGCACACCATTCTTTGTGCAAAAGGAAAATTGTTATTTACCCTGTTACAAGGAAAACACAACAAAAAGAAAAGAAAAATCCAAAAAAATTATAAAAATTTTGTGCATTTGCAAGATTAATATTGACATAATACTGTTCAAATGCTAAGATAGCAAATGCAAAAGCCATATTAAAAAAGTGCAAATGCACAATAAAATGGTTCTCAAAAACAATGGAGAAGGAGGAATTACATGAGAAAAGCTCTTGCAAATGCTTCTGCCGACAAAGGAGGCGGAAGCAAAATGCACAACACGCTGGTTTATCTCCGCCAGCACTGGCAGCTTTACGTGCTCTTTATGCTGCCGGCGTTCGCTCTGACGGTGATTTTCCGGTATATCCCGATGGGAGGTATTCTGATTGCATTTACAGAGTATAACCCATTCCGCGGCATCCTCGGGAGTGAATGGATCGGCTTTGAAAACTTTGAACGCTTCCTATCATCCCCGGATTTCATGCGTTACCTTGTCAACACACTTAAACTGAGCATTTTTGGCCTGCTCTGGGGCTTCCCGGCTCCGATTCTGCTGGCTTTCCTGCTCAACCGCATCCTCTCCAAGAGCGCAAAACAGAAGATTCAGCTTGTACTGTATATGCCGAACTTCATTTCTGTCATCGTCCTCTGCGGTATTGTTCGAATTATCCTTTCACCCACCGGCATGATCAACTCCCTTCTCGGAACCAACACAAACTTCATGACCATGCCCTCTGCATTCCGCACAATCTACATCGCATCCGGAATCTGGCAGGGCGCCGGCTGGGCTTCCATCATCTATACGGCCGCTCTCTCCAATGCCAGCAAAGAACTGAAGGAAGCAGCAGTCATTGACGGGGCCAACATCATTCAGCAGATCAAAGCTGTTGAATGGCCGGCCATCAAGGACACGGTGCTGATCCAGTTCATTATGTCTGTCGGAAACATCATGTCCGTCGGTTTTGAAAAGGCCTATGCTCTGCAGACGGACCTGAACCTCAACACCTCCGAGATTATCTCCACCTATGTGTATAAGAAGGGTCTTCTGGACGGCGACTATGGCTTCTCCACGGCAGTTGGCCTCTTCAATACGGTTATCAATGTCATTCTTCTGGTCTCCATGAACGCTCTCGTCAAGAAGATGAACGAAGGCAAGGGTATTTAAGGGAGGAAAAGTCATGAAGACAAAAAAGAAAAGCGAATTTGCCAAGCTCCCCAGCGGTGACAAGGTGATTCTTGTTATCGGCTATACGATTCTTGGGCTCTTCCTTCTGGCCATTATTCTCCCGATGGTGTATATCATTCTGGCCTCTTTCATCGATCCCATCACCCTGCAGAACAGCGGTCTGACTTTTGATTTCAGCAAGTGGACACTGACAGCTTATAAGCGTGTTCTGTCCAATAATCAGATCTGGATCGGTTTCTGGAATGCGCTGCTGTACTCTGTGCTCTTTACAATCATCTCGGTTGTGGTAACGCTGCTCGCAGCTTACCCCATGTCCCGGGCAGATTTCAAGGGCAAGGGCTTCTTCAACACAATCTATGTCATTACCATGTTCTTTGGCGGCGGTCTGATCCCGACATACCTTCTGATCAGTAACCTTGGCATGCTCGATACAATCTGGGCAATCCTGCTTCCCGGTGCTTTCAGCGTGTGGAACATGATCATTGCCCGTACGTACTACATGGGAATTCCGCGAGATCTTCAGGAGGCTGCAGAAATCGACGGTGCGACCGAAATGATCTACTTCTTTAAAATTCTTCTGCCGGTCTGCACGCCGATCATCGCTACCATTGCCATGTGGCAGTTCGTCGGAATGTGGAACAGCTATTTTGATGCAATGATCTACCTTAACAGTCCTTCCAAACAGCCGCTGCAGCTTGTGCTTCGTGCCATTCTGATTCGCAGCCAGCCGGAACCCGGCATGGTCTCCGATATGCAGAGCACTGCCGAACGTGCACAGCTTGCGGAATTGCTGAAATACGCAACCATTATTATCTCCAGCCTACCTCTGATGATCATGTATCCCTTCTTCCAGAAGTACTTTGACAACGGCATTATGGCCGGTGCTGTCAAAGGATAACAAGTATTTTGGCGGAATACCGCTGAATAAAATATTCAAAAAAGGAGCATAAACATGAAGAACCATCGCAGATTTCTTTCTCTCTTCCTTGCCGTGATCATGGTTACGGCCCTGTTTGTTGCCGCACCTGTCTCCGAGGCTAAAAAGGAAGCCATCCCCGATTCCTATACCTTCCCGCTGGAAGAAAAAGTTGAAATTGGCGGTCTGACCAATTTCCCGGCCGGCAGTGAGTCTGAACCCAACAACCGCACCATCTTCAAACGTCTCGAAGAGGCGACCAATGTCCACGTCAACTGGAGAGCCATCCAGAGCGATCAGTGGGGCGACAAAATCAGCCTTGAGATGTCCAATGTCAAGACACTGCCTGAGTTTGTGTTCAATGCACAGTTCAGCGACACTGACCTGCTGAAGTATGCCAAGCAGGGCGCGGTTATTCATGTAGAAGAGTATATTGACCAGTATATGCCCAATCTGAGCAAAGTCTTTGAGCAGGCTCCCGAATACCGCACCATGTGCACGGATGAAAACGGCCATATCTGGGCTCTGCCCTGGATTGAGCAGCTCGGCAGCAATAAGACTGCTATCCAGGCCGTAGGCAACATGCCGTTCATCAACCTTGCATGGCTCGAGTTCCTCGGTCTCGAAGTTCCTACCACGGTCGATGAGTTTGAGCAGGTTCTGATCGCTTTCCGCGACAACGCGGATGCTCTCAAGGCTGAGTTCAATATTGACGGCGACATCATTCCTCTCGCATGCATTATCAACGGCGGCAATGAAGACTGCACGATCCTCTGCAACGGTTTCGGTGAAGGCTACGGCGATCCCGATCCCGGCCGTCACATCGTTGTCAGCGATGACCGCCAGGTTGTCTGCACCGCTACCACCGAAGGATTCCGCAAGGGTGTTGAGTGGCTTCACAAGCTCTATGATGAGAAGCTGATCGATCCTGATGCCTTCACACAGGAGTGGTCCACTTATGTTGCCAAGGGAAAGAGCGGCCGTTACGGCGTCTGCTTCTCCTGGGATGTGGCAAACATCGTTTCCATCAGCATGGATGATCTGATTGCCGGCAAGGGCTGGATTCCGCTGCCTGCTCTGACTGCTGACGTGCGCAATATTACGCCGTGCAACGGCTCTTTCACCTCAGGCTTCGATCGTGGCCGCTGCGTCATCACCGCAAATGCCAAGAATCCTGCTTTGATCTGCGCATGGTTGGATCAGATGTATGCTCCGCTCCAGTCTCCTCAGAATAACTGGGGTACCTATGGTGAAGATGATGATTTCGACATTTTCGAAATGAGCACCAATGACCAGGGCGAACCGATGCTCAAGCATGCCTGGCTTGGAGACGCTTCTCCTGTTGAAGTTCGTGAAGCAGAGTGCGTCGGCGGTCCTCTTGCCATTCTGGACAGCTATTACAATGTTTATGTCACCTGCCCCGACGATGCACAGTACCGCCTCGACTGGATCAAAGACGTTTATACACCTGATATGAATACCCAGTATGTTTTCCCGAACGTGTTCATGTCCGCAGACGACACCAAGACCATTTCCAACCTGAACGCAGATATCTATAAGTGCATCAACACCGCCAGAGCCAGCTGGATCATGAACGGCTTCACCGATGCTGATTTTGAGAAGCTGCAGAGTGATCTGAATGCGTACGGCCTTGAGCAGTACCTCGCCATCTTCCAGAAATATCTGGATGCTTACTACGCCTGATTGTTTGTTACCGTTTTTCTCAGGCAGACATAAAAATGTCTGTTCATCCCTGAGCAGGCAGAAAGAAAGGCTTTCCTCGGAAAGCCTTTCTCTTTGTCCGGATAAAGGAGGAATACTATTGTGCTGAGTGAAAAACTTCGCCGAGCCAGAAAATTTGAAAAAAAATACCTGCCCTATACGGTGAAAGAACTTCCGTTTTTCCATGTGACCGGCGGGATCGGCTGGATCAACGATCCGAACGGCTTTGCTCCCTTTAAAGGCGAGTATCATCTGTTCTTCCAGTACTATCCCTATAATACAAAATGGGGCCCCATGCATTGGGGGCATGTGAAGACAAAAGATTTTATTCGCTGGGAGAGGCTTCCGGCAGCTCTTGCTCCGGATACGGACTATGATAAAGACGGCTGCTTCTCCGGTGGTGCAGTGGAGCTTCCTGACGGTCGCCATCTGCTGATGTACACGGGGGTAAGAAACGTCAGGCGTCGTAACGGTAAGCTGGAATCCTTTCAGACTCAGTGTATAGCCATCGGCAACGGCATAGATTATGAGAAGATTGCGCTAAACCCGGTTATTGATGCATCCATGCTTCCGGAAGGCGGAAGCACCCATGATTTCAGAGATCCGAAAATCTGGGAAGAGGACGGGCATTATTACGCAGTAGTCGGTAACCGTAGTGAAGACGACAGCGGAACAATCCTTCTCTTTGAAAGTGCTGACGCCCTGCATTGGCAGTATGTCAGTGTGCTCGCTGCCTGTCATAACCAGTACGGAAAAATGTGGGAGTGCCCTGATTTCTTCCATCTGGATGGATGTGATGTACTGTTGACAAGTCCTCAGGAAATGACAGCCATCGGATTGGAGTTCCATCCCGGAAATGCAAACATCTGTCTCATCGGGCATCTCGACAGGGAGAAGCATCATTTGGTGCGCGAGCGTGTTCAGGCCATCGATTACGGCCTGGATTTCTATGCGCCTCAGACACTGAAAACACCGGATGGAAGACGGATTATGATCGCCTGGATGCAGAACTGGGAAACTTCCTCCTGTGCCCAGAATGACCTGAGCTTTTTCGGACAGATGACGCTTCCGCGAGAGCTGACAGTTCGGAATGGGCGACTCTGCCAGGTCCCGGTCAGGGAGATTGAAAAGTATCGCGGCGTGAAAATTGATTACCGCAATGTCTTGATTACGGGAGAGACCAGCCTGCGGGGAATCCATGGCCGCTGTCTGGATATGACTGTCACGGTACGCCCGGGAAACGAAAACAGTCTCTATCAATGGTTCCGGCTATATGTGGCGAGAGACGGCGAACATTATACCATGATCCGGTACAAGCCCGGAACGGGAACCATAAAGGTGGACCGTACCCACAGTGGCTTCCCGCATGATATTGTCAACATCCGGGAGTTCCCGGTAACAGCCGGTAGCGGTGAGCTGAAAATGCGTGTCATCCTGGACCGCTACAGCATGGAGCTGTTTATCAATGACGGAGAGCAGGCGGCGTCCTTTGTGCTGTATTCTCCTCAGGCCGCAACGGCCATCAGTTTTGCCTCGGAAGGCGCGGTTCTTGTTGATGTGGAAAAATACGATCTGGAGATCAGAGAAAAATGACGAAACGTTTTGATGTGATTGCTCTCGGAGAACTGCTCATTGATTTTACCGAAAACGGACAGAGCGAACAGGGCAATCCGCTTATGGAAGCAAATCCCGGCGGGGCACCGTGCAATGTCCTGGCGATGCTGAAAAAGCTGGGTTATACCTGTGCGTTTATCGGGAAGGTCGGCGACGATATGTTCGGCCGTCAGCTGAAGCAGGTAACAGAGGACGCAGGCATCTGCATGGATTATCTGCAGATGGATCGGAAAATTCATACAACACTGGCATTTGTAAAAACATTTCCCAACGGAGACAGAGATTTTTCGTTCTATCGAAATCCCGGGGCAGACATGATGCTGGAGGCAAAAGAACTGCCTGTAGATGCGATTCAGAACTGCCGTATTTTCCACTTCGGTTCTCTGTCCATGACCCATGAGGATGTCCGCTTTGCAACCAAAAAGGCGGTAGGCCTGGCAAAAAGTGCCGGTGCACTGATCTCCTTTGATCCGAATCTTCGGCCGCCTCTGTGGGATAGCTTGGATGAGGCAAGAGAGCAGATTGCCTGGGGTCTGAGCCGTTGTGACATTCTGAAGATTGCTGACAATGAACTGGAGTTTATGACCGGAGAGACCAACTTCGATTTTGGGGCGGCAACGCTCAAAAAGCAGTACCCGAATATCCAAATTCTGAATGTGACGGCCGGCGCAGAGGGAAGCTACAGCTACAGCGGAGAGAAAAAGGTTTTTGTTCCTTCTTTCCGTCTGGGCGGAACCATTGAAACCACCGGTGCCGGTGATACCTTCTGTGCATGCATTCTTTCGGATGTGCTGGAAAACGGTCTGGAAGATCTGGGCAGAAAGAGAATCGAAAAAGCTCTCCGTTTTGCCAATGCTGCAGCCTATCTGGTGACAACCCGGAAGGGAGCAATCTGCTCCATGCCGGATCGGGAACGGGTTCTGGAAGTATTGACAGATTAATCAGAATAGTGTTATAAAAAACAGAAAGCGCTGCATAGCGGACATGGCTATGCAGCGCACTGACTGAATAAGAGAGTATGAAAATGAACGACTTCGGAAACGAAACATCTGTCAAAGAATTTGAAGAAAGATTTCTTCATCATGCTGATGAGCTCAAATGGCTCTATTGCGAGCTGTACCGGGATAATACGGATGCCTATGATCGTTTGGTTTGTCTTCTTCGTCGGGCATATGAAGCCCGGCCGGAGGCACTGAAGGAGCTGGATCGGCGGCGCGCCTCTGATCCCGGCTGGTATAAGGGTCACAGCCTTGTCGGTATGCTGATGTATGTCAATGCCTTTGCCGGCACCCTGCGAGGGGTGCAGGAAAAGCTCTCCTATCTGGAAGAGTGCAATGTGAATTATCTCCATCTTATGCCGCTTTTGGAAAGCCCGGCAGGCAGAAGTGATGGGGGATATGCAGTCTCCGATTTCCGTAAAGTCCAGCCGGAACTCGGCACCATGTCGGATCTTGCCGAACTGAGCAGAGCTTGCCATGATCGCGGCATCTCACTCTGTCTCGACTTTGTTATGAACCACACGAGTGAAGACCATGCCTGGGCAAGGCGTGCCCGAAAGGGAGAAAAGGAATACCAGGACAGGTATTTTTTCTTTGACAGCTGGGACCTCCCTGCTGAATATGAGAAAACGGTTCCTCAGGTGTTTCCGAGCACGGCCCCCGGTAATTTCACCTGGTGTGAAGAGGCAGGCAAAGTAGTCATGACCACATTCTATCCCTACCAGTGGGACCTGAACTACCGCAATCCTGTAGTCTTCAACGAAATGGTCGAAAACATGCTGTTTCTCTGCAATCGGGGCGTGGATATTCTCCGCCTGGATGCAGTGCCGTATATCTGGAAGGAACTTGGTACCAACTGCCGTAACCTCCCGCAGGTCCATACACTGGTGCGTATGATGCGCATGGTGTGTGAAATTGTCTGTCCCGGGACGCTTCTGCTGGGAGAGGTGGTTATGGAGCCAAGCAAGGTTGTGCCGTATTTCGGCACATTGGAAAAGCCGGAATGCCATATGCTCTATAATGTTACCACTATGGCAACAACCTGGCACACAGTTGCTGCAAAGGATGTTCGTCTTCTGAAACATCAGCTTTCTCAGGTTTTTGACCTGCCGCGGGAATATGTATTTCTGAACTATCTGCGCTGCCATGATGATATAGGCTGGGGACTGGATTATGAATATCTCGGTCAGTTCGGGATGGAAGAGGTTCCGCATAAGAAGTATCTGAACGACTATTTCACCGGAAAATGGCCGGGCAGTCCCGCCTGCGGGGAGTTGTACAACGATGATCCCCGTCTGGGGGATGCACGTCTTTGCGGGACAACGGCGTCCCTCTGCGGAATCGAATCGGCGCAGGAGAGATGCTGTGCGCCTGCTCTTGCCAAAGCCGTCCGGCTGGATATTATGCTGCACGCCTATATGTTTACTCTCAGCGGAATTCCCGTCCTGTACAGCGGAGATGAGATTGCACAGAAGAATGATAACAGCTACCATGCAGATCCTCTCAAATGCGAAGACAGCCGCTGGCTGCATCGCGGTAGGTTGAATTGGAGCAACGCGGAAAAGCGCTCTGATGCTGCGTCTGTAGAGGGGCAGATCTTCATTGCCTTGAATGCTCTGGAAAAAATCCGCACGGAACATCGTGTTTTTGACAGCGCAGCCGATGTCTGGCTCCCGGAGACAGGGAATAACGGGATCCTTGCTATAGGTCGATATCACCGGGGAGAAAAACTACTGGCGTATTTCAATTTCTCAGATTCTGATACGGTGGTTGATCTCCCGGAAGCTGGATGGTATCGGAATCTGCTACATCCGGAATCTTGCTGTACAGGGCGGATGAATCTGTTGGCGGGGGATTTCCTGTGGCTGATTCGTGAGACGTAACCGCCTTTTTTCTGCAAGTCATCGAGAAATAGAAAGTATTCTGTCCGTCGACTCCTGAGCCGACGGACAGTTTTCATGGGACGCCGGGAGAGAATTGTAAACTTAAAATTGCAGTTTAGGTTGACAATCGGGAGAATACTCTGCTATAATCTCCCGCGGAGAGGAAGGGATTCGGATGACTACCAAAGAAAAACTGCTGGAGCTTCTGGAAACGCAGAATGGTGATTATCTGTCCGGCAGTGTTATCGCGAAGGAGCTGGGGATCACCCGGGCTGCTGTCTGGAAAATAATTCGGCAGCTGGAATCGGATGGTTTTGAGCTGGAGGCAATGACGAACCGGGGCTACCGGCTGGGTGAGCGCAATGATATGCTCACCGAAGCAGGGATCCGCAGAGAGCTTGGTGATAAAGCTTCTCTTTTCACACTGGAGGTATTTGACACAATCACTTCCACCAACACGGTGATGAAGGAACGGGCGGATGCGCTTCCGGAATGGCATGTGATAGTCAGTGCTTCTCAGACGGCCGGACGAGGCAGGACCGGTAGAAGTTTCTATTCTCCATCCGATTCCGGGGTTTATCTCAGTGTTCTTCTGCATCCCGTTCTGCCGGCAGCGGAAGCTACCCGGATTACCACGGCAGCAGCTGTGGCGGCATGTCGTGCGATCGAAGCCTGTACAGATGCAAAACCGGAAATCAAGTGGGTGAATGATGTTTTTGTAAAAGGGAAAAAAGTCTGCGGTATTCTGACGGAAGGTTCTCTGAACATGGAGACCGGTGGTCTGGACTGGGCGGTCATGGGGATTGGTCTGAATGTCTATGAGCCGAAGGAAGGATTCCCGGATGATATCCGCCAGATCGCAGGTCCCATTGCAGATACCCGACGGAAGAATCTTCGGAATGCTCTTGTGGCATCCTTCCTGGTTTCTTTTCATGAGATCTGTATTGATCTTACCCGTGCAGATTTTGCAGAGGAATACAGAAAGAGAAGTTTCCTTCTCGGGCAGGACATCCTGGTGTTGAAAAGTGACGGGGCTGTTCCTGCCGTAGCGCTGGACGTGGATGACGAATGCCGCCTGGTGGTGCAGTATGAAAACGGAAACAGGGAAGCACTGTCCTCCGGAGAGGTCAGCGTGCGGCCTGCAGAAAGGATAATAAAATGAATTCAAAGTTCAGAGTCGTAGATCTTACCTATATGGCGGTCGGTGCCGCATTGACAGCAGTCTGTTCCTGGATCAGCATTCCGTCTACGGTACCGTTTACACTGCAGACGTTTGCTGTTTTCTGTGTGCTTTCCCTGCTTGGCGGAAAACGTGGAACAGTTTCTATTGTCATATATATTCTTCTTGGTGCTGTCGGGATGCCGGTGTTTGCCGGGTTCACCGGCGGGATCGGGATTCTGCTTGGAACAACCGGAGGTTATATCATCGGCTTTATTATAATGGGGCTTCTGTTCTGGCTGGCGGAACACTTCTTCGGTAATGCACTTCCTGTGCGTATTGTTTCCATGCTGGCGGGGCTTCTGGTCTGCTATGCTTTTGGAACAGGCTGGTTTCTCTGGGTTTATGCCAGGCAGTCCGGGGCCATCGGCATCGGCACGGCACTTTCCTGGTGCGTGCTGCCCTTTATTCTGCCTGATCTTGCAAAAATGGCTCTTGCAGTAGGAATTGCCGGTCGTGTGAAAAAATTTATACACTGACGATTGTTTTCCGGATTTGCAGGATTACCCTTGACAAATCCGGATTTTAAAAGTATGCTGAAGTGACGAGGGTCATTTCAAGTTATTTTATTACAAAAAAGGAGGAAACGTCATGGACGCTGGTAGTAGTAGCGGCACAGGATCAGGCCGAAGCAGCATGGATGTGCACTTACAGCCGTGTTTGTGCGTTTCCCTGCAAAAAAAATCATAAAAAAGCATCGGCCTGTTCTGTGTTGCAGCTTCCTGCCCGACCGACATTTCGAAAGGAGGAATTGCAATGGCAGAACACAGCATTACGGTCGAAAGCACGCTGAGAGCGCTGCTTGAGGCAAAAAAATATTCCGCACTGAAAGATGTGCTCGTTACAATGAACGGTGCGGACATTGCAGCGGTTTTTGAGGAGTTTGAGGAATCCAGAATTCCGCTGCTTTTCCGGCTCCTGCCGAAGGAGCTTGCTGCGGAGACTTTCGTGGAGATGAATCCGGATCTGCAGGAGCTTCTGATCAAGGGCTTCTCAGACAGCGAACTTCGCGAAGTCGTGGATGAGCTCTATGTCGATGACGCTGTGGATCTGGTGGAAGAGATGCCTGCCAATGTGGTAAAACGTATCCTAGCCCAGGCAGATCCCCAGATGCGCCGGGAGATCAATGAAATCCTGCGCTATCCGGAGAACAGCGCCGGTTCGATCATGACCACCGAATATATCTCCCTACGCCCGAATATGACGGTTGATGAGGCTCTGTCACGCATTCGCCGTACCGCTGTGGATAAGGAGACCGTCTATACCTGTTACGTAACGGAAAACAGAAAGCTTCTGGGCGTCCTTACCCTGAAGGATCTGCTCCTTGTCAAGAGTGATGAGGCACGGATGTCTGATATCATGGAGAAAAATGTGATTTCCGTCCACACATCAGATGACCGGGAAGATATTGCCCAGTTGCTCTCCAAATATAACTTCCTTGCACTTCCTGTCCTGGACAGTGACGACCGCATGGTCGGTATCATTACCTTCGATGACGCGATGGATGTTATTGAGGAAGAGACCACGGAAGATATCGAAAAGATGGCCGCTATCCTTCCTTCCGAGAAAGAATATCTCAGGTCCAATGCCCTGGATCTCTTTAAAAAGAGAATCCCCTGGCTGCTTCTCCTGATGGTTTCCGCAACTTTTACCGGTATCATTATTACAAGGTTTGAAAATGCACTGGCGGCCCAGGTGGTCCTCACCTCCTTTATTCCCATGCTGATGGATACGGGCGGCAATTCCGGATCCCAGGCCTCCGTTACGGTGATTCGTGCCCTCTCTCTCGGTGAGTTGGAATTTAAAGATCTGGCTGTCGTTATCTGGAAGGAGATCCAGACGGCAGTGCTCTGCGGCTTCACCCTTGCGACGGCCTGTTTTTTGAAAATTGTTCTGGTGGATAAGCTTCTGCTTGGGAATACGGAAATCACCATTCTCGTTGCCTTCGTGGTATGTGCCACTATGGCACTCACGGTCCTTATGGCAAAGGTGATCGGATGCACCCTCCCGATGATTGCCAATCGCCTGGGGTTTGACCCTGCTGTCATGTCCAGCCCGTTTATCACGACGATCGTGGATGCCCTCTCCCTGCTGGTCTATTTCACCATTGCCAGTGCACTGCTTTTTTAGAGACTGTTTTCCCTGTCGGAAAAAGTGAAAGTGCAGTCATCTGCATAAGATAGAAAAACGGATCTTCCCGGTCTGAAGGGGAGATCCGTTTTTCAGCAATTGTTCAGATTCTGGACAAAATCAGGGAATATCGTGCCGGACGGTTCTGGGCGGTTGTTCCAGCAGCTCCGGATGGGTCACATATTTCTTAAAGGCCTTCAGGCCTCTGGAATAATAAAATCCATCGCAGATTCGTTCATCGCTGACAACAGTGAATTTCATCAGCTTTCTGGTCTCAGTGGTGCCGTCATTTCTGATAAAGTTCTCTTTATATTTGTCACCCATACACAGAAACACAGGCAGATTGCCGAAGTCATACAGATGATGATATACCGGCGGAATCCCAAGAGAAGCCATGGAAGTGAAGAAAATCGAACCGTGGAAGGGGCTGACCTCCAGCAGTGCAGCCGGAATCAGGCCAAAATAATCCAGTGTCTTCAGCAGCCAGAAGGTGAATTTCTTCAACAGTCCCGGGATCGCTTTGATAACGGCAGCAGTCTTGTCAAAACTGGATTCGTCAGGGGCCTTTCCCTCATGGAAGGCTTTCTCCAGCTTTTCGCTGATGGTGTAAAGCGTTTCATCCGGAGAAAGATGCAGCTTGATGACCGTCTCTTCAGCATCCACGGTCATTTTTTTCTTGATGGTCATGTTGAACATGATCCTGTCATCCCGGGTATAGATTTTCTGCCCGGAAATAAAGCGGTTCAGCGCCGGATACTCGGACACGGCTCTGCAGTATGCTGTAAGAAAAATCTGGATCATGGACAGATGGGGGATATCACCGCGGCGTTTTGCATGGATATATCTGTCTACCTCCGTCACGTCAACGGTGTCGGCAAACATGGTGTGGGCTCCGTTGCGGTCCGGCATGGCGTAGATACCAACCTCTGTCATGGCGTCGAGAGAGCGCACCCTCCGCCCGTCAGACCGGTCCCCCCACATGCGATGATATTGTCCGTCCCGATGCTCTTTCATGGAGAGGCAGAGCAGAAGCATACCCGTCAGGGCGAGAAGCGTCGGCAGCATTTTCTGCAGTGTTGGGATGCCCCGCAAAAGGGTCACAAGCACTGCACAAACTGCAATCCCTCCCAGCCCGTATTTTTTGCTGATTCTTCCGGAGGTGACAGCGGTATACACAATTGTTATGCAGGCATACAGAATGATACAGGATGTCCTCTGCCGAAAAGAAAAACCGGGCAGAAGCAGAAGCACTTCAGTCAGGCACCAGAAAAAAACCGGAATCGCCGAACGGAAAAAGAATTCCTTCCCGTGGAAAAGCACAACCGCAATCAGAAGCAGACAGGAAGCTGTCTGAAGAAAGATTTTCAGCGCATCGTCCCGTAAACTTCCGCTATGACTGCGCAGAATAATAAGAGATACGGAAGAGGCAAGAAACAGGAATAGCGCAAAGACTGTCAGAGGATTTGACTGACTGACATAAAATGTTTTCTGTTTTTTCATGGATTCCTTTGCCGCCTGTAGTAAAATAATAAGAAAATCATAAAACTATTATACACGAAAAGGGAAAAAAAGAAACATTTTTTTCTGTTTCCGCCAGAGTTAACGTTTCTTCAGTCTTTTGATTGACGAAAGCCGTTAAAACGGATATAATAACACATACATGCGCAAAATAGGTACGTACAGGAGGAAACCAAAATGAAACTGCATAAATCAGGCGAAGATTACCTGGAAGCAATTCTGATCCTGCAAAAGAAAAACGGCTATGTGCGTTCTCTGGATATAGCGGAATATGTGGGGGTAACGAAACCCAGCATCAGCAATGCGACGAAACTGCTCCGTGAGGGTGGATTTCTGACGATGGACGAGAATAAAATGATCCACTTGACGGATTGCGGCAAAGAGGTTGCAGAGAGAATTTATGAGCGCCATCGTATGCTTACCGGCTATCTGGTTGCCATCGGGGTAGACCCGGAAGTTGCGGAGGATGACGCCTGCAAAATTGAACACGATATCAGCAGGGAGACCTTCGATCGGCTGAAAGAGCACTGGGAAAAGGAACAGCTCAGCTTCGCTGTAAATAAAGAAGCAGATTGACGCGCATTTAGAGAGGATTTTACAGGATCATGCTGGAACTGAAAAACATCTCTTTTTCCGTAGATGCGGAGGGAGAGAAAAAAGAGATCATCCATAACCTGAACCTTGTGGTGGAAGACCGCAAGCTCATCGTCATCACAGGCCCCAATGGGGGTGGAAAGTCGTCCCTTGCCAAACTGATTGCAGGCATTGAAAAACCGACTGCAGGCCGTATTTTTCTTGATGGGAAAGACATTACAGACGCCACCGTCACAGAGCGTGCACAGATGGGAATCGGCTTTGCTTTTCAGCAGCCGGTTCGCTTCAAAGGAATCCAGGTGCTTACACTGCTGCGGATTGCGGCGGGGAAAACCCTCTCCGTTTCGGAAGCCTGTTCCTATCTGTCGGAAGTGGGTCTCTGTGCGAGGGATTATATCCATCGCGAAGTCAATGCCTCTCTCTCCGGCGGGGAGCTGAAGCGTATTGAAATTGCCACTGTGATGGCAAGGCATTCCCGCCTTACGGTGTTTGATGAGCCGGAAGCGGGCATTGATCTCTGGAGTTTTCAGAATCTGATCCGTATCTTTGAATCCATGCGCAGCAACATTCAGGACAGTGCCATGATCATCATTTCCCACCAGGAGAGAATCCTGAAAATTGCGGATGAGATAGCCGTGCTTGCGGAAGGCAGGCTTGAGCGTTGCGGTCCCAGAGATGAGATGCTCCCGGCCCTGATCGGCACGGAATCTGCCCAGGATGCCTGCAGCAGGCTGAAGTGAGAAGGTGGAAGCATGGTTAAACTTGACGAAATCCAAAAACGCCTGATCCGGGAAATTGCGGATCTCCACGAAGTTCCTGCCGGAGCCTATAATTTCCGTGCAAACGGAGGTTTAGCGGGCAGAAACACAACAGCAAATATTGATATTGTCTCTAAAGAAAACGGCAGCGGAATTGATATCCATATCAAGCCGGGCACGGTGAAAGAAAGTGTGCATATCCCTGTCGTCCTTTCCGAAAGCGGCCTGAAAGAGACCGTCTATAACGACTTTTTTGTGGGCGAGAACAGCGATGTGGTGATTGTTGCCGGCTGCGGCATCGATAACTGCGGTTCTCAGGACTCCGAACATGACGGAATTCACCGGTTCTATGTGGGCAAAAATGCCAGAGTCCGCTATGTGGAAAAACACTACGGTTCCGGAGACGGAATGGGAAAGCGTATCCTGAACCCCGTTACGGAAGTCTATCTGGAAGAAGGCAGCACCATGGAAATGGAAATGGTGCAGATCAAAGGGGTAGACTCCACTGAGCGTACCACTGTTGCCGAGATGAAGAAAAATGCCCGTCTTGTGGTGCGGGAGCGTCTTATGACGCACGGCACTCAGCGCGCACTGAGCGTCTATAAAGTCCTCCTGCAGGAGGAGGGCAGCAGTGCAGATGTGGTTTCCCGCTCTATCGCCAGAGACAGCTCCTATCAGAAGCTGGACCTGTGTGTTGTCGGTAATGCACCCTGCAAGGGCCACACGGAATGTGACTCCATTATTATGGATGAAGGCACTATCCTGGCCGTACCATCCCTGGAAGCACATCATGTGGATGCTTCCCTGGTCCATGAGGCAGCTATCGGGAAGATTGCCGGAGAGCAGCTGATCAAGCTCATGACCCTCGGCCTGACGGAAAAGGAAGCGGAAGAGGAAATCATCAACGGCTTCCTGGCATAATCAAAAACGAAAAAAGCTGCAGCAGAGAGTCTGATTGCTCCCTGCTGCAGCCTTCTTATTTCTGACGGAGTCTCATTCCCACAGTTCCTGCTCGGTGACGCAATGGTTTTTGAGTTCGCCGACCAGCTCCTGAAGAGCGTCCACCACATGCGGACGTATATCACCGCCCACAAGGACGAGCATAATATCATCACCGATTTCCAGTTGCCCCTCATTCAGCCAGACCCGTGCCAGAAAAATACCCGGCATGGCAAGCACTCTCTGAATTGCTGCGTCAACTTTCTGCGCATCATAGGAAAAGTTCATCCCGATTACTTTTGGGGCATTGTCATTGCCTTCCCGAACCTGAGCTCGTGCAGTCTGACGAACGACCCCGTTATGGATTAAAAACATTCCGCATTCCGCCGCCTTTGGGTCTGCTTTAGCCTCTTTCAGCCACTGATCCGGGGAAGGGGAGATTTTTTTGCTCATTTTATTGCTGCCTTTGCCGGGCTGTCGGCGCAGTCCGCAGAGCCGGCTGAGGAAAGCATTTCCAGCCCGTGCCCGACAGGGTCAATCACCGCAAGAAAATTCTCTTTTGCCGCCTTCTCACTCCCCGGCAGATTGATAATCAGCGTTCTGCCGCGAATCCCTGCAATGCTTCTGGAAAGGCAGCCTCTCGGTGTAATTTTCATACTCTCAGCCCGCATGGCTTCCGGAATTCCCGGCGTCTCCCGCTCCAGAACCGAGCGCGTTGCTTCCGGTGTGATATCCCGGGGAGAGAAGCCGGTTCCGCCTGTCGTGAGCACCAGCGAAACCTTCAGCTCATCGGCACATTTCTTCAGTTCCGGGCAGATCAGTTCTGCCTCATCCGGAACAAGCGCGGTATAGATCACCGCATACCCGTACTCTTTCAGAATCCGGCAGAGCGCAGGGCCGCTGGTGTCTTCCCGCTCACCGCGGTAACCCTTGTCACTTACTGTAATTACAGCTGCAGTATACGCCATCAGTTTTCCTCCCTTATATAATCTCCGTGGATGCCGCCTGTCTTGGAGAGCAGACGGATATCCGAAATTACCATATCTTTCTGAACAGCTTTGCACATATCATATACCGTCAATGCTGCTATACTGACGGCGGTTAATGCTTCCATTTCCACGCCGGTCCGTCCGGTGCAGGAAACTTCAGCCTCAATTTCCACTGAAAGGGTTTCCTCCTGCAGAGAAAGCTGCAGATCAATTCCGCTGACGGCAATCGGGTGGCACATGGGGATGATATCCGGCGTACGTTTGGCACCCATTATTCCGGCTATCTGTGCAGTGGTCAGCACATCGCCCTTCTTCATTCCGCCGGAGCGGATCAGTTCAAACGTGTTCCGGCTGACCAATACACGCCCTGTCGCAACGGCGGTGCGTCGGGTTTCATCTTTTTCCCCAACCTGCACCATTCTGGCCCGTCCCTGCTCATTGAAATGTGTAAAATCAGCCATGTGTTATCCTCCAATCTGGTTCATGTTCCGGTTTGCGTGGCTTCTGGCCGTGTAGGAGAGCTCTCCGTGCCACTTCGGCTTTGCAAGAATCGCATCACGGATGGTTTCAATCATATCCGGATAGGAAAGCCCCTTAATAGAAATCTCGTCGGAAGAGTGCAGACAGGGCTTGATCTTTCCGTCTGCGGTTATCCGCAGCCGGTTGCAGTCTGTGCAGAAGTGTGCGCTGACCGGGCTGATCAGGCCGATATTTCCCTTCGCACCCGGCAGACGGTACAACCTTGCAACACCTCCGTCGGCCTTGACAGGAGAAAGCTCCGGGAGCTTCTCGTTTACTACCGTAAAGGGAAGAAATGCTTCGGGGCCGAAGGCATCCTGCCTTGTCATTGGCATCAGCTCAATAAAACGCACATCCACCGGAATTTGTCTCGTAAGGTCTGCCAGAGCAGGGATCTCGGCGTCATTAAAACCGCCGATCAGTACGGTGTTGATCTTGATTTTATCAAATCCTGCAGAGAGTGCCGCGTCAATACCTGTCAGCACCTGATTAAGATCTCCGTTTCTCGTGATGTACCGGAATTTTTCCGCATTCAGCGTGTCAAGGCTGATGTTCAGGCGTTGTACGCCCGCATCTTTCAGGGGCAGAGCCAGAGAAGGCAGCAGAGCACCGTTTGTGGTCAGGCAGATCTCTCGCAAGCCGTCAATGCTGGAAGCCTCTCTGCAGATGGAAAGAATATTCGGCTTGACCAAAGGCTCACCTCCGGTAATCCGGAGCTTGCTGATGCCGAGAGACACTGCAGCTTTTACGGCGAGGATCATCTCCTCCTGCGTCAGCATCTCCTCATGCTGTTTTTTGCAGATGCCGTCCTCCGGCATACAGTAACGGCACCGCATATTACACAGCTCCGTGACGGACAGCCGAAGATACGTGATATTTCGCCCGTATGAATCTAACATAGGAAACCTCCGTATGAAGGGTTCAATCTTGCTCTATTATAATGATTTGTGCACCGATTCACAAGTGGTTTCGGAAAAATACAGCAGCTTTGCAGCTGCTGTATTGTCATCGCATGGTCATGGACAGCTTCATACTCCCGGACGAGAGGTCGGCATTCACCTCTGCAATGCTTCCATTTACAAGAGGCATCATGGGAGGCAGATGGCCGATGTCGACGTCCAGAAGAATCGGCACGCCGTATTCGATCAGCAGGTCTGTCACGGCGTGAATGTGATCAAGCCCCATCAGCGCCTCACGGCCGGCCAGCGGCCTGCCGAACAGAAACCCTTTCACGTGCCGGAACCAACCCGCATGCTGCAGCTCCCACACAGCCCGGCGGATGCTGAACACGCTCAGATCACAGGCCTCCAGAAACCAGATCAGCCCGTCTTCCCTGTACTTTTCAGCGAAATCAGCGGTCCGGTCATATTTTGTGCCGCAAAGGTTTGCCAGAATATCCATACATCCTCCGATTAACCGTCCGGAAAATCGGAGCTGAGGTGCGTTGGCATCTCCCTGCCGGAAAAGTGACCCGGATGCCGGGTCATAGGCAGTGAGAAAACGGGGCATCGTGCAGCTGTAGGGCAGCAGGGGCTGATCCGGGCCCTTTTCCGGGTCAGTTTCATACATTGTGTAGCCTTTCAGCTCACACCGTTCTCCGCGCAGCAGCCGGTAAGCATCCTCGATGGCCTCATGCCGTGGCTCCATGCCGAAGGCAGGGGCACAGGGGCCGTATATGGACGCCGTGTCACACAGGGTTTCCAACAGAAAAGTCAGGTTGGTGTTGTCCGAGTAACCCATAAACCACTTTGGCTTTCCGGTTTTAATGGCGTCAAAATCAACATAGTCAAGGATCTCACACATCAGTTCCCCGCCGCCGCAGGATATGATCGTCTGGCAGGTGTCTGACGTGTACATGCGTGTGAATTCCTCTCCGCATATCTTCGGCAATGTACTGATTCCGATACCGTCTCCCTTATAGGCGGTGTCACCACACTCTGTCCGGTATCCTTTTTGAAGGAATACTTCCTGCGCATGCAGAAAGGCAGTGCGGTAGGGTTCTATATTGCATCCGAAGGAGGGGGCGGTGAAACCGATGGTGTCACCGTCCTTCAGAAAAGCAGGATATCTCATACAGGTTTTCCTCCTGATCTCAGGTTGTTGTGTTCATGCAAGAGCGCTGCCAGAGCGGACGCATCCTCCTGTGTCGTTGCCCAACTGGTGGCGATGCGCATAATGGTGTGCTTCTCATCCATATGCTCCCAGAACCCCAGTTCAGCCTTTTCGGACAGGATAGCAATCTGCTCCTTTCCCAGCACGGGAAAGATCTGGTTAGTGGGGGAGGGAAAGGCGACTGAAAAACCGTTTTCCGAAAGGGCTTTTCGGATCTGGGCTGCGGTATCAATTGCGTTTTTCCCGACTCGGAAATACAGATCATCTGTAAAAAGCGTGTCAAACTGAAGCCCTGCAATCCGTCCCTTAGCCAGAAGAGCGCCGTGCTGTTTGATGGTTGTGAAAAAGTGTGGCAGATACCCGTGCTTTGGGATAACCACGGCCTCCCCGAACAGAGCACCGCATTTTGTCCCCCCAATGTAGAAGACGTCGCATATTCTTGCCAGGTCCGGCAGTGTCACGTCATTTTCCGGACAGGCCAGAGCATAGGCCAGTCTTGCTCCGTCCACATACAGGGCCAGCTGTTTCTCCCTGCAGACACGGCTGATGTCATTCAGCTCTTTCAGAGAATAAAGTGTTCCGAATTCTGTAGGCTGAGAGAGATAGACCATCCCCGGCATGACCATGTGTTCATGGGTTTCATCCTGCTCATAGGAATGCATAAAACCCTCAATAGTCTCGGCAGAGAGCTTTCCGTCCCGGTGCTTCAGAGTGATAACCTTGTGGCCGCCGAATTCAATGGCACCTGCCTCATGCACGCTGATATGCCCGCTCTCCGCTGCAATTACTCCCTGGTAAGAGCGTAATACAGCGTCAATTACGGTGGCATTGGCCTGGGTTCCGCCCACAAGGAAATAGATATCCGCATCCGGCGCCTGGCAGGCATGACGGATTTTGTTTCGTGCAGAGGCAGAAAAATCATCTGTCCCGTATCCGGGGGAATGAATCATATTGGTTTCAATCAGTCTTTCCAGTATAGCCGGGTGTGCACCCTCCATATAATCAGAGGCAAAGAAAAGTTTCTGCTGCATAAGCAGACCTCCTGATTGGTTTTATCCCTTCACAGCTCCGCTGGTCATGCCGGCGATAATCTGCTCCTGGAAAAAGATATAGCCGAGAATTGACGGAATAATGGAAATCACAATAGCTGCGTACATGGACACGTAGTCTGTGGAAAACTGGTTGGTAAAATACCGGATGCCAACCTGAATGGTCCGCAGCTTTTCGGAGGATACGATCAGATTCGCAAAGACAAATTCATTCCAGCAGGTAAGAAACTCAAAGGTGGCTGCCGTTACAATTCCCGTGCGGCAGAGGGGCAGCAGCACGTGGAAAAAGCGCCCGAAGAATCCGCAGCCGTCGATGTAAGCGGCCTCTTCCACCTTTTTGATTAACATTTTTAATTAATTGGTCATAAAAAATGACCTTTGTGCATATTATAAAGATTCCTGCAAAATTTGTAAAGCATTTTGCAGGAAGGAAGAAGCATAAAAATCAATTTTTGTGTGATTACAACAAAAACCAGAACATGTTTTTGTGCAAATTAGCTAAAATCAGAGGCGATTCCCTTGAACAGAGGTGTAAAGGAGGAGTCTGCCCGGTAAAATACCGGGGGCTGTCCCATCGGAGCGGAAATTTCTGCCCACCCGCCGTAATAATGTCTGCCGCTCCAGAGATGTATCCAGTCGCCTGTCGGTAACCACACACGGCGGCTATCGGCACCGGGTTCGACTACAGGGGCAGCGAGCACATCGTCCCCCAGCAGATAACTGTAGAGTTTGTGAGACCAGGCGGTTTCCTCTTCCGGAGCTTCCCAGAACAGCGGCCGCATGACAGGCAGGCCTTTCTGAGCATTCTGCTCCACACACTGCCTTAGATAGGGGAGAAGTGCATCGTGAATTCCTGTCAGCCTTGCAGCTGCATGCAGAAGGGCATCATTGTCATAGAGCTGTATATTGGTTTCCGGCCGGTTGCCTTCATGGGTCCGCATAACGGGAGTGAAGCAGGCAAACTCCATCCAGCGCAGCAGCAGCTCTTCGTCTCGCCTGAGATGAAACAGGGTGGTGTACCCGCCGATGTCACAGGTGTGCAGCCCGTATCCGCTCATTCCAAGCGTCAGAGCTGAGGTAATCACAGAGGGCAGGCCATCGTCTTCAGACCAGTCAACGCATTGGTCACCCGCCCAGATGAGGGTTGCGTATTTCTGGCTCCCTGCCGCACCGGAACGCATGAAAAATACGCATTTATCCAGCATACCTGCCTCTTCCACTGCTTCCCGGTTGCACTTTGCCCACAGCATCGGCCAGGCGTTGTGCAATTTGAGCCCGCTTCCGCCCCGACAAACTGCATCCGCTGGGAGGTATTCCCCAAAGTCTGCCATCCAGCCGCGAAAGCCGAGTCCGATCAGGTTTGTCCGGATAACAGATTTATACCAGTTATAGGCGTCCCCGTTTGTCAGATCGACGACGCCGCAGTCATACTCACCGAAGTCAAACAGATAATCGGTTCCGTCTTCCCTGCGTACGAAATAGCCACGTTCCTTTGCTTCCCGGAATAGTACCCCGCCTTCCACCAGGTATGGGTTAATGTAGCCCATCCAGGCGGTACCCCGGTCCTCCCGAATAATCTCATCCAGCTGTGGATAACGTTCCCGGTTCCAGCGCCAGTCCCACTGGAGGCGAGACCCAAAGGATGTTACACGTTTTCCTTCCCAGTCCTGAATCCAGACGGCCGAGAGGTCAACGCCGGCGTCTTTGCAGCGCCTGGCCAGGCTGACGGCGCGTTCCGTTCCGCCCTGAACACCGAGCCAGAGACCCCGCATTGCCCAATCGGGCAAGGGCGGCTGACGGCCGAGCAGACCGGTCAGGCTTTCCAGCAGAGCGGGATAATTGTCTGAGCAGCACAGCACGAGCTTTAAAGATGTGCTCCACAGACCGATCTCATGGAAGCTCTCTTCCCTCAGATCCAGTTCCGAATATTCGTAGTTTTCCAGATGGGCAAAATATAGCCGGGATGAAACAAGCGTAGGCTGCGGAAAGAAAGTTGTGTGGTAGTCTCCGCCGCTGCCGTCCAGTGCATCGGCCAGGCGTGTAACCTCTGTTAGTTTATTGCGTCCCACACCCTGCTCTCTGGTCCAGATCGGCCAGAGCCTGCCGCGCAGATCCAAGGCCGAAAACTGCTCTCCTCCGCCGGTTACATGTTCGCCCTTTTCTGCAAAAAGGCGAATCCACAGCCGATTGAAGGTGGAGTCTCTGCACTCTCCCTGCAGATGCAGCCGGAGGCCCTGCTCTTTCAGATGGAGGCTGTAATCTTCTGCGCATCCCGGGCAGGTGAAGTGAAGAATCTTCTCCTCACCGTTTTCTTCTGTTCCGGTAAATTGCAGAGCATAGCGTTCGGAAATTCGGTCAGAGATATCAAAATTACCGCGAAACATATGGATGGTTTCCCTACCTTTTCCAAGAAAGAGAGCGGGAGATCCACCCGAATGATGAAACAGCAGTCTGCCGTTGCCGTAGAGCTCTACAGCATCGGGAGCGGGAAAATGAAGTTCAAACATGAGCGCCTCCGTAAGGTGTTGTTGAAAAAATCTAATGCATCGGTGTATTATTCATTATACCATGCATCTGCGTTTTCGTCCTCCTGCTCTTCAGTCAGCGAGCGAAAAACAGGTTCAATTTGCAGGCTCATCAGCAGGCAGAAAGCGCCCGGCAGGAACGGCAGCAGCAGAGGAATCAGATATGCAATGGCAAGAAACAGCCCCAGTTCAAACGTAAGCAGCAGTGTGGTGCCGAAGTGGCGCATGGCAAGAAAGGCGGAATACCGCAGGGTGTTTTTCAGAGAATTCTGAAAACGGGAAAGAAAAGCGAACAGCCAGGGGAAAAGAAGCGGAACCGGCAGAAAGAAAATACGGCTCATCCAGAAAAGCAGACTGCCTTCCTTTACACCCATCCGGGCAAACGCAATTGCATCCCCGATTCCGATCAGAAGATAACCAACGCAGAGCAGCCACAGTAGCGTTGCCTGCCGGAGGTTCGACCGGAAAGATTGAAAAAAACAGGAACTGACCCTACCCCGGTCGTGACGGATGCTTTTAACCACGGCGTAATATAAAGCTGTGGAAGAGGCACCGATGGTGAAAAGGGGAAGGGAAAAGACAAGCCACAGCAGTCCTGCCTAGATGATATCGATCACGGCAGAGAGGATAGCTGTTAACCGTGATTCCTTCTTCATGTTTTAATAGCGGCAGACGGGAATACCCAGCATATCCGCCAGAGCCTGCAGGGTCGTCGCCCATCTGCCTTTGATAACCACAAAGTGGGGCTCAAACCCGTCCAGAACGCTCTGTTCCACGATAGACCGGCTGGTGTGGTCCGTTTTCACCACAATGGATGTCCCAATAAACTGTTTGGGCTTATCCATTGCCTCTCCTTCAGTGAGGAAGAAGCGGAAGGATCCGTCCTTCTCCCGACCTACACGGAAAATGGTGGCCTCCGGGAATGCCTCACAGCCGAAATCCATTGCCGGACCGATCTTACGGTTGGGATGTACCCCGATCTGTGCACCGGTATCGTGCCGGGCAAGAGAGCAGGCTGCGGCTCCGCAGTGCCAGAAGGTGATGGTGTTCTCTCCTTCATCAAGAGAAACCGGGTCGCCGAAAAACACCGGTTCACCACTCAGGTGCATACCTATCCACATGGAGAGAGCGCCGTAGATATCTGCTTCACAGGCTGCAGCAACACCGTCATCATTCAGAAGAGACAACACAGCACAGACTGGTGTTCCAAAAGACGTGAAGAAATCCGGCCAGCAGCGGCTTGCGATGGCACCGATCCCGTGGGTGTGGACGTAATCGGCATATGCTTTATATAGTCTCGCATGATCCAGCCGGTTACGCTCCGGTGTCTGATCCAGTCCGCAGGTAGCACCTGCAGATTTTTCCAGATATGCTGTACATTCTTCATCGGTGAAAGCCTTTGCCTGATCGATCAGTTCCCGGGCTTCAATGGCTTCAAGTTCCGCACCGAAAACGCTCATCAGTTCACTGTCCAGAGCACGGCCGAAACCGAACCCCTGAGGTGTGTGCCCGATGGCAGCAATACGCAGAGAGCGCATTTCTTTTTTCAGAGCTGCTGCTTTTACACATGCGGAAACAGTATCCTTCACTTCTTTCTCTTCCGGAGCACCGAAGGTATAGCCAAAGCGGCTTCCGAAAGCACGCATGGTGTTGGCAGCGGAATAGGCGCCTGTTAGGGAATTGAGGCGCAGTCTTCCACCGTCAATCACGGGCTCCCGGAGCGTCCACAGCAGAATCGGTCCCTCATATCGCCGCAATACTTCAGACATATAGGCAGCGTTGGCAAAGGTTAGATTCTGAAAAACAACCAGGTCGGGGTGCAGTCCGTCCAGAAAATGCTGCAGATCATCCAGGCTCAGCAGCATCTTCTCCGGGCAGACAAAACGCTCATCAACAGCCCGTAGCATCCGGACTGATTTCTCAAACTGGTCCTGGGCGCTCTCCAGATGAAAAGTCGGCACGCCGACCGGAACATATACAGGGCAGAAACTCATTTTGAAAGTACCTCCGCATAGAATAATGAGAGAATAAAATAAATTACTTAACACTCTTGATCAATCATAGCCCCATCGGCCTTTGTTGTCAACCTTAAAAGAAAAACATGGAATTCTTTTCCCAGAGTATTGACAAAGAAGGGTATAAAGATTAAACTGCAATTGCTTAAACTTTTTAATTAATCAATAAGGGGGAACCTGAATTGAGCGTAGATCTGAAGAAAATCAGTCTGGATATCCGTTGTGATGTCCTGAAAAGCATCGGGCATTTGGGCGTAGGCCACATCGGCGGCTGTCTTTCCGTGGTGGAACTGCTGTCCGTGCTGTATTTTGAGGCGATGAACATTGACCCTTCCGACCCCAAAAAGCCGGGCAGGGACAGGTTTATCTGTTCCAAAGGCCATGCGGGCCCTGCCGTGTATGCTGCTCTTGCCAACCGCGGCTACTTCGACCGCAAAGAACTGCTGACTCTCAATGAGGGCGGCACCAATCTCCCCAGCCACTGTGATATGAACCGTACTGTCGGCATCGATATGACGACAGGGTCTCTTGGCCAGGGATTTTCCTGCGCAGTCGGCGCAGCGCTCGGCTCAAAACTGGAAGAAGACGGTGCCCTGATCTATACCCTCATCGGCGATGGAGAAAGCCAGGAGGGCCAGATCTGGGAGGCGGCCATGTTTGCCGCTGCCAAGAATTTGGATAACCTTATCGCGTTTACAGACTATAATAAGCTCCAGATCGATGACCTGGTGGCGAAGGTAAACGATGTTGCACCGCTTGCGGAAAAGTGGGCGGCCTTCGGCTGGAATGTGATTGAAGTGGAAGATGGCAATGATGTCGATCAGGTTTCTGAGGCTGTGCGCCATGCGAAGCTCGGCGTTGGAAGTGGAAAGCCCACCATGGTCATTCTCAATACGCTGAAAGGCTGCGGTGTTCCCTGGATTGTGGATCTAGGCCCGGGCAACCACAACTGCCCGATTACGGAAGAGCAGGCAGATGCTGCAATTGCAGCATTGCGGGGGGAGGAATAAAGCAATGGAAATGAGAGCTGTTTACGCCAGCTGCCTTGCGGAGCTGATGGAGAAAGACCGCCATGTCTGTGTGCTGGATGCGGATCTCGCAAAAGCCAGCGGAACAAGAGCGCTTTATGATCGTTTCCCGAAACAGATGTTCGATTGTGGTGTTGCCGAGCAGAATATGGCCTCCATTGCGGCCGGCCTTTCCAGCTATGGCTTCAAGCCCTGGATTGAGAGCTTCACACCCTTTGCCAGCAGAAGAATTTGCGATCAGATAGCAATTTCCATCGTCTATGCAAAACGCAATGTGAAAATCGTAGGGACGGATCCTGGCATTGCTGCCGAGCTCAACGGCGGCACCCATATGAGCATGGAAGATATCGGTGTGCTGCGCTCCATTCCCGGTATGGTCATCTTTGAGCCGGCAGATCCTGTTCAGCTTCGTGCGGCGATGCCGGTTCTCAATGCCTATGATGGTGCCGTCTATATCCGTCTGTTCCGCAAAGAACTGCCGGAAATCTTCCCGACAGACTACCGGTTTGATCTTTTCCGGGCGGATACTCTGCGGGAAGGGAAAGATCTTTCCCTGTTCGTCTCGGGGTTCCAGCTGAAAGATGCACTGGAAGCGGCAGAGATTCTTGCCGGAGAAGGGATTGATGCGGAAGTAATCAATGTCCATACCATCAAACCTATTGATCGGGATAAGGTGATTGCCTCTGCCCGGAAGACCGGAGCAGTCCTCACTGTGGAAAATCATAATGTGATCGGCGGGCTTCATTCTGCAGTCCTCGAAGCTCTTGCGCAGGAGAAGATCCCTGCCTGTGCCGTCGGCGTGCAGGATCGGTTCGGAGAGGTTGGCAAAATGCCTTACCTGCGCCGGGCAATCGGCCTGACGGTGGAGAATATCGTCGAAACGGCGAAAAAAGCAGTTGCTCTGAAATAAGTTATAAAACAAATCGAAACACCGGGGGAGAGATCCATCTCTCCCCTGAATAATAAAAGAAACAGGGAGATAGATATGAAAATTGCAATTGGCAGTGATAAATCCGGCTTTGCCGTAAAAGAAGCCGTTAAGGCGTACCTCGCCGGGACGGATATTGCGTTTGACGATCTCGGAACAACAGATCTCAATGAAGTTCATCCCTATTATCAGGTAGCCAGTGAAGTGGCGCCTCTGGTGCAGGAGGGAAAATATGACTTTGCTATCCTGATCTGCGGGACCGGAGCGGGCATGAGTGTTGTAGCCAACAAATACAAGGGTGTCTATGCCGTTGCCTGCGAGGGTGTGTACTCCGCAAAAATGGCACGTGCCATCAACAATGCCAGCATTCTTTGCATGGGAGGCTGGATTGTCGGGCCGGAGCTAGCCATCGAAATGGTAAAGACGTTCCTTTCCACCGCCTGGTGCCAGGATCTGGAAGACTGGCGTGCAGAAAACATGCATAAGTTTGCTGCAAAGCTCTCCGCCATCGAGGACAGCATCTATGACTGATTTTATCTATTCCCAGCCGGTTAAAATTTACTTTGGCACAGGGAAGCGCAAAGAGCTCGGCGCCGTTCTTTCAGAGCTCGGCATCAGACGCTGTGTTCTGGTCTGCGGTCATCATTTCCTCCCGGAGGCAGAGAAGCTCCGGAACTCTGAGAGCCGGATCTGCGCTGTTTTCAGTGGCGTTGAACAGAATCCGCAGCTCAGCGGCGCAATTGAAACGGTTGCTCTTGCACGGGAATTTCAGGCAGATGCCGTAATCGGCATCGGAGGCGGCAGTGCCATCGATACGGCAAAGTTTGCCGCTGCCACTGCCCTGGGTGACGGAGACCTTCTGGACTATTACCACGGTAACCTTGCCTTCCCGACCGAGCGCCTTACCATAATCGCAATGCCCACAACAGCAGGCACCGGCAGCGAAGTGACCCAGGTTTCCGTCATCAGCCACGGAAAAGAGAAGCGCACCATCAATAACCCGGCCTTCATGCCCCGCGCTGCAATCGTCGATCCGGAGCTGACAATCTCCGTACCGCCGCGCACCACTATGAATACCGGCCTTGATGCCATGGCTCACGCGCTGGAGGGTTACTGGAGCAAGAATCATCAGCCGATCTCCGATCTGATGGCAATAGAGGCAGTGAAAACAATTCTGCAGAATCTGGAAACTGCTTTCCGCAACGGAGAAGACAAGGAAGCCAGAGAAAAGATGGCCTATGCCTCCCTCCTGGGCGGGCTGAGCTTTGCCCTGCCGAAGACGGCGGCAAGCCATGCATGCAGCTATCCGCTGAGTGAAGATTATCATTTGCCCCACGGAGAGGCTTGCGCCTTCACGCTGGACAGCTTTGTGCATATCAATGCCGATGAACGGCTTGAAAGTCTGTGCAGGGCGGTCGGTCTTTCCGGTACGGACGAGCTGGCAGAGCGTATTGCCGGGCTGAAAGAACTGGGCGGCCTTCGTGCCCGTCTTTCCGATCTCGGTGAGGTGGATCTGGATAAGCTGTGTCATGACTGTGCGGTGCATCCGCTGATGAACAATAACCCTGTCAGAATGGATGAACAGGCCCTGCGGGAGATGTTCGAAGCACTGAAATGAAGGAGGATCTGAAATATACCCTGATGGTTGCGGGGATGGTGATTGCATGGTCTGTTTACTATGCTGTCAGCAAGGTCCTCGTGGATCTGACAGGCTCTCCTCTTGCAGCAGGGTTTCTGCTGCGAAGTGCTGCCTTGGTATTCCTGACTGTGCAGTTGCTGCTCGATGGTAATTTTTCACGGCTCTTTCATCAGGGAAAAGCTGTAATCATCCTCCTGATCATTGGTGTTTTTGGATTTCTGCTGGATCTGTTTGCCAATCTCGGCTATGCGGGTGGAAGTCTCAGTACCGGTACGGCCCTTCTGAAAACGGATGTGCTGATGGTCAATCTGGCAACGGTTATTCTCTATCATAAAAAACTTTATATATCCGATTGGATCGGCACCCTGATTATGCTTCTTGGTGTGCTTCTGGTGCTGGGTGTGGATTTCGGTGGCATGGAATTTCATCCGACGGATCTCTTCTTCCTTCTGAGTGCTGCCTGTGTCAGTGCGAATGCCTTTATCATCAAAACCGCTCAGGAAAGATACCGGGAAGATGCGGATATGATATCTTATTACAACAATTTTGTCGTGCTGCTGCTCTTTGCCGTTTCAGCCGTGTCTGCCGGAGATCTGCATTTTTCTGCTCTCCCGACGGGTCCCGCTTTCTGGGCGCTGGTGGTCCTCGGCGGCCTTGCGCAGACAGGGATCTATTTCTTCTACTATCGCAATCTCCGGCATTTTGAGGTTTGGCTGGTAAAACTCTATTTGCTGCTGATGCCGGTGATGAGCTGCTTTATCGGTGTGTTTTTCCTCAATGAGGAACTCACAGTAAAAAAGCTGCTGGGGATTCTTGTGGTGCTTGCCGGTGCAGCAGTGATTCTGCAGCGCGGTCGAATCAACCACGCTGGCAGACCGGTACGAAATACCTGAAGGAGGAAGTTCTATGCCGTTTACGGGTGACAATATGATGAGTGTCAAACGGAATAACCGAAGTGCCGCTCTGCGTCTCCTCCATGAAGAAGGAAGCATCTCCCGCAAACATATGGCTCAGAAGCTTGGCCTGACACCGGCTGCTATCACAAAAATTGTTGGGGAAATGATGGGAGAGGGTCTTCTGCGGGAAGGAAATACAGTTCCCAGCGGGAATGCCGGCAGACGGGAGATTCTGGTGGAATTAAACAGCCACAGCCGCTGTGCGCTCGGTGTTCTCATCAACCTCCGGCAGGCGATCCTCTCTGCTCTCTGGCTGGACAGCACCGTTATTTTTTCCAGAGAAATTCCGCTTCCGCCTCATGCGCCTGCTGAAGAAACTGTTCAAATGCTCTCTGAAAAGCTTCTGTCCCTGACAGAGGAATACCGGATTCCCCGGGAAAAAGTAATCGGCGTCGGTATTGCAGTGCGCGGCATCTGTGCATCCGACGGCAGAACAGTCATTGACAGCTTCGGTGCACTTTCAGAAGAGCACTATCCCCTTTGCCGTCGCATGGAAGAGCTGACCGGGTTCCCTACCGTGATGGAAAACAATGTCCGCTCCCTTCTCGCTGCCCAGATGTTTCTCTCACGTGATCAGGCGAAGGGTGCACAGTTTTTCCTCCGCTGTGAATACGGCATCGGTGCGGCTCTCTCTGTAGACGGACGAATCTGGCACGGCGGATCAGAGCAGGGAGCGGAAATCGGTCATATTCCGGTTATTCCACGGGGAGGCAAGCCCTGTTCCTGCGGAAAAAGTGGATGTCTGGAGACCATTGCCTCTCCGACTGCTATTTGTGAAGACGCCCTCGCCGCTTTTTCGGAAGAAAACACACCCCTGCTATGGAGCCGCTATAACCACAAAAAGCCCCTCCACCTGGATCTCGATGAGGTGCTGGATGCAGCTCTCAGCGGAGATCAGGGTGTCGGGGCAATTGTAGATCAGGCGGTGAAAGTGCTGTGCGGGGCATTGAAAGCCGTTATCTACCTGATTGATCCGGATAAAATTGTGCTGTACGGGCAAATGTTTGAAAATTCCTATTATCTTTCCCGCATTCTAAGTGAAATGCAGGTCGGAGTAGATTCTCGCCATCAGGTGGTTATAGAAAAGAGCCGCTATAACCATCATCTGGAAGACAAGGCGGCGAGCCTTTTGGCGGTTGAAGCATTTTTTGCATCCGGAGGAGTGCAGGAGTAGATTCTCCTGTCAGTTATCCGCAAGATTGAAGCCGTTCTTCATATGGGTGCTGGCATCCAGCAGTACCTTGTTCAGTACTTTTGTTGTCTCTTCTTTAGCCATGCTGCAGAGCGATTCGTTTGCCTCTTTGATGAGGGAAAAGTCTCCGCTCTGCTTCATTTTTTCATCATATTCCCGGATGATCTGCCTGCCTCTGACGGCTACTGCATCCTGGTACCGTTCAATGTTCTGGATGCTGGTTGCATAGTTGTGGTCTGCCAAAGCACCGAGAAGGCGGCTGCTCCAGTAAAAGTTTTCCGTGGAGACATCCAGTGTCACGTCGCTTAAGTACTTCGGCAGCTTTTCCGTGTTTGTATAGACAGGCAGCAGTGCATCAAAGGTTGTTGAGCCGAAGCAGATCCATTCAACAGCTTTGAGTTCTTCCGGCATGCCCGGCCGGATCTGGCATACGGATGCAACCCCTGTCCGGTTGATGCCGATAGAGCGGTACATACCCCGTTTTCCGGTGTCCCTGCTGGAATAGGGGTTGTAAGGTGTCCCCTGATAATGGGAAGAGAGCAGGTATTTCACATCCTCCACGCTGACCTTCCTGTCCGGGACCAGTGCCCAGGGCAGATTGTCGCTCTCCGGCGTAAATACGGCGTCTTCACCATCCCATCGGAAGGAATCAGGTGCCAGATATCTCCCCATAAACCATGCACGCGGTGTGTTGTAGATATGATCCATATCCCGTCGGGAACCGAAAATATCTCGAGGGTTAAAGCGCCCGTTCTGGTTGAGATCCAGCCGGTTCTCATGAATAAACTCACGCAGATCCCTGGAACACAGGTTCTCTCTTCCCTCACTGAGGGCATCGTCCAGGTCAAATGTGTCCATTCCAAACTGGTTCGGCATCAGCACACACTGTTCATCCGGAACCCTTTTTGCCATCCAGTGGTGTCCGCCGATGGTTTCCATCCACCAGATTTCATTTTCATCGTTGAAGGCGATGCCGTTGGATTCATAGGTTCCGTACCGCTCCAGCAGTGATGCCAGCCGGAGCACGCCTTCCCTCGCACTGTGAATATACGGCAGCACGAGGACAACGATGTCCTCCTCTCCGATTCCGCCGGGAAGATCTTTTTCTCTGCGGTTTTTCGCTTTTTGATATTTCACCAGCGGATCTGCGGAGAGCACCCGGGCGTTGGAAGTGATGGTTTCCGTTGCCGTCATACCCACGTTCGCTGCGTTGATGCCGGTTGCGGCCCATATGCCGTCCTTCCGGTCGACGCTCGGGCAGGCGGTATATCGCATGGGGTTATCCGGCAGTTCGACTTCCAGATGTGAGAGCACACTTTTATATTTTTTCGGTTGCTGTTTCGGGTTTACTACAACCATTTTTTTGACGTCAAAATGACCGTCATCGGTCCGGGCGATCATGGTGGATCCGTCATTGCTGGCTTTTTTGCCGACGAGTACAGTGGTGCAGGGCATGTCTTTTTCTCCTTTTCTGCATATCGATGAACGGAAGAGGGCTCTTTTCCGTAACGTTTTCTCGATAGTAGTTTTGCCTAAACAATATATCCCTTGATGCTGTGGTTGTAAAGGGAGAAAACGATTTTTCGTTTTTTCTTTCAATCATCCGAAAAAAACGGGCTTCTGATCACCGACCCTTGCCACAACAAAGACAGACAGCGAAAACCACGGTCTCGGTCTGAAAATCGTATCTGCAAAGGTTCGGGAGTGCAACGGATCCTTTGAAACCTCCGTGGAGAATGGATATTTTATTGCAACCGTTATGCTTCCTCTTGTTATTGTCGGCTAAACCGACCCGGAAGAATCATAAAAAATCGCCCCGCCGTTTTGGCGGGGCGATTGGTCTGATTATGGGTCATCCTTCTATCTGAATGGTTCTGCGTTCCGGAACCTTGATGGCTTTTTCCTTCGGGAACTCCAGTGTCAGAACACCGTTTTCGTATTTTGCCTTGACGTCTTCTTCTGTCAGGCTCTCGCCGATGTAAAAGCTTCTGCTCATAGATCCTGCATAACGCTCCTGGTGAACCAGCTTGCCTTTCTTATCCTTTTCCTCTTCATCCAGTCCCTTGGATGCGGTAATGGTCAGGTAACCGTTCTGCAGCTGCAGGTCAATCTGTTCTTTCTTAAAGCCCGGCAGATCAATCGAAAGCTCATAGCCATCGTCATGTTCCTTCAGGTCCGTCTTCATTACGCGAGCCGCATGTTTGCCATAAAGCTTGTTGTCCACGTCACTGTTGAAACCTCTGAACGGGAAATCCATCCAGTCATCAAATAAACTCTCTCCAAAAATACTCGGTAACATAAGTCATGCCTCCTTACTTTAATGCAATCATTTTGTTTGTTACCTGAGCAAGGGGAAGGAGGTCATTCATTCGATCTCTATTTCCTTTGTTCGACTGTTATTATAGCACGATTTTTAGCACTGTCAAGAGGAGAGTGCTAATGTTTATGAATAGATTATGAACAAACCTTGCTGATTTTGTGAAATCGCCCTTATTCGTTGAGAACCAGATTTGCCCGTTGCATGGCAAACACAATCAGCGGGATCAGAATAATATGCAGAATAATTCCGGGGATCGCATTGGTAAATGCACCTGCCACAAAAGCCTGCCAGGGAAAGGCAGAACCCTGCAGTCCGGCCAGAATATAACGGGCAATTCCCCATACAATCCGTCCTGCCAGCATGGAAACCAGCAGCGTTGCATAGAGAAATGCAGGCTTTTTCGGCAGCATCCGGTAAAGAAGCCCACTCAGCACCCCATAGGTTGCCAGCTCCAGCATCATGGACACCGCGTTCGGATAAAATGCGGGCATTCCGAACAGAAGGGAACGAACCAGTGGGGCCAGAAGTCCCACCGCCAGCCCCCACTGCCATCCGCACAGAAAGCCGCACAGAAATACAGGGATATGCATCGGGCTCAGCATCTGTCCGATCTGGGGAATCTGTCCGACCAGAAAGGGAAGCACCATTGCCAGCGCAAAGCATGTGGCGGCGTATGTCAGTTTTAGGGTAGTGTTTCTTCGCATAGTCAGTTATTCTCCAGTTCTTTTCTGATCTGCAGGATGCTTTTGCCCTGATCGTCTGCGATGCGGGCAAGGTCATCGTGTTCGATCTTTTCCCGGCTGACCCCGTAGCCGCAGCATTGCTTTATGTTTACGCTCCCATAGAGAGTGCTTCGAGTCCCGGCGGTTCGACTTAGAATATACCGCTTCTTCTCTGCCTCCCGGACTCCGATCGTAGTGGTGTGTCTGAATATCAGTTCAACCATTCGTCTGGTGTCTTTTTTTGCACAGAGGACGGACAGCATGGTTCCTGGCCGGTTTTTTTTCATCCCGATGGGCATGGTAAATACGTCGCGGGCGCCTTCTTCCAGCAGCTTCTCCATGGCATAGCCGATATCTTCTCCTGTCATATCGTCGATATTGCAGGAGAGCTCTGTAATGATATCCTGATCATCTGCTGTATGGCCGAGGATTGCACGCAGGCAGTTTGCCTGTTCAAAGTCTTTTGTGCCCATGCCGTAGCCGATTTTTTCTGCGGTCACAACCGGCATATCTCTGAAGCGTGTAGCAAAATACTTCAGAAGTGCAGCACCGGTAGGAGTGCAGAGTTCTCCTTTGATTTTCCCTCCGTACATCGGCACATTTTTCAGAATTTCTGCCGTGGCAGGAGCGGGCACCGGCAGAATACCGTGGGCACAGTGTATGCTTCCCGCACCAACATGTACCGGAGAAGCAATGATTTCATCCGGGGCAAGCTCATGAAGAAGCACGCAGACAGCCGTAATGTCCGCAACGGCATCCATGGTACCCACCTCATGGAAGTGTATTTCCGGCACAGGAACGCCGTGCACACGGCTCTCGGCCTCTGCTACCAACGTGAAAACAGCGAGGATATCCTGTTTTACCGCTTCCTCTAAAGGCAGAGCTTCTGCTATATGCGCAATATGGTGCAGGGAAGAGTGAGGGTGGTGATGATGCTCTTCACAGGTGTGGTGTTCATGGTGCTCGTCTCCCTCCTCCGCGCCGTTTACCAGCACATGGATATGGGTTCCTCTGATACCGCATTTTTCGGTGGTTTCCCGCTCGTAGCGAATTCCCGGCAAGCCAAGGGAATTCAGTTTTTTTATACCGGTATCCGGATCCTCCAGAAGATCAATCAGGGCACCTGTCAGCATATCACCGGCGGCACCCATGGAGCAGTCAAAATAAAGTGTTTTCATCAAATAAACCATCCAGCATACAAGGTTAATAGTATAAGTAATTATACATGAGAGAAGCGGTTCGTCAAGTAAAAAACACCGTCGTCTCTTCATCGGTGGATTGACGCAGAAAAATAGCTTGCAGAAAGGATCTGCCCTGTGTCATAATATCTACATATTATATATTATTGAAAAATGCGGAGGCAACAGAATGTATGCGTTCATTGACCTTAATGCCGATCTCGGAGAAGGCTTCGGTGTATATCGCTACGGCTCGGATGATGAGCTGATTCCGCTGGTTTCCTCTGTCAACATTGCCTGTGGCTGGCATGGCGGTGATCCGGCTGTCATCCGCAGGGCAGTGTCTCTTGCGGTGCAGAACGGCGTCACTGTCGGTGCACATCCGGGGTATCCGGATCTTATGGGGTTCGGGCGTCGCTACATGGCTCTTTCACCTGCCGAGGTGACGGACTGTCTGCTCATGCAGATCGGAGCTCTGGACGGGATCTGCCGGGCTGAGGGTACCCGGGTCTCCTACGTGAAACCGCATGGAGCACTCTACAATGCGGCGGCGAAGGATCCAGCTCTGGCAGAAGCGGTTGTGACTGCTCTTTTCCTCTATAAATCCTCTCTCATGCTCCTCTGCCCTGCCGGAAGTGCCATGGAGAGGGCGGCGAAGAGTCATAATATCCACTGTGCAGCGGAGTTCTTTGCTGACCGGGCTTACAGTGATGACGGCAGCCTTGTCCCACGTACCCGGGAAAACGCTGTTCTTTCCGATCCCGCAGAAATTTCTGACCGGGTGCTTGCCGCTGTGAAAGAAGGCATTGTCATCACGAAAACCGGCAACAGGATTCCGGTTCTCTGTGATTCTGTCTGCCTCCATGGCGACAATCCGGAGGCAGTCAGCCTCGCTCGGTCTGTCAGCAGAGCACTTCATGAAGCCGGTGTTGTCATTCGGCCTTTTGCCGGAGAGAGAGAGTATGAAAGCTGATCTTATGCTTCTTCCCCACGGTGACAGCGCAATAGACATCGTCCTGGACAATGTCATCTCTTCTACAGTCAATGCCCGCGTGCATGCTTTAAGCCGGCAGATTCAGCATGCATCATTCGACGGAATCCTCGGCTGTATCCCTGCCTACCGTACCCTAACTGTGGAATATGATCCGTTGCGTGTGACCTATGGCCAGCTCTGTCTGTTTCTCCGTTCGCTGCCGGCACCGGATACAGAGGCAGAGCAGTCTCAGGGAAGGCTTCTGCATATTCCCGTATGCTACGGGGAAGTGTTCGGTCCGGATCTGGAGGAGGTTGCTTCTCATGCACATCTTTCCGTTGCAGAGGTGATCCGCCGACATGCTCTGCCGGATTACCATGTCTTTATGCTGGGCTTTCGTCCCGGATTCCCTTATCTCGGCGGAATGGACCCTTCTATTGCCTGTCCCCGCAGAGCGACGCCCAGGCAGTCTGTCCGGGGAGGAAGCGTCGGTATTGCCGGGGAACAGACGGGCGTCTATCCTGAGCTCTCACCCGGCGGATGGAATATTATCGGTTGTACACCCCTCAGGCTGTTTGACGAAAAGGCCCTCTCTCTGATTCAACCGGGAGATACAATCCGCTTTGTGCCCGTGGATGAAAGTTCCTTTAGGGAAATAGAACGGAGCGGGAGGTGGGAGATTTGATTGAAATCACCAATAAAGGCTTTCTGACCCTTCCTGTTTCCACAAAACATCATAATCTGCAGCCGCTCGGTGTCTCTGCCGGTGGGCCGATGGATTCTTTCCGCGCTGTTCTAGCCAATCGGCTGGTCGGCAACGCGGATGATGCGTTTCTCCTGGAAGCGACGTTTCTCCTGCCTGGCATCCGTTTTTCATCCCGGACAGCGTTTGCTGTTGTCGGAGGATTGGATGCTGTTGCAATTTTTCATGGCGGGGAAAAGTGTGTTTATGCCACACATCAGACCCTGAATGCTGAACCGGGTGATGAACTGCTCTCCTGCCCGGTTGAAAGAGGTATGCGTGCCTATCTCGCCTTTTCCGGTGGCCTTGAAGTGAAATCTCTCTGTCCGGAACCGGTTTCAAAAGGGGAAAGACTGACGACCCTTTCGGATCTGCTTCCGCCTCCCAGATTTATGAGTGCCGATCCGCTTCCCCTGCCGCAAAACGAAGCAGTTCTCCGTGTGATAGAGGGGACCCAGGCCGATCATTTCTCTGAGACCGGGCTCTCTGCTTTTTATAAGGGGGAATATTGCTATTCTCCAAAGAGCGATCGCATGGGTATTCGCCTCTTCGGGCCGCCGGTTTCCTTTTCCCCGGGGCATGACGGCAACATACTATCCGAAGCCGTTCGGAAGGGAGATATCCAGGTTCCGGCAGACGGTCAGCCGATTCTTCTGATGGCAGGCTGCCAGACATCCGGCGGCTACGCCAAGATCGCCCATGTGATCTCCGCCGACATTCCGATTGCCGCCCAGCTCCGCCCAGGCGCAAAAATTCACTTTAAACAGGTTTCTGTCTTTGAGGCTCAGGCAATTCTGCATCGTTTGGCCCGGAAGATGGAAGAGAGCCTGTGCTGACAAAAGTGAGCAAGGATTGTCGGGAACTCATAGCGCAGGAATGTTATACTGATGCCACAATCAGCTTGGAGGTTGCCGGATGAACTGGGCGAAAATCATTGAAGATGCTGTCACATATGATGATTATGTTGCAAAGCAGACGGAGGCTGGGAAGCTGGATGTTCATGAAATAAGAGAACATACATGGGCAATCTTTCCTTGCTGCGGAGCCATGCCGCTTCCTCTGCAGGAACTGAACCGCAGAATTTTCTCTGAATGGCTGCCTTCAAGTTCATATGAGATTGCTGAGGGATACAATATCGAGTATTACAGCAATCCGGCAGATTTCGAAAAAGAAATGCAGGATCCGGCGTATTATGCGGAAGTGTGGATTCCGATAAAAGAAAAGTAAGAAAATCCTGATATCAGGGGCTTTTCGGCACAAGAAGGGCATTTGAGTCTGCCAAGACTCAAATGCCCTTCTTATATTTCGGCGTTGGGAAGATAGTTCATTTCTGCAGTATGAGGCATTCTTCTGCCATGTATGCCTGCGATAGAAAGCAGAAAGCTGCAGGGGGTGTTCAGAAAGAGTTTATAATTCCCGTAGAATGAAGGTGGTCTCGCCCTGGTTCAGTCCCAGTTCCATCCGCTTCACCTTCGGATGATTCCGATAGTGCGCCCGCACCGCGTCCCGCAGTACGGTTCCGCCGTGGAATCCGTGGATTACTCTGAGCTGATAAACGGAGCTGTCCGCTTTGCGGAGTTTTGCGTCGATTGCGGTTATGGCCTGCACTCTGGTCATGTTGTGTACGTCTATTTCCTGAAAAGCACTGGAAACACCGGATTTCATTTGTCTTATCTCCTGGTTCGTTTTGATGACAGTGTGCATTGTATCACATCCTGATCCCGTGTGCGAATAGAAAAGAAAAATATTCTGTTGTAATACGCCTTCCGGGTATATTTACAGAGATTCTTTTTTGCTGTAAAATAAACAGAAAAAGGAGGGGTGACCCTGAGCTATCTGGGGTTTGCAACGTCACTCCTGAGTCTTAAAAACAAAAAAGAGAGGAAAAAACATGAGCAAAAATTACAGAGCAGAGCTGGTGGGATGCTTCGGCAATCCTATCGATGAAAACCCCACCGGAGTTGTAGAGGAAGCCGCCTTCTTCGAGAAGGGATTGAATTACAGGTACCTTACCGTTCTGGTGAAAGCGGAGGACCTGGGAAAGGCGATGGACGGTGTGAGAGCCTTTCATATGCGGGGCGTTAATCTCACCATTCCCCACAAGGTTGCCGTTCTGCAGTATCTTGATGAGCTCTCGGAAGCTGCCGAGATCATCGGCGCAGTCAATACGGTCGTGAACAATAACGGCGTTCTGTTCGGAGAGAACACGGACGGGAAAGGCTACCTGATGTCTCTGGTGGATGAAGGTGTTGATGTGGCAGGAAAGCATATTGCCGTGCTGGGTGCCGGCGGGGCTGCCCGCGCCATTGCTGTGGAATGTGCTCTTGCAGGGGCAAAGAAGATCACCGTCATAAACGGCAATGAAACCCGGGGACAGGAACTGGTATCCCTCTTAAACCGCAGGACGAATGCCTCCGCTGTCTATTTGCCCTGGAAGGGAACGGTAGATATTCCGCAGGATGCAGACATTCTGTCCAATGCTACCTCCGTCGGTCTTTATCCGAATACCGATCAGAGGCCGGATATCAACTATGATACCATTCGCTCCGATATGGTCGTCACAGACGTGATCTTCAATGACCCAAATTCTCTTTTCCTCGGGGAGGCAAAGCGTCGAGGAGCGAAAACCGTCAACGGCCTCGGTATGCTGGCAAGGCAGGGTGCTCTGAATTTCAAGCTTTGGACGGGTGTAGATGCTCCGCAGGAGCTGATGATGGAGACGCTGAAAAAGGAATTCGGTCTGTAGGCGCAGGCAAAAGCGTGATTCATAATTGAATCTTTCGCACCGAAATGCTATAATTCCCCTGCAATGAATATTTTATTCCGACAGATATTGAATAATAAGGAAGCCTCTGCCCTCCCGGGTCTGCGGGAGAGCGGCGGGCTTCCTGCGCTTATTTCCGGGCTTTCTGCAGTGCACCGGGCAAATCTTGCCGCTGCACTGGCGGAAGCACCGGAAGAAAAAATGTTTGTGCTCTGCCCGGACGATACCTCCGCTGAAAATTTTGCCAATGATCTGCGTTCCATGCTGGGAGAACAAATTTCCGTTCTCGGCATGCGGGAATATACTTTCTATCCCACGGAGGCTGCCTCCAGACAGGCAGAGCAGAGCAGAATCGCGGCCCTCTATTCTCTGGCGAAAGGAAGCGTTCGAATTCACGTGGCTTCTGTCCCAGGGCTTATGCAGAGGACAATTCCTCCCGATGCTCTTCTTCGCGCAGCTTTCGAAGTCCGCAGTGATGCAGCCTGTCCGCCGGAGGATCTTGAAGATGCTCTGGTCCGCTGCGGATATTCCCGTACCGAGCAGGTGGAAGGCCCGGGACAATTTGCCCGCCGCGGCGGGATTCTGGACTTTTTCTCTCCTTCGTCCTCGGAACCTGTCCGAATTGAGTTCTGGGGCGACGAAATTGACTCCATGTCCTCTTTTGATGTACAGTCGCAGCGCAGGAACGATCCCATTGACGCCTGTATCATTCTGCCTGCGGCAGAAACCCTGCCTACGCTCTCGCCCGGGGGGACGGAAGTACTCTGCCGGGAGATCGAGGCATCTGCTGCCCGTTATGCGAAACGCAGAACGTCAGACAATGCGGCAACGCTTGCCGCAAACATGCGTGCGGATGCCGAGCGCCTGCGCAGCGGAATTCTGATGACGGACAGTGACCGCTATCTTCCCATGATCTACCCGATGGCATCCGGAGCAGACTATATCCCGGAGGATGCTTTTATCTTTCTGGACCAGCCCGGAAGATGTGCGGAACGTGCCAGGGAATATATGAAGCGGCTCTCGGAGGATATCCGGGAGCTTGGCCGCCGTTCCCTTGTTTCCGCCTCGGAGGATGGCTTTTTCCTCTCCTTTGATCGGCTTCTGAAAAGGCTGGAGGATTTTCCGCTCTACATGGCAGACGCATTTACAGTTGGACGAAACCCCATAGCGCCGCGCACCATTATAAGTATTCCGGCCAAACAGTTGCCTTCTTATGCCGGCAATGCACAGACTGCCGCAGAAGATGCCAGGCAGCTTCTGAAAGCGGGCTGCTCCGTAGCGATCCTGGCGGGAGACAGGCGGCGAGCCGAAGTGCTTTGCAGCTTTCTTTCGGAGCACGATGTTCCGGCCTTCCTTGCCCCGGATGATCAGACGCTTCCGGTCAAAGGGCGCTGTACGGTTTCAATCGGTGCGGTCTCAGCCGGAATGGAATATCCTGGCATTCGGCTTGCCATTCTTACAGATGCACAGCTTTTGCGCAGAAAAAGCAGGAATGCCGCCAGAAAAAAACTGCCCTCCGGCAGAGTGCGGATCGAGTCCTTTGCTGATCTTTCCGTTGGAGATTATGTGGTGCATGAAAACCACGGAATAGGCAAATTCACCGGAATTGTCCGCATGGAAGTGGACGGCTATGAAAAGGACTATATTAAGATAGTATATGCCGGGTCGGATGTTTTGTACGTCCCGGCTACGCAGCTTGATCTTGTCTCCAAATATACTGCCGTAACCCAGGATGCCAATGTGAAGCTTTCTAAAATGGGCGGTGTAGAGTGGGAGAAACGGCGCTCCCGTGCAAAGGGCGCAGCGAAAGACATGGCAAAGCGTTTGATCACTCTTTATGCCGAACGGCTGAAAACACCGGGATATGCTTTCGCACCTGACAGTGAATGGCAGCGGGAATTTGAGGAGAACTTTTCCTATACCGAGACGGATGATCAGCTCCGGTGCGCCGCGGAAATCAAAAAGGATATGGAATCTTCCGTACCGATGGACCGACTTCTCTGCGGTGATGTAGGTTTTGGAAAAACCGAAGTTGCTTTCCGGGCGGTAATGAAATGTATTTTGGATGGAAAGCAGGCGGCTCTGCTCTGCCCGACTACAGTTCTTGCCCAGCAGCATTATCAGACAGCTCTGCAGCGTTTTTTCGGTTTCCCTGTGGAAATTGAAGTTCTGAGCCGGTTTACAACCGGACAGAAAACATCGGAAGCATTAAAGAAAATTGCTTCCGGCGCCTGTGACTTTGCCATCGGCACACACCGCCTTCTTTCAAAAGACGTAAAGTTTAAAAATCTCGGGCTTCTGGTGGTAGACGAGGAGCAACGCTTTGGGGTGACCCATAAGGAACATATCAAGGAACTGTCCCGGGGTGTGGATGTCCTAACCCTGTCAGCAACACCGATTCCCCGCACCATGAATATGGCCATGTCCGGCATCCGGGATATGTCCAACATTGAAGAACCGCCAGAAGACAGGCTTCCGGTCCAGACCTTTGTCATGGAGCATGACTGGAACCTGCTGGCCGATGCCATGGTCCGGGAACTGCAGCGCGGCGGGCAGGTGTATTATCTCCACAACCGGATTGACGATATTGACCGCACGGCACGGAAAATTACAGAGCTTCTCGGCAGTGAGGTGACAGTTGCCGTTGCCCACGGCAAAATGGATAAGCAGATGCTCTCTGACGTGATGGATCGTGTTGTGAGTGGGGAAGCGCAGATTCTGGTGTGCACCACCATCATTGAAACCGGTATCGACATTCCCAATGTCAATACGCTGATCATTGAGGATGCAGACCGTCTGGGTCTTGCTCAGCTGCATCAGATCCGAGGCCGGGTTGGCCGGTCTTCCAGGAGGGCGAGTGCCTATCTGACCTTCCGCAGAGATAAAATACTTACGGAAGATGCGGAAAAAAGACTCAATGCCATCCGTGATTTTGCGGCTTTCGGATCCGGGGTGAAAATTGCTTTGCGAGATCTGGAGATCCGCGGTGCGGGGAATCTTCTCGGTGCCGAGCAGTCCGGCCATATGGCGGATGTTGGATATGATATGTATATGAAGCTGCTCAACGAGGCTGTTCTGGAAGCACGCGGCATCGAGGTTCCCGCAAAGGCAGAGTGCTCTGCAGATCTTGCGGTGGCAGCCAGCATACCGGAGCGCTATGTTCCCTCTTCCGAGCAGAGAATGGAACTCTATCGTCAGATAGCGATGGTTCGGACAGAAGAGGAAGCGGACGATCTGCTCGATGAACTGATCGACCGCTTCGGTGATCCGCCTCCCGGTGTCAGTTCTCTCATTCAGGTGGCACTTTTGCGTGGCGAGGCAGGCGCTGCCGGCATTACAGATATTTCTCAGAAGCAGGGCAGCCTTCGCTTTACGCTGCGCGAATTCGACATGGAAAAAGTTTCCCGTCTGTACGCAACAGACCCGTATAAGGGAAGACTGAAAGTGGAAGCAGGGTCTAAACCATGTCTGAGCCTGAAAATCCGTTCCAAAAGTCAGGTCATTGATGAGGCCAGACGTTTTGTGCGAGACTGGAAATCCGATTCTGCTTGACTGCATCCGAAAGCGTAATATAATAATAGAAAGAATATGAGGCTATGCAGAGGCGTCGGTAATAAAAAACGATCCGCCGCCTGGAGGAAACAAAATGAAAAAAATAATTGCAGCAGGATTACTGATCTGCTTGCTGTTCACCGGTTGTTTGAGCGTCTATCAGGTGAAAGCAATGGCTGCGCGGGCAGCAGAGGAGGAAGCGGCCAATGCATATGTGCCTCCTGCACCGACAATTCGTACTGTCGATTTTGATGCCCTGTATCGATCTCATGATCCTGAAGAGATTGTGTGCACGGTAAACGACATACCGGTATCCTGGGAGGAGTACTTCTACTTTTACAGCAGTTATGCCCTGCAGATCGAAAATACGATGGAAGCCTATAGCCAGGTTGGCTTGACTATGTCATGGGAGGATCCTTTTGAAGAGGAAACCGGAAGAACATGGTCTGATGTCCCGCCGGAATACGCCAGAAGAGACATAATGGAATACCGTAACATTCTTCTGTATGCGAAAGACAACAACCTGGAAATGACACCGGAGTTGAATGAAGAGCTTTCCAATCAGATAATGGAGGCTGCAGAAAGTGCTTTGGGAGAAAATGCAACTGAGGAAGACTTTGCTGCATACCTGCAGCAGGGTTATCTGCCCTTCGATTTGTATAAGCGTATGTTGACAGCGAGTTTGATGTACAGAAACCTGTTTTCAAACCTCTACGGCGATCCGGCTGAGCTTGAGCAGAGCGGGAATCTGGAAAGCTCACAGGCAGATCTTTCTGCAAGGCTGGAGAAAAATCTTGAAAAAATTTCTTTGATTTTTTCAGAAAATTTCAGAGAACCAAAAATTACGGATTACCTGGTGGAGAACTGATTACACCATATATATTGTGTTTTGAAACTGTCAAATACTATATTTGGCGGTTTCAAACTTTTTTGAAAAAAATCAAAAAAATCCGAAAAAAAGTGTTGACAAGAGTGGGATGGTGTGGTATATTAACCAAGCTGTCGCCGAGAGGGACAACAAAAACGAGAGACAATGTACCTTGAAAATTGA
>CACYYN010000002.1 GCA_902778665.1 Oscillospiraceae bacterium | reverse complement strand
GTTCGTGGCACTTTTCCTTGGCGGACTCGGCACGGGCGTGATTCTTGTCGACGGTCTTATCAATTTCTTCTTCTGTGTGGTGATCACCATCTGTGTTGTCGCACTGATGGATGCTTCCACCGCAAGGCTCAAGATTGAGCAGCTTTTCAAATACTATTGGACGGTCGTGTCGGGCCTTGCTGCAATCAGCCTGGTTCTGGCATGGTACGGGCTGTAAGGAGGAGCGGACATGTTTAAGAAAACCATTATAGAAAGCACAGGTAAATCTCCCTGGCTGTTCCATATGTTTAAGAAAACCATTATAGAAAGCACAGGTAAATCTCCCTGGCTGTTCCATATCAATGCAGGCTCCTGCAACGGCTGCGATATCGAGATCGTGTCGGTTCTTACGCCCCGCTATGATGCGGAACGTGTCGGATTTAAACTGGTAGGCAGCCCCCGCCATGCGGATATCGCAGTGGTTTCGGGCCCGGTTACCAAGCAGAGCCTTCCCCGTGTGCTTCGTACACTCGAACAGATCCCGGAGCCCAGATGCATCGTCACCTGCGGGTCCTGCCCGCAGAGCGGTAATGTCTTCCGTGACAGTTACTCCGTATGCGGCCCGCTGAGCAAATATGTCCATGTTGACGTGGATATCGCCGGATGCACACCGAAACCCCAGGCCATTATGGACGGGCTCCTTCTTGCTACGCAGATTCTCGCTGAGAAAAAGAAGACCGGAAACATGGAAGCAACCCTTCCCAATCCCTATGCACCCACAGAGGCTGCAGCAGAGGAAAAGAAGGAAGAGAAAGGGGAGAAGTAAGGTATGGATTTTCCGTTTGTAAAAAAGGCAATCTCCCAGCTTTTCAGCAAACCCAGCTGCGACATGTATCCTTTCGTGCCCAGTGAAGCTGCCCCCAACTATCGTGGCAGAATCGCCTACGATCCCAACAAGTGCATCGGCTGCGGTATGTGTGTCCGCGTCTGTGCCGGCAAGGCGATTACCCTTACCAGAACCCCTGTTGAGGGCGGAGAGAATATTACACTCCGGTTTGATCTGGGTTCCTGCACCTTCTGCAACACCTGTGCCGATTTCTGCAATGATCATGCCATCACCCTTACGACGGACTATCATATGATCGCCACAAAGGAAGATGATCTCATTGTAACGGGTACGCACTTCAAAGAAAAGAAAAAGCCTGCACCGAAGCCGGCTGCTGTGAAGCCTGCCGCACCTGCAGCTTCAAAACCTGCTGAGACAGCTCCCGCTGCTGCAACTGCTGCTAAAACGGTCACCTCCGCCGAAGCACCGAAGGCTGCAGAAGAGAAGCCTGCCGAAGCTCCGGCTCCCGTTCAGCCTCGGGATGACGGCAAGCCCGTCAACGACCCCTCCAAGTGCATCTACTGCACGCTCTGTGCAAAGAAATGCCCGCAGGAGGCTATTGTGGTTGACCGCAAGGCCAAGACCTGGGTTCTCAATGAGGATGACTGTGTCGGCTGCGGCACCTGTCAGGCTGCCTGCCCGAAGGATGCAATCATTATGTAAACCCCTATAAAGCACAAAAAACTACCTGTTCCCGCAGGTAGTTTTTTGATGATCGAATCATAAGAAAGGAATCCATTTATGCGCTATTACGTCAATATCAACGCATTTCGGGACGGGGACGGATCTGAACAGAGACCGTTCCGCCACATCAATGATGCTGCGAAAATCGCCCTTCCTGGGGACGAGGTTCTTGTTGCTCCCGGGATCTATCGGGAAGCCGTCAATCCGGTCCACGCCGGCACAGAAGGGAATCGGATTGTTTACCGTTCTGCAGAGCCTCTCGGAGCAGTTATCACAGGTGCGGAGATTCTCACCGGATGGACGCATTATGGAGGGCACGTCTGGAGAGCTGCTGTCTGCAACAGCATATTCGGGGCATATAATCCCTATACCACCATGGTCTGCGGTGACTGGTATTTTGCGCCAACCGTACGTCATACCGGGGCTGTATTCCTGAATGACAGCATGATGTATGAGACTGTTACTCTGGAGGAATGCCTGCAGGGTGAACCTGATCCCTATGCCTGGGACAGTGAGGCCTCTTCCTATAAATGGTATAGTGAGCAGAAAGACGGAGAGACTGTTTTCTATGCCAATTTCAGAGGGAAGGATCCAAACAACGAAAAGGTGGAGATCCTTGTCCGGCGCAACTGCTTTATGCCGGAGAAAGAGGGAATCGGCTATATTACGGTGAGCGGATTTAACGTCAACAAAGCTGCGACCACCTGGGCACCTCCCGCTGCCTATCAGGACGGTATGATCGGCCCCCACTGGTCCAAGGGCTGGATTATTGAAAACCCCGACGGGTCCGACATCGTCTTCGATCGGGATTATTTCGGATCGCATCGGTCTCTCAACACTCTGCCGGGACCCTTTGCAGAGCCGCAGGATGAAGTGACCGTATGGTGAATGAATGTGGACATAGAACAGATTATTGTCTGAGCTGCATCTAAAGAGAAAGGTTATTGAGATATGAATGCAATTATACCGTCTTTTGATCCTTTAGCGCAGGAATATTCGTCTCAACGCTTCCCTGTTTACGCACGGGGCGGTATGGTCAACTGTTCCAGCCCGCAGGCATCGGCTGCCGGGCTTGAAGTGATGCGAAGAGGAGGCAATGCAGTTGATGCCGCCGTCGCAGCTGCTTCTGCACTGACCGTGACGGAGCCCACAGCCAACGGCTTGGGGTCTGATGCATTTGCACTGGTCTGGTCTGAAAAGGATCAGAAGCTTTTCGGACTCAACGCCAGCGGCCCTGCTCCGATGCTTGCCTATATCGATAGCGTGAAGCGGGATTACGGTGCTGAGCGCAACCACATGCCAACACACGGATGGGCACCTGTCACAGTACCGGGAGCACCGAAAGCATGGGCGGAATTGAACCGTCGGTTCGGTCGTCTTTCCTTATCGGAAGATCTTGCACCGGCCGTCTCCTATGCGGAAAACGGATATCCTTGTGCACCGAATCTGTCCCGAATATGGCAACTCAGCTTTGAACGCTATATCGAAGCACTCAAAGGACCGGAATTTGCACCGTGGTTCAAAACCTTTGCACGTGAAAACCGTGCCCCTCTGCCGGGGGAAATGGTCACTCTTCCGGATCATGCGGCATCTCTTCGGGCGATAGGGGAAACGGGTGCTGAGGCATTTTATTCCGGTGATCTTGCCCGCAGAATGGATGAACAGAGCAGACGTTTCGGGGGTTATCTGAGATATGAGGACCTCTCGGCTTTTCAGGCGCAGTGGGTGGAACCCATACATGTCTCCTATCGGGGTTACGATGTGTGTGAGATCCCGCCCAACGGGCAGGGAATTGTGGCGCTTATGGCGTTGAATATCCTGAAGGAGTTTGACTTTCCGGAGCGGGACTCTGCTTTGACCTTCCATCGCCAGCTGGAAGCTGTCAAAATGGCATTTGCGGATGCCTTTCGAACCGTCACAGACCCTGCCCATATGTCTTTCGACTATCATGCCTTTCTGGATCCGGCATACGGTGCACAGCGGGCAAAGGAGATCGGGGACAAAGCCCGGATCTATTCCAAAGTCCTCCCCCCGAAAAGCGGTACTGTTTATCTCTGCTGTGCCGACGGAGAGGGGAATATGGTTTCCTATATCCAGTCCAACTACATGGGGTTCGGCTCCGGAATCGTCATCGACGGTACTGGCATTGCGATGCAGAACCGTGGGGCTGATTTCTCTCTCGATCCATCTGCAGCGAACTGCCTGCAGCCCGGTAAGCGGAGCTACCATACGATCATTCCAGGATTCCTGATGAAGGGAAATGTTCCGGTCGGTCCCTTTGGGGTTATGGGCGGATACATGCAACCCCAGGGCCATGTGCAGGTGGTGATGAACGTCATCGACTTTCATATGGATCCGCAGCAGGCACTGGATGCACCACGCTGGCAGTGGATGCGTGACGGAAGTGTTACCGTAGAAACCCGGTTTGACAGTAATCTCGCCCGTGCTCTTTCCAGGCGTGGCCATGACATCCGTATGGATCTGGATACATCCTCTTTCGGTCGCGGTCAGATGATTATGCGCCTGCCCACGGGTGTCCTCATCGGAGGGACGGAATCCCGTACCGACAGCAACATAGCCTGCTTCTGACAGACCAGCCGGGGTTGGTGAAAAACAGCGCGAATTGATCAGAACAGAAAATGAAAGCGATAAGGAATAATCGCTTCCATTTTTTAGGAAAGCTATTGACAAAACGATATTTTGGTGATATCATAAAGATATCAAATTGAGGAAGGTATAAGAACATGAAAGAAAAAGTTCTAAACGGCAATAAAAATGGCATGGCAGTTCTTCTCGGGACGATTGTGCTCTATGTTGTTGCATTCATTTTGCTCGTGATCAATATCAGCAGCATGCGTTTCGGAGTTCCTGTTCTGGTAATTACTATTCTGTGGCTTGTTCTCGGATGGATTCCGCTTCTCGGGCTGAAGATCCTGAAACCCAACGAGGCACTGGTGCTGACGCTGTTCGGCAAGTACGTCGGTACGCTGAAGGAAGAAGGCTTCTACTTTGTAAATCCTTTCTGCACGGCGGTTAATCCCGCTGCGAAGACGAAGCTCAGTCAGAGTGGTGACGTTGACGGAGGACGTGGCAGTGCATTACTCAGCGCTGCACTTACGAAGAGTGTCGAACAGGGTTCCATTGAAATAGCCAGCAAGAAGATTTCCCTCAAGGCGATGACCCTTTCCAACAGCCGCCAGAAGATCAATGACTGCCTCGGTAACCCGATCGAGATCGGCATTGCTGTGATCTGGCGTGTCACAGATACGGCAAAAGCAGTTTTTAATGTGGACAATTACAAAGAGTATCTCTCCCTGCAGTGTGACAGTGCAGTTCGAAACATAGTTCGGATTTACCCTTACGATGTAGCACCGGGTGTTGACACAACAGGAGACGGCAGGGAAGATGACGGCAGCCTTCGCGGCTCCAGCGAGCTGGTGGCAAGCCGTATTCGCGATGAGATTCAGGCAAAGGTATCAGAAGCCGGAATCGAGATTATTGAGGCGAGGATCACCTATCTGGCCTATGCGCCGGAGATCGCGGCTGTCATGCTGCAGCGGCAGCAGGCTTCGGCAATTATTGACGCCCGGAAGATGATTGTGGACGGAGCAGTAGGTATGGTAGAGATGGCCCTTGAGAAGTTGAATGAAAACAATATTGTGGAGCTTGATGAGGAGCGGAAGGCGGCCATGGTTTCCAACCTGCTTGTGGTGCTCTGCGGAAACAAGGACGCACAGCCAATTGTTAACTCCGGAAGCCTGTACTGATCTATGGCTGAAGAGAAAAAGCAGATTCCTCTACGGCTCTCCGCCAAACTCTATCAGGCAATTGCAGCCTGGGCCGAAGATGACTTTCGCTCAGTAAACGGGCAGATCGAGTATCTGCTGACGGAGTGTGTCCGTCAGCGCAAGAAAAACGGAAAGTATGTATCCGAAACGTTGGATGAGCCGATTGAGCTTGACATTCAGTAGTGCCGGATCATGAACAGGTAATTACCATAATGATTAAAGTAGACCTGATAACAGGATTTCTGGGAGCGGGGAAAACAACATTTCTCCTGCACTATGCCAGATACCTGATCGGTAAGGGACTGAAAATCGGAATTCTGGTCTATGACCACGGCGCAGTGAATGTTGATCTGCCTCTCCTGCAGGAGCTGCGGGGAGACCGGTGCGAACTGGAAACCCTGGCAGGAGCCTGTGATGCGGATTGCCACCGCCGTCGCTTCCGGACTAAACTTATATCAATGGGCATGAGCGGGTATGACCGTGTGATCATCGAGCCCTCGGGGGTTTTTGATGTGGATGAGTTTTTTGATACCCTGCAGGATTCTCCGCTGGACAGATGGTATGAGCCGGGCAGTGTTATAGCTGTCGTGGATGCCAAGCTGGAGGATGAGACGAGCGAGGACGCGGATTTCTTTCTTGCTTCGCAGGCTGCCAGCGCCGGCTGCATTCTGCTCAGCCGGGTTCAGCTGGCGTCTTCAGCAGAGCTGGAGAGAACGGTGGAACATCTGAAGCGAGCGGCAAAGGCAATTCATTGCACGGATACTCCGGAGAAGCGGATTCTGGCTGAAAACTGGGATCATCTGACGGAAGCTGACTATGAAAAACTGACGCACTGCGGTTATCGGATGGCAGACTACGTCAAGACCATCGCAGGCAGAAAACCGGATTTTCAGTCCCTTTCTTTTCTGAATCCCCATCTGACCCGGCAGCAGCTGGAGGAAAAAATCGCACAGTTATTTGAGAACACGGAGTATGGTCATATCAACCGTGTGAAGGGTTTTTTCCAAACAGAAGAAAGCTGGTATCAGGTGAACGCGACAGTCAAGGAGACACGGATCGATCCAGTGCCGCAGGGGCACGCAGCGATCATTGTGATTGGAAGCAGACTCAACGAAGAAAAAATCAGCATTCTGATGACGGGTAAACCGCCGGAGCACAGAATCCTCTGAAACATTTTTCAGCCATGCCGTATGAATCAGTTCCCGTTACGGCATGGCTCTTCTTACGCTTGATCACCTGTACAGCGCATAAAATGATGACTCGTCTAGCATAAAATGCCTATAGCAAATTCAATTGCTTTGGAGTATAATACAGCTTCAGGAAAATCTAACCTCTGGGAGAGATCCATGAATATTCTTCTTGTTATAGCCTTTCTGTTTTTTGTTGGCGCCATGCTCGGCTGGGTGCTGGAATTCCTCTTCCGTAATCTGATCAGTCATTCCGGTCCGCGGGCGAAGCATTTTATCAATCCGGGGTTCTGTAAAGGACCTTATCTGCCGATTTACGGGGTGGGCCTTACAGTGCTGTTTCTCATCGCATACATGGAAACACGAGGCATCGTGGAGGCGACGTTGACCAACGAACTGATCCTCTTTGCCTCGATGGCAGTCACTATGACGTTGATCGAGTTTGTCGGCGGCCTTTTCCTGCTGAAGGTGCTCAATATCCGCCTTTGGGATTACTCCGACCGATGGGGGAATGTTATGGGGCTGATCTGTCCGCTCTTCTCTCTGATCTGGGCTTTGCTCGGTGCTGTGTATTATCTGCTGATACATCCTCATATTATTGACGCACTGATCTGGTTGTCCAATAATCTGGCATTTTCATTCTTCATCGGGTTGTTCTTTGGTGTTTTTATCATCGATATGGTTTCTTCTGTGAAAGACGCCATTACTATCAAGAAATTCGGTGATGACAATAAGATTATTGTTAAGTATGAAGAACTGAAGGCTCTTGTTATGGCAAGGCTGGAGAAGGAGCAGAAAAAGCTGAACTTCTTCACACAGGCCTGGGGTGATGAAGGGCTCCTGGCAGAGCTGAAAAAGCAGGTAGAGGCAAGAATCCCCAAAAGATAACGCTTTTATAATATAGAGGAGGCGATTACGCCATGTCCTGTATCACAAAAAGACCGGAGGACAGAAGCTATCAGTCTTCCGTGGAGAAGGTTTCCGGGATCGGCATAGCAGGCAATCTGTTGTTGGCTGGCTTTAAACTGGTTGCGGGTATTGTCGGCCACTCCAGAGCAATGATCAGCGATGCTCTGCACTCTGCGTCCGATATAGCCGGCGGGATCATTGTGGTCATCGGTGTCCGGATTTCTGAAAAAAAGGAAGACCGGGATCACCCTTACGGTCATGAGCGCTTGGAGAGCATTGCATCCATCCTTCTGGCGGTGATTCTTCTGGTGGCCGGGCTTGCCATGGGTTCTTCTTCCGTGGAAACACTGGTTTCCGGAAGCTACCGGGATGCGCCTGTCCCGGGAGGAATTGCTCTTGCAGCGGCAATCGTGTCTATCCTGGTCAAGGAGAGCATGTACTGGATGACGTTGAGGCGTGCCAAGGCCCTCAACTCAGAGGTGCTGCAGGCAGAAGCGTTGCATCATCGTTCCGACTCTCTTTCTTCCATCGGTTCTCTGGCGGGTATTGCCGGAGCGAGAATGGGCATCCGGAGTATGGATGCTGCTGCCGGCCTTGTTATCTGTGCATTTATTCTGAAATCTGCTTATGACATCTTCCGTGAGGCGATGGAGAAGTTGATTGATCACCGGAGCAGTGACGAGATGGAGGAAAGAATCCGCAACTGTGTGAGTTCCTGCGAAGAGGTAAAGCGGATTGATCTGCTCCGAACGAGGGAATTTGGTCGAAAGGTTTATGTGGATCTGGAGATCAGCATGGATGGTTCTCTTACTTTGGAAGAGGCCCATAGCACAGCTGAAAGAATCCATGATGCGTTGGAGGAACAATTCCCTGAAATCAAGCATGTTATGATTCACATGAACCCGGTATAACCCGACTGCAGGAACCGGCGACATCTCATAAACCTCTTTCTCGAAACATGGACGACAGGGAATAGAAAGCCGAAAATACTGTGCAGTTTTGACGGATATTAAAAAATTTGGCCCGTCTGGTTTGTGAATTTTTCAGAATTGACAAACGGCGATCGTGAGTCTATACTTTAAATCACTAAATCAATCGGATAAGGAGTTCGCAGGATATGGCAAGCAGACGCAGCACCATGATGATGTTTGCAATGCGCATGTGGATGTACATGTGCATGATGTGCCGCGCCCTTCATACCTGCCTGTCAGCTTACTAATCCAGTTTGATTCTTTCAGAATTCCAGACCGGGAAGCCAGAGCAGGCATCCCGGTTTTATTTTTTGGAAAAGGAGTTCTGAGAGAATGGAAAAAACGATCATTAGAAAGAAAACGCACTTTCATATCAGCCGGGTGACAGACCGAATGCCGGGCTTGCGATGTTCGCAGACAAGGTGACCCGGAGACAGCTTCCGGACAGAAAACATTGAAATCTTTTTTCTGAAAACATATTTAAAATGATGATGAAGGAGAAAAATATCATGAAAAAGTCCAATAAGATTTTTGCACTTGTCCTCGCTGCAGTCCTCGTTCTTTCCCTCGCAGGCTCCGCATTTGCAGAGACCCTTCAGATCGGTATTCCGGATGACGGAACCAACCTTTCCCGCGGCATCAAACTTCTGGAGACTGCCGGCCTGATTACGGTAGACCCTGCAGCAGGCTATACCCCGGAGATTGCGGATATCACCGGCAATATCTATGACATTGAAATTGTACCTGTCCAGGCAAACACGCTCCCTGCTACGCTTGGTGATTTTGCCGCATCGGCCATCAACAGCACCTATTCCGTACCTTACGGTCTCGTTCCTTCCCAGGGCCTTATCAGCGAGAAGCAGAGCGAAGGCAGTGACAACCCCTATATCAACGTGATAGCTGCCCGTGCCGGAGAAGAAAACAATGAAGTATACAAGAAGATTGTTGAAGCTTATCAGACACAGCTTGTTGCAGAGTTTCTGATTGTTATCAGAAAGGAAGCACAGATTCCTGCATTTGATTATGATGAGAATATCACCCTGACTGAAGAGGAAGCTTTTGACATCATCACTTATGAATCTCCCAAAGAAGGCAAGCAGATTGTGAAGGTTGGCGTGTGCGGAGCCAGCAACGAGCAGTGGCAGGCCGTGCAGAAGGTCCTTGATGACGAGAATGCCGGCATCTACATTGAACTCGTTGAGTTTGATGCCTACAACCTTCCCAACGAAGCTCTCAATTCCGGCGAGATTGACCTCAACGCCTTCCAGCACAAGGCATATCTGAATAATGACGCGACTGCCAACGGCTATGACCTCGTAGCTATCGGCGATACCCTTATCGCTCCTCTGACACTTTATTCCGAGAAGTTTGATTCTCTGGATGCACTCAAGGAAGCCGCCGGCAAGGTCGCATAATTCTTTCAAACAGCGGCAGCCGGTTCTGAACCCAATTCAGACCGTTCTGCCGCTTCACCCTATCAAATCAAAAAGGTATATTCCGGAGTCCCACATGATTGAAGTTAAAAATCTCAGAAAAACATTCCACCTGAAAAGCGGAGACGTTACCGCCCTGGACGGCGTTTCCTTTTCCATCGAAGACGGTACCGTTTACGGCATTGCAGGATATTCGGGGGCGGGGAAAAGCTCTCTGGTACGCTGCCTGAACCTTCTGGAAATCCCCGACGAGGGCACGATCACCATCGGTGAATATGAAGGGATAGAAGCCCGCGGTGGAGAGGTATACTATCAGGGGAAGAAGATGACCGCTCGTCAGCAGAACCAGATGCGCCGCGGAATCGGGATGATTTTCCAACACTTCAATCTTCTGGAGCGCTCCACTGTGTTTGACAACATTGCCTATCCGCTCAAATATACGGGTCGCTCCCGTGAGGAGATCCGCCGCCGGGTGCTGGAGCTTTTGGATCTGGTGGACCTCAGGGAGAAGGTAGATGTCTTTCCCTCACAGCTCTCCGGCGGGCAGAAGCAGCGTGTAGCGATTGCACGAGCCCTGGCGGCGAACCCGAAGATTCTTCTTTCGGATGAGGCAACCTCCGCACTGGACCCTGATGCCACAGAGTCTATTCTCAACCTGCTGCGGGATCTGAACCGAAAACTTGGCATCACCATCGTGATTATTACGCATGAGATGGCGGTAATTAAAACCATCGCCGACCGCATGGCAGTGATGGAAGGCGGCAAAATTGTGGAAGAGGGAACGGTTTACGACATTTTTTCCGATCCGCAGGCACCCATCACCCGCAAATTCATCGCATCATCCTCGCCTCTCGGCAAGATTGATAAGCTGATTGCGGAGAACTCCTCCCTGACGCAGGTGAAGAAGGGGGAGATCCTGGCAAAACTGATCTTCCAGAAAGACTGTGTGGGTGAGCATATCCTCACCACAATGGCACAACGCTACGGGGTGAACCTGAACATCATCCTAGCCAATGTGGAATATCTGCACGGCAATCCGCTGGGCGGAACCATCGGTATTCTCAGCGGCGATGCAAAGAGCATTGAAGCGGGCATCCGCTTTCTGGAAGAAAATCATGTAAGAACGGAGGTGCTGAAGGATGGAAGAGTGGATTAAGGCTGTTGCTCCTTATTTGTATACGTATCGAACGAAATTCTTTGCTGCCTGCAGCGCCACCTTCCAGATGTTCTGGAAGGCCGGACTGATCGCCTTCGCGATCGGGCTGTTTTTCGGCGTCATTCTGGTGATCACCAAAAAAGGCGGTATCCGCCAGAACATTTTCGTATATCAGATTACGAATCTGGTCATCAACGTGTTTCGGTCCATTCCGTTTATCATCCTGCTGATTTTTCTTATCCCGCTTACCAGAGCGGTGGTGGGCACGGCCATCAACGTTAAGGGTGCAATTCTGCCTCTTGTTTTCGGTACGGTGCCTTTTTATACCAGGCAGGTGGAGGTCGCTCTGTCCGGCGTGGAGGAGGGGAAAATCGAAGCAGCCCGCAGCATGGGCAGCGGAACCTTCGGCCTGATCTTCCGGGTCTATCTCCACGAGGCACTGCCTGACCTGATCCGTGTGACAACGGTCACGGCGATCAGTCTCATCGGCCTGACAACAATGGCCGGAGCGGTCGGCGCAGGCGGGATCGGTTCTTTTGCCATCAATTACGGACAGAATCAGAACCACAGTGATATTGTAAACGTCTGTGTGATTGTGCTTCTTGCGGTTACGTTTGTTCTGCAGTCACTGGGCAATATGCTCGCCAAGAGAACTACAAACCGCAGTCTGTTCCAGATTCGCAGAGGGGAGAACAATGTCCCCAACTCTGCCGATTGACAGCAGAGTTGTGTCTGCACTAGTTTTACCGGGAGATGATCATGTCGAAGCGAGAGTTAATTCTGGAGTACGTGGATCGGCAATATCCGATCTACCGTCAGATAGCCCTGGACATCCATGCCAGGCCGGAAGTCAGCAACTATGAGTTTTTTGCCTGCAAAACCCTTTCCGAGCAGCTTGAAAAGGAGGGGTTTGATGTAAAAGTGGACGTGGCCGGGCACAGGACAGGCTTTACCGCCACGTATGCCTCTTCCCGGCCGGGCCCGGTGCTCTGCTTTCTGGCAGAGTATGATGCGCTGAACGGAATCGGCCATGCCTGCGGGCACAACCTCTTCGGGGCAACTTCAGCCCTCGCCGGCTCTGCATTAAAGCAGGTAATGGATGAAGTCGGCGGTGAAGTGCGTGTCTACGGCACGCCCGGTGAAGAGGGCGGAGAAAACGGAAGCGCAAAGGGCAGCTTCGTTCGGGAAGGCTTCTTTCAGGACGTAGATGCTGCACTGTGTGTACATCCGGGTTCCGATCATCACGAACTGACACATGAAGAAATCGCCTGCGCCCCGATTCGGATAGAATTTAAAGGGAAAGCCTCCCATGCTTCTTCCGCTCCGCAGGACGGGATCAATGCACTGGATGCCATGATTCTGGTGTTCAACGCAATCGGGCTGATGCGGCAGCAACTGCCGGGAGATGTGAAAATCCACGGGATTATCACAAAGGGCGGGGATGCCCCCAATATTATTCCGGACTACACGGAGGCGAAATTCTATGTCCGCGCTGCTACCAAAAAACGCATGATGGATGTCTACCATAAGCTGGAGCGTGTTGTGGAGGGAGCGGCACTTCAGACAGGATGCACCGGTCTTCTGGAACCGACCCAGCGAAATCTCGTGGACAATATTGTCCCGACGCCATCCTTCGACGCTGTCTATCAGCAGTGTATTGAATCCCTTGGGGAAACCGTCAATGACAGCCATCAGCCGCTCGGCTCATCGGATGTGGGCAATGTCTCTCAGGTGATCCCTGTGATCCAGCCGATGATAGCCATCAGCGATGTCCCCGTAGCCGGCCACAGCATTGAAAAGCGGGAAGCGGCCTGCTCCGAGAGGGGGCTTCAGTCCATTGCACTGGGTGCGAAGGCACTCGCCCTCACAGCGCTTGAGCTCCTTGAGAAACCGGAGCTGCTTGCACAGATTAAAACGGAGCACAGACAGGCTGTGCAGGCACAGCAGGGCTGATATCAGCCGACAGTTTTATATTTGCTTGTAATTATCCACCGGATAATTCAGGCGATGGACTTGAAAAAAGTCCATCGGACAGATAAAAGCACCTAAAAAATAATTGGAGGAAAAACAAAATGAAAAAGACACTCGTACTTCTGCTCTCAGTTATCCTCGTATTCGGCCTTGCCTCATTCGCAATTGCTGATGACCTGACACCAATTGTCGTCGGTGCAAGCTCCACTCCTCACGGTGAGATTCTTGAGCTCGTCAAGGATCGTCTCGCGGAAGAGGGCTACGATCTTCAGATCGTGATTTATGATGATTATATCCTGCCGAACACTGCGCTTGAAGATGGCGATCTGGATGCAAACTATTTCCAGCACACGCCGTATCTGAACAGCTTTAACGAATCCAACGGGACACACCTTGTCAGTGTCGGTAAGATCCACTATGAACCCATGGGCATTTATGCCAACGGCATTGAATCTCTCTCCGATCTCCCCGAGGGGGCCACAATTATTATCCCGGGTGATGACTCTAACGGGACGCGCGCCCTGCTCCTGCTCCAGCAGGAAGGCCTGATCACTCTTCCTGAGGATGCCAGCGTGGATAACGGAATCACGGTTCTTGACATTGTAGATGACGGCGGTTATAAGATCAGCGCAGTCAACGCCGAGACCATCCCGGCCCAGCTGAAAAACAGCAACAAGGGAACCATCGCAGCCATCAACTACAACTATGCTCTGGGTGGCGGACTGCAGATCGACGATGCACTGGCTATTGAAGATGCATCCGGTGATGCAGCACAGACCTATGGCAACATTGTTGCCGTGAAGGAAGGCAATGAAGAAAATCCCGCAATTCTGGCACTTGTTGCTGCACTGCAGGATGGTGCAGTAGATGCCTTCAATGAACAGACCGGTGCGGGAATCGTCGCAGTAAAGTAATACTCCGGGTACACAATACCGGCAAAAATGAGGAGAGGGGGGACGAATGTCCCACCCCTCTCCATCATACGTATTCAAGTTTACAGGTTACATGACGTTTGGTTGATGTTGGCAAGCAATTCTTCAAACATGATATCGGCAGGGTCCAGAATAGGCAGTCCGGTAAATTGAGAGAGTTCTTCTTTAAAATAAGGGAAGTGCGTACAGGCGAGGACGACCGCTTCACATCCGCTGGCCTCAAAGAAATCGCATGCAGAACGCAGTCTGAAGTTTCTGACGATTTCTGCCGGCGGAATCATTCGTTCCACGGCCTCTGTCAGCCTGAGATTGCCGATCCCGATAACATACCCGGAAGGATTGACGGCAGTGAATCTGTCTTCAATGCCTTTGGTTGACTGATTGTTTGCTGCCAATAAGCCCAGTATATTGTAATCCAATGCCAGTTTTTCGTATGCTCTCATGGGTGTGACCGTTTTTACACCCAGACTCTCTGAAAGTGTGTCAAAATCAACAGCCGAAGAAAGAGAATTGCAATAAACAAAAAAATATCGGATTCCCATATCGATTGCCGAACGGTAAAGTTCACGCATAGTTGCTGTTTTCTCTTCGTGGCTTTTCACCTGAAATAAATGGCATGCTCTGGGGTCTGATGCACATGGAAGAAAGACTGTTTCGAGCCCTGCATCTCTCTGATGAAGATAGTCTATTCCCATCTGCGTGTCGACCGGAGTGCCCGCGATCACTGCAATTTTCATATTCTGCTACGCCTCCCAAGTTTAAGATTGGTATTAGATTGCATTATACTATAGAGTTTCTCCTGTTGAAAATGATAAACTGACAGGCAGAACAGATTTGTAGTTTTTAACAAAGCCGACAGAACAGGATGAATGAAATTTCGGTGAATTGTGAAAAAGATTGCTTATTGACAAACGCTCGAATCAGAGTATATTGATATCATTTCATTTTTTTATTACAGAATCCGGAGACAGAACAGAAGTATGATTGAATTAAAACATCTTGGCAAAACCTACCGCACAGCAGACCAGGAAATTGTCGCCTTAGACGATATTAATCTGACGATTCATGACGGAGAGATATTCGGCATTATCGGGCTGTCAGGAGCAGGGAAGAGCACACTTGTCCGGTGTATCAACCTTCTGGAGGTACCGACTTCCGGAGAAGTGCTGGTTGATGGAAAAAGTCTGACCGCTCTCAGCCGCAGTGAACTGCTGAAACTCAGGCAATCCATCGGGATGATCTTCCAGGGGTTTAACCTGCTGGAGCAGAGAACCGTGCTGAGAAACGTCTGCTTCCCGCTGGAAATCGCCGGCGTCAGAAAGCAGGATGCAAAAAAACGGGCACGTGAGCTTTTAGATCTGGTGGGGCTGAGTGACAGGGAAAACTCCTATCCCTCACAACTGTCCGGCGGACAGAAGCAGCGTGTTGCAATCGCAAGGGCTCTTGCAACAAATCCCAAGTACATCCTGTGTGATGAGGCAACTTCTGCGCTTGATCCGAATACCACGCGTGCTATCCTCGACCTTCTGCGGAAAATCAACGAGGAACTCGGCGTCACGATTGTGGTTATTACACATGAAATGAAGGTTGTTGACCATATCTGCGACAGAGTGGCAGTGATTGACCGCAGTCATATTGCTGAGGAAGGGAAGGTCAGCGACGTCTTTACAAATCCTCGCTCTGAGATCGCCCGCAACCTGATTTTCCCACGGGAGAGAACCGTTCTGGAAACGCAGGGAGGAAAGCGCCTGCGGCTCAGCTTTGATGGCCAGACCACATGCGGCCCGCATATAGCGGAAATGGTGCTCGCATGTCAGGCACCGGTGAGTATTCTGATGGCGAATACCAAAGAACTGGACGGCGTTATCTACGGCTATACGATTATTGAACTTCCGACGGATGTTCATCAGGCTGACAAAATCGTAGCATGGCTGAAAAACAGCGGGATCTCTTTTTCGGAGGTGGAGTAAAACATATGCACTTCTCTGACATTTTCATGAAGCTCTGGAATGCGGGGCTGATTCAGAAGGGAATCTGGGAGACCATCTATATGACGGTCATTTCAACGGTGATTTCCTATGTTCTTGGGCTGCCTCTCGGTGTTATCCTGAATGTGACCGGGAGAGACGGTCTTCATCCGGTTTCCTGGCTGAACAGGATCCTAGGGCTCGTGGTGAACTTTTTCCGGTCGATCCCTTTTATCGTCCTGATGGTTTCCATGCTCCCGGTTGCCAAGTTTGTTGTGGGCTCCTCTCTCGGGAATAACGCCATGATTGTCATGCTGGTCATTGCTGCCACACCGTATATCGCGAGACTGGTAGAGAGCTCCCTGCAGGAGATTAACAGCGGCGTGATCGAGGCTGCCCAGGCCATCGGATGCAGCAACTTCCAGATTGTGACAAAAGTTCTGATCCCGGAGGCAAAACCGTCCCTTATTACCGGGGGGATTATCTCCATGGTGACAATCCTTGGTTATTCAGCCATGGCAGCAACCATCGGCGGCACGGGACTGGGCCAGATTGCAATTGTTTATGGGCATCAGCGCAGCAAACCCGATGTTACTTGGGTGTGTGTGCTCCTGCTTGTTATCATTGTTCAGATCATTCAGGCCGTAGGCTCGGCAATCGTTCACCGTACAGATAAACGAATCAGGCAGTAATCACATACTATAAAAGAGGAGAAAAACTATGAAGGTTAAAATCTCTCAGCGAATGCAGAAGCCTGACTTTCAGGCAGATTTTCTCGCCGATATTCTGAAGGCGGCGGCAGATCCCAGCATTATCTCCTTCGCAGGCGGACTTCCGAACCCCGCGTCCTTCCCCATTGAGGAGATGGAGGCGGCTACCCGCAAGGTCCTGGAGCAGAACGGTGTGCGTGCCCTGCAGTATAACTCCGCACAGGGCTATCTCCCTCTTCGCCAGTACATCAGCAAACGCTACAAGGAGAAGCAGAATATTGATTTTGACCCCAGTGAGATCATCATTACCAACGGTTCCCAGCAGGCACTGGATATGTTTGCCTCCGTCATGCTGGATCCAGGCGATGAAATCATGGTGGAAGACCCCAGCTATCTCGCGGCTCTTCAGAGCTTTCACCTTTATGATCCGGTGGTGCTTCCCATCGGCCTTACGCCGGAGGGGATTGACTGCGACCAGCTTGCAGAAACCCTGAAAAACCACAAGCCCCAGTTCATCTATGTGATTCCGAATTTCCAGAATCCCACCGGCCTGACCTACAGTGATGCCACCAGAGAAAAAGCTGCAGAGATTCTGAAGCAGAGCAACTGTATGGTCCTGGAGGATAACCCCTACGGGGAGCTCCGTTATGCCGGCAAAGCAGGAAAGAGCTTTGCTTATCTGTTGGGCGAGCAGTGCTGTGAGCTCGGCACCTTCTCCAAAATCGTGTCGCCGGGTATGCGAATCGGCTGGATTGCCTGCAAGCAGAAGGATATTCTGGAAAAGCTTCTTGCCTATAAATCCACTATGGACCTGCATACCAACATCTTCTGCCAGATGGTTCTGGAGCAGTATCTGCAGGATAACGATCTGGACGAGCATGTGGAGAAATGCGTTGAAATCTACAAAGAAAAGGCAGAGTTCATGATGGCCTGCATGGATAAATACTTCCCGGCCGGAACCACCTTTACCAGGCCAGAGGGCGGAATGTTTATCTGGGTGACGCTCCCGGAGGGAGTTAAGGCTGTCGATGTGCAGTATGAAGCTATTAAAAAAGGTGTGGCCGTCTGCGCCGGTGACCCGTTCTTTGAGAAGGAACGCGGTGTGCGCAGCATGAGGCTGAACTTCTCCAACAGCACCAATGAGACCATGGAGAAGGGCATCAGGATCCTCAGCGAAGTCATTGCCTCCATGTCATAAAAACTATCCTGAAAAGAAAAGGCTGCCCTCCGGGCAGCTTTTTCCGTTTCAGAAAGAATTGTTTGCCGTACAGGCTGTTTTATGGTATGATCTGCCTATGGACGAGAATGAAAAAACAAAAAAGCGAAAAAGAAACCGGATTGTGTTTCTTCTCCTGGCTGGGGCGCTCGCTGCTGCAGCCGGGCCGGGTATTCGCTTTTTCGAGAGGATGATTGCAGCCGGCAGTCCTACCGAATCGACGCACATGGCCGCAATACTCCTCTGCGGTATCGCCGCAATTGTCTTCCTTACCCTGTTTGCCGGCCTGCTCTCTCTGGTGAAATGGCCGGTCAGCGGGACCTCATTTCTGATCGTCCTTGTGGCGGCGGCATGCGGAGCGGCCCTTTATCACGGCGTACAGAATGTGCCTGCCCCTGCAGAAGAAACTCCCGGAACGCCCCGGCCGACCATTACTCCGCCTCCGGTTGAAATTGTAACCGTGGAGCGGCAGAACGGAAACCCGGAAACTGGCACGGTCTTCTATCGGAGATACGGCAACGAGCAGGGCACGCTCCGGATTGAAAATGGAAGCCGCTCGGATATCTGCTTTCGCATGGTGGACAGGCACGGCCTCCTTGTGCTGATTTTCTACGTCAGGGCAGGGGACAGCTGCATAATGCCCGTCCCCACGGGCACTTATGAGTTCCGATGCGTAACCGGCGGCGAGTGGGTGGATGAGTTTACTTATTTCGGTGAAAACTCCCACTTCCGTAAACTGCCGAGCACCTATGTGTTCTATGCCTCCCAGCCGGAGCAGATTGTGCTGACCTCCGGCCTGCCGGAAATGCGGAACATCAAGAAAAAAGATTTTGAAGACACCTCCATGGGATATAACGGATAGCCCTCAACAGCAGGACAGCGTGACAAAAAGGACAAAACTCAATGTACGAAAAGAAGGTACGGAGTTTTGTCCTTTTTGTCCTTTTGTCCTGCCGAGAAGCAGACGAAATCTTCTATGTGCTTGTTTATTTGCCCGTGAACTGAAATAATGTCATTTTGTCATAGACGGATCTGTCTTTTTCATTCCGAAAACAAGGTAGAGTGCATATCCGCCGAGGACCACGATGATGAGCAGAATATTGATTAACATGTTTTCTTTCGGATCCATTGTTCCTTCAACCTCAAACGCACCGAGTGCGTTGTTGACCGAGTGAAACACAATGCACGGAATCAATGAGCCGCCGCGGTGAAAAATCAATACAAGCACAAGACCGACCAATACAGCGAAAATGATCTGGATGACGGACGATGCGAAATCGCGTCCGCTTCCGTTGAACAGATTCACGATATGACCGAGACCGAAGGTCAGGGAGGATACAAGTATTGCTGTTCTCAGGCTGTCCTTCTCCATTGCACGGAACAACAGACCCCGGAAGATGACCTCTTCCAGAAAACCGACACAGCACATGCTGATCACATAACAGACGGTTCCTGCAAGGCAGTATCTCAGGCCGACACCGCCCCACAGTGACGCTGAAGCGATAATGACCAACGGCAGGTAATACAGAAACCGTTTTGCCGGGATCCCGGAGCTGCAGAAGCCGTATTTTTCGCATAGATCGTTTTTCCGGATCCAGATGAACAGAGTCAGAGACAAACCGATGTGAAGCACAGCTGTAACGGATTTCACAACTCCGATGCTCTCTGAAAGCTGATCCGCCAGACTGCTCAGAACGACGTAAGCGACGATCCAGAGAATCGCGAACGTCAGCTCATTTTTCCTGTAAATCTTAGTCATGATCATTTCTTCCTCTCTAATCCCTCCGCAACAGCGATTAATGCTTTTTGAATTGCGTCAGGATCGTATTCCATCGCATTGTTTGCGATTAAGCTTGCATAGCCATGAACAAGGGCTACGAGCGGTTCAAAAAACGAGACCGATTCTTCCCGTGTCAGGTTTTCCTCCTCGCTTACTGCAGATAAGATATCGGCAGCTTCCGGTGCCCGGATCAGATCCTCCAGGCTGAGCCCGGAAAAGCGACCGGACTGAAAAAGAAACTGGAACAGGTGGGGTTCTTCTTTCGCAAAGCGGATATATCGAAGCCCTATCTCCAGAAGGTCATTACCCTCCAGAATATAGGCACTGTGGAATGCATCTGCCTTCTGATAGGTCAGGTCTTTCAGCGTATTCGTGTCGGGAAACTGATACATGATAGGCTGTGTGGAGCACCCCAGAAAGGCAGCAAGGTTTCTCACGGACAAGACCTCATATCCCTGCTCCCGCACCAGACGAAATGCACCTTCTATGATGGCCTCTTTTGTTGTGGTCGGCTTCTTCGGCAAGGCAGTCACCTCACAATACTATAACATGTGTTATTATATTTATAGGGTAGGTTTTTGTCAAGAGGTTTTTCATGCGCTTCCGGCTTGCTTGTTTTTCGTATCTGCAGTATAATGAAACGGCATCGAGCATTTGACCGATCTCATAAAACGCAGGTAAAGGGAGAAATAACACATGGAAACGAAACAGGTAAACGGATGGCGCACGGCGACGATCATTTTGATGATCCTGTGTCTCGCACTTGCCATCTTATGCATACCCGTCCTGGCGCCGAAAAACAGCGGTGCAGTGGATCAGCCTGCCGGCGCTGAGACGGAGCTATCATCCGGCACCGAGCCGGAGCTGACGTCCTGGTCGGCAGATTCCGCGGCGAGAGACAGTCTTGTCGCCTTCGTCGAGGCCGTCACCGAGGAGAATGGAGCGGACTATATCCCCGTGAAGGATCGCATCGCCGTGTTCGATATGGACGGGACGCTGACCTGCGAGACCTATTACACGTATTACGATACGATGATGTTCATCGAATACTGCCTTGTCGACCATCCGGAGCGCGTTTCGGACGAGCTCAAGGAGGTCGCTGCGTCGATCAAGCCGGGCTATCTCGCCGACGAGACGCTGGCGCGCAACTTCGCCAAAGCCTACGCGGGAATGACGATGGAGGAGTTCTATCAGTACGCGGTTGAGTTCGGGCAGAAAAAGACCGAGAGCTTCAACAACATGCGCTATATCGACAACTTCTATCTTCCGATGGCGGAGGTCGTGAAGTATCTGTATGACAACGGCTTTACGATCTATGTCATCAGCGGTACCGAGCGCACGACGACGCGTGCGATTGTGGCGAACTCGCCCATCCGGGATTACGTCACACCGAACCACGTGATTGGAACGGATTTTGAAGTCAAACAGCCCGGCCACGAGACCGAAGCGTCCAACATGAATTTCAAGTATGAAAACGGCGACGAGCTGATCCTGACCGGCGGATTTATCCAGAAAAACCTCAACGCCAACAAATCCATATATGTCGAGCGGGAGATCGGTCAGCGTCCCGTGCTGGCTTTCGGCAACAGCGGCAGCGACACGAGCATGATGAACTACACCATCGACAGCCGTAACCCCTATCGTGCCGAGGCCTATATGGTTGTGGCCGATGATAACGTCCGGGAGTGGGGCAAACAGGATTGGGAGACCAAGTCGGCGGAATACGCGGAGAAGGGCTATATCCCGATCTCAATGAAGAACGATTTCGCGCAGATCTATGCTGCTGGCATCACCAAGGCAGAGGAGCAGTATCACGGGCGGACCTGGACCGCTGCAGCGGAAACGGAGACGCCGGTGTACGACAAGGCCGCGTAAACAGAATCAAAGAGAGCATAAAAGGAAAACGATCCCGGTTCGAACCGGGATCGTTTTTTCACTGATTGTCATTTTGTCATAGGCGAATTCTGATTTTTGATTGCAGAGTTTTACAGCAGGACAGCGTGACAAAAAGGACAAAACTCTATGTACGGTAAAAGCACAGAGTTTTGTCCTTTTGTCCTGCTTAAGAAATTGGAAAAATTATTTGCAGAGATTCGTGTCGTTGACGATGGTGTAGCAGATGCGGTGGGCGCATTCGCGAAGCGCCCATGCAGTGCTTACGGGATCCTTGGCGTAGGCATGCTTCAGAATCTTTTCAGAGGAGCAGAATCCGGGATCCATCAGCAGGTTGGCACCGCTGGTAAGAGCCTGCGTCGGATTCATCCGGGCTGCATTCATGAGCCCCGTTGAAACGATGCCTTCATAACCCCATTCTTCCCGTATCAGGTCCTTCAACAGAGCTTCAGAACTGCCGCACCATTCAACTCCGAGGTTGGCAGAGGAGGCAGTAATACCGGATGGTTTGCCCTCACGCAGGGCAATTTCAAATGGACGCAGGTAGATCTGCCGAAGGGTCTGCTCATCAATCCAGGTGAACACATTCTTTCCGAAGCCGCCTTCCGCCTCGCTGAAGGGCAGGCTCTCCACGAAAGCAAGGATGTCTTTCTTTCCTACAGCTTCAGCGACGGAGGCTGCCATTTTACCGGTGAGCAGGGGATCTTCCGAGAAAAGCTCTCCGTTCGGGCTGCTGACAGGGGAGCGGCGAATTGCTGCGGAGGGCAGATACAGTCCGTTGATGCCGTAGGCGGAAGCCTCTGCTGCAATGGTCTCACCGTATTTTGCGGCGAGGTCCGTGTTCCAGGTGGTGCCGATCAATGCCTCAGCCGGATAAGACACAGTGCTGAGTGTCCGCCTGAGGGGCCTGATTCCGTCGGCTTCTCCGAGAATCTGCGTGCCGGGAATTCCCAGACGGCTGATAGCTTCGATATGATAGGCGCCGTTTGCTGCTAGGCGGATCAGCTCTGCCGGCTTAAAGGCATCCAGGAAGGCATCCCACTTTTCATCGTCATAGGGGAGACCCTTCAGATCGGAGAGAGAAACACTGCTTTCCTTTTCATAGGGCGGCTCTGAAGCACCGCGTGTAACATACGTGTTCGGGAGGTCTGCATCTTTCTTTGCCTGCTTCAGCTCGTCCGATGCTACCAGCCTTTCTCCGCTGTTGATTGCTTCTTCTTCCCATTGCGCACGGGAGAGGAGCTCGGCGTCCCCGCAGGCGGATGCGAAGAGATGCTTCAGTTCGCTGCCGGTTTGCTCGTACGTCCTGTAGAGAATGTCCTCTTCGACGGAATAGGTCTCGAAAGCTTCGGAGAGCAGTGCATCGTGGACGTCTGCTCCGATGGCAAACCGATAATCACCGGCTTCCAGCAGATAGCAGCCGTTTTCTTCCGACCAAGATGCCAGATCCCGCACGGGTATGGTGAGGGATACTGACGTCTCTTCACCGGGCTCCAAGACATGGGTTTTGGTGAAAGCAGCAAGCTCAATAGCAGATTTTTCCGTCTTCTTTTCCGGATCGTAGGGTGCGGAGAAATAGAGCTGTATCACATCTTTTCCGGCTGCATCGCCGGTATTACGTACGGTGACTTCTGCGGTGATGACGCTGTCTTCCTCGTTGAAGGATGTGATCTCGTGTGAAAACTCGGTGTAGGACAGGCCGTGACCGAAGGGGAAGACCACATTTTCCGCGTAAGCCTGTTCGTCCTGTCCGAAGCGGGTTTCAAAGTAACGGTAACCCACATAGATGCCCTCGCTGAAGGAAAGGGAATACTGTCCGCTCATGTTGGCATAATAGCTGAGGGCAGAGGCGGAATAGGAGGGGCTTGCTTCCAGTGAAACCGGCCAGGTGTCCGCACTTCGGCCGGAAGGGTTGACCTCACCGGTGAGAATCTTCGCAAGTTCATGATATCCCTTCGGACCCGGGGAACCGATCCAGATCACGGCTTCAATGCTGTCATATTCGGAAATGAAACCAAGCTCTATTGCGCTGCCGGAGCTGACCACCAGAATAACATGATCAAAATTACTGCAGACAGCGTCGATCACCTGTTTCCGGACGGTGCCCTCCTCCATCGGATGATAGCCGGAGAGGGAGGCTTTTTCCCCTTCTTTCGGGAGAGAAGAGAGCACAAGCAGTGCCTGAGAGGAATAATCCTGCGCTTTTTTCATGACAGATTCCTCCGGCATGTGCCAGTCATTTTTTGAAGGGGAGAAAAGAGCAGTTGCCTTCTGCCTGATTTTTTCGGGCAGGGTGGATTCATCCGAGAAAACCTTCTGATAGGAGCGATCCAGATCCCGGTTATACAGAATGTCATGATCTGCCAGTGCATCCGTGAGAGAAACAGCCTCGTTGGAGGCGGCACGGTTTCCGCCGGAGCCGGTAAAGAGCCTGTAGGCGTCGTCACCGAAAATGTTGAGCTTCTTCTCGGCAAGAGGGAGCAGGTTGTTCTCGTTCTTCAGCAAAACGAACCCCTCATCACAGATCTCTTCCGATACGGTGTAAGCGGAGACGCGTGCAATGTCCACATCAGATCCGCTGTTTGTGTAGCGGATGCTTCTGCCGACCCGCCAGTGCATCTGCCCCACAGGCCAGCCGAAAAAGACCAGGCAGGCGATCAGAGCAAGGGCTATGATGCTGTTGCGGATCCGGCGAGAGCGGTGGATCCGTCTGCGAAAGGCTTTCATCCCTTTCTTCTGAGCCTTCTGCTCTGCAGGTTCCATGGTGCGGAGGCTCGCCTTCAGTTCTTTTTTGCGAAGCTTCCATTTTTTGCGAAACGCTCTCATTTCGGATGCGTCATTGCATGCCTTTTTTTCCTTTAAATATTGAGCTCCTTCTTCTTTTCCCTGTTTCCGATAGGCTTTTACCGTTGCCCGATCCGGTTTGTTCTGTTTCGGAGCGGGAGTGCTTCCGGATGGGAGCAAAGCTTCCTGTGTTACGGAGCTTTCATCAGTTTTTTTCTCGTCCATTGGAAGATCCTTTCTATGTTAAGCGGTGAGTAAATGATTCCCGTCATCATGTTGTTATCTCTATTTTACACTATTTTAAACAGCTTGTACATCATAAAATTTTCTGTGGACAAGCGGAATTGCTTGCGTTTTTGACAGGGAGATAGTAGAATAACAAAAATCTGTCTTCATAAGGCAGAATCCTTTCGGAAAGCGGGAGAGGTATTGATGGATTTTTCCGGTCTTTTGATTAAAATGATAATCTTCATGGTGCTGCTGATTCTCGGTTACTGGGCGGCACGCAAATACTATTTGGGGAGAGAGTTTGCCAGATCGGCCAGCTGGCTGCTGGTGAATGTTTTTCTCACAGCATCTATTTTCAGCTCGGTAACAGGTGCAAGGCCGGATCTGCCCCCGAAAGAGCTGTGGTTTGCTTTTTTTGTTTTTGTTCTTCTCTTTGTCCTGCTCTATGCCTGTGCTACGCTTGTTGCCCGTTTTGACGCAAAGGAGACCGCACCGCAGACTGTGCTTCTCCTTGCTACGGTAAACACCTTGTTTGTGGGGATCCCGGTTGTGCAGGTGCTGTGCGGGAGTGAGGCCGTGTTCTATCTGGGGCTTTCCTGTATCCCGTTTAATGTGATCTTGTATACGTACGGGATCTGGCTGCTGAAAAAAGGTCATGGTGAAAAGGGCGTGCGGTGGAAGGACATGCTGACGGCTCCGCTGGTTGCCGCTGTGATTTCCCTGCTGATCTTTGTGTTCAACATCCGCCTTCCGAGAGTTGTAACGGAGCTGTTTTCCACTGTGTCCGGAGGGACGGTTCCGGTTTCCATGCTGGTTATCGGCGCAACGCTGGGCTCAGTCAGCCTGAAAGATGCCTTCTGCAATAAAAAGCTTTACCTGCTCAGTCTGATCCGGCTGATTGTGATGCCTGTTGCGGTGTATTTCCTCTTCCGGCTGTTTGTCAGCAATCAGGTGGTTCTCCTCTGCACGGTGGTAATAGCTGCCTGCCCTGCAGCTACGCTTTGCACGCCCGTTTCCATGCAATGCGGCTACGATCCGCAGTATACATCGGAAGGGATTATGTTAACAACAGCACTCTCCATGATTACACTTCCCGTATTGCTGGTTGTGTTTTTCTGATTTTTGATCATTCTTGAACGAAAACGGTTGACAACTGCAGTTATTCTGATATAATACACCCCGACAATTAAACACCTTATCAAGAGTGAGGGAGGGACCGGCCCGTAGATCTCACAGCAACCAGTCGTAAGACATGGTGCTAAATCCGGCGGTGACGAAAGATGAGGCGGCAGCTACTTGCTTTTATGACCCCCGCCTGAAATCCGGCGGGGGATTTTTGATATTCAGGAGGATTGATTATGGCACATTATCTCTTTACATCAGAATCAGTGACGGAAGGACATCCCGATAAGATCTGCGACCAGATCTCGGACGCTGTTCTGGATGCTATTCTGGAGAAGGACCCAGAAGGACGCGTTGCCTGTGAAACAACAGTGTCCACCGGCCTTGTCCATATCATGGGTGAAATCTCCACACAGACCTACGTGGATATTGCCGGTATCGCCCGAGACGTGATCCGGGACATCGGTTATGACCGTGCGAAATACGGCTTTGACTGCGAGACCTGTGGCGTGATTGTCAATCTTGATGAGCAGTCAGCCGATATTGCTATGGGTGTGGATAAGGCGCTGGAAAACAAAACCGGTGACGACACAGAGCTGCAGAACGGGGCTGGCGATCAGGGCATGATGTTCGGCTATGCCTGCAATGAGACCCCTGAGCTGATGCCTCTGCCGATCTCTCTGGCCCACAAGCTGGCGATGCGCCTGACGGAAATTCGAAAGGCCAATATTGTTGACTATCTGCGCCCGGATGGAAAGACTCAGGTTACGGTGGAGTATGATGAGAATCGGCGCCCTGTGCGTGTAGATACGGTGGTGATCTCCTCTCAGCATTCTCCTGAAGTGGATATGGAGACACTGCGGAAGGATCTGATCCGTCTCGTGGTTCACCATGTGATCCCGGAGGAGCTTCTGGATGAGAACACGAAGTATTATGTCAACCCGACCGGACGTTTCGTGATCGGCGGACCGCAGGGAGATTCCGGCCTGACGGGCAGAAAAATTATTGTGGATACCTACGGCGGCAGCGCACCTCACGGGGGCGGAGCCTTCTCCGGCAAGGATCCCACAAAGGTGGACAGAAGTGCTGCCTATGCTGCCCGCTATGTTGCTAAAAACGTGGTTGCTGCCGGGCTTGCCGACCGATGCCAGGTTCAGCTTGCCTATGCCATCGGCGTTGCGAAACCTGTTTCCGTCCTTGTTGAGACTTTCGGTACCGGAAAAGTCGGCGATGACCGGCTCAGTGCTGCGGTGGAAAAGGTCTTTGATCTCCGTCCTTCCGCTATCATTCGCGACCTTGATCTCCGCAAACCGATCTATCGCCGGCTGGCGGCCTACGGCCACGTGGGCAGGGAAGATCTGGGCGTCAGGTGGGAGGCGACCGACCGTGTGGATCTTCTCTGGAAAGCAGTGGAGGAATAATGCTGCGCGTTCCATCGGGTGAGAGCGGGAATTCCGCAGGGAATCGTGCGGAACTGACAGAAGCGATACGAGCCTTCCGCCCCGAAAATGAGCAGGAGGAAGCAGACAAAAAAGGTATTCTTGCCTTTCTTGCTGCAAATGAGAACGCTTTTACAAGGGATAATATAATCGCGCATATGACGGCTTCCGCCTGGGTGGTGAATCGTGACAGGACAAAGGTCCTGATGGTTTATCACAGAATATATGATTCCTGGTCCTGGACAGGCGGGCATGCCGACGGAGAAGAAGACCTTCTTGCCGTTGCTCTTCGCGAGGTAACGGAAGAGACAGGCGTCAGAAATGTGACACCTGTCTCGAAAGACATCTTTTCTCTGGAAATCCTTACGGTTGACGGGCATGAAAAACACGGCAGCTATGTGCCCAGCCATCTGCACATGAATGTCACCTATCTGCTGGAAGCAGATGAGGAAGAGCCGCTTACCGTATGTGAGGACGAAAATAAAGGCATTGCCTGGTTTGGCCTGGATGAGGCACTTTCCGCTTCATCGGAACCCTGGTTTGTGCAGAGAATTTACAGAAAGCTGAATGAAAAACTGAGAAAGCTCTGACAGAAAAGCTCTGTCTTGGCCCTTCCAAAAAAATCCCCCGGGATTGCTCCCGGGGGATCCCACTGTGCCGTGCCAGCCCAATTATAACCTGCACAAAAGTAGCAGGTGGGTCGCCTAAGTCCTGTTTCACGCTTCCTTCTTCCAGCAAAAGCCGGGAGGCCTGCAATCCGCAGGCTCAAATCGGCATCCCTTATAAGAGATGTGGGTTTAACGGGCTGTAATGCCGCGAACGGCAAACACAGCCGCAGCAGGCTGAATTACTGCTTGCTCTCCTCTTCCTCTTCTTCGTCATCGAAAAGGAGAACCATAAATTTGTTGTATACGTCGTCCAGTTCGGCTTCATCGTCGATGGATTCAAACAGCTCCTCGCCGTTTTCATCCGGAACGCTGCGCAGAATAATCAGGCCGTAATCCGGGTCGTTTTCATCCATGTTTGCAGGGAGAAATGCAACAAAAGTGCTGCCGTTGTAATCAATTTCGTCAATGTACTCCAGCTCAAATTCCTGCCCGTCGTCATCAACGATGGTTACAAGATCGCCGTCATTGTTATAATCGCTCACGCTTTAATCCTCATTTCCATTTCTTGATGGACCTATAATACAGCATATTTCTGCAGAAATCAATAACGGAACGTTTACAAAATTTATATATTTATAGTACTATCGTATCTTGACAACCTATGATATAATATGAACTCAATATTCCGGAAAGGAGAGGATATCGGATGGCAGATCAGCAGCAGGCAGAAAACAAGCGCCCTGCATCGCACGGGATGGGCTATTTTACCTACAAAGCAATTGACACCGTGATGGAAGGCGTTGCCTCGGTGGTGCGTTTTGTCCTGAAAATATTCGGGTCTGCGGTCATTGTTCTCCTCCTGGCCGGGATGCTTTTTGCCTGCATCTTTGCCTACTATGTCAAAAACTGCCTTGTTTCCGAGCTGGATGTCTCTCTTAGCGACTACCGTATTAACCAATCAAGCACCATCTGGTATGATGACGGTTCCGGTGAGTATAAGGAACTGGTCACGCTGATGGGTAAAGAAAACCGTGACTGGGTGGAATATGAGCAGATCCCCAAATACATGGAGCAGGCTGTCGTCGCCATTGAAGACAAACGCTTCTATGATCACAAGGGTGTAGACTGGTACAGAACCTCCGGCGCTCTCATCGATATGTTCTTTACTATGCGCAAAACCTACGGCGGGTCAACCATTACCCAGCAGGTGTTGAAAAATGTCACCGGCAATGACGAGGTGACTGTCCAACGAAAACTGAAGGAGATTTTCGGCGCGCTGGAACTGGAAAAGCGCTATGATAAACAGGAGATTATGGAGTGGTACCTCAACGTGGCCTATTTCGGAGAAGGTTGCTGGGGGGTGCAGACTGCCGCAAAGAAGTATTTCGGAAAAGATGTTTCCGAACTGAGCCTGGCAGAGTGCGCTGCCATTGCGGGCATCACAAACCTGCCTACATACTATGATCCCTTCTACAGCGAGGAAAACAACAAAAATCGGCAGGAGACGATCCTCCGGGAGATGTATAACCAGGGCTATATCACCTATGCCGAGTTTAAGCAGGCATGTGCCGAACCGCTTTATTTCGCCAGAACGCCTGAGGAGGACTATGTCCAGCAGATCTACACCTATTATGAAGAGGTTGTGATCCAGGATGTGATCGATGATCTGGCAAAGCGGAGAGGCATCAGTCAGTCAGCCGCGAGAACACTTGTTTTTAACGGTGGATACCAGATCTACTGCTGCCTGGATCCGGATATTCAGGCGGCTGTGGATAATATCTATGAGGATCTCAATGCTATTCCTCAGGCCGCCGGCACCCAGCAGCTGCAAAGCAGCATCGTGGTGATGGATCCCTATGACGGCAGAATTGTCGCTCTCTCCGGCGGGGTAGGGGAGAAAAAGCAGAACTTCCCCCTCAACCGTGCCACCGGCACGAAGCGGTCCCCAGGCTCTGCCTTTAAGCCCATTGCATCCTACGGCCCTGCCACTGAGCTTGGCTATATCACGCCGAATACCTGGGTGAGAGACGAGTCGTATATCACATTGAGCGGCACATCCTGGTTCCCCCAGAATGACGGCGGTGAAAACTACGGCCTGATGACGATTTTTGAGGCTCTGCAATACTCCCTCAATACCGTCGCGGCTCAGATTGTGGACAAGCTGACGCCGGAAACCTGTTACAATTATCTGATCCAGAAACTGGGCGTGACGAGTCTTGTCCCGGATGACTGTTCCTATGCTCCCATGGCCCTCGGCCAGCTGACAAACGGCATTACGGTCAGGGAAATGGCAGCTGCCTACTGCTCTTTCGTCAATGACGGTGTGTTCACCTATAGCAGAACTTACTCCCGTGTGACGGATAAGCAGGGCAATATCGTGCTGGATAATCCTGCCAATACCGTGCAGGCGTTTTCCGCCAATACCGCCCATGTCATGACCTATATGCTGGAAAACGCCGTGGAAAACGGCACCGGCACAGAGGCAAATCTCGGCAGCATGCCGGTGGCAGGCAAAACGGGTACATCCGGTGAGTATAAAGACCGCTGGTTCGTCGGCTGCACGCCCTATTACGTGGCCGCCGTCTGGACCGGGTTTGATACCCCTGCCCGTATCAATATCAGCGGCAACCCGGCCGCACGGCTCTGGAAGGCGGTTATGCGCCCCATCCATGAAGGGCTTTCTTACCGCTCCTTCCCCTATCCGTATCTGGGGCCCAATACCGGTGTTTTCGGCATCACGGATGCCGATCTCGCGTCACCCACGAATCCGAACATGAACTCTGTGTTCACCAATCCCGGCAGTGCCCAGTTCCCCGGCATGTTTATCACGGGAGATTATCAGCCGGAGATCTATGTTGCACCGGATACCCAGAGCACGGGCGGAGGTTTTTTCACCGATAACGGCAGCTTCCCCGGCGGATTTGCCCCGGGCGGGAATAATATTGTGATTTTCGGATAGCCGCTGTGCAACCGAAGAATGCGAACAAAGAAATCATAACCAACGGAGGTTTTATCATGGCAAGACTGGAATATAAAGGGCACCCCCTTTTGAGAAAAGACAATATGATTTATTACGGCAGCTTTGCCGACAAGTATATTGTCATGATGCAGGTGCTGGAGTCGAAGAAAGTCAAGGATCTTGACGTGGCGACGAAAGTATCCCTGCAGCTTCAGCTGACAGATCCTTCCATTAAATCCCGGGATAGAGTTGTCAAGAAAAGCGAAAAGGCCAGCCTCTACTCGGCAATTGATGTTGCGGCTGTCTGGCTGGAGCGTGCCCTCGCCCAAGGCTGAAGAGGTTTTTCACCATGCGTACCCGCATGATCGGTTTTGTCCTTGCTGCCGCTATGCTGTTTGCACTGTTATCTGGCAGCGCTTGGGCTGAAACGGCCACAGTTACCGGGAGGGGCGTCAATGTGCGGTCCGGCCCGGGGATGGGCTACAGGGTGACGGATACCCTGAAAAAAGGGACGGTTGTAGAGATCCTGGACAAGACGGACAGCACGTGGTTTTATGTCCGTTATCCGGGAGGAACGGGCTATATGTCTGCTTCCTATCTCAGCATTGTGGGGCCTGATCTGTATCTGGACGCAGCCGGTCAGTCAGCTGCGGCTCCGCAAACAGGCGCGGCGGATGTGTTCCTGCCGGATCAAACGCCACCTACAGCAACTGCACCAGCTTCAACCCCGATGCCTTCGCCTTCTCCGGCTGTGACACAGTATCCGGTGCCTTCTCCTGCTTCAACCTTGGCACCGGAGTATAGCTATCCGCATGCTCCCACGGCAACACCGTCTCCGGTTGTTACGCCTGTCCCGACGCAAACGCCCGTGTCGACGCCTGCTCCCGTAAGGACGCCAATCCCGACACCGAAACCGACCGTTATCCCCATGCCGACACCCGAACCGCTCCCTACCCCAGTGCCTATGCCGCACGAAAGCGCCTATCCGCTGGCAACGCCTGCACCCACACCGGTTGAGAGCACTCAGTCCATGATTCTCCCCGGCGCATCGGGAAGCACCGAATCCCCTACAGGTGAGATGTCTTTGACAGGCCCTGCCACGGGGATGGATGTGGTGAGTTTTGCCTGCCGCTATGTGGGTTATCCCTATGCATGGGCAGGGAAGGATCCTTCCACCGGCTTTGATTGCAGCGGGTTCGTCTGGTATGTCTACAGTGCGTTTGAGTATGATTTGAACCGCGTTGCCTCTGCGCAGGCGCAGAACGGCCTGCATGTCGACGCGTCTGATCTCCGCATGGGGGATATTCTCTGCTTTTACACCTACGGCGCCTATATCGGCCATTCTGGCATTTACATCGGGAACGGCAAGTTTATCCATGCGGCAAATTCGGCCACCGGGGTTGTGATTACCGACCTTGACAGTTATGCCTACCGGTATTTCGAAGCACGCCGGATTATCAATTAATTGATCTCAAAAAAAGGAAACGCAGATACACGGAAAATGGATGATCTTCAGAAGAGAACCTGGGCCGAAATCAGCCTGGCGAATATCAGACATAACTATGAAGCCATCAGAAGCGACATTCCAACCGGATGCCGCTTTCTTGGCGTTGTAAAGGCGGATGCCTACGGCCACGGTGCCCTCCGGGTTGCCATGCTTCTGCAGGATTGCGGTGCCGATTATCTGGCGGTTTCCTGTCTGGATGAGGCACTGGAGCTGCGTGCCGGCGGTATTACCATGCCAATTCTGATTCTCGGGCATACACCCTGGCAGTATACCGGCAGTCTGATCGAGCATGACATTACGCAGACGGTTACCTGCCTTGCCAAGGCGGAGGAGTATTCCGCTGCGGCTGTCGCGCTCGGCAAAGAGCTCAACATCCATATCAAGGTGGATACCGGCATGTCGCGTCTCGGCTTCCTTTGCGACGGAAGCCTTTCGGAGGAGGGCGTGGATCATATCGCCCGTTCCTGCCGGTTGCCCGGTTTGCACACGGAAGGAATCTATACGCATTTTGCCGTTTCTGATGAGCCCGGTGAAGAGAACCGGGCATATACCGAAAAGCAGTTTGCCCTCTTCATGCATGTGACGGAGGAACTGCAGACCAAATACGGGATCCGGATCCCCATCCGCCATTGTGCCAACAGCGGCGCTGTGGTGAATTATCCGGAGATGGCGCTGGACATGGTCCGCCCCGGATATCTGCTCTACGGTTACGGTGATACCACAGGTCGCCTTGGCCTGAAGCCCTGTATGCGCCTTGTGACGACGGTAAGCACCATCAAACACTATGAGGCCGGCACTTCCATCAGCTATGGGAGAAGATTTCAGACCACACGCAGAACGAGAATTGGTGTGCTTGCCGTTGGCTATGCCGACGGGCTTCCCAGAGCTGCGTCCTGCAAGTGCTCGTTCTACACCCCCTGGGGTAAAATCCCGCAGGTGGGTACGATCTGCATGGATATGTGCATGGCGGACCTGACGGATCTCTATGAGGTTGAGGTCGGCACAGAGGTGGAGCTGTTCGGCGAACATGCCGACATCAATGCCCTCGCTGAAGCTGCAGGCACTATCCCCTATGAGCTGCTGTGCAGTGTTACAAAACGTGTTCCCAGAGTTTATAAATAGCAAGTTCGATTGATCAGACTGAAAACAGTAAGGAGTAAGAAGTTATGGGCATGAAAGAAATGATGGAGAAGCTCAGAGAAGCTTCCATCCGGGCAATTCTTGAGAGTGAGGATGTGGATTCTCTCGAGGCCCTGCGGGTGAAATACCTGGGCAAAAAGGGAGAACTGACCGGAATTTTGCGGCAGATGGGCCGGCTTTCCGCAGAGGAACGCCCTGTGATGGGGCAGTTTGCAAACAAGCTTCGGGAAGATATCGAAAAAGCAATTGATGCGCGTCGCGAAGTGCTTGCAGCAGCGCTGATGGAGAATAAGCTTCGTGCAGAGGCAGTGGATGTGACGCTTCCCGCCACCGACACCCGCCTCGGCCACAAGCACCCCATGTATAATGTCCTCGATCAGATCAAAGATATCTTCATCGGTATGGGATTTGAAATTCTGGACGGGAACGAAGTGGAGCTTGCTGACTATAACTTCACCAAGCTGAACATAGAAGACTCCCATCCCTCCCGTGAGTGGACCGATACCTTCTATTTCACCGAAGACAGCAAAATCCTCCTCCGTACCCAGACCTCTCCGATGCAGGTTCATGCCATGGAGACCAAAAGCCTGCCCATCCGCATGATCGCTCCCGGCCGTGTCTACCGGAAAGACGAAGTGGACGCCACCCATTCGCCCATGTTCCATCAGATTGAAGGCATGGTCATTGACAAGGGCGTGACTATGGCGGATCTGAAGGCTACCCTGAATCTGGTTGTGGAAAAGATCTACGGGGAAGGCACCGTCACCCGCTTCCGTCCCCATCACTTCCCCTTCACCGAGCCCAGTGCCGAACTGGACATCCGTTGCCATAAATGCGGCGGAAAAGGCTGCCCCACCTGCAAGGGCGAAGGCTGGATTGAGGTGCTTGGTTGTGGCATGGTGCATCCGAAAGTCCTTGCCGGCTGCGGCATTGACCCGGATGTATACTCCGGCTGGGCTTTCGGCATGGGTCTTGAACGCCTTGCCATGGGTGAGTACAAAATTTCGGACCTGCGCCTCATTTTCGAAAATGACGAGCGCTTCCTTGAACAGTTCTGAGAAGGGGAGAGTAGAGATATGAAATGTTCCAGAAAATGGCTCAATGAGTTTGTGGATCTGCCGATCAGCGAAGTGGGAGACCGCGCCTTCGCCGAGGCCATGTCTGTTTCCGGCTCGAAGGTGGAATCAACGGATGACCTCAGCCTGACCATGAAGAATGTGAAGGTCGGCAGGGTTGTCTCCATCGAACGTCACCCCGATTCCGACCATATGTGGGTCTGTCAGGTGGATATCGGCGATCGTACGGTTCAGATCTGCACCGGCGCCCAGAATGTCCGTCAGGGAGATCTTGTTCCCACCGCGCTCGACGGCTCTCTTCTGCCCGGCGGAATAGAAATCAAGGCGAAACCCCTTCGCGGCGTGGAGTCTGACGGTATGCTCTGCTCCTTCAAGGAGCTCGGCGCCACCCAGCATGACTTCCCCTATGCCATTGAAAACGGCATTCTGATTCTTCAGGGCGACTACAAGCCCGGTGATGACATGGCCGTGAAGATGGGGCTGGATGACCATGTGGTCGATTTCGAAATCACCCCGAACCGACCTGACTGCCTGTGCATGATCGGCCTTGCGAGAGAAGCGGCCGTCACCTTCGGCAAAGAGCTGAAGCTGCACGAGCCCGTCGTCGAGGCAAAGGCCGAGGGCAATATTGCAGATACGGCGAAAATCATCATTGAGGATGCCGACCTGTGCCCGCGCTACACGGCCCGCATGGTGAAAAACGTGAAGATCGCCCCCTCGCCTGAATGGATGAAGGAGCGGATCCGCAACGCGGGCATGAGACCGATTAATAATATAGTTGACATAACAAACTATGTCATGATGGAATACGGCCAGCCGATGCACGCTTTTGACTTCGCCTGCGTCGGTGACGGTGAGATTCATGTCCGCCGCGCCAGAGAGGGCGAATTCATCCGCACGCTGGACGGGACCGAACGGAACCTCACCACCGATATGCTCTGCATCTGCGACACCGAAAAGCCTGTTGCCGTTGCCGGCGTTATGGGCGGCGAAAACTCCGAAATCGTCGGAGACACTGCTATGGTCCTCTTTGAAAGCGCCTGCTTCAACGGCCCTTCTGTTCGCCGCACGGCTACGGCGCTCGGCATGCGCACGGATGCCTCCTCCCGCTTTGAAAAGGGTCTGGATGCCCAGAACACCCTGAAGGCCGTGGAGCGCGCCTGTGAGCTGATTGAGCTGCTGGGCGCCGGCGAAGTGGTGCCCGGTGTCATTGATGTTGTGCCGAATCCGATCAAGGAGACCACCGTCCTTCTCGAGCCCGATAAGATCAATGCGCTTCTGGGCACGGAGATCGATGCCTCCACCATGAAGAAGATTCTCACCGACCTCGGATTCACCTTTGACGGGGATCTGATTCATGTTCCGTCCTGGCGCGGCGATGTGGAGCACTATTCCGATATTGCAGAGGAAGTTGCCCGCTTCTACGGCTACAATGAAATCCCGACGAAGTTTACGGGAGCCATCAGTACCTGCGGCGGGTTCACGCCCATGCAGCAGTGTGAGCGGCGCATCGGGGAAGTGCTGCGCAGCCTGGGCCTGGATGAGATTATCACCTATTCCTTCATAAGCCCCTCCTATTATGACAAAATCCGTATGCCGGCTGACTCTCCGCTGCGCGACAGCCTGAAGATCCTGAACCCCCTGGGGGAGGACACTTCCATCATGCGCACCACGGTTCTGCCCTCCATGCTGGAGATTTTGACCCGCAACTACAACTTCCGCAACAAAGCAGCCTTCCTATACGAGATCGGCAAGATTTATCTCAAGCGTGACGACGGCCTTGCCGATGAGCCGAAAATTGTCTCCATCGGCATGTTCGGCCCGGATATGGACTTCTTCAAGCTCAAGGGCATCGTGGAGACTGCCGTTTCCCTCATCACCGGGAAGGAAATGCGCTTCGCAGCCGAGCAGGAGAATCCATCCTATCATCCCGGCCGCTGTGCAAGGGTTTATGTGGGCGATGAATGTGTCGGTGTGTTCGGCCAGATTCACCCGATGGTTGCTTCCAACTACGGTGTGGACACGGAGCTTTATTGTGCCGAGCTGAGCTTTGATGTGCTCTTTGCCAACCGCAGGGAGCTTCCGGTCTACAGGCCTCTGCCGAAATTCCCCACGGTCAGCCGTGATATAGCGGTTGTCTGTTCCAAAGATATTCCGGTTGGGGATCTTGTCTCCTGCATCATGAAAAACGGCGGCTCCTTCCTGAAGGGCTGCAGCGTGTTTGATGTCTATACCGGCCACCACATTGCTGACGGCTTGAAGTCAGTCGCATTCTCTCTGACGATGCGGGCCGATGACCGCACTATGACCGACGTCGATGCCGACTCCACTGTGAAGTCTGCTCTCTCCGCACTGAAGGCAAGCTACAATGCCGTAATGCGCTGAGCGAAGAAAAATAACTCTTTACTACTGTCGAAATATTGTGTATACTATATGTATAATCCAATCGAAAAAACGACAGGAGATGATAAACAGATGGAAGACGCCACCAGAAAATTCGCTACACTGGATGCGAAGGACGAAATGAAAGAAATCCTCACATCGGTGTACAGCTCACTTGTGGTGAAAGGTTATAACCCGATCAATCAGCTGGTCGGCTACATTCTCTCTGAAGATCCGACGTACATTACCAATTATAACAATGCCCGTCAGCTGATCTGCCGTATAGACAGAGATGAGCTCCTTCAGGAGATGCTCAAAACCTATCTTGACAAGTAAGAATCTGCCCCGGCTACCATGTAAGCCGGGGTGCTTTTTTCATCACGGAGTAACCATGCAAAAAATAGTCCTTTTAGGCGGCAGAGAGCTGCCCTACGAGCTGGAATATAAGAGTGTCAAGCATATTAATCTCAGAATCCGGCCGGACGGCACCATTCATGTGTCAGCAAACCGCAGACATTCCATGAAGAGTATTGAAGCTGTCTTCACCGCCAATGCAGATATGATTCTCCGTTCGCTTGACAGGGCGGCAGAACTTCGAAAAAATGCAGCGTCTATTACCGAACTCTCCCGCTCAAAAGAGGGCAGGGCCTGTGAGCTGGCAGTTTCCGGAGCATTGAGGCGGTTTTATCCCTATTTCGCATCAGCATGCGGAGGAAGTATGCCTGAAATCCGCTATCGCAGAATGAAATCCCGATGGGGAAGCTGCACACCGTCAAAAAAACTGCTGACTTTTAACACAAGGCTTGCCTATGTTCCGGAGCGATGTGTGGAGTATGTGGTGGTGCATGAATTCTGCCACTTTCTGGTTCCGAATCACTCTGCACGGTTCTATCAGTGTGTGGCGTCTGTTCTGCCTGACTGGCATGCCAGAAGAGACGAAATCCGTAAGTATGAAGGTATTATGACCTGATGGAGGGATCATATTGATGAAAAACGGAATTGTAATCGTTGGGACCACGTTTGTGGATATCAAGGGCTTCCCCTATAACAAATATATTCCTGCGGGGAGAAACGCCGGCGAGGTAGAGTTTGTCCACGGCGGCGTCGGGCGGAATGTCGCAGAAGACATTGCGAATATGGAGCTTCGCCCCACTTATGTTAGCATGGTGGACACCACTGCCCAGGGGGAAGAGGTCGTCAAGAAGCTTCATAACCACAAAGTCAACACAAATTATATTGTTGCCGCTCCGGATGGTATGGGTATGTGGTTGGCTGTCTTTGATGAGACGGGAGATGTGGTCGGCTCAATCTCCAAGCGCCCTGTGATGGATCCGATGTCGGAGCTGCTTGACGAGAAGGGTGACGAGATATTCCGTGACTGCGACAGCATCGTTCTCGAAATCGATCTGGACAAGGAAGTTGTCAAGCGGGTCCTCCGCTATGCCGAGAAGTATGACAGGCGGGTTTATGCGGTGGTTGCCAATATGACCATTGCCGCCGAGCGCCGCGATTTTTTGCAGCAGATTGACTGCTTTGTCTGCAATCTGCAGGAAGCTGGCATTCTCTTTGTGGATGATTATTCCGAAATGTCGCCCGAGGAACTCTGTGACGTGCTCTCTGATCGTGTTGTCAGTGCCAAAATCCCGTCTATGGTTGTCACCCTCGGCAGTCGTGGCTCGGTCTATGCCGATCGAGACGGCAGAAAAGGAATATGCCCTGCAGGCCGTGTCAAGGTTAAGGATACCACCGGGGCCGGCGATGCCTTCTGCGCCGGGGTTGCAGCAGGGTTGACCTACGGAAAGGATCTTACCGGTGCCGTTGAAATCGGAACGCGCCTTGCAGCGTCTGTCATCACGGTGTCCGAAAATGTCTGTCCGCGCTTCCAGCCAGAGGAACTGGGCCTTCACGTTTCACACCGCGAACCCGAGCCTCATTTCTACGGCTCGGAAGATCTGGTGAAGTGATCTGCCATGACCATAAAAGATATTGCCAGAGAATGCGGCGTTGGCATCAGCACGGTTTCCCGCGTGCTCAACAATAGGCCGGATGTCAGTGAGGATGTCCGTCAGCGTGTGCTAGCTGCAGTGGAGGCGAAGGGCTATATCCCCAATAACTCAGCCCGCGACTTGGTGAAAAGCCGGTCCGATGCCATTGGGGTTGTGGTGCGGGGAACGGGAAACCTATTCTTTTCAGCCATGATCAAAACCATCTCCGCCGAGATTGACCGATGCGGTTATGACATGGTCCTTCGTTTTCTGGATGCCGGGGAAGACGAAGTAAAAGCCGGTGCGATTCTGGAGCGGGAGAAGAAGCTGAGGGGATTATTGTTCCTCGGAGGAAGATTCAACTACACCCCAGGCGAGATGTCATTGATCGGTGTGCCCTATGTATGCTGCTCCTATACCAACTCTTTCGGATCACTCCGGGAGACAGACTTTTCTTCTGTCTCCATTGATGACTTTGAGACGGCACGCCAGGCGGTCAACACGCTGATCAACGCCGGCCATAAACGTATTGCCGCTTTTTTTGATGACTGTGAAGATCATTCCATCAGTGAACTCCGATTCGGCGGGTATAAAGCTGCTCTGCGGGAACACAGCATTGCCTATGATGAAAATCTCGTCGTGCAGACAGGCGGCTTTGAAATGGAAGACGGTTACACCGGCATGAAGGAGCTGCTTTCAAGGCCCTGCAGCTTTACCGCGGCCTTTGTCGAGTCTGACATGATGGCAATAGCTGCCATCAAGGCCCTGAACGATTCCGGCCTTTCCGTGCCGGACGACTGCTCCGTCATTGCCATTGACGGCCTGGACCTTTCCAGGTATGTCACGCCGACACTTACCACCATGGTGCAGCCCTGTGAGGAGATCGGCCTGGAGAGTGTCCGTATTCTCCTTTCCATGATGCAGGACGGTTCCGTAACCGAACATATTCGCCCCGTGGCAACCCTGCGGGCAGGCGCATCGGTGAAAAATATCCTCTCGTGAATTGTGCAGGTTGCACAAAAAATGAATGCAAAATTTGTTGAAAGCAACGAAGTTTTATTTCTTCGTTGCTTTCTTGTTGACTTTTTCGGAAAAAGACCTTAAAATCAAGCTTAGTAGGGATGGAAACGTTTCCGGTAACGTTTCCGGGAATGATTTTCACAGAATCTTGTTTCTTCGGTTTTATCATGCCTCCGGCATGTTAAAATACCATCCCGACAGGGATAATAAAATATTAAAATAAGGAGAAAAAGAAAATGAAAAAGATCCTCACACTTGCTCTCGCGCTTGTCATGATCTTTGCTCTGGCATGCCCGTCTGCACTGGCAAAAGACGGTTCCGTCTACTGGCTTAACTTCAAGCCCGAACTGGATGAAACCGCTCAGCAGCTCGCCAAGATGTACACCGAGAAGACCGGTGTGGAAGTAAAGGTTGTCACAGCAGCTTCCGGCACCTATTCTCAGACTCTCACCTCTGAGATGGACAAGTCCTCTGCACCGACCCTCTTCATCATCGGCAACCAGGCCGGCGTGAAGGAGTGGGGCGAGTTCGCAATGGACCTGACCGACACCCCCATTGCTAATGAGCTCACCACCGACGCTTACAACCTCTATGATGAGGACGGACGCCTTGTTTCCATCGGCTACTGCTATGAGTGCTACGGCATCATTGTCAACCCCGACCTGATCGAGAAGGCCGGCCACAGCATGGATGAGATCAAGAACTTCGAGGGCCTGAAGGCTGTTGCCGAAGACATCCACGCACGTGCAGCTGAGCTCGGCTTCGATGCATTCTCCTCCTCTGATATGGATGGTTCTTCTTCCTGGCGTTTCACCGGCCACATGGCCAACCTCGAGTATGTCTATGAAGAGCGTGCAGCAGGTGCCGTCTGGACCGAGTGCCCGGCAACCATCACCGGCGAGTTCATGGGCAACTTCAAAAACCTCTATGACCTCTGCATCAACAACAGCCTCACCGCTCCTACCGATCTCGCAACCGGCGGCCACGATGCCGAGAACGAGTTCAAAACCGGCAAGGCAGCCTTCTTTGTGAACGGCTCCTGGGAGTATGCAGCAGTTTCCGCTGACGTTCCCAACGCTGTGATGATCCCGTACTACTGCGGTGTTGAAGGCGAAGAGATGGCTGGCCTCAACTGCGGCACTGAAAACTGCTGGGCAATCAACGACACCGTTTCCGATGCCGATAAGGCTGCGACCATGGACTTTATGGTATGGCTCGTTTCCGATCCTGAAGCATCAGCTCTGATGGTTGAGCAGCTTGGTGTTCTGCCTTACAAATCTGCTCCTGCTTCCGCCAACGGCTTCCTCAAAAATGCTGAAGAGTACACTGCAGCAGGCTGCTACGTGATGGATTGGGCAACCAACTATCAGCCCAACGTGGATGAGTACCGTGCAGGCCTCGTCTCCGCTCTTAACCAGTACAATGCTGATCAGAGCGATGCCAACTGGGAGCTCGTAAAGACCGCCTTTGTTGACGGCTGGGCAACTCAGTATGCAGCTGCAAACGGCTGATTCCCTTTCATCTCTTTAATCATACCTGATGATGCGGGGCGGGCGACATTCGCTCGCCCCGTTTTCTTTACCAAAAACTCTGATTATTCTGTACTTCTGAATCAGCAAGGGAGATGATCCATTGAAAAAAGGTATTTTTAAAAACCCGATCCGCCGCTGGTTCTGGCTCTTTCTGGGTCCTGTGGTTGCGGCGTTTGCTATCGGTTTTGTCTGGCCCTTCTTCCAGGGCATTTATCTGTCCTTCTGCAAGTTCAAGCTGATCTCCAGAACCACCTGGGTCGGATTTGAAAACTATGCAAAGGCTTTTTCCGATCCTACGTTCCTGCATGCATTCTGGTATACGGCCCTCTTTGCCATAACCAGCCTGATCTTCATCAATGTTCTCGGCTTTGCCGCAGCCTATGCTCTCACCCAGGGCATCAAGGGCAGCAACCTCTACCGCACCGTGTTCTTCATGCCGAATCTGATCGGCGGCATCGTCCTGGGCTATATCTGGTCCATGATTTTTGACGGTATTCTTTCCCGTTACGGCACGTCCATTCTCCTGGAAACCAAATACGGCTTCTGGGGTCTGATTATCCTGATGTGCTGGCAGCAGATCGGGTATATGATGATTATCTACATCGCCGGCCTGCAGGCCGTGCCTGAGGATATGCTGGAAGCCGCCAAGATCGACGGCGCAACCAAGTGGCAGACGCTCTTCAAGGTCACCATCCCCAACGTGATGCCCTCCATCACCATCTGCACCTTCCTGAGCCTGACCAACGGCTTCAAGCTCTTTGACCAGAACCTCGCCCTTACCGCCGGCCAGCCCTTTATCATTCAGCCGGGCGGCACAACCGTCAAGACCACCGAGATGCTCGCCCTGAATATCTACAACACCTTCTACGGCTCCAACTCTGCCTCTCAGGGTGTTGCGCAGGCGAAGGCGGTTCTGTTCTTCATCCTGGTGGCGGGTCTCGGCCTTGCCCAGCTCGCCTATACACGCAAGAGGGAGGTGCAGCAGTAATGAATAAAGGTCAGTCATTAAGTGCTGAGCAGCGCAACAAGACCATTCTCTCCATCGTGCTCGGCATCATCTGCGTGATCTACGTGCTCCCGGTCCTCACCGTGGTGCTCAATTCCTTCAAAGTCAACACATACGTCAAAACCGATACCTTCGCCCTCCCGAAAGGGGAGATGTGGGCCGGCTTCCAGAACTTCATCAAGGGCATGACCTTCGGTAACTACCCCTTCTGGAAGAGCGTTGTCTACAGCGCCGCTATCACCATTCTCTCCACCGGGCTCATCCTTCTCTTCACGTCCATGGCCGCGTGGTATATCGCCCGTGTCAACTCCATCGTCTGCAAGGCGATCTATTACCTCTGTGTTTTCTCCATGGTGGTTCCTTTCCAGATGGTTATGTTCACCCTCTCCAAGACGGCTGACCGTCTCCAGCTCAACACCCCATGGACCATCCCCATTGTCTATCTCGGGTTTGGTGCCGGCCTCGCCATCTTCATGTTTGTGGGCTTTGTCAAGTCCATCCCTCTCGAGATCGAAGAGGCTGCCTCCATTGACGGCTGCGGCCCTCTGCGCACCTACTTCCTCGTTGTGTTCCCCATGCTCAAACCCACCATGATCTCCGTCGGCATTCTGGAAATCATGTGGGTCTGGAATGACTATCTCCTGCCTTACCTTGTGCTGGATATCAACAAATACCGCACCATCCCCATTCATATCCAGTATCTGAAGGGCTCCTACGGCACGGTGGATCTGGGCGCTACCATGGCGCTGATCCTTCTGAGCATCATTCCAGTTATCATCTTCTACCTTGCCTGCCAGAAGCACATCATCAAGGGTGTGGCTGCCGGTGCGGTAAAGGGTTAAAAATCGCAAAGGTCGTGATTGCAAAATGATTCGTTCTTCCGGCATCCTGATGCCGATGTCATCTCTTCCATCTCCCTATGGGATCGGGACCATGGGAAAGGCAGCCTACAAGTTTGTTGACTTTCTGAAGGCGTCCGGACAGAAATACTGGCAGCTTCTGCCGCTGGGCCCTACCAGCTACGGTGACAGCCCGTATGCCTCACCCTCTACCTTCGCAGGTAACCCTTATTATATCGATCTGGATATGCTCATCGCTGACGGTCTCCTCCGCAAAAAGGACGTGACCGGCATCGATTGGGGCTCTGACCCTGAAAAGGTGGATTACGGTGCCATCTACAGGAACCGTTATCAGGTGCTGCGGAAGGCTTATTCCAACGGCAGAGACCGTTACGCCGATGAAATTGCGGCATTCCGCGCCGAAAATGCCTCCTGGCTGGAAAACTATGCCCTCTTCATGAGTGTCAAAGCGAAGTTCGGCATGGTCAGCTGGCAGAATTGGCCGGATGACGACATCCGCCTGAGAAAGCCTGAGGCAGTTGCGGCCTACACACAGGAACTGCAGGAGGATATCGGCTTCTGGATCTTTACCCAGTTCCTTTTCTTCCGCCAGTGGGAGGCACTGCGCACCTATGCCGAAGGGAAAGGAATAGGCTTTATCGGCGATGTGCCAATCTATGTCGCCATGGACTCTGCCGACATCTGGGCAGAGCCGCAGTTCTTCCAGTTGGATGAAGACAGGCGGCCGAAAGAGGTTTCCGGCTGCCCGCCGGATGCCTTTAACGATGACGGCCAGCTCTGGGGCAATCCGCTCTATGATTATGACCGCATGAAGGCCGACGGCTTCGGCTGGTGGATCCGCCGGATCGAAGGCGTCTCCCGCCTCTATGATGTCATCCGCATCGATCATTTCCGCGGTTTTGAAAGCTACTGGGCAGTTCCGGCAGGGGATGAAACGGCGAGAAACGGCGTCTGGCGCAAAGGCCCGGGTATGGATCTCGTAGGGGTGCTGACAAGCTGGTTTCATAACATCACCTTTATTGCCGAAGATCTGGGCTACACCACGCCTGAGGTGAAAAAGCTTCTGGATGATTCCGGTCTGCCCGGCATGAAGGTGCTGCAGTTTGCCTTCGACTCCCACGGTGATTCCGAGTATCTCCCGCACTGCTGTGCATTCAACACCAGCATGTATATCGGCACGCACGACAATGAAACCGTTATGGGCTGGGTGGATTCCACAAGCCGCAAGGACCTGAATTTTGCCCGGAAGTATGCCAACATCACGCCTGATGAGGGCTGGTGCTGGGGCATGATCCGTACGGGTATGGCTTCTCCGTCCAATCTCTTCGTTGTGCAGATGCAGGATGTGCTGGAGCTTCCCGGCAGCTGCCGTATGAATATCCCAGGCATTCCAATGGGCAACTGGCGCTGGCGCATGCTCCCAAATGCGACAAATGCCGCTCTTGCCCGTAAGCTTGCCGAAATCACAAAGCGCTATAATCGGTAAAAGGTCATAACAAAACTCACCCTGAGATTTCTCTCCGGGTGAGTTTTTACGCTTCAACCTATTATTCTTCTTTTTCGCGGATTTTCTGGATTGTTTCTCCCGCCTTGGCAACCGCCTGCCTGCCCACCTGCGTCACCTTCTGCTTCATCAGTTCAGTCAGGCTCTCGCCGCTGTAGGAGCGGATGTCCTCCGTGCTGCCGAAAAACAGTGCCAGCGCGCCCGGCCCCACATGCGATCCAGTCACCGGTTCATAATCAACAATCAAAATCTCCTTGGGTGGTCTCGTCTCCCACAGCATTGCAGCGAGTGCCTCTGCATCCTCCCGGCATGCGGCCTGGGCAATTCCTACGATCTGCTTTTCCGGATCCACAACGTTTTTTTCATAAAGCTGTGCCAGTGTCCGGATCGACTGCTTTCTTCCGCGTACCTTGGCAAAAGCCACTATTTTGCCCTCTTCGTTTCCTTTCAGGATGGGCTTGATGTTCAGCACCGTTCCGATCACCGCCGACAGGTTTGATAGTCTTCCGCCCCGTTTCAGGAACATCAGGTTGTCAACCGTAAACACATTGAAAAGGCTTTTTGCCCTTTTTCGCAGCAGATCCGCCGCTTCCTGCAGTGCCATGCCCTGATCTCGGAGTTCAGCTGCCTGAACTGCCAGCAACCCCTCACCGAGAGAGGCTCCTATGGTGTCCACCACCTCAATCCGTCTCTCCGGATAGAACTCCAGAATCTCCTGTGCGCCGATTTTTGCCGAGTTGCATGATCCGGATATCCCGGATGACATTGCAACAAACAGAATGTCCTTTCCCTCTTTCAGAAAAGGCTCATAAAACGCAATGTAGCGCTGCGGTGTAATCTGCGAGGTTGTCACCGTTGCGCCTTTTGCGATGGCTGCGTAAAATGCCTCGCTGTCAAAGGTATCCGTGTCGGTGCAGTAGCAGGTTTTCCCCTCCGTATAATAGGGGAACGATATTTCTTCAATTCCGTACTTCCGAATGACAGAAGTGGGCAGATTGGATGATGTGTCTGTTATCACAACAAAGCTCATAACAGAAGGTACCTCCTTGCCTGTTATGAGCTTATTTTACCATATTCGCTTGTTGCAGCAAAGCTATTGCTGCTCTCTTTTCCTCTACAGAGTGCTCTACACCCCGTGGAGTTACTCTTATTACCCTCTCTACAATTCGTAGAGTGCCCGGAAATCCCGCATTATGAGCGGAAAAACTGCATTATCGCCGCCCATCCGGTCAGCAGCATGCTCACGCCGATTGCCAGCCCGCATACCCATATGAACACGGTGGTGATTCCGCTCTGCTGAGGTTCAGGCTCTCTCCAGGTAATGCTTTCCAGATCAGTGGTGTCATTCTCAGCCGGATTCAATATTACCTGCGGCTGTACGGAGAATGGTGCGAGGGTAGCATGATCGGCCGAGAAAGGCAGAGGGGCAGGGCCGGCTGATTCAGATTTTTTCTGCTCAGGTGTGACTTCTTCAGCTTTTTTCGTAATAACTGTACTATTTTCAGCCTTTTCCAGTATAGCGGCGCTGCTTTCGCTTTTTTTCTGAAAATCAGCGGCAGGCTCTGCAGCAGGAACGGGCTCTATGTGAGACTCCGGAGGTGGCGCCGCTTCTTCGATATGAACTGCGGCATGCCTGCCCTGGTAGACCTCCTTCGGCTCTTCATCCGGTGCGTCAGCCTTCCCGTCTTCTTTCGGAGACTGCTCTGCTGCAGTCTCCTGCTTTATCGGAATAACCGGCTCAGTCGTCAGAATCGGGTTGGCATTATTCTTTTCAGCCAGCTGTGTTTCAATCCAGGTGTCATACCACTCTGTTTCGCCTTTTTTCCGGCTGAGTGACGTGTCATCGGCTGGCTGTGTTTTGTTGTTTTTTGCTGTCGGACGATGCCGTCGTATACTCCTGATTTCAGCCTCGTCCTTCCATTCTTCCGGTTTTCTTCCTTTCTGTTTCATCCCGTCCACAATGAGATAGGCGATAATCATCAGGATTCCGATGCCTGTCAATATTATAAATGGTGCCATTTACTGTCCTCTCCGTTATGTATAGTGCCCGATTCTTCGTATACTACCATAAATCTTTCGTAAGCACAAGAAAAAGACTAGAGAAGACAAATGTTTGAATCAGAAGTGTATTTTCTTGACAAATACCTGTACGGCGCATAAAATAGCACCAACTCTTGGATGAGGAGAAACGCAATGAGCACCATAACGGATTTGTTCGGAATACATGTGTTTAACGATACGGTTATGCAGCAGCGTTTGCCGGAGGAAGTGTTCAACCAGGTCCTTCGGGCAAGAAACGAGGGAAAACGCCTGAGCCCGGAAGCAGCTGATGTGATTGCCAACGCCATGAAGGAATGGGCGATTGAAAAGGGCGCTACCCATTTTACCCACTGGTTCCAGCCTATGACGGGCATAACGGCGGAAAAGCACGACAGCTTTATTTCACCCACCCGCAGCGGAACGGTTATTATGGATTTTTCCGGGCGGGAGCTGATCCAGGGAGAGCCGGATGCCTCCAGCTTCCCCTCGGGCGGATTGCGGGCGACCTTTGAGGCCAGAGGCTATACCGCATGGGATCCCACCTCCTTTGCATTTCTGAAAGATAATGTGCTCTGCATCCCCACCGCTTTCTGTTCCTACGGCGGTGAAGCGCTTGATATGAAAACGCCTTTGCTCCGTTCCATGGAAGCAATCAACCGGCAGGGGCTTCGTATTATCCGGCTTTTCGGCAACAACACGGCAAAAGCAATCCGCACCACGGTGGGAGCCGAGCAGGAGTACTTTCTCATTGACAGGAGTGTCTATGATCGCCGCAAGGACCTGATTTATACCGGGCGAACCCTTTTCGGCGCACTTCCGCCAAAGGGTCAGGAGCTTTCAGACCATTACTTCGGCACCATCAAGCCCAGGGTTGCAGCCTTTATGAAGGAGCTGGATGAAGAGCTCTGGAAGCTGGGCATCATGGCAAAGACAGAGCATAACGAAGCAGCCCCGGGACAGCATGAGCTGGCATGTGTTTTCACCACGGCCAATATTGCGGCAGATAATAATCAGCTCACCATGGAGATCATGCAGAAGGTTGCCCGGAAGTATGATATGGTCTGCCTGCTGCACGAAAAACCCTTTGAAGGGGTGAATGGCAGCGGCAAGCACAACAACTGGTCCATCTCCACTGACGAAGGGGAAAACCTGCTGGAGCCCGGTGATACGCCCTCTGAGAATGCCCGTTTTCTTCTTCTGCTGTGCGCTGTCATTCAGGCTGTGGATGACTATCAGGATATTCTGCGTCTGTCCGTTTCCTCCGAGTCTAATGACTGCCGCACCTGCGGAGCGGATGAGGCTCCGCCGGCCATCCTCTCCATGTTCATCGGTGGGGAACTGGAGAGCATTCTCTCCGCCATCGAGCATGATGAATCCTACGGCGGGACGAATCATGAGGAGTTTAAGGTCGGCGTACATGTGCTTCCCAAATTCCCGAAGGACTCTACTGACCGCAACCGCACCTCTCCCATGGCATTTACCGGCAACAAGTTCGAGTTCCGCATGCCGGGCTCCATGCAGTCCATCTCCGGGCCGAATGTGGTGCTGAACACGGCAGTTGCCGAGTCGCTCCGGCAGTATGCGGATATTCTGGAGCAGTCCTCCAGCTTTGAAAAAGACCTGCATGACCTGCTGAAAAGCGTCATCACAAAGCATAAGCGCATCATCTTTAACGGTAACAATTACGGCCCTGCCTGGGAAAAAGAAGCTGCCGACCGAGGGCTGATGAATCTGAAATCTCTGCCCGACTGTGCCCCGGCATATATCGCAGAGAAAAACATCAGGCTCTTTACCGCCCATAAAGTATACACAGAAACCGAACTTCGTGCCCGGTATGAAATCACACTCAGCACCTATACCAAGCTCATGACGGTGGAAGCCCTCACCATGCTCAATATGGCCCGGCGTGAAATTCTGCCTGCCGTGAGCAGGTTCTCCGGGGAGCTGGCACGCGGTGCCAATGAAAAACGTACCCTCGTTCCGGGGATAGACTGCAGTTATGAGATTGCACTCTCTGCCCAGATCAGCACGCTCCTCGCCTCTGCCATGAAGAAGACCGGAGCCCTGGGACAGGCCATCAAGGGAGCAAAACAGATTGAGGGCTCCTACGAAAGCGCCAGATATTATCGTGATGTTATTTTCCGGGATATGGAGGAGCTTCGCCGGGTATGCGACAAGCTGGAACGCCTTACGGAAAGGGAATACTGGCCATTCCCCGTATACGGTGATATCCTTTTCAGTGTCAAATAAAAGATGAAAACCAGAGCTGCTGCTCTGGTTTCCATCATATTTAACGAATAAAATGGTATACATAAAACGATAAACAAAATACTGTAAACTTAATATTATCACCATAAGATAATATTGATAATATAAACTACTGAAATAAGTCTACATAATATTAATCACATAATACAGTAAACTGAATTTGGTTTACTGAATTATTCAACGGTGTAGCCATGTTTCTGCAGGGTTGCAGTGAGTGCTTCACCGTGGGCTTTGCCTCCCACTTCACACACGATGTGAACGGTGGTCTGGTTGGGTGTGATGTCCGTTTTGAGCCGGTCGTGTTCAACGGCCAGGATGTTTGCACCGGCTTCTGCAATGATGCTCAGCATTTTTACCAGGCTTCCGGGTCTGTCCAGGAGAGTTACGGAAAACTTCATTCTTCTGTGTCTGGCGAACAGGCCCTGCTCAATGATGTTCTGTATAAAGCTGACGTCAATGTTTCCGCCCGAGAGCAGACAGACAACCTTTTTTCCCGCTACATCCAGTTTTCCGCTGATGACTGCTGCCGCCGACGCTGCACCTGCCGGCTCCACAATCTGCTTGCAGCGCTCCATCAGCTGAAGAATGGCATCTGCAATCTCTGTGTCGGAAACGGTCACCACATCATCCGCATATTTCTGAATCAGCGGTACGGTGAGATCTCCCGGTGACTTGACGGCGATTCCGTCTGCAATTGTAGAGGCGGATTCTGTGGACACAAGTTTGCCCGCTGCATAGCTTCTGGCAATCGCATCCGCTCCCTTTGCCTGAACACCGTATACTTTTACCGCCGGGTTTACCAGCTTGACTGCTGCCGCCACGCCTGCCAGAAGGCCGCCTCCGCCTGCAGGCACAACAATGATGTCTGTGTCCGGCAGATCCTCCAGAATTTCAAGGCCAAGGGTGCCTTGCCCGGCTATTACCTCTAAATCGTTGTAAGGATGGAGAAAAACTGCTCCCTCCTCCTGGCAGATCCTGCATGCCTCGGCATAGGCATCATCATAGCAGTCACCTGCCAGCACGACCTTTGCACCATACCCCTCTGTTGCCTGCACTTTGACGATCGGGGCTGCTTTCGGCATCACAATCGTTGCCGGCAGACCGAATCTGTGGGCAGCATAAGCCACCCCCTGTGCATGGTTTCCCGCACTGGAGGCTACCACCGGAGCAGATTCTCCCCGCTCCATCATACAGGCAATTTTGTTGCTTGCCCCCCTGATTTTAAAAGAGCCGGTTTTCTGGCGGTTTTCACATTTCAGGTAGATCTCTCCTCCGGTCATCCCCGAGAATGTGGATGAGGGGTCAAGCTCCGTGTGGTGCAGAACAGGGGAGAGCCGTTTCTTTGCTCTCCATATTTCACTGATGCTGATATCGACCATAAGGCATTTTCCTTTCTGCTTTTAGTCTGTTTTCCGAATATGGATATTGTATTCCAAAGCAGAGAAGAATTCAACATTATTTCTGGAAAAGGAGAACAAAAATGTCTTTTTAAAATCTAATTATTGCAAAATAGAAACAAAAGGTGTATGATGTTCCTGAATCTGAAGTAACCTCAAAGGAGGATCGTTATGAAACAGGAAAATTCATCGGGCCGCACACGCAATTCCGGCAGCCGGGCTCCTGCACCCAGGAGGAAAAAATCCGGCAGAGTGATTGCTGTGCTGCTTTTCCTTATTGTTGCAGCTGCAATTGTTCTTGCAGCTGTCTGGTTCGGTGTTTTGAGACCTGCTATGTCCGGCGGCGCACAGGAGAGTATCTCTGCCGAAGTGCCTGCTGAGCCTGCACCTGTCCAGACATCGGAGCCCACCCCGGAGCCGACTCCGGAACCTACTCCGGAGCCCACACCTGAACCGGTTCTTGAGACGCATTATACATCGGCTTATACGCCGCTCGGCAGCGGTATGATCCTTTCCGGAGAATATGACGGCACTTCCTTCCGGGAGAGCACCCGTATAACGGATGCCAACGGCAATGACCTTTCCGTTTCGGAGGACGGAACACAGGTGGGCAATGTTTCTGTCAGCGGTTATGTCACAAATCTTCTCCGCCTCAGCGACGGCAGGATTGCCGCCGTCTCCTGGGTTGAAAACGCCCAGAAGCTGTCCATATTCAATGCCGCATCGGATGCCGTGGAGGAAACGATTGACCTAAGCTCTTCCGCACTCTGCTTTGCAGACGGGGCAGGGGATTACAGCTTCTATTATTCCACCGGTGACAGCCTTTTCGGCTATAAGATGGCTGAAAAAACCGAAGAGCTGATTTTCAACTGGCTGGATGCCGATGTAAGCGGTTCCCGTGTTTCCAATATTGTGACGGAAGACGGCAAATCCTTCCGCTGCCTGGTTAACTCCTGGAGCGATGCGCAGTCCGGGTATGAGACCAGCCTTGTCACGGTGACAGCACAGGAGGGGACAGCGCAGAATAAGACGGAACTTGTGATGGTTTCCGCCAATCCGGTAGATACGCTGCAGGATGCTGTGGTTGCCTTCAATCGCAGCAGTGAGACGGCCCATATTACCCTGAAAACCATCTCTGTTGCCGATGGCGCCAACCCGGTGGCCGAGATCAGACAGCTTGCTCAGCAGAGTGGAAAGATGCCTGATCTGATTGATCTTACTTCCATGCCCTATGAGGCACTTGCGGCCTCCGGTATGCTGGAGGATCTCACGCCCTACCTGGAGAATGACGGCGAACTGAACCTGAACAGCCTGGTGCCTCAGGTGCTCTCTGCCCTGCAGTTTAACGGAAAGCTTTACGGAACCGCTGAGGGCTTCAGCCTGGCAACGGTTGTCGGCCCTGCCCGTCTCCTTGACGGAATGGAAGGTTGGACCTTCCAGCAGTATAACAACATTGTCTCCACCATGGGTGAGGGCATGTATGCTTTCGGTGCTGCAGATACCCGCAGCAGCATCCTCTATGAAGTTCTGGGGATGAATCTCAACCGCTTTGTAGACTGGAATAATCTGACATGTACGTTCAATACTGCTGAGTTTGCCAGAATTCTGGAATTTGCCAAACGGCTTCCGGCGGAACCCAGAGATACCAACGACGCTGAGCTCATCCAGAAGAAAGTTCAGCTGCTGCAGCGTACAGCGCTTTATTCCGCCGAAGATGCCTCAAAAGCGACTGCCGCCTTCACCGATCCTGTTATCATTGGCCTGCCGGTGATCGAAGGCCCGGGCAATGTGCTGAATCTCCGCAAGGGCTTTGCAATGGGCTCTGACTGTGCAGACAAGGATGCAGCCTGGCAGTTTATCCGCAGCGGTATTCTCTCTTCCGCACAGAACAGCTCCTGGCCGTTCCCCAGCAATCAGAATGCTTTTGAAAATGCCCTTGCCATGGCGGGAGAACAGGCTGAACTGGTTCGGCTGATTCTCTCACATGCCGCACCGAATGCGGAAAATGACCTGATCTACAATCTTGTGCTGGAGAATGCGGCAGACTATTTTGCCGGCAACGGCAACTCCGGCGAGGCAGCCCAGCGTGTGCAGGACGCCGTCGTCTCCTATCTCGCAACGATCAAATCTTAAAGCCGGGGCTCAGAGCACCCGGTGCGAAGAACAACATAAAAAAGAAAGCTCGGCATCAGCCGAGCTTTCTGCATTCCATATAATATCGCTTATCTGCCGAACATCCGATTGAGAAGCTCTTCTTCGGGAAGGGCCCGTTTTTCACAATGCTGTCAAACAGCTGCTCTTTGTTCAGCGCCGGCAGAAGAATTGCCGCACAGCCTTTACGGCTTCCCATGGCAATGGCAGCGTCGTCATTGTGGATATAGTCTACACTTCCGCCGTGCTTCTTCAGATATTCGCTGCAGAAACGATCGGTCTCAGCAATGAGAGCGGCGTAGTTATCCGCCGGCGGAATCTTTGCAATTCGAGACCCGAATTTCTTCTCAAATTCCGACGGATCGGTTCCGAAGAGGACCCTGTGAATCGGCTCAAATTCAATGGAGTCGTCGCAGATATTCACAATCTCCGCCAGAGCATACTTATCTCCGCATTTTTTGGCAGTAGCCAGGCTGTGGTTCCCGTCACCGATAGCCATTACAGCAGGTGCCATTCCGGCATACTTTTCTGCCGCCTCATCAGCAAGGCATGCAAAAGCAGCATCCACTTTGTCAGCTGCTTTCCCGGTGACCTGATGCCCGACGAGATGACCGCCTCCGCAGTTCAATTCAAAGTCATAGAGCAGCCTGCCGGGTTCAATGCTGCCGAATACACGGTTTTCCGGATCGTGGATGAAAATCATGATATGCGGCATCTCAAGAGCAGCGCCTTTTCGAATCCGTATGCGTGCCGGCAGGCGTTCTTCCACGGTTCCCTCTGTGGCACGGATCGGGGAAGAAGAGTCTCTGCTGTAGTCATACGCATCGAGATCCACCATGCCTACCAGCCCGCGACGGCAGACACCGGAAGAGAGCGTTCTCTCCACATAGACGTAGCTCTCGGGTATTTCCTGAAAAACCCCGCTTGCCAGATAATCCCGCATGACGTCGTGCACGTGCTCTGCACGCCTGTCATTGTCCCGGGAGAGATAGGCTTCCGGAAGAATCATGCGAAGGGAGCTGGGAGCACTGCCCACAAAGCGGTCCAGTTCATCCCAGTATTCCGGCTCGGCGGAGTGCTGATCACAGGCAATCACGCTCCACTTCTCCGGATCCACCTCCGGGGAGGGGAGAAGAATGTCAGCCCTTTTAAAAATCATTTGGTGCCGAAGATTCTGTCACCGGCATCGCCGAGACCCGGCACGATATAGCCGTGCTCATTCAGCTTCTCGTCCAGTGCAGCTACATAGATGTCAACATCCGGATGGTCTTCCTGCATCTTCTGCACGCCCTCCGGTGCACCGATCACGCACATCAGTTTGATGTGAGACACACCGGCTTCTTTCAGGAATGTGATGGCAGCCGAAGCAGATCCGCCTGTTGCCAGCATCGGGTCAACCACAATCACATCACGCTCCGTGATATCGGGGGGCATCTTGAAGTAGTATTTTACCGGCTTGAGAGTGTCCGGATCACGGAAAAGGCCGATATGGCCCACCTTCACATTGGGAATCATGTTTACCATGCCATCTACCAGACCGAGACCTGCACGGAGAATCGGCACAATTGCCAGCTTCTTGCCTGCAATGCGCTTGCAGTGGGCAATGGCTACAGGGGTTTCCACATCAATGTCTTCCAGCGGGAGATCCCTGGTGCACTCGTAGCACATCAGCATGGCAATTTCGGAGATCAGCTCACGGAATTCCTTGACGCTGGTTTTTTTGTCTCTCAGAATGGACAGCTTGTGCTGAATCAGCGGGTGGTCAAATACGAATACTTTGCTCATGGTTAGACACTCCTATAATAATTAAAAATTTTTCGTTATAAGCGGCTTTATCCTTTTGCCATACGCTCCTGGCGTTCTCTTTCTGCCTGGGACAGCCTCAGGTAAACGGGCAGCAGATCATCTGCGCTGCCGCCTTTCTTTCCTTGGGCTGCCATTGCAACGCCCCATGCACTCTGCATCGCGAGATTGGATGGAGCAGCCCGCCACGGGATATGGTGCGCTTCAAAAAATGAGGATGTGATGGAAGCACCGTCTCCCACAAGGAAGACGTCACTGTTCAGCGCTTCAACGTCACCCTTCAGCTCTTCCAGAGAGATAGCCCGATCCTCCGTGAGCCTCACAGGCATCCCTTCCCGAATTTCAAACAGGGCGTTATATACCTGGCTTCGCCGGGCATCCATTACAGCACAGATAATCCCCCCGGCAGATATCCCGTTCCAGGCCATGGCCTCCAGGGTAGAGACCCCGATACAGGGCTTATCCAGTGCCCATGCAAGGCCCTTCACCGTGGCAATCCCGATCCGGATCCCTGTGAAAGACCCAGGGCCGTGGGCACACGCAAGCATATCCACATCCGAAAGCCGGATATCCGTGTTCTTCAGCATATCCTCTGCCATGGGCAGAAGCGTTCTGCTGTGGGTCAGACCCGAACACTGGGTGGACTGGGCAATCAGCTCCCCATCCCTTACCAGGGCAGCCGAAGCTGCCTTTGCGGAAGACTCAAAAGCAAGAATCAGCATATGGTTATCCTCCTGGATGAATCTCCCGTTTTCTCAATCGTCACGTTAATCTCATCGCCGAAAAAGGCATCCCGCACATTTTCACTCCACTCCACGGCGCATACCGCACCCCGGTTCAGGTAATCTTCCCAGCCGATGTCAAACAGTTCATCCGCAGAGGATAGGCGATACATATCGAAATGAATCAGTTCTCTTTCACCGGGATATTCATTCACAATGGTGAAGGTCGGGCTGGAAACATGAGCGTCAAGTCCCATGCCCCTTGCCATGCCGCGAACAAAAGCCGTTTTGCCCGCACCCAGATCTCCATACATGGCTACCACACTTCCTCCGGGCAGCTTTTCGGCGAATCGGGCACCGATTTCTTCCGTTTCTTTTTCACTGTTGCTGAAATATTCTGTCAATCTGTACCTCGTGCCCCATTCAGGGCATATCAAATTTTAATTTCGTTCACATTATACCACGCCTGACGCCGTTGCGTAAAGTACAAACTTGTGTTAAAATAACATTGTATATAATCTATGATCTCTCATATGCAGATCATACAGCGTAAATCAATTCATGCAGCCGAGCAGGCTTTGCTGAAGGGGGAAGCGTTTATCAAAAAGTTTATGCCGTATATTCGGCTTTTTTTTGAGCGGGCGGATATTTTCCTTCTCGCCATCTGTACGATCAGTTCCATTTACGGTATCTTTATGGTACGTCGTGCGGTTTTTGCGATGGAAGGCAGTGTCTTCCTCTCAAATCCGACCAAATATGTGCTGGTTCAGGTGTTCTCCATGTTTCTCGGCATCGGGGCCTTTGCCCTTATGACGGTCATTGATGCGGATATTCTCGGCGAGCAATGGCGTATTCTCTGCCTGATCAACGTGGGCCTGATTATTGCCCTGGTTATCTTCGGTGCTGATGACGGCACCGGTAACAAAGCCTGGATCCGCTTTGCCGGCATCGGTGTGCAGCCCTCTGAGGTTATTAAGATTCTCTATATCATCGTCTCTGCCAAGCAGATGACTTATCTGAAGGAATACCGGGACATCAACTCCCTTTTCTCGGTGGCTCAGATGGCCGGGCATTTTGCCATCGTTTTCGGCATGATCGTCGTCGTGTCATCTGACCTGGGCTCTGCCTCCATCCTGCTCTTCGTCTTCCTGGTGATGTTCTTCTGCCTGGGGGTTAAACTCTACTGGTTTGCTCTCGGTGGAGCGGCAGTGGCTGCGATGATTCCCGTCCTGTGGACGTATTTTCTCAAGGATTATCAGAAGAAGCGCCTTCTCTCACCTTATGATCCCAGCATCGATCCGGACGGTTGGGGAATCTCCTGGCAGACGACCCAGAGCAAGCTGACCCTTGCTTCGGGAAGAATGACCGGCGTAGATGCTGAACACACCAGAACGGTTTTCACCGGCAAGCATACTGACTTTATCTTTTCCACAACAGGTGAGACCCTCGGCATGCTGGGCTGCCTCGTGGTCATCATATTGCTGGTGGTGATTATCATCCATATTGCCCGTGTCGGTCTGCACTGCGGCAGAATCTACGATATGCTCATCTGCATGGGTATTGCAGGCGCCATGGCTGCCCAGATGTTCATCAACATCGGCATGTGCATCGGCATCACACCCGTTATCGGCATCACGTTGCCGTTTTTCAGCTACGGGGGCTCGTCCATGGTGACAATGTATGCCGCCGCCGGCATTGTCTCCGGTGTAAAGTTCAAGCTGAAGCCTCAGCATTCCATCTATTGATTCTTTCTGTCGGCATCGGCAGAACTCCGGAAAGGACTAATCATGATTGACAGCAGTTCTTTAAAATCCAGAGCATGGGAGCTCTGTAAATCTTCGGTTCCCAGCCTGATTGTGGTCGGGCTGATCTATTCACTTCTCTCTATGATCATCGGTACGCTCTCTGCAAGGCTGATGGGGCCTTCCGTCTCCGTGCGTGACATGGAACGGCTGATGGAAGCATATTCCTCCGGCAATTATGACTATGTTGCTTCCTTTGTCTCCAGATATCAGCCATCCGCTCTGGCATCGCTGATCGATCTGGCACTGCAGGCAGTCATGATGATTGTCTCTGCCGGGTTTCTCATTTTCATCTTCAATACCATCCGCAGCACAAATGCTTCTTACGGCAATTTGCTGGATGGATTCGGCATTGCAGGCAAAGTGATTCTGCTCAATCTGCTGGAAGGTCTGCTGATCGGTCTGTGGAGTCTGCTTCTTGTTATTCCCGGCATCATCGCATGGTACCGTTACCGCATGGCCATTTATATCCTCATAGACCATCCGGAGAAGTCTGTCATTCAATGCCTGCGGGAGAGCAGAGAGATGATGAAAGGGCATAAGGCAGAGCTCTTCCGCCTGGACCTTTCCATGATTGGCTGGCTCATTCTGGATCTGTTTATTCCTTTTGCCGCTGTCTGGACGGCACCTTACACCAACACCGTCTGGGCACTCTACTATGAGGATCGATGCGGCAGGGTGTCTGACAGCGCCTATTCATTCAATCCAGATCTCTGAATTTTCAGCGGTCTCATCACATGGATTTCCGTTCCTGATCTCAGTTTCTTCCACTCTCGTTGTTGAATCGGCTGCTTTCCATGTCGGGTTTCTCGGGGCGTTCAATAACAAAAAAAGCCTCCTGAATTTGTGCATGTTGTACAAATTCAGGAGGCTATTTTTGTTCAATCTGACAATCGCGTTTCTCTTGACCATTTTTCCTTCAGGAATTAAAATAATCACAAGGATAATTTTTACCCGTCTGCCGGAGGTGTTTCCTTTCCTGGCATTCGGTTCTGCCCCCTTTTTCAAATTCATCAGGGGCTTCCCCTGTGAATATAATAATTTTGGAGGTAAACCAAATGAAGAAATTCCTGACCCTCGCACTGGCACTCATTATGATTGTCGCTCTGGCTTGCCCTGCTGCTCTCGCAGAGGAAAAGTCGGAGTACAATGTCACGGTCCTTGTCTGGAAGTTTGATGACACTTATGGCTCCTCTGTTCGTCAGGGCATGCTGAAGTGGGCAGAGATTATCGGTGATGAGCTCGGCGTGAAGATCAATCTCGACATGCAGGATGCCGGTGACGACATGGCAAAGCAGGTTGAGCAGGCAGACCAGGCAGTCAGCAAGAAGCCTGATTTCGTCATTATTAACCTGGCAGAGCCCGCCGGCGGCCAGACGCTCGTTGACAAGTTCACCGAAGCCGGCATTCCTTTCCTGTTCTACAACATTCCGCCTTCTGAAGAGACCTATGATTCTGTCGTAAAAGATTCCGGCTCCTTCTTCGTCGGCACGCTGCCCCGTGAAGCAGGCGACATGCAGGGTGAAATCCTGGCTGACCTGTGGGCTGCAGATCCCGCTGCAATTGACCTGAATGGTGACGGCAATGTTCAGTTTGTCGAGTTCAAGGGCGTTGCAAACAACCCGGAAGCAATCGCACGTACCCAGTATTCTGAAGAGACCGCTAAGGAGCTGGGCGTTCCCCTCGAGATGGTCACTGACATCATCGTAGCCGACTGGGATACCACCAAGGCAAACGATGCTATGCTCTCCACCTGGCAGGCACACCCCGAGCTGGAGCTCGTCTTCGCGAACAATGACGATATGGCTATCGGCGTCATCGCAGCTCTCAACCAGTCCGGCTACAACACCGGCAACGAAGGCGATCCCGCTATCACTGTTATCGGTGTCGATGCTACCGACGCTGCTATTGAAGCCATCAGAGCCGGCCGTATGACCGCTACTGTTAAACAGGACGGCGACGCAATGGGCGAGGCAAACATCCGCTTCATGATGAACTGGCTGCAGAACGGCACCTGGTATGAAGGTCTGGAAGACATGTACACCCTGAATGATGACGGTTGCTCTGTCTACATTCCGTATGCTAAGATCACTGCTGATTCCGTTGACTGATCGGTCTGTGTTCATAAGCTGATTTTAGATTCTTAGACTGTTCCGGCGACTTCGGTCGCCGGAATAGTTTTGAAAGATTTTGCCAATGAATAATAAGCAGGAAAGTGGTGATACAGACGATGCCTGAAAAACAGGAAAATGCCGCCGGCCAGCCCCTGTTGCTGGAAATGATGAACATTGAGAAGCAGTTTCCCGGCGTCAAGGCGCTTGACCATGCCAGGCTGCAGCTGAAAGCGGGCACGGTGCATGCCCTTATGGGAGAAAACGGAGCGGGCAAATCTACATTGATGAAATGCCTCTTCGGCATTTACACCCTTGATGGTGGCACCGTTACCATGAACGGCAAGCCGGTGGCTTTCACCAGCCCTCGTGATGCTCTCGACAACGGGGTTGCCATGGTGCATCAGGAACTCAACCAGGTTCTCCGCCGCAATGTCATGGAGAATGTGTGGCTGGGGCGCTTCCCGACCAATAAATTCGGGATTGTTGACAGCAAAAAGATGTACGATGAGACCAAAGAGGTTTTTGAGCGCCTGGAAATTGACGTTGATCCCAAACAGATCATCGGTGAACTGTCTGTTTCCAAGCGTCAGATGGTGGAAATCGGAAAGGCTGTTTCCTATAACGCCAAAATTCTGGTGCTGGATGAACCTACCAGCTCGCTTACCGAGGACGAAGTGGAGCATCTCTTCCGCATCATGAAGCGCCTCACGGCAGAAGGAGTCGGGATCATCTATATCAGCCATAAGATGGATGAGATCCTGACCATTTCCGATGAAGTAACCATCATGCGTGACGGCCAGTGGATCACGACCCGTGATGCAAAAAGCCTCACCAAGGCTGAGATTATCCGGCTGATGGTTGGCCGTGAAATGACCAATCAGTTCCCGCCGAAGAATAATAAAATCGGGGAGGTCCTTCTGGATGTGAAGAATTTCTCCGGCAGATATGAGCCGACCTGTCATGATGTTACCTTCCAGCTTCACAAAGGTGAGGTGCTGGGGGTGGCCGGTCTGGTTGGTTCCCGGCGGACGGAGCTGCTCAACTCTCTCTTTGGCTACTATACCAGCGGCGGGGGAGAGCTGACCATGCAGGGCAAGCCCATCAGCAATGTCACAACCGATGAGGCCCGGAAAAACGGCTTTGCTCTCATTACGGAGGAACGTCGTGCTACCGGTATCTTCGGGGAGAATACCATTCTCTTCAACTCCATCATTGCCAATGTTGACAGCTACGGCAAGCCGCTTCTGAACAGCAAGAAGATGGATAAGGATACCGACTGGGTTATTGAATCCATCAAGGTCAAAACCCCCTCTAAGAAGACTCATATCAAGAGTCTCTCCGGCGGCAACCAGCAGAAGGTTATTATCGGGCGCTGGCTTCTTACCGAGCCGGACGTGCTTCTTCTGGATGAGCCTACCCGAGGCATAGACGTCGGTGCCAAGTACGAGATTTATCAGCTGATTCTGAATCTGGCGGAGCAGGGCAAAGGTGTTATGATGGTGTCCTCCGAAATGCCGGAGCTTCTCGGCATCTGTGACAGAATTCTGGTTATGTCCAACGGAAGGCTTGCAGGCATTGTGGAACGGGGAAAAGATTTCGGCAATATTCCCGGCGAACAGGAAACCATTATGGCTCTGGCGGCCAAGTATGTATGATGAGGTGAAAGAAGATGCGTAAAACAAGAATTGTCAGTATCATCATGCTGGCTGTGCTGCTCATTGGCATTGCCTGCGTGGCCTATGGTGTTACTGGAACGAATATCTATGTCAATGCCGTGACCATGATGGGCAGCGACAAGAAATCTGCCATGACCTTTATCCAGAGCCCTGACAAGCTCACAGAGCTGGGGGCAGTCTCCAAAGTCGGCGCGGACAAGATGAAGAGCTTCCTGAAAGACTTTGGGCTGGATCCTGCTGCAGTTGACAAAGCTGTGGATGAGCGGGTTGCCTTTGAAAATGCACAGGCAAATGCAAAGAACCGGGATCTCTTCTTTGCCTATGCTCAGAGTGTGGACGACACTGTCACGGAAGAAAACTATAACGACCTGATTAAAGACCGTGACCGCAGCGACGCCATGCGTAAAGACATGGCCATGCAGGAGCTCGGCATTACCGATGAGGCAGCGTATGAAGCTCTTGCCGGCAATGAAACGCTTCTCACCATGTATCGTGAGAATCTCCCGAAGCTTCTTGAGAATAAGCACATGACCAATGCCGTTCAGGTGCAGTTCATCGGTGTTGTGCTGGTTGTCATGGCTCTGGCATACTTCCTGATTCAGGCCATGGATATCAAGCCCCGCCCCCGTACGAGAGCTGCAAACCCGAAGGTTACAAAGGTCACCACCTTCCTGCTCAACTATGCGCTGTTTATTATCATGGGTCTGATCCTGGTTGTGGTTTCCATCATCCGGATTGACTTCTTGAGCATGAACAACATTCTCAACATTCTCCAGAATGCCTCCACCAAGGGTATCCTGGCTCTCGGTTGCGCCGGCCTTATCGTCCTTGCCGGTACTGACCTCTCCATCGGTCGTGTGCTCGGTATCTCTGCAGCGGTTACTGCGTCTCTCGTGCAGTCGACCACTTATGCCAGCCGCATGTATCCCACCATGGTCTCCTCTCTCGGCAGCTTCGGATTGCTGATTCCTCTGTTTGCGTCTATCGCGGTTGCTGTTGCCTTTGGCATGATCAACGGTTTCGGCGTTGCAAAGCTGAATCTCCACGCCTTCATCGTTACTCTCGGCACGCAGCTGATCGCCTACGGCGTCAACTGCCTCTATATCGAGTCTCAGCCCTCCGGAACCGCTCAGGCCCTCTCCACGTTTGACCCCAACTTCCTGAATGTGGCAGCCGGTGCCATCTACATCGGCGGTATTCGCATTCCTTTGGTGGTGCTCTACTTCCTGGCCCTTGCAGCGATCGTATGGGTCATCTGGAATAAAACCAAGCTGGGCAAGAACATGTTTGCTGTCGGCGGCAATACCGAGGCGGCGGCAGTCTCCGGTGTTAACGTGGCAAAAACCATCATGCTGGTTTACCTGATGGCAGGTGTCCTTTACGGCATTGCCTCCTTCCTTGAGGCTGCCCGTATCACTTCCGTCGGCGCCAACACGGGCCTCAACTATGAAACAGATGCCATCAGTGCCGTTGTTGTGGGTGGTGTGTCCTTCTCGGGAGGCGTTGGTACCATCCAGGGTGTTGTCATAGGCGCTGTCATTCTGCAGGCAATTGTTTATGCACTTCAGTTCCTCGGCGTCAACCCGTATATCCAGTATATTATCCGTGGTCTGATTATCATTCTGGCTGTTTCCATCGACGTGCGTAAGTACATCGTCAAGAAGTAATGATGCATAACGACTCAGATACCCTTTCTGCTCTTGCAGAGAAGGAGCTTTCAGCTGAAAAGAGCACAAAAGCTTCTCCCGGAGAACAGAAATTGCCGAGGCGATATCGGCTCTATGATAAAATCAAGGAGAATGTCTCCCTCAGGACGATTGATGCCGTGATCATCGGCACCTCGGTTCTCATTATCATAGCCCTGGTTTACGGCATTCTCACTGCAACACCACCGCAGCAGTAAAATACAAAGAACTCTCCCTTCCCGGAAAACCGTTGAAGGGAGAGTCTTTTTATAGCGTTTGTACAACAGTGCTCATCAACGAATAAAATAAGAGCTTGCAACCGGTAATGTTTATCATTTTCCCAATTGAAGCTCGGATAGAATTCTGAAATCGTGGAGAAATGTTGTCTCCCGAGCACATGATTTGTATTGATAGCGAGCAAGCTCATTCCGAACGAACCATAAATTCCTTCGATCGCATCTCCTTCAGAGTCTCCTCTACCTCAACCTGAAACTCCTTCGAAGATGTCCGCAGCACGCCTGCACGCAGAGCAGTCAGCCGGATGAGCGAGTCGGAAGTCACCACGCGTACTGCTTCATTCTTTCCAATCTCATCTGCCAGCCTCTCAATATAGAGATCGGCGCTCTCATTTTCACGTGTATAGGCTACATGCAGGTTTGCCGAGTCATATTTCTCGCCCTGTCCTCCGGGCACTTTGTAAGCGTCAAACACCAGCACGGTCTCCCTGTTTGTGAAACCGCTGTAGTTGATCATCTTGTCTATCAGCTTTTCCCGTGCAGAATCCAGGCTTTCCGATGCAAGTTTCCTCAGTTCGTCCCAGGCAAATATCAGGTTGTATCCGTCAACAATCAGCCTTTCTTTTCTCGGCTGCCATCGCAGCTGCTGAACGTTTTTTCCGTTTACGGTAGGGGAGGCATACTGCTTTCGCCGGATCGGGCCGAATTCCCTCTCCATAATCGCCTCCAGCTCCTTCTCATCGATGGAGATGCTGCTTCCGCTTCCGGAGCGGGAGGGAGCAGATGAGGCTGTTTTTGCCTCCGCTTCGGTGCCTTTTGACGGGAAAAGGGCAGGGAGGTGCATGTATTCCTCCACCTGATTCCATTTTACAACAAAGCCTGCACCGTGGGCGCAGAAAATGCTGTCCGGCGAGTTGTCCAGATCGCTTTCCGGGTCATATGCTGCCTGCTCAATAACAGCCTGTGCATTCATGCAGGGTCTGTATCCCTCTGCCCGGCAGGAAAACCGCCCTCTCCCACCGGTGTATGCTGCCACTTCCGTGCCGTATTCTGCCATGGCTGCAACCGGCGCCGTCCCGCAGAGCACTGCTTTCCCGTCTATGGTTTCAGGGGCTTCATGTTCGCCTCCCATCAGTCGGATGTCTGAAATCGCACGCCCGATCTGTTCGGTCGGCACCTCCAGACGAAAGCGGTAGTATGGTTCCAATAACACGCTCTTTGCACGCATCAGTCCCTGCCGTACGGCCCGATAGGTGGCCTGGCGAAAGTCTCCACCCTCTGTGTGCTTCAGGTGTGCACGTCCGGCCGTCAGGGTTATTTTCATGTCTGTGATGGGGGCTCCCGTCAGTACGCCCCGGTGGACCTTTTCTTCCAGATGCGTGAATATCAGCCTTTGCCAGTTCAGGTCCAGTGTGTCAGTGCTGCAAACGCTGTCAAAAGTAAGACCGCTGCCCGGTTCTCCGGGTTCCAGCAGCAGATGAACTTCTGCATAATGGCGCAGTGGCTCATAATGCCCCACACCCTCCACCGGCTCGGCAATCGTCTCCCGGTAGAGAATCCGCCCCGGGCCGAACTGCACATCCAGATCGAAGCGATCCCTTATAATATTCCGCAGGATCTCTGTCTGCACACTTCCCATCAGCTGCAGCTGAATCTCACCTAACGTTGGCTCCCATACCAGGTGCAGTGTCGGGTCCTCTTCCTCCAGCATCCGCAGGCGGGGCAGAACAGCCTGAAGGTCTGTCCCTTTCGGGAAAATCATTCTGTACCCCAGTACGCTCTCCAGAATCGGAGCGCTTGAATCCGGTTCAATACCAAGCCCCTGTCCCGGCCATGTGCCGGTCAGCCCGGCTACGGAACAGATCGTTCCCGCCTCGGCAGATTCTGCTGTTTCATACTTCTGCCCGGAATAAAGCCGGATCTCGGCAACTTTTTCTTCCAAAGGCTCACTGCCGTGCAGGGGGAGATACCGTATCGCATCCCGAACGGAGAGCTTTCCTCCCGTGATGCGCATGCACGTCAGCCTTTTCCCACGGCTGTCACGCAGAATTTTATATACCTTTGCCCCAAACACATCGGGGGCGTGAATTTCCGGCGTATAGGCTTCCAGTGCGTCCAGAAATTCCTCCACTCCGTCGAGCTTCAAGCCGGAGCCGAAATAGCAGGGGTAGAGCTTCCTCTCTTTGATCAGGCGCGTGATGCTTGCGGCATCCACTATACCGGTCTTCATATACGCTTCCAGGCAGTTTTCATCCAGAAGCGCAATTGCCTCATCACGCTCCTCGCTCTCACCGCACATGTCAATGCAGCCTTCGCTCAAATGTGTGCGCAGGTCGTGCATCAGCTCTTCTCTTGACAGGTTGGAGGCATCCATCTTGGTGATAAACACAAACACCGGGATTTTGTAGTCCTCCAGCAGACTCCACAGCGTTTCCGTGTGTGCCTGCACACCGTCCGTCCCGCTGATCACGAGCACTGCCGCATCCAGCACCTGCAGTGTCCGCTCCATTTCTGCCGAAAAGTCTACATGCCCCGGTGTATCCAGCAGCGTCACTGCCAGATTTTTCCACTGCAGCATCGCCTGCTTGGAAAAAATTGTGATGCCCCGCTCCCGTTCCTGGTCATTGTTGTCCAGAAAACTGTTCCGGTGGTCAACGCGACCGAGGCTTCTGATCTGCCCTGACAGGTAGAGCATAGCCTCGGTCAGTGTTGTCTTCCCGGCATCAACATGGGCGACAATGCCGAGTACCGTCTTTTTCATCCGTTAACGGTGTCAATAAACCGCAGGAAGGCAGCTTTGCCCGCCTCATCTCTCTTGTATACACCTGCGTCCTCCAGCACCTCTTCAAACACTTTTCCGATCTCCCGGCGGAGAATCTGTTCTGTGTTCTCCTCGTTGAACGCATAGCTGCTCATCAGTTCATATGCCCAGTCTGCATGCTTGACCAGCGTGTCATCCGCATACAGATCCGCACCATCCAGAATCGCTTTTTTCAGTGCCTCTATCTCGGTCTTCAACCGCCCGGGCAGGATGGCCAGCCCCATCACTTCAATCAGGCCGATATTCTCCTTCTTGATGTGGTGCAGCTTCGCATGCGGATGATAAACGCCCAGCGGGTGCTCTTCAGTCGTGATGTTGTTGCGCAGCACCAGGTCAAGCTCATAGTCCTCTCCGCGTTTGCGCACAATCGGGTTGAGTGTGTTGTGGGGCACGCCCTCCGTCTCCGCAAAGATGAATGCCGCCTCATCGGTGTATCCCCGCCAGCAGGCGAGAATTTTCGTTGCCAGCTCTGTCAGGCGCTCATAATCCGGGCAATCCAGGCGGATGACGGACATCGGCCACTTTAATATGCCGGCCTTCACATCCTCATAGCCCTTAAAGAATACCGGTGTGTCAATCTCAGCCTTCGCCATAGGAAAGTCATGCCGCCCGCCCTGAAAATGGTCATGGCTCAAAATTGATCCGCCTACGATGGGTAAATCCGCATTAGACCCGATGTTGTAGTGGGGGAACTGCCTTACAAAATCAAACAGCTTACGGAAGGCCGCTTCATCAATCTTCATCGGCACATGCTCTCCGTTGAAGAGAATGCAGTGCTCATTGTAGTAGACATAGGGGGAGTACTGCAGATACCATGCGCTGCCGTTAATCGTCACAGGCACAACTCTGTGGTTCTGCCTTGCAGGATGATCCATGCGCCCTGCATAGCCCTCATTTTCTGCACAGAGCTGGCAGAGGGGATAACCCGTCTGCGCTGCATTCCTTGCGGCGGCAATGGCTCTCGGGTCCTTTTCCGGCTTTGCCAGGTTGATGGTCACTTCCAGCGTGCCGTATTCCCCCTCATAAAGCCACTTTTCATCTTTGGCCAGTCTGTCACGGCGGATGTAATTGGTGTCTCCGCTGAACTGATAATACCAGTCTGTCGCCGCAAGGGGAGATTCGGCGTAAAGTGCCCGGAATTTTGCCCTCACCTCATGGGGGGCAGGCGTCAACACACCCATCAGCTTTGTGTCAAACAGGTCATGTGCAGTGCTTCCACTCTCAATAATTCCGCGTTTTAAGGCGTCCTCTGTCAGAATGTCCAGCAGGGCAGCAGGCATCGGTGCACCTGCCTCGGGCAGGGCATATTCTCCGGCAGCCTCGGCGGAATCCAGCTGCATGACCTCCAGCAGCCGGTTGAAAGCCCAAACACGATCTTCCCGTGCAATCAGTTCCTTTTCTTCTGCATAGTCCAGCAGCGCATTTAATACTCTTTCCATGTTTTTCTCCTTACATAGCTTTTCTCTCGTGAGAGGGGGGACCGTTGCCTCCCAACGGTGGATGAGAGGCTGCAGCCCCTGTCAGTTGAAACGCGGGATAGACCTGTCACTACGTGGCATGCAGATGTCTCCCGCGTAATTTGCTTTTATTCATTGCGAGCATTAGTACAAATATCCGCTTAACAGCGCAAAATAAGCGCTCATTCCCTGCCCGCTCAGATTCACGCTGGCCTGCAGATTCCCGTAATTGTCGTAAACCATCACATGCGCCGGCCCGTATCCCGAGTTGCCGGCGGCATAACAGTAGGCATTGAATTCCCCGATAATCTGATATCGGTAGTTGCTCACCGTGATGTTAAAGTCCGCCACACCGTTGTTGTAAATATAATTGACAATGTTTCCTACACTGAATCCGTTTGCGGAAGCTGTGTAATAAACGTCGCTGTAGGCCTTTTTGGCCATCTCAGCCACGTTGGATTCCGCCGGGTCCACAGGCTTGTAGGTGGGGGCAGCTGTCGGCCAGACAGGCATTCCGGGCAACACAGTGAGATACGCTCCCGCAGTATACTGGGGTCCGCCGTTTCCGGAAAAATAAGCCTGAATCCGCCAGCCGTTCATGGCATAGGGCACGTTGGCAAGGGACAGCGTGTTGGTGCCTTGTCCGGAAACATTCAGCCCCGGAAACAGCTTTACCGCATCCCCAATCAGGTACGAGTTCTTCGCGTCCGGACTCACCGTGATCCACGTGATGCCCTGCGAATTGTCGGCATATGCCGTGAAGTAGCAGCTTCCGCCCTCCTGCAATGTTTCGGAGATGGGGCTTTTTGTGATTCTGATCTGGTTCGGTATCGGTGTCGGGGCGGGCGTCTGAATGGCAAACGGAGTAGGGGTTGGGGTAATAACCGGCATCGGAGCCTGCGTAACAACCGGTGCAGGCGTGGCAACAATCGTCACCACATTTGCAAAGTCACTGGATGCCGAATCCTGGGGGCTTCCGCTCCCTGTTCCGGTTGCTGCGGGGGAGGCGGTGTTTACCGGTGCATTCGTTGCCTGCACTTGTCCGTTGGTCTGCCCCTGTCCGGTGGCAGCACTCTGGTTTCCGTCCTGCCCGCCGGCAATTTGCTGCCCCTGGGGCAGCTGGTCTGCATCGGCACCCACAAACTGTGCCGACTGAACCGGACTCTGACCGCCATTCGTGCCGTTTTCAGACGCTGAGGGTGTCAGATACTGGGTATAATCCGTGTACTCCTGCTGCTTTCCGCACCCGGTAATTGTAAAACATAATAAGATAATGAAAAACAGAGCTATGGCTCGTTTCATGATCGTTTCACCTCTGATTTACATAACAAAACAAGTATATCGTGCCCGGACGATAAAATCAAGAGTTAGTTTGAACGTAAAATAAAGAAAAAACAGAACTTTACATTTATTGATTTATTTGCTATAATAACTTCCGTTATGCGGCTGTAGCTCAGCTGGATAGAGTGCCAGACTCCGACTCTGGAGGTCGTGGGTTCGAATCCCGTCAGCCGTACTTTAAGGCAAACACGTAGTCAAAGCGTGCTTGCCTTTTCTTATATGTGAGTGTAAGGTAAAAATCCCTCTTGATTTTGCTTTCCGGTCACGATATACTCCAACATATGAATAATAAAACAAAAAATAATATTCTTATATTGATTTTATGGCTGACAATCTTCCTCACTGCCTGCACAGGTGAACAAGACCCGTCATATGATGCGGGGCGATATATTCTCTCAGGGGTTCTCCTCGATGGAGAAGCTCTGTCTCCTTCTTCCCTTTATCCGGAAGGTGCATATCTCCTCCTGAGCTCAGACGGAACCGGCCGACTGATTCTCGGATCAGACGCCTCAGATATTACCTGGCAGCAGGAAAATACATCTTTTTCTGTTGCAATCAATACTCTTACAGCCTACGGGACCAGAGAAGAAGATTCCCTGTCTCTTTCTCTCGACATGCTTCATCTGGACCTGATCTTTACTGAGGGAGACATCACATCTGATCTTAACGAGTCTGCATCCGCTTCCAATCTCCTATCTCAGACCCGCCAGCAGCTGATCTGGAGTGGTGACTGGTCCGGCCGTCTCTGGTTTGAAGAGCCGAAAGGGGAATGGGCAGATTATCGTGACCGTACCCTTACTGTTACCTGCTCAGTTAGTGTTCAGCCTGACGGCACCGGCGTTCTCCGTCTCTACAGTCCCTATTATTCTGATGCTGTCCCCATGGCCTCTGCATCCTTTTCTCTGGAGGAATACAAAGTTCACTGCCTTTCAGGTTATATGATGTCCTATCCGATTCCCGAATGGGGCATGGATATTTCACTGGACGCCGAAAAGCTCACTGATATCGAAGATACCGTCATTTTCCATCCGGATATCTACGAATATGGTCACTTCTACAATTCCGAAACACCAGTCGACCGCAACGCGAAAACCGATGTCCTCCGTCTCACCGGCTCCTGCAATGATCTGTCCGGCGGCTTTGACTACAAAATCGTCCTGACGAAGCAGGCCTCGCCTTAAACTTTGTGGGCCATTTGGGTAAATAGGGCAACTTGGGTATATTGGGCAGTTAGGGCATGTTGGGCGCTTAGCAACATAAATCAATGGCGGAGCACCAACATTTCAGCTTCCTGGATAGTATATATGCATCTTTCTGTCGAAAAGCATAGAAAAGCTCCTTGCGAATTATACCGTTGCGTGATATAATTAAAATAAGTATTGATAGCTTCCGATTCAAGGAGGGGTTGAAAATGAAACGAATAATCGCAGTTTTTATGGCGATTGCATTGATCCTGTCTATTTCAATTGTTGTTTTTGCGGATGATGAAGTCTTCGAAGGAGGCTCCTACCGTTACAAGATCATTAACGATGAGGAAGTTTCCGTTGTCGGCTTCCACGGCGACGGGATTGACCTGCATCTGGATTCCAGCATCGGGCACCGCTTCATTACAGAGGTCGGGCCGTCGGCGTTTGAGTTCAATGACAATCTAGTGAATGTGCGTCTTTCCAGCCGTGTCAAGGCGATCGGGGATTATGCGTTTCACGGTTGCACGGAACTTCAGCGTATTACCATTCCGGCTTCTGTTCAGTCTGTCGGGCGTTACGCTTTCCAGAATTGTGTCGATCTGGAGTCTATAGCCCTTCCCGAAGGTATTACGGAGATTCCTGCCGGCACCTTTATGTTCTGCCCGGCGCTTACCTCTGTCTCTCTTCCCTCCACGGTGGAGAAAATCGGATCCAGAGCGTTTGATTTCTGCACATCGCTTGAATCTCTTGCAATCCCCGCATCTGTTTCGGAAATAGCGGAGGATGCCTTTAAAGATTGCAACCGTCTTACGCTATGTGTAGCGGATGGCTCCTATGCCGAGCAGTTTGCTGAGAATGCAGGCATCCCTTATACTGTGGAATAACAGCTGGCATAATGATTGAGCGCTGTGCTTGGCACAGCGCTTTGTTATATTCAGGGGAGACAGAAGAGAGTAAAGAATTGGCAGAAAGAAACTGAATGGGGAGAAAAGATGGAGAAGAAAAAACGTCTTCTGGAGATCAGCGGTGTGTGCGGTATCCGCAGCGTCGGCAGAATTGCTGCTGAAATTGCACAGGACTATGAAGCACAGGGATGGGAATGCAAAATAGCCTATGGCCGCCTTGATGTGCCCGAAAAGTACAGAAAGTATGCTGTGAGAATCGGGGATAAAGCCAATCTCGCGGTTCACGGTGTGGCATCCATGCTCTTTGACAGGCAGGGGCTTGCTTCAAAGCGGGCTACGAGGGCTTTTCTGCGCTGGGCGGATGAATATAATCCTGACCTGCTCTGGCTGCACGTGATACACGGCTATTATATCAATTACGAGATGCTCTTCCGCTGGATTAAATCGCGCCCCGAAATGAAGGTATACTGGACCTTTCATGACTGCTGGGCTTTCACCGGGCACTGCTGTTATTTCTCTGCGGAGAATTGTGAGAAGTGGAAGAGCGGCTGCCATCACTGCCCCCTCCTGAAGCGTTATCCCTCCTGTTATGGCTTGGATAACAGTGAAAACAATTATGCCCGGAAGAAAGCGGCTTTTACCGGTGTGAAGGATATGACCATCATCTGTCCTTCTGAGTGGATCGCGAAGCTTACAAAGCAGAGCTTTCTCTCCGAATATCCTGTTGAAGTCCGCCATAATAAAATTGACCTCTCGGCTTTCACCCATACGGAAGGGAGCTTCCTATCCGATTACCATCTGGAGGGGAAGAAGATTATACTCGGTGTCGCCAGCTCCTGGGACTGGCGGAAAGGCCTCCGGGACTATATTGCCCTGAGCAAATTGCTAAGCCATGAGTATGCAGTGATTGTTGTCGGTCTGTTTGAAAAACAGATCCGGCAGATCCGTAAAGACCTGCCGGAGCATGAATATGTGCAGGAGAGTTCAAATGTCTTCCGTTACCGTTTTGATCATTCGGCGGATCTGCTCTGCCTTACGAAGACGAACAATGTGCAGGAGCTGGCAGAACTTTACAGCATTTCTTCTGTTTATGCAAATCTCAGCTATGAAGAGAATTATCCCACCACAAACCTGGAGGCAACAGCCTGCGGCACGCCTGTTGTGACATACAGAACAGGCGGCAGCCCTGAAAGCTGCCGCCCGGAGAATGTTGTGGAGCAGGGAAATCTGGAGGAACTGATTGCAGTGATCAAAAGGATCTGCGAATAGTTTCTGTTTTCTTTCGCTTCAGATGCCAACCGATTGCGCGTGGTGACAACACTTCACCACGAGGGGAGAGATCTGTCACGCACTAAAAATAGAAGGCTCAAGCTTTTTTAGTTCACCGAGGTGGTGAACAAGCCCAGCACCAGCACCGGCAGAGAGAAGAGAACCATAAGCAGCACTGTTGTCCCGATGCCGAGATAGCCTGTGGATAGAATTCGGATGAAAGAGATCAGCAGTCCCAATACGGACGCAAGGAGAGAAATAACCGTGTTGAGTCTTGAGACCACATAGATGCTTCTCCCGGTATCTGCCACATCGGTTAGAGGCCCCAGGCCCTCACGGCACACAACGGCAGAGATCTGGCTGTCTTTCGAAGGCTTTGCCTCCGAAATCGGAAAGCGATCTGTATAAGGCGGAAAATCATATCCGTCGGTTGCCACATCAAAGCAGTCACGGATGAATTCCGGCGTGATGTTGAAGTCTCTGATGGCAAAAATCGGATGGCGATTGGAGCGCATCAGGCTTACAAGCGCCTTTCGCACCTTCGGGTCTGCCGTATACTTGATGTTGAAAATTCCGTACAGGACCCCGTCAATCGCCAGCAGTGCAGTCGTCGGGGTGAGCAGCCGGTAAGGAATGCGCACATTCATCAGGCGCATAACATCGCTGCTTCCGCAAAGCACGCTGTGGCCTTCCGCCATACCTCGTATTCCTCCGCCGGCAAGAAAGCTGAGATTGTCAATCCGGACAGGGCTGCAATTGTTTTCAGTCATCAGTTTGGAGAAAGCCGGTGCCAGCCCGCACTTGGAGGCGAGAATCAGGCTCCCCGCATAGGTGATAACTTTGTCGGCATCATAGTCCGCGAAAATACGTACATTTTCAATCTCAACGTTTTCGGCGGGGAAGATATCCCTGTCCGTAACGATGAGATTTTTGCTGTTTCCGATATCGTTGATGCCGGACCATCCTGCCAGAGCTGCCCCGCTGCTGAAAATCCGGTTGGATCCCACAAAGAAGGGGAGAGCAAACCCCAGCAGCGCCGTGAAGGGAACGGCAGAAGCGAGAATTGAAGAGAAAAAGTAAAGGATATCCGAAAACCGTCTGAAGAGGACGGCTGAGATCAGGCTGAGCAGGAAAGAGAGCAGAAAAACAAAGACAGAAATCTTCTGAAAAGCGGCTTCATCGATCGGGGCTTCCTCCATACGGCGGACAAATCCGGAAATCGGTCTGGCAGATTTCAGAATGGTGATGTCTTTTCCGGTCACATTGGTCTCTGCCGTTACGGAGTAGACGATTTTGCCGATGGCAGGCACACGGAGGGCTTTGCGCATCCCTCTTGCACTGAGCAGAGAAGAGAGAAGCACACCAATCAGAGAGAGAGAAGACACTGCGAAAAGCGGCATATGCCGATATACATTTCCGGCATTCAGCACTGCCAGTGCATCCAGCGATGTGAAAACACAAGAGAGCACTGCCAATGTGTCTGCACCAAACTTTCTGCGGAACAGGTTGGTGATAGCATTGGTCACCACATCCAGCGACAGGAACAGTATTGTCAGCTGCATTGCGAGACATGCCGCCACGGCCACAGGCAGATAGCCCAGCATGCCGGGCACCGGAAGATCCAACCCGAAATACAGCAGAATCACCCAGAGAATGGCTGACAGGCGTGTCCTCAGCCTCAGGGAATAGATCTGCCCCGAGTAATACTTTGAAGCCTCCATCGGAGTGACTTCTTCCCCGAGATCTTCCTCCTCTTCCATCGCTATGGAACCGGTGGGGGAGTTAAGCGGTACATTACCCCGCAGTCTCAGCGCAAGAGCCGCAATGCGTGAGGAGAGAAATTTGCCGAATGTGGCGGGCGATTCTTCATCGCTGTCTTCTGAGGCAAGAATACGTTCTTCTTCAGGTGTGAGGGCATCATTTTCCTTTGTAAAATGCTGAAAGTTGAAGTGCAGCTTCCTGCTTTTTTTGCCGCCTGATGCGTCAGAAGCTTCCTCTTCCTTCAATTCCTTCAAATCCGTATCACTGCCGTCTGAAGGGGCTTGTCCCTCCGTTTCGTCAGTAAAGTCAGTCAGGTCTATTGCGGGATCTGACGAAAGTCCGCCTGTCGCAGCGTCTTCGGTCTGCTCCGGCATATCAACACCTGTGAACTCAGGCGCAGAGGGCTGTTTTTCCTTTCGGCGGAAGAAACTGAATTTCTTCTTCACAGGCTGCTCGGCAGACGATGCGTCTGCTGCACTTTCATCGGTGAAATACCGGTCAGATGAGTCGTCATACCCTGTGTAGGAGGAACTGAGTTCTTCATACTGCGGGTTGACATGGGGCATATAATGGGCATCCCGCTCAGAGCTGATGCTCTTCCCGCCGTAAGTATATTCCCGCCGGCGTTTGCCGTCTGCATTCCGGTCTATATTGAATCGCGGATCAAAGCTGATCTCTTCTGCTGCCGGCGGCTCGGGAGGCTTCTTTTCTTCAACTGCGGGCTTCTCAGCAGAATGATCCGGAGCATCGGATGTCATGCTGAAGAGTTCGTCTGCACCGGAAGCAGTCTTATCAGCTGTTGCAGCGTTATTATATTCAGTTTTTGGCTGCTGCTCCGTTGCTTCAGTTTTATCTTTGTCCGTATCTCCGTAGATCGAAGCATAGATATCGCTGAAATCCTCCAGGTCCAGCAGACTGTCGAACTTGTCGCTGTCCATCAGGTGTTGCCCATCCTCTGTCTCAAAATCTCATACATGGTGATCGCTGCCGCTGCAGCTGCATTCAGAGAGCTGATCTGCCCCTTCATGGGGAGGCTTACAATAAAATCACAGCTTTCCCGTACGAGACGGCCCATGCCGTCCCCCTCAGAGCCGATTACCAGTGCCACCGGACCAGAAAAGTCTGTATGCCAGAGATCATTCTGCCCGTCTGCTGCCGTGCCGTATACCCAGAGCCCTTTGGCTTTGAGATCTTTCAATGCAGCAGGAATATTTGGCACCCGTGCGATCAGTGCGTGTTCAGCGGCTCCCGCAGAAGATTTGTCCACGATTGCAGTGAGCCCCGCACTTCGCCGCTTTGGAATAATCAACCCATGGGCACCTGCACACTCTGCGCTGCGGATGATAGCGCCGAGATTATGCGGATCGCTGATCTCATCGCAGACTACAACGAAAGGCGCTTCACCCCGTTCCTCAGCAGACGCGAGGATATCTTCCACCGTGCAGTAATCCCGTACGGCACAGACGGCAATTACACCCTGGTGGGCTTTGGTGACAGACATAAAGTCGAGCTTTCGCCTGTCGCATTCTACCACCACAATGCCTGCGTCTCGTGCCTTGGAAGCGATATGTCCGAGCGTTTTATCCACATCTCCTTTGTTTATGTAGATTTTGTCAATCGCTCTCTCCGCACGCAGTGCTTCTATCACGGCATTTCTGCCTTCTATTATTTCATTTTTAATTTCCTGATTGTTTTTTTCCATAACAGGTTAATATTAGCACATGTTGCATGGGAAAGAAAGGACTATTTTTTCCTAATTTACAAATATTTTATGGAAAAATTCCGCTGAAGATAGTATGATAGACTTCAGTAAATGAAGGAGTGAACCATTTATGAAAAAAAGGATAGATTTGTTCTGCCTGAAGCACCCGGATTTCGGTATCCCGAATCTGATCCGGTATCTCACCATCGCGAATGTCGCCATGTGGATTCTCAATGCGGTCAATCCCCGCATCCTGCCCTACATGATGTTCAACCCCTATTATATTCTTCACGGGCAGATCTGGCGGCTGATTTCCTTTGTCTTTATTCCGCCCAGCACAGGCTTCCTGGCGATCATTGCTTTTTATTTCTATTATTTTATCGGCACCACGCTGGAACAGCAGTGGGGTACAGCCCGCTTTAATATTTACTTCTTCTCGGGCATTATCCTTACCGTGCTGTACGGTTTTATTGTGTATTTTCTGAGCGGCATGGCTGTCAGTCTGACGGCGCAATACATCTATCTTTCTATGTTCTTCTCTTTTGCCGCTCTTTTTCCGGATATGCAGGTGCTGCTTTTTTTCATCATTCCCATCAAGATGAAGTGGCTTGCTATTGTGGATGCTGTCTTCTTTATCTTCGGCATTTTCTCAATTCCTTTTCCGGCAAATCTTCTCCCGGTTGTGGCAGTGCTGAACTTTGTTATCTTCTGCGGGGAAGACCTTCTCCGCATGTTCGGAGGGTTGAAAAGAAGCTCTTCCACCATTAATTTCCAGCGTGCCGCGAAGAAGGTTCGCCGCGAGCAGGCGTCCAATCTTTATCACCATAAGTGTGCAGTCTGCGGACGAACAGACACGGACTATCCCGACCTTGAATTCCGCTATTGCTCCAAATGTGTCGGGTACCATTGCTTTTGCGAAGATCATATCAATTCACACATTCATTTTACCGAGTAATTTTTTCAAAAACGGATTAAATCCACTATAAAGGAGTAAAACCACACTATGAAACTCTGTAATATTCTTGTTGACGGTGCCTGCCATCTCGCATGTGATACGGCCACGGGTCTTAAGGATCTCACAGCAGCAGGGTTCCCCCTCACCATGGATGAGGTTATAGCACGCAATGCTGCGGATGAGGCTGCATCTTTCCTTCAACCGGATCTCCCTTCTGTTGCAGATCCCGTCTTTGCCAATGTGGTGAACAACCCGGGGAAGATTGTCTGCGTGGGGCTCAACTACCGCAAGCATGCGGAAAATGCCCATATGAAGACCTATGATGCTCCTGCTCTTTTTTCAAAATTCTCTGATGCTCTTGTACCGGCCGGAACAGCTGTTGAGCTTCCGCCCTGGGAAACTACTTATGACTATGAGGCGGAGCTTGTCATTGTCATTGGTAGAAAGGCATGGGGGGTCCCTGTGGAGCAGGCGCAGGATTATATCTTCGGCTATACCTGCGGCAATGACTTTTCCTGCCGTGACGCTCAGATGCGCTCCGGCCAGTGGCTCATCGGCAAAACCATGCCCGGGTTTGGTCCTTGCGGACCGTTTATTGTTACAGCTGACGACTATGATCCTTACGCGGGCAAAAACATTAAGAGTTATGTAAACGGAGAACTCCGTCAGAACGGTTCAACCGCAGATATGATTTTCCCCTGCAGAGAGATCGTAAGCTATGCTTCCCACTATATTGCACTGCAGCCCGGTGATCTGATCTTCACCGGTACGCCCAGCGGGGTTGCTCTGGAAGGCGGTAAGACCTGGCTGAAGAAGGGCGATGTTGTTGATGTCGAAATTGAGGGCATCGGCCGCCTAACCAACACAATGGTTTAAATGAAATTGGCGCTATGAAGACGATACGGATACTGCTCTCGGTAACTCTGTGCCTGGCAGTTCTGGTTGCTGGAGGAGGCGGTGCTTTCGCAGTGGAATATCATTTTCTTCAGCCCTTTCTCATAACGGTCTATGTGGGAGATACGGCTTCGGGAGTTCGCGCCTATCATGTGGGTTACCCCAATAATATTTATCTTTCGCTGGGTGATCTTGCGTATGCGTTGGACGGATCTGAAAAGCAGTACAGTATCGTGTATGGCAGCAGCACCCAGGATGGGGAATATCACGCTGTTCGTACGGGTCAGCCTGCGTCATCCGGCGGAGCAGGCATCTCGCAGACGCCTCTTGCCGAGCGGACGGATGTCTGGCTGGCAATTGAGAGAAACCGTATTTTTGTGGACGGTGCCGACCGCAAGTATTATACCATCCGCGAAGGCGGGCACGACCTCTATATGAGTCTTATTGATCTTCAGCTGATGCTGGATTTCACCATCGAGAAGACAGGGGATAATTCTATCCGCATCTTTCCCGATATGCCTTTTGAGCCTGATTATCTCTCCCTGGAGTCAGAAGGCTATTTTGCCTACATCAACAGTTTTGTCCTGGGGGATGCAGACACAGGTGTGCTTTTGTGTGCCCTGAACCACGGCGATAAGGTTTCCATTGCCAGCATCAGCAAGCTTATGACCTATCTTCTCTTTAAAGAGGCTGAGCAGAGAGGAGAGGTGAGCGCATCTGCATCCGTCACCATCTCTCCTGCGGTAGAAGCTGTTTCAAAAGCAGGAGACGGGCTCATCCCTATGGAGGCGGGGCAGTCTGTCCCGGTTTCGGAACTGCTGGATGCAATGCTTGTTGCCTCCAGCAATGAGGCAGCTTCTGCCATTGCGGAATATGTTGCCGGCTCGCAGGAGAAATTCGTCGAAAAGATGAATCTTCGTGCTAATGAGCTTGGTCTCACCTCTGCTGAGTTTTTCACACCAAACGGTCTTCCGATCTATTCAGACTCTTCGATTCCCGGGAAACTGCAGAATCGCATGAATGCCTATGACCTCTTCCTCCTCTGCGCTTATATTATGCAGAATTTCCCGGAAATCACCGAGATCACGTCCAAAACATATGCTTCCATGCCCACACTGGAATATACCACGGCAAATTCCAACCCGCTTCTTTTCAACATGCCCGGGGTTAACGGGCTGAAAACCGGCTCTACAAACCGTGCCGGTTACTGCCTGGCAGCGTCTGTTCCGGTTACCGCCGGAGGTGAGACGCACCGGATCATCCTCTGCCTTCTCGGAGCCGAAGATGCGTCGGAGAGGGGACAGGCTGCAGAAATCCTTCTCCGCTTTGCCGTCCGGTATTATGAGCACAATGGGTTTCCCGTGCCCTGACAGTTTAGCAGGATAGTGTTTGCCAATCGTTGCAATACGGAAAAGCAATTATAAATATTCTCTCTTGTGCTATTCATTTAAAAAGCTGCCATCCGGCAGCTTTTTTTGTCAAATATAACTATCTATGCAGAAATTTCATGAATAGCATTATCATTTTCATTATGCAAATTGCCGATAACGTGCTAAAATAAGATTAACGTTTTTCAAAAACGAAAAATAAACAGAAAGGGAGATCTTTTATGGAAAACAATCGAAGTTCTTTTGCCTCTAACTTTGGCTTCCTCATGGCAGCTATCGGCTCAGCAGTCGGTCTGGGTAACATCTGGGGCTTCCCGTACAAGATGGGCAAGAGCGGCGGCTTCACATTCCTCATTGTCTATCTGCTGCTGGCTATGTTTGTCGGCCTCATCATCATGACCAGTGAGCTTGCCCTCGGCCGCAAAACAAAGCTCAGCCCCATTGATGCCTACAAAGTCGTGTCCAAAAAGTTTGCATGGATCGGCTGGCTTGCTATTATAGCTCCGTTCCTTATCATGAGCTTCTACTCCGTCCTGGGTGGCTATGTCCTTCAGTATATGTCCCTCAACCTGGCGGAGCTCAGCTTCGGTCTCAGCGGCATTTTCGGTCAGGCCATTTCCGGTTCGGCGACCTTCGGTGCCATGCTCACCAACCAGTTCGGCTGCTTCTTCTTTACACTGCTGTTCATGATTATCTGCATGGTTATCGTTATGGGCGGTGTATCCGGCGGTATTGAAAAATTCAACAAAATCGGTATGCCGGCTCTTGCAGTTATGCTGCTCATTGTCATTGTCCGTTCCCTTACGCTCCCCAATGCGGTGGAAGGCCTGAAGTTCATGTTCGTGCCGGGCTACGCAGTGAAGGGTGGATTTATTGAATCCTCACCGGACCTTATCACAGTTCTCGGTACCGCCGGCGGTCAGATGTTCTTCTCTCTGTCATTGGCTATGGGCGCTATCCTGACTTACGGCTCCTACCTTAGCAAGGAAGAAAACCTTGTTTCCAACTCTATCACCATCGTCGTTGCCGATACGCTCATCGCTATTCTTGCCGGCATTGCCGTTATCCCTGCTGCTGTTGCAAACGGCATCAACAACGGCATCCCCGTGAATGAAATCAGCCTCAACGGTCCGAAACTTCTCTTCGTTACCCTGCAGGATGTTTTCACCAACATGGGCAAAGCCGGTCCGCTCTTCGGTGTTATCTTCTACCTGCTGGTGCTCCTCGCCGCCATTTCTTCCGCAATTTCCCTGATGGAAGCTGTCGGTGCCCACTGGATTGATAAAGATCTTCAGGCAGGGAAGGGGGATACCCGCAAGGGAATCACGCTCATCGTTTCTCTTCTCATCACCGTGGAAGCTCTTCTCGTTGCAGTTGACGGCCTTGGTTCCAACGGCATCCATCCTGCAGCTCTTCTGGGCATTCAGGGGCCTGTGCCTGATTTTATTGCCGACTGGCTCGACTTTATGGACTGCTGGTCTGAAGGCATTGCCATGCCGCTTGGTGCTATGCTGATGGCTCTTATGATAGGCTGGGAACTCACGCCGAACCTGATTCTCGAAGAAGTTGGCCACGGCAACCACTCTCCGTTCTTCGGCAAATTCTATACTGTCTGTGTCCGCTTTGTTGTGCCCATCGTCATGGCTTTTGTTCTGGCGGGGCAGATGATCGGCTTCTTCGGCGGCTCACAGATCCTCTGGTATGTTGTTGCATTCGGTCTGCTGGTTATCTTCTGGGTCTTTGCAGCCAACGGCAAAAAACAGAGTTAAAACTTTTTCGCTTCTTTCAAAGGAGGGCTTCGGCCCTCCTTTTTCAGTTTCTGTATATTTTTCTGTGAACAATTTGTAAGAAAAACGAAAATACTTGTTGCAAAATAGAGAGAATTCCTGTATACTGATTCATTGTTATGTTGACTACCTGACAGGAGGTCTTCTCCATGAAAAGAATAATAGCTATTTTATTTGTTCTTGTTTTTACTTTATGTTTGTGTGTTGCAGCATTTGCTGACGGTACAGTTTATGTGACCGTTGAACCGTCTGCTGCAGCTGGAACAATAACACCGGGATTATCTGAACATTATTCGGATTCTGGAAATCATTCATACACTGCCTCAGCAAATCCAGGTTATACGTTTAAAGGCTGGCGGACAGAAACATCTTTTTATCCGGATTCTCCCAATATAGATTTTACTACTGACCATGATCGTTATGTTGCAGCAGTTTTTGAAGCTAATACTTATTCTGTCAGTGTAAGCTGTGATCCTGCTGAAGGGGGCAATGTATCTGGGGGCGGCTCATTCCATTATGGTGATTCTGCAACGATCTCCGCAGTCCCTAACACCGGTTATGATTTTGACGGTTGGACAGGTAATGTGCCACCCACTCCCTCTACTCAATCAGTAACAGTGAATACCGATATCAATGCAGTGGCACATTTTAAAGGTCAGAAGCACACTCTTATTGCTTCTGTTGATCCTTCTGGCAGCGGATATGTGAATGCCCTCGCCTCCTTTACTACAACTGAAACCTACAGCAATGGTAAAGTCGTTAGTGTAAAGGCACAGCCGGTTACGGGCTATTTGTTTGATGGCTGGTATGAGGGTGGCACCAAAATCAGTTCAACAGCAGATGAGATCTTTGATATTAATAGAGATAGAACAATTGTTGCTCGTTTTATTCTGGAGTCATCTGTAAAACCCGATGAACCCTCCACTCCCTCCGGTTGTTCTGGATCAGACGGAGCGGCGCCAACTCCGGTAGATCCCGCTCCTGCACCGGTTGACCCGTCCCTTCCCGGGCCTCCCACTCCTCCGGGACCGTACACGGAATATACCATCACCTATCATCCCGGTGCCTACGGGCAGGGTACTCCTCAGGCATTTACCATGGCACCCGGACCGGGCTGGCTTCTCGGGCCAACGTTCACTCGCGCCGGCTATGCACAGACAGGCTGGTCGTGGTATTATGACGGCAAAGAGAAAAATGCAGATGTCTTTTCCGTTTTTGCTATGCCGCCCAGAGATATCATCGTCTATCCTTACTGGGAACCCGTTAAAGGGCCTGTCACTCTCTCCGTCGGCTATTCCGGCAGCGGAGCAGTTCAGGTCAATGGCCGCTATGTTTATAACGGAGAAGTCTTCACACTGCGCGAAGGTGACTCTCTCACCTTTGGTTTGTATCCGTCTTACGGCAACTATGTTTACAGTGTCCTCTTGGGCAACAGATACAGGGAGGTCAATACGGCCTATGGTTACACCATCACCTATGACATGCTGCAAGGCAGAAATCAGACCCTTCTGATTCGTTTTGAGTCGATCTATTGCAGACCGAAAACCGGTGACGATTCCAACATTGCTCTCTGGGCTGTTCTTGGTGCCTGTTCTGTCGTCTGTCTCGGGGTGCTGCTGGTAGCAAAGAGAAAGAAGAAATAATACGCAACTTATCATAAAAAGAACCGGTCACCCTCAGATCGGTTCTTTTCCTTAAGGAGAAAGGAAGAAACCATTCATGAATCCTAAACTTGCAACTTTCCTGAAAGCGGTGGTTCCGATTCTTGTCGCGCTTGCCTCTATCTTTGTGATTGCAGGCTATGCAGCCTCACCTGAGTTTCATGCTGCAACAATTGCGTCGCTGGATGAGAAAACCGGCACGGTTCTGGAGCTTACAGCTGCATCTACTGCAGCTTCTGCTGCAATTACCCTTCTGCCCGGGGACACGGCCACCCCCATAGCCGACAAGCTTGCCGAGCTGAGCTCATATTTTCTTATTGTGATCAGTGCGATCTATCTGGAAAAGTATCTGACCACAATAACAGGCTATGCCGCCTTCGTAATTCTCATTCCGGCGGCCTGCCTTCTTCTCTCTGTCAATGCCTTTGCAAGGAGGCATCAGCTGAGGCGTATTGCCTGGAAGCTGATCGTTTTTGCTCTTGCGGTTGCCCTGGTGATTCCTGCCAGCGTTCGGGTTTCGGATATCATCGATGAGACCTATGCTTCCTCGATCCATTCCACGATCAATGCTGCCATCCAGACAACGGAGGAGATTTCCGAGGAGGAAGCCGCAGAAGAAATACAGGAAGCGGAGACAGCCGGTGGGCTGAAAGGGTTCTTCACTGGTGTGAAGGATACCGTTTCCAATACCGGTGATCATATCAAGCGCATTTTGAACAATTTTATTAATGCTTTGGCAGTAATGCTGGTCACATCCTGTCTGATCCCGATTTTAGTCATGGTGTTTTTCGTCTGGATTGCAAAAATCCTGATGAATTCGGAAGTGGACTTCCTCCCGCGTAGGAGAGAGTCGGGAAGAGAGGAGATGGCAGATGGCAGTAAGGCGTAGCTTGGTTGCCCTTCTCTGTGTTACCCTGCTTCTTGCCTCGGTTCTCCCTTCAACGGTGTCTGCTGAGGCTTATACGGATGCCTGGGGATATACAGATGATGATGGGGATGGGCTTATTCTCGTTACCGTTCCTTGGGAAACATGTACAGCTTATATGCTCATCGTGCTCGATCCTACCCGTGTTGTTCTTGGCTGCCGCCCGGATCGGCTCTATTCCAGAGGTTATAGCGTCGCAGAGTATGCTGAGCAGTTCGGCGCTGTTGCCGGCGTCAATGGGGGAGGCTTCGTGGATGAGGGCGGCACAGGAAACGGCAGTGTTCCGGAGCATGCCATCGTCAGCAACGGTGAAGTTTACTGCGGCTGGTCCGGTGTGGGCGAGGGTTTTGCCGGGATTGATGCAGAGGGAGTTCTTCACTTGGGCTTTCAGCATGTGGAGGAGCTCACAGCAAAAAATATCAAAGAAGGTGCCGGCTACGGCCCCGTTCTGATTCAGGACGGTCAGCGTGTTGACCCTTCTACCAGCGTTTTCTCTTATTGGATTGATACGCTCAATCCTCGTACGGCAATCGGGCAGCGATCTGACGGCGCGATTCTCCTCCTTGTTTTTGACGGCCGACAGCCCAACAGCCTTGGAGCCTCTTTCGAAGACGAAACTGAGATAATGCTGCGTTTCGGGGCAGTGAATGCTGCCAATCTGGATGGCGGCAATTCCTCCATGCTGTGGCTTAACGGCAGCTATCTCAACAACCCTGCGGGGACGTTTGATATACGCCCCATTCCCACCAGCTTTCTTGTTCTCCCGCAGAATTCTGATTCTAAGTTTTCCGTTTCGGAGATAACGGAATCTCAAAGAACCGGCCTGACTCGCGGCGAGATGGAAGCTCTTCTGCCGGATCCTGCCAAAATGGAAGATAACTGCTCTGCGGAAGAAAAAGCGGAGCTTGAGGCATTTGCCAGAAAGTATATTGAAAATTATGTTAACTTCTCTGCGGACGCAGGCGGTATGAGCACCGTCCATTACTACAGTCTTCGTGATCTTGTCGTTCCCGATGGGGATCTGTTGCATCGTCTCCACGGAGCCTTCGGAAGCTTCGGCTATGCTTCGGTAAAATCGGTCAGGCTTCTTTCCGTCGAAGAAGACTTCTGCACAGAAAATGAAGACGGCACTTACAGCACCGGGTATGTATACCGTACCGAAAGCATCGGCAGAAGAACCGCTGTTGAAGAAAAAAAGATCCAGCTCACCGTCATTCGCTTAAACGGCAAGCTGGTTGCAGATTCCATGCGGTTTTATTGAGTCTGGCCTTTCTTAAATACCAGGAGTTTGCTGAAAACATAGTTTCCAACGGTTACGGCAACGGCTGTAATGAGGGTTCCGGTCAGCAGCGTGAGCCCCAGCACGTTGCACAGCAGTTGCATCAGCAGAATGTCCATAATCCATGTGGCAATTCTTGATGCAACAAAGCCCGTGCACTCTTTCAGAATATCCGGGTTCTTGCTCCGGAAAACCCATTTTCGGTTTGCAGGATAGGCAAAAGCCACGCCTGCCACCCAGTTTACTGTGCTGAGTATCAGATTCTGCATGTGGGTGGGATGGGCTGTGTTGCCGTAGAAGAGAAAATTCCAAAGGAATTTTGCCCCCCAGGCCACAATGGTCGTGAGCACCCCCACAATCACATATACGATCAGCTCCCTGTATTTTACAAGGAGCTTTTTTATGGTTTCAATCATGCTTTCCTCCGCATTCTTCTGAGATAATATATCTTGGCCGCCCCTTCAGCTCTTCGTACATTTTGGAGATGTAATATCCGATTACACCGAGGCTGAGCATGATCAGGCTGCCGGTAATCAGCAGCAGAATAATCACTGTTGTGAAGCCTTCTGCGGCTGTGCCGTTAATCTTCTGTATCAGAGAGATCACGGTAAAAACAATGGCAATCACCAGCATCAGAGCACCCATGCCGGTGATGCAGTGCAGCGGGGCAGAGGAGAAAGAGGTAATATTCTTGACGGCATACCGGATCAATGAACGGGTAGACCATTTGCTTTCTCCTGCAGTGCGATCCTGTACGCAGTAGGAAACTTCTGCTTTTTTGAATCCCACCCAGTAGGAGAGGGCACGGAAAAATACGTTTCTCTCCGGCATCCGGTTCAGCGTGTCCACCACTTTGCGGTCCAGCAGTTTGAAGTCAGACGAGGACGACATATCCATTCCCACAGCTTTGCTGATCAGCGCATAGAATGACTTTGCTGCAAACCGATAGGCCCCGTTTTCGTTTCCTCTGTCTTCTTTGATTCCTTCCACAACCTCGTAACCCTGCTCCCACAGGCGGTACATTTCTACAATCTTTTCCGGCGGATGCTGCAGGTCACAGTCAATCACTACGCAGCAGCTGCCTTTTGCTTTCTCCAGACCTGCGAACATGGCAGATTCTTTTCCGAAGTTCCTGCTGAAATGAATCCCTCTTACTGCTGCGCTTTTATTGGCAGCCTGCCGGATCTCTGCCCAAGTTGCATCTGTTGATCCGTCGTCCACAAACAGCAGTTCACAGGGGATGTTTTCTTTCTGCAGAATCTCAAGGAGTGTCTCAGCCGTGCGGGAGATCATTTTTTCCTCGTTAAATGCCGGGATAATAACCGATAACATGTTTCTGATTTCACCCTTTCATCAGATAGACGGCAGAGAGCCCGCCCTGACCTTCAAAATCATAAATGTATAGAGGTTCGCAGGCTGTCAGTCCGGTGTCTTTTCCGAAAGCTTCCGTTGCTGCATCTGCATCGAATCCGTAACCGTCCGTCCAGTAATCATTTGTGCTGATGTACAGCACTGCTCTGTCTGCATTTCCCAAGTATTCCTTCAGAGCGGGGGAGGCAGTATTGTTTGTCACAAAGAAGTTCCGGAAGTTCTTCAGCTCCGGCAGATCCTGTGTCAGCGGTCCGTAAATTCGCGGTCCGTCTGCCAGGTATACACAGGGGACGTCTGCATACGCCTCCGTTGCGGCTTCATACTCACGCTGGGCAGTGAACAGCGTGGCGGGCGGCATTGCTCTCGCGTTCCAAAGTGCAGCGGCTAAAATAAGCAGCACGGCTCCTTTTTTCACCCATTGCTCAAACCGGAAGCTTCCTGTGCTTTTCTCACAGATGCACAGCAAAAAGCCTGTGCCTGCAGCCGCAATCGGTGTGAGATTATAGATATATCGCAGTTCCTGCGCCTGCAGAGGGGCAATCAATACCGTCAGAATGTACGTTGCCGGCAGCGGTAAGAGGACTACCAGCGCCTCGAGCGGGATTTTCCTTTCTCGCAAGGCCCTCACCGCCTTTGGCAGGCAAAGCAGCAGGCATATGCAGGCTGCTGCAGCCGTCCATGTCATTCCTCTGAGCATGAGTCTTGCTTTTTCCGTGAAGTGGTCCAGGCGCTCCCCGTAGGTGGCAAAATCCAGCAGAGCATCCGCAACGCTCATTCCGCCAACCGCCTGTCCGTTCCCCTCAAACATCTGCTTCAGGCATGCGGGAAATGCACAGATCATCAGTCCTACTCCTGCCAATGCACAGAGCGAAAACCATACAAAACTCCGGTAGCGCTTTTGTGCCAGGGCATAAATGTCATATGCAGCGCAGATGAAAAATGCGTAGAAAACGAAATAATACTGCGTCATCATCCCGCAAAATATAACTGCTGTTAAAAGGGCATAGCTGCCCTTTTTTTGCGGCCGATGCACAATGCGGGCAACTGTCCATGCCAGCAGCACGGTGAAGAAGGTTAGGAGCATATACATCCTGATCATCATCACTGTGGATAAACCCAGCACACTCAACCCGTACAGCCCTGCAGCTGCAGCTGCCACCTCCGTGCTCCCGTAAAGCTCCGTGCACAGTGCACACAAAACGCCTGTCGTGAGCAGAAACAGCACCGCATTGATCCCAAGTCCGATCCATTTGGAAGCACTGCCCGGGAAAAAAGATGACACGGCATGAAATATCCAGTAATACAGTGGGGGATGCACATCCCTCTCCAGATTCTTCGTGACAAAACCAAAGCGAAAAGCATCCTCACTTCCAGCAGAGAGGTAGTCTGCAATCTCTTCCCGGCTTATCACGCTGTCAATCAGGTTTCCATTCCTGATGTCAGTGAGATACGGCCCTTTCATGCTGTTGGACAGTCCGTAAGTGTAGACTTCATCGATAAAAAAGCCCTGTTTGCGCATGCAGAAAAGAAGGCAGACACCGGCAGTCATCACCAGTGCCAGAGCGATCAGTCCGTATTTTTTAACTGCTGCTTTCAATTTTGCTGTCTTCTCCTCCATAACAGTATGCCTGCAGAAACAGCAGCCACCACCACCGACAATACCTGAGATACGCGTATGCCTGTTCCGCCGAGGGTCAGGCTGTCTGTCCGCAGTCCCTCAATCCATGCCCTGCCGGCACCGTACCATAAGAGATACAGACACAGGCACTCACCGTCAAATTGCCGTTTCCCCCTACGAATCATCCGGTCCAGAAACAGAAATCCGATCAGATTCCATACGCTCTCATAAAGAAACGTCGGGTGGACGTATACAGTTTCCCCGGTGATGGTCATCAGCCCCATCCGGCAGAAAATCCCGGTTTCCCGGCCAAAAGCTTCCCGGTTCATAAAGTTCCCCCAGCGGCCTATGGCCTGCCCGAGCATACACGCCGGGGCAAGCAAATCCAGCATGGCAAGCGGCGAAATCTTTTTCCTTCTGCATACCAGCAGGGTTGTGACTGCACCGGCAATTACTCCGCCGTATATAGCGAGTCCGCCTTCCCACACCGCAGGGATCTCCCAAGGGTTATCCAGATAATAGTCCAGCCGGAAAAGAACATAATATGCTCTCGCTCCGAGAATTGCCATCGGCAGCACCCAAAGGAAGACGTCAGTCAGGTCATCCTCACTGATCCCCACATGCTTTGCCCGTCTTGTGCTCCAGAGCATCCCTGCGAGAAATGCCAGTGCTATAATTACACCGTAAAAGTAGATTGTCCTTCCGAATAATGTGAATGAGGCGGGTGGGTTGACAGTCAGCCCACCGAGAAAGGGGAAAGATATTGGGCTCTCTCGCCCGATCATTTCCGGTATTATGTCTGTTGCCAGGCACATTTCCGCTGCGATTTCTGCGCTTTGCATCAGGCTTCGCGTACCGGGCGGATTACCGCCATGGCGAGTTTCTCTTCCGTGATGTTCTCCGCAATCCAGGCCTCGCATTCTTCTTTCCGGATATCCGGGAGAATGTCCAATGTGTCAAAGGTGCAGTAGCCGTCAAACCAATCCCCGATCAGTGACACACATATTCCGTCAAAGTCCTCCAGTCCTCTCAGTCTTCCGCCAATCATTGCTTTTCTGATGCGGGAGAAGTAGGCTTTGTCGAATCCTTTCTCGGCGATTAGTTTAGCTTCTGCCAGAAGCTCTGTCATAACCCGTTCCGGGTCCGGGCTCTGTCCGCCGATGATAGTCGTGCCAGTGCCGGCGGTGAAGTCTGCTTCATAGTCAAAATCTCTTGTCAGGGTTCCGTCTGCATAGAGCCGTGTAAAGAATGATGAAGAAGCTCCTGCCAGCAGCCGGAGTGCCATCCCGGCTATCAATCTTTCCCGGATTAGTGTCGCGCTGTCCTTGGGGGCCATGCCCACTGCCTCAGATTTCAGTTTTCCGCCGATCAGGAATTCCGGCATGGCGACGGGCATTTCCCGTTCCTTCCGTTTCTCAGCGGGTACAAGAGCTTCGCTCTCACCGAAGTCTGCATGGGGAATGCTCTTTTTGTCCTTCGGGAGTATTTCCTCTGCTATGGCGGCAATACGCTCCGGTTCCACATCGCCTTCCACACACAACACCATGTTGCTCGGCGCATAAAAGACGCTGTGGCAGTCATAAAGTGTCTTTGCCGTGATCTCTGCAATGCTTTCTTTTGTGCCTACAACTGCATCTCTGATCGGGTGATGTTCATACAGCAGTGAGAGCAGGTCGTAATAAATCTGCCGTCCGGGGGAGTCATCTCCCATCTGAATCTCCTGCCCGATAATTCCCTGCTCCTTCTGCACGGTCTCCTCCGTGTAATATGGGGTAGATACAAAAGTGAGCAGCTTGCGCAGGTTTTCTTCAAACCGCTCTGTGCAGCTGAAGTGGTAGCAGGTCATGTCTGTGCTGGTAAAAGCGTTGGCATCCGCTCCGCTTTCAGAAAGAGAGTTCAGTGCATTGCTACCGTCCGGCATGTCGAACATTTTGTGTTCCAGAAAATGTGCCACCCCTGCCGGCGTGTCGATTGTCTCTCCGTTTATTTCAAACCGGCGCATAGATCCGCCGTAATGTGTGCCGAAAACGGCATAGAAGGAGTTGAATCCTTTTTTAGGGATGACGAATATCTTCAGTCCGTTTTCCAGCTCACCGCTGTACAGCGTCTCTCCAATGCTTCGGTATTCCGTTTTTTTCATCGGCGTCATTCGCTCTCATCCTCCGTGCTTTCAAGGTTCGGCTCGCCCTCTTCATCTTCCGGGGCTTCGCCCTTTTCCTCACCGCGGAGGAAGTAAATCATATCGCAAACGGTGCTCTGCGCTATGGCAATCACATCTTCCTTGGTCACTGCCTTTACCAGCTCAATATACTCTTCCGGCGTTACGTTCCAACCGTCCAGCACATTGCCGATGGTATAACTCTCCATCGTGCCCTGGCTGTCCTGCATGGAAGAGAGGTCTGAGCAGATCCCTTTTCGGGCTGTTTCCATTTCATCATCCGTGATGTTCCCGTTGCGGATCTCATCCAGCTGATGCAGAATCTCATCTTTTGCCAGGTCATATTTATCAAAATCAATGCCTGCCGATGCAATCAGCAGCCCCTTGTGTGAATCTGCAAAAGAAGAGGCGTAGTAGCATAACTGCATCTTTTCCCGCACATTGGTGAACAGTTTGGATGTCACCCCGGCACCGAATATTGTGTTGAACATGGAAAGTGATGCCTTGTCCGGATCCTCCATGCACTCTCCGAGGCGGAAGCCGATCACCAGCCTTCCCTGTGTCACGTCCAGAGTCTCCGTGTAAATTCGCGGCTCATCTTCAACTGCGTTCATGCGTACGTCGGTTCCAATTTCATAGTCAATCTCACCCCGGGGCATAGTGCATAGCGCATCCTTCAGCATTCCGGCGATTCTTTTGCAGGAGTCATTCCCGCAGTAGAAAATCTCCACCGGTGATGTCTCCAGCAGCTTGTGATACTGCTGTGTCAGCTTTTTATAGCGGATGCTTTCGCAGTCTTCTGCGCTTCCGTATCTGCCAACTGAAAAGTCCTCAAAGCAGCACATCTCTTCGATGCACCTTGACACTGCGTATGATCCCTTCTCATTGATCCTGCTGCGTATCGTATCCGCCAGCTTGTCCCGTTCACTTTCCACATAGCTGCGCATCAGCAGACCGCCTCGCGTCAGCGGGTTAATCAGCATTTCACACATCAGGCCGATGGCGTCTTTCGCAACGGTTTCCCCCTCCGGCAGATAGTCATCCTCCGGATAGGAAGCAAGCAGTCCCACACACTGAATCTCCCCGATGCGTCTTACAATCGGGTCAAGGGTAGAGTAATACAGTTCATCCAGCCTGTTGCTGATCTTTTCCATGTCGCCGTAATGAGCTGTGCCTCGCCGCAGAACATAGGGGATCAGTGCGTTCATCGCTGCGGTTTCGCGATTGAGCTGTGTGAGCAGCGAAATGCTCATTACCGCTATTTTAAACTTATCGGTCTGAATATGGTTGAGATTTACACCGGGCATGATCTCTGTGCGAGTCTGTTTCATGCGTTGCCCTCCGTTCTTGCGGGTTCTGTATTCTGAAATTAAACTATTATAACACAATTCATCCAAGATGCAAATCCAATTGACACAATCATGAAAAAATAGTAATCTATAACCCTGTTTGAGCAGAATTATATGTCCTGGGGGAGAAGACAATGGATTACCGGAAAGAATATGAAAGATGGATTGAAAATGCCGAGGATGCTGAAATATTAGCTCAGCTTCGCTCTATGGATGAGGCCGCTGCGGAAGATGCCTTTTATTGTGATCTCGCGTTCGGCACGGGCGGATTGAGGGGTGTTCTCGGTGCCGGCACCAACCGTATGAATGTCTATACGGTCCGCAAGGCAACCCAGGGGCTTGCAAACTATCTCACCGGCCGTTTCTCGGAGCCCTCCGTTGCTATCGGTTATGACAGTCGCCTGAAGAGCGATGCATTCAGCAAAACCACCGCCGCCGTTTTTGCGGCAAACGGTGTCCGGGTCTGGCTATACCCATGCCTCATGCCTACACCCTGTGTCAGCTTCGCGGTCCGCCAGCTTCGATGCAGTGCCGGTGTCATGATCACCGCTTCCCATAACCCATCCCGCTACAACGGCTATAAGGTGTACGGGCCTGATGGCTGCCAGATCACTACCGAAGCCGCAAAAGCTGTCTCTGCCGAGATCAACCGGCTGGATCTGTTTGCCGATGTCCGCCTTGCTGACTTTGACGCTGCCGTGAAATCCGGTGCCGTCAGTTATATTCCGGAGGATGTTTACACCTCATTTATCGAAGCCGTGAAAGGTCAGTCGGTCCTCTTTGGGGATGAAATTGACCGCAATCTTACCATCATCTATTCGCCTCTCAACGGCACAGGTCTGAAGCCTGTCACCCGTGCTTTGCGAGAGGCCGGCTTTACAGACGTTCGCCTTGTGCCCGAGCAGGAGCAGCCGGATGGGCATTTTCCCACCTGCCCCTATCCCAATCCCGAAATCCGTGAGGCCATGGAACTGGGATTGAAGCTCTGTGAGGAGACGGGTGCCGATCTCCTTCTTGCCACCGATCCTGACTGTGACCGATGCGGCATCGCCGTCAAAGCTCCCGAGGGCTACCGTCTTCTGACCGGCAATGAGGTGGGTCTCCTCCTGCTTGATTTTGTCTGTGCTCAACGCATTCGCCACGGCAGAATGCCTGCAGACCCTGTGTTTGTCAAAACCATTGTCACCATGGATCTCGCCGAGAAAATTGCCGCGCATTACGGTGTGAAAACCGTCAATGTCCTTACCGGTTTCAAGTTCATCGGTGAGGTGATCGGCCGTCTGGCAGAGCAGGGGAGGGCAGACAGCTTCATCCTTGGCTTTGAAGAGTCCTACGGCTATCTCTCCGGTTCCTATGTTCGCGATAAAGACGCTGTGGATGCAGCTCTCCTGATCTGCGAAATGTTTGCCTTTTACAAAACACGGGGCATCAGTCTTCTTGAAAAGCTGGAAGAAATCTTCCGGTCTTACGGCTTCTGCAAAAACAGTCTTCGCTCCTACGAGTTTGAAGGCAGTGCCGGCTTTGCGAAAATGCAGGCGGTCATGGCATCTTTCCGCAAAGGGGTGCAGGCTTTCGGTCCGCTCTCGGTGGAGCAGTGCCTTGATTACAGCACCTCTCTTGACGGCCTTCCTGCTTCTGATGTTCTGAAATATCGTCTCTCCGGCGGCTCAAGTCTGGTCATCCGTCCCAGCGGAACGGAACCAAAGCTGAAGCTCTACATTTCTGTCACGGCCCCCGATGCCTCGCAGGCTTCCGCTCTGGAAGAATTGATTGCACATGATGTGGAAAACATTCTGTTCAGCACCCGGGATTAAAGCTGATTCCAAATAAAAAACGGTGTGAGGTTTTTCCTCACACCGTTTTGCATATAAAGGCGTTCCATTCTTCTTCATGCATGTGTTCTTCTATGGCAAAACCGGCATTTTTCAATGCTGAGGCCACTTCATTTTCCCGCCCGTCGATAATGCCTGAGCAGATGAATCTTCCGTCTTCCTTCAGAAATTCCTTCGCTTTCGGGGCCAGCGGGATAATCACGTCTGCCACAATGTTTGCCAGCACCAGGTCATATCCTGCACCGAGCCGTTTTACAAGTGCTGTGTCCCTCAGGATGTCTCCGGCGTATACGATGAATCGGTCTTTTCCAATGCCGTTCAAAGCGGCGTTGCCGCATGCCACATCCGGAGCCTTCGGGTCAATATCCACACCTGTGCATTTCTCACATCCCAGCACCAGTGCTCCGATTCCCAGTATCCCGCTTCCGCATCCCAGATCCAGCACCTGCATGCTCGGTCCGGCAACCTTTTCCAATGCCCGCAGGCACATTTTCGTCGTGGCGTGGCTTCCCGTGCCGAATATCAGCCCCGGATCCAGAATCAGCGGCAGTCTTCCGTCTTCCGGCACTGTTTCCCATTCCGGCACAACAACCAGTTTTTTCCCGATCTCGATCGGTTTGTAATACTCGCGCCAGTTGTTTTCCCAGTCGCTGTCCTGCACGGTGGAGACCACACATTCCGGATATCGTGCCAACACCGTCTTCAGCTGCCGTTCGCCTTCTTCATCGTCCGTGAAGTAAAAGCGGATTCTGCTCACTCCGGCGTACTTTGCGTTGAGATCTTCATCCACATAGTCCCAGTATTGTTTGTTGTTCTCCAGAAAATTCCGGAAGTCTTCCTCATCCTCGATGATAAAACCGTTCACGCCCAGCTCTTCCAGCTCGCTGCAGCGTATGTCAATTTCTGCGCTCGGCGTGTTCAGCGCTGCTTCATAGTATTTCATTTTTAGCCGTTTTGTTCCTGTTCTCTGTCTCTCTTGATAATAATTTTCATGGCCTCTACAGCTACCTTGACGGCTGAGGTCGTGTCTTCACTCATTTTCTGGTCAAGGCCCGCAGCTTCCCGTTCCTGATTCCACACCACGTGGAAGCAGGATCCGCATCTGCATCTCAATGCGTCAGCCACCACAAACAATGCAGCCGACTCCATTTCCGATGCCTTTACGCCCAGCCGTTTCCAGGCCTCCCACTTCTGCAGCAGCTCGTAAGAAACCGGCATACGCCCCGGGCAGTGCTGTCCGTAGAAGCTGTCCTTGCACTGCACAACACCTGTGTGCGTGCGGTAGCCCAATGCTGTGGATGCCTCCCACAATGCGTGTGTAATGCCAAAGTCCGGCACAGCGGGATACTCAATGGGGGCGTACTCGCTGCTGGTGTGCTCAAAGCGGATGGCTCCTGTGGCAATCACAACGTCGCCCGACTGCACGTCCAGGTCAATCCCTCCGCAGGTTCCGGTTCGTATAAAGGTGTCTGCACCGATATTGTGCAGCTCCTCCATCGCTATTGCAGCTGACGGCCCGCCGATCCCGGTGGAACATACGCTTACTTTCTCACCCAGCAGTGTGCCGGTATAAATGTTAAATTCCCGGTTCTGCCCTACATGATACGCATCGTCGAAAAGTGCTGCAATCGATACGCATCTTCCCGGATCGCCGGGCAGAATCACATATCGGCCCACATCGCCTTTAACGCATTGAATGTGATACTGTTTTTCCAGTTTCTGCATGGCTTCAGCCTCCTTGTTTCAATTCTTGGAAAGAAAAAGAAATCGGATCCCGCAGGGAATCCGATTTTTTGTCCGATGGAGCAGGGTACGGGAGTCGAACCCGCCTAGCCAGCTTGGGAAGCTGGAGTAATACCGATATACCAACCCTGCATCAGCAAATGGCATTATATCACAACATTTTTCCCTTGTCCATAATAAATTTCCGGCATCTGCTTCTTTTCTGCAGATGCCGGAAATTTATAAACAACGTCTTACTTACCCTTGAGCATATTCTCGGAGAAGTACTTTTTCGTCAGGGCTGCTACCGTGCCGGACAGCATCAGCAGTGCAATCAGGTTCGGTATCGCCATCAGACCGTTCAGCGTGTCCGCAATGTCCCACATCAGTGTGCCGGATCCCATTGCACCCACAATGCACACCAGAGAGAAGAGAATCTTGTAAATCAATACAACCGTGTTGCTGTTTGTCAGATACAGCCAGCAGTTCTCACCGTAATAGGCCCAGGAGAGAATGGTGGAAAGTGCAAAAAACAGCAAACTCAGCTCAATGATCTTGCCGCCCAGTGTTCCCGGCAGAATCGTGTTGAATGCTGCAGCTGCAGCGGCGCCTTTTGAAGCATAGGCTGACAATCCGCCCTCCGCATTCAGTATGCCCGAGAGCAGCACCGCAAAAGCCGTGATGCTGCAGATGACAATCGTGTCAATAAACACCTCAAACACGCCCCAGATCGCCTGCTCGCAGGGCTCCTCTATGGAGGAAGCTGCGTGCGCAATCGGTGCCGAGCCGAGACCGGCTTCATTGGAAAATACACCGCGTGCAAATCCCTGGCGCATTGCCATCATAATGGTGTAGCCGAATAAGCCGCCGCCTACACTCTTGAAGGAGAATGCTCCGCTGAAAATATGTCCGAACACACCCGGGATGTCGCCGATTCTCATAATAATCACGATAAGTCCTGCCAGAATATAGAATACAGACATAAACGGCACCAGCAAAGAAGTCACCTTGCCGATTCTCTTGATGCCGCCCAGGGTTACCAGTGCTACGACAACAGCAATAAGTATGCCGGAGGCGATCGGAGGCAGATGGAACAGATCCAGCAGTGCGCCGGAGATCTCACTGCTCTGCGCAATGTTGCCGATGCCGAAGGAGGCAAAGCCGCCCAGCAGGCAGAATACAATTGCCAGCCATTTCCAGCTCTTACCGATGCCGTTCTCAATGTAATACATCGGTCCGCCGTGATAGGTGCCTTTTTCATCCTTCACACGGTATTTCATCGCCAGCAGAATCTCAGCATACTTTGTGATCATCCCAAAGAAGGCTGCTACCCACATCCAGAATACTGCGCCTGCACCGCCCGTGAAGATAGCTCCGGTCACGCCTGCAATGTTTCCCGTTCCCACGGTGCCTGCCAGTGCTGTTGTCACAGCCTGGAAGGGGGAGATGTTTGCGCCGTGATCTGTTTTCTTATCGCCTTTGCTGAACAGTGTTCCGACCGTGTTTTTAATGATTCTGCCGAAGTGCGTTACCTGCAGCCAGTTCACGCGAATCGTCAGGTAGATGCCCGTGCCCACCAGCAGCAGAAGCATCAGCGGGCCCCATGCAAAGTTGTTAACCGCACTGTTGACGGCTTCCACTTTTGAAACGAAATTTTCCATGAGAATCCTTCTTTCCTTTGCAAAATCTCCATACATGCCGGCAACAAAAAAGAGCTGCTCTTTCTGAGCAACTCCGGAGTTTCTTCGGTACAGCAATGCCGTATCCTTCCGCTCTGTCCTTTTGCCTGAGAGATTCGGCTCTCGCCTTGCACCTTCGGCACCCGCCCATGCGGGGTTCTCCAGAGTTCCTCAACACACGGTCTCCTTTCTCCCGGATCCCGTATGCTTCATCGGTTATGTATGATGTTGAAGAAAATATACCATAGCATGCTTTATAATGCAATAATTTTCATGAAAGCGTTGGATATTTTGTATATTCGCACAGGGCGAAGTCGTTTACGTTCACATTTTTTTCATAAAATGTACATATAATTCGGTTTTTTCAAAGACAAAAAGCGCTATAATACTCATCGAAAAGAGAAAAGGGAAGGAGTTCCTTGAATATGTCTGAAAAAAATTTTGAAATAGCAAATCATCGCAGCAACAAAGGAGGATTCCACATGAAAAAATCAACAGTTTCCGCCGGCTTGTTCGGCAAAATCATTGCAGTTGTGCTTCTGTGCTGCCTCGTCGGCGGCTTTGCAGCAGCCGGCAGCAATAGCACTGCTCTCGCAGAAGACAGGCAGCCGCTCACTCCTGCCGAAGTTTATGAGCAGAATGTCAACTCCACCGTCGGTATCACCATCAGCGGTCAGACCACCAGCCGTTACGGCTACGGTTACACTTTCCAGGCTGCCGGCTCCGGTTTCATCATCACCTCTGACGGTTACATTCTCACCAACTACCACGTCATAGCAGATTCCGAAAAGGTCACCGTTGCCACCTATGACAACGAAACCTACGATGCCAAAGTCATCGGCTATGATGAGAGCAACGATATCGCGGTTCTTAAAATTGATGCTGAAGGCCTGAAGCCAGTCACCCTGGGTGATTCCAATTCCCTTCGCGTCGGCGATACGGTTCTCGCCATCGGCAACCCGCTCGGCGAGCTGACCTTCTCCCTTACACGCGGCATTGTCAGCGCACTCAGCCGCAGCGTCGCTATGAGCTCCGGCTCCACCATGAGTCTCATCCAGACCGACTGCGCCATCAACTCCGGCAACTCCGGCGGTGCTCTCTTCAATGAATATGGCGAAGTCATCGGCATCACCAACGCAAAGTACTCTTCTTCCGGCTATTCCGGCGAAGCTTCTATCGATAACATCGGCTTTGCAATTCCGATCAACAGCGTCAACCGCATTGTCACCAGCATCATTGAAAACGGCTACATCCTGAAGCCGTATATCGGTGTCACGGTTTCCTCCATGTCTGAAGAAACCGCCAACATCACCGGCATCAAGTCCGGCGCTGTCGTTCACGAAGTTACCGAAGATGCTCCTGCAGCCCGTGCAGGCATCAAGGCCCATGATGTCATCACCAAGGTAGATGATACCGTCATCTCCAGCTCTGAAGACCTTGTCAAGGTGATCTCCGATACCGAGCCCGGTTCCGTCCTTCGTTTCCACGTTTACCGTCAGGGCAAAGAGATGGAAATCGACGTCACGGTTGAATCCAAAACCGAGTCCGCCACCAAGCACGAAGATGAAGCTGCAGCCGCTGCCGACGAAAGCGCAAATCAGGCTCCTCAGGATGGTCAGCGTGGCCAGCAGGCTCCCGGTCAGAATCCTTACTATTACGAGTACGGTGACGGTAACGGAAACGGCAATTACTGGGGCGGAAACTCCATGGAAGATTTCTTCCGTTACTTCTTCGGATACTGATTTCAGCAAACTGTCAGCAACTATAGCTGCCTTGACACCGAACGCACCGGGGGCTCAAGCCTTCGGTGCGTTTTTCGGAAAAATCGGAGAATTGAAAAATTGTTCTTGACATCGTGCCCAAAAGCGTGTAGAATACCCCTTGCTTGAGAGAGCAATGGACGATTAGCGCAGCTGGTAGCGCATCCGCTTGACGTGCGGGAGGTCACAAGTTCGAGTCTTGTATCGTCCACTTTTTTAATCTGCACTGCAAAGTGCAGATTTTTTGTTTTTATTTCCCTGCTGCATCCCCCTGAACTTTCCGAATATGTTCACACATTTTTCATTGTCAAATGAATCCCTTCATGTTAAAATACTTTGATTCTATAGGTATTAACATGGGCTTTAACGGCACGGGTCTTGCTCCGTAAGAGTTGTGCCTTTCCGGAGAAAAACAGATATGTGGATTTCAGATAAATGGCAAGATTTTGAACTCATTGACTGCTCAGAAGGGGAGAAGCTGGAGCGTTGGGGAGATTATTTCCTCGTTCGCCCCGATCCTCAGGCAATCTGGGCCACACCGAAGCTTGATGAACGCTGGCATTCCTGCAATGCCCGTTACCGGCGCAGTGAAACCGGTGGTGGCAGCTGGAGTAAGGCAAAACTGCCCGAATCCTGGTCCATTCGCTATCGTGAGCTGGTCTTCAACGTCAAGCCCATGAATTTTAAACACACCGGCATTTTTCCGGAGCAGGCCACCAACTGGGACTGGGCAGCACAGCAGATCCGTTCAGCCGGTCGTCCGGTGAGTGTGCTCAATCTCTTTGCCTATACGGGGGCTGCAACACTCGCCTGTGCCAAAGCCGGTGCTTCCGTCTGTCATGTGGATGCGGCAAAGGGCATGGTTGCCTGGGGCAAGGAAAATGCTGCCTCTTCCGGCCTGAAGGATGCTCCCATCCGCTGGATCGTTGATGACTGTGCCAAGTTTGTCGAGCGTGAAATCCGTCGTGGCCGTCGTTATGATGCCATCATCATGGACCCACCCTCCTACGGTCGGGGCCCCGGCGGCGAAGTATGGAAGCTGGAGCAGAATCTCTGGCCGTTCTTTACACTCTGCCTGGGTGTCTTGTCGGATGATCCGCTGTTCATTCTCATCAATTCCTATACCACGGGGCTTTCACCATCTGTGCTCACCTACATCACGGAGAGCACTGTAACAAAAAAATTCGGCGGGCACAGCGATGCACAGGAGCTCGGCCTTCCCGTTTCCTGCAACGGGTTGGTGCTTCCTTGCGGTGCCTCCTGCCGATGGACAAAGGATTAATTCCTGTATGGAAATTATTCGTTTTGATAACGTTCATTTTAAATATCCCGGCAGTGAGAAGGAAACGCTCCGCGGCATTTCTCTCTCCGTAGAGGAGGGAACTTTTGTCGCTGTCCTCGGCCGTAACGGCTCGGGGAAGAGCAGTCTTGCCAAGCATATGAATGCCATTCTCCTGCCTTCTTCCGGCAGGGTTACGGTCTGCGGCATGGATACTGCTGATGAAGACAGAATTCTTGACATTCGCAGAAATGTCGGCATGGTCTTCCAGAATCCGGATAACCAGATTGTTGCCAATGTGGTGGAGGACGACGTTGCCTTCGCACCTGAAAATCTCGGTGTTCCTTCCGATCAGATCCGCAGGCGTGTCGATGATGCTCTTACCCTTGTTGATATGTTCAATTTTAAAACCCATGCACCCCATCTTCTTTCCGGCGGGCAGAAGCAGCGTGTTGCCATTGCCGGTGTCCTTGCCATGCGACCTAAAATCATAGTTCTGGATGAGCCCACTGCCATGTTGGATCCTCAGGGCCGCCGTGATGTGATCTCTACCGTCACCGCTCTTTGCCGCGAAAACGGCATGACGGTCATTCTCATCACCCATCATATGGATGAGTGCGTCAATGCCGACCGGGTTATCGTCATGGCAGATGGTTCTGTTGTGAAGGACGGTACCCCGCAATCCGTCTTCTCTGACGTTGACACTATGGAAAAGCACGGCCTCTCAGCACCGGAGACTGTTAAAATCCTTTATGACTTAAACCGTTCCGGTTATTCTTTTTCGCTTACCACGCTTGACGTGCAAACCTGCGCAGAAAAAATAGCCGAAGCTTTGGGGAAGTGACAGATGGCACACATCAGTATTGTTGATCTCACGCATATTTACAGCATGGGCACTCCTTTTGAAAAGAAGGCCCTTGATCATATCAGTCTTGAAATTCCTCAGGGGCAGATGGTTGGCCTCATCGGTCATACGGGCTCCGGCAAATCCAGCCTTGTCCAGCATCTCAATGCCCTCATTCAGCCCACCTCCGGTCAGATTCTTCTGGACGGCAACGATATCAACGCATCCAAAATCACCCGGCGCGATGTGAAGTTTCAGGTTGGGCTTGTCTTTCAGTACCCGGAATATCAGCTTTTTGAAGAAACGGTTTATAAAGACATTTCTTTTGGTCCCCAGAATATGCAGCTCTCCGCTTCGGAAATTGACGAACGTGTTCGCGAAGCTGCCGGCTTCACCGGCGTTGGGGAAGATCTTTTTGATAAGTCTCCTTTGGAGCTCTCCGGCGGGCAGAAGCGTCGTATCGCTATTGCCGGTGTCCTTGCCATGCGTCCCTCCGTCCTCATTCTCGACGAGCCCACAGCCGGTCTTGATCCCGAGGGCAGCCGCCGCATTCTCTCCAACGTCACTGCCTACCGGCAGGCCACCGGTTCCACCGTCATCATCGTCAGTCATAATATGGACGATATGGCATCCCTGGCTGACCGCATTATCGTTCTCTCCCACGGCACCGTTGCCATGGATGGCACTCCTGAGCAGATTTTTTCTGATCCCGAAAAGATCCAGAGCCTCAGCCTGGATGTCCCTCAGTCCACCCGCATCGCCCTTGCATTGAAAAAGCTGGGGGTTGACCTCCGGCAGCCTGTCTTCACCCATGAGGGGCTTCTCTCTGCCATTCTCAATTACAGAGGAGGGGTCACATGCTGAAGGATATTACGCTCGGCCAGTATTTTCCCGGCGATACTATTGTTCACCGGCTGGATCCCCGCACAAAGATTATTCTGGTTCTGTTTTACATTATTGCGCTATTCACGGCTGACAGTTGGGTTTCCTACGGTTTGGTTCTGGTGGTTTCTGTCATCTGTCAGAGCCTTTCCCGCATCCGGGCAAAGAACCTCTTCAAAGGTCTTAAACCCATGCTGGTCATCATCACGCTCACTGCGGTTCTGAATATTTTCTATACGACGGGCACCCCTGTGCTTCCCGGCTGGATTATCACCTGGGAGGGCATTGCCAGGGCAATCAAAATGGTTCTTCGCATTGTGCTGCTCATCACAGGCACATTTCTTCTCACCTACACCACCAGTCCCATAGCCCTTACGGACGGGCTGGAAATTCTCCTCAACCCCCTTAAAAAGCTGAAGGTTCCAATCCATGAGATGACCATGATGATGAGCATGGCCCTTCGCTTCATCCCCACCCTCATTGAAGAGACAGATAAAATCATGTCCGCCCAGCGGGCGAGGGGGGCTGACTTTGAAACCGGCAGTCTTGTCCGGCGTGCCAAGGCTCTCATTCCCGTTCTCGTGCCTCTCTTCGTCTCATCCTTCCGGCGTGCGGATGAGCTTGCCGTTGCCATGGAGTGCCGTTGCTATCACGGCGGCGAGGGCAGAACGCGCATGAAGCAGTTGAAAATGACCTCTGCAGATATCACGGCGCTCATTCTTGGCGCAGTTTTTCTTGCTGCTGTCATTGTCATCAGAAGGCTCGGGTTCTGACCATGGTGAGAAATATCGCTCTTCGCCTCCGTTATGACGGCAGCCGATATCATGGCTGGCAGGTGCAGAAAAAAGACATTACCGTTGCACAGACCATGGAGGAAGCCCTCGAAAAGGTCTTCGGTCAGCCTGTTAAAGTCACCGGCTGCGGCCGTACCGATGCAGGCGTACACGCCCTGCGCTATTGTGCCAATTTCCGGGCGGATACGTCCATCCCCATCGACAAGGTTCCTCTTGCGGTCAATTCTCGCCTCCCGGCGGATATCGCCGTGGTTTCTGCCTGCGATGCCCCGTCTGAATTCAATGCAATCTCCTCCTGTGTCAAAAAGGAGTATGTTTATAAAATTCTGAACAGTCGCATTCGCGATCCCTTCCTGGCAGACCGTGTCTGTTTCTGGCCGCAACAGCTGGATATGGATCTCATCTCCCGTGCGGCCTCTGCTTTCATCGGCACCCATGATTTCCGTGCCGTTCGCAGTGTCGGCACCGAGACCAGAACCACCGTTCGCACGGTCTTTTCCTGCCATGCCGAAAAAAGCGGAGACATTATCTCCATAGCCGTCTGTGCCGATGGCTTTCTCTATAACATGTGCAGGGCTATGGTGGGCACCATGGTTTATGCTGCCTACGGTAAGCTCCTGCCCGAAGATATTCCTGCTCTCCTTGAAAAGGGGGACAGACGCCTGACTGGCCCTACAATGCCTCCTCAGGGGCTCTATCTCAACCGTGTCTGGTATGATGGCCCGGTCGGCGAAATGTTCATGACAGATTGAGGTGTTATCATGTTAAAACTCATTCTCAACCTTGCACTGCTGGTCATCCTTGCCCTTTGTATCTGGGGTGGTTTCAAGCGGGGCCTCATCGGGGGCGTTGCCGGCTTTCTCGCTGCGCTTATCGCAATCGTCGGTGCCAATGCTATCTCTTCTGCCTACTCCCGTGAGCTTGTTCCTGCTTTAAGCCCGTTCGTCGGCGGTTACATCGATTCCGAGACGACTACCGATCAGATTCTCACCTCCATCGGTTACGGCGGCACTGACCTCTCCCTTGATGACATTCTCACCCAGGATACCTCCCTTCGTTACGACTATGCCTACGAGAGTCTCCGCTCCATCGGCTTCTGTCGTGTCATTGCGGAAGAGCAGGCCAATGAGTCCGTTGGCTATGCCAATCGTATGGGCATCACCGTTACCGAGGCTGTCATCACCATGGCCTGTAACACCATAGCTTATGTTGGGCTTTTTGTTATTGCCTTTATCATGATTCTTATCCTGATTACTGCCGCTATGGACATTCTCAATGTTGATTTTCACCTGCCAAATGTTGAAGTCCTCGATGAGGTTGCCGGTGCGGCAATGGGCTTTGTCCGGGGATTCCTCTACTGTGTGCTGGCATGCTGGGTCTTAGGTTTCCTAGGCATGCTCATCGGCAGAGATACCTGTGACACCACCCCTCTCATCAGCTTCTTCCAGGCATTTCGCTTTATTACCAGATCTCTGATCTGACCTTACAGGAGATACTATGCAGACAACCATGTGTTCCCGTTGCGGCAAAAACGTAGCGGTCATCTTTATTACAAAAATCGAAGGCAACGGCCAGACCAAAAACGAAGGCCTTTGCCTCAAATGTGCCCGTGAGCTCCATATTAAACCCGTTGATGATATCATGAATCGCTTCGGTTCCTCTTCTTCCGAGGATGAAGGCAAAACTGCCACCTTCCCGTTTTTCGGCCGGCTCTTCGGCAATATGGGCCGTGGGGGAGAGCAGAATAAAGACTCCCGACCTGACCAATCCTCAAAACCGCAGAAGGATTCTTCCCGCCCTGCGAAACATAAGTATCTGGATAATTACTGCATTGACCTCACAGCCCGTGCCTCCGAGGGTAAGCTCGATGCCATGATCGGCCGTGAGGAAGAGCTGGAGCGTGTCATTCAGATTCTCAATCGCCGCCAGAAGAACAATCCCTGTCTCATCGGTCAGCCGGGCGTTGGCAAAACGGCCATTGCCGAGGGGCTTGCCCAGCGCATCGCTCAGGGCAGTGTTCCCGTTAAGCTGCAGGATAAGCAGGTTTTCCTGCTGGACCTTACATCCCTTGTGGCAGGCACCCAGTTTCGCGGTCAGTTTGAAAGCCGCATGAAGGGTCTCATTGAAGAAATCCGTCGTCAGGGCAACATCATTCTCGTCATTGATGAAATTCACACCATTGTCGGTGCAGGTGATGCCGAAGGCAGCATGAATGCTGCCAACATCCTCAAGCCTGCTCTTTCCCGTGGTGAAATTCAGGTCATCGGTGCCACCACCTTTATGGAATACCGCAAGCATATCGAAAAAGATTCAGCTCTTGAGCGTCGTTTCCAGCCTGTCACGGTGGAGGAGCCCTCCATTGAAGACAGTGTAAAAATCATCGAAGGCATTGCCCATTATTATGAAGACTTTCACGGTGTCGTTATCCCGAAAGAGATGTGCCGTCTCGCTGTCACCATGAGCGAGCGTTACATTACCGACCGTTTCCTTCCCGACAAGGCTATCGACCTCCTCGATGAAGCCTGTTCCGACGTCAACCTCAAAGATAAAAATATCAATTCATCCATGCTCATCACGCGAGACCTCGAAAATGTCCGTTTTGAGCGCAACGCCCTCATGACCGAGTCCATTCCTGACAATGTGGAAAACTCGCAGGAATATCTTGACAAGCGCTATGCCCGCATTGCCGAGCTCCGCACAAAGGAGATGCAGCTCGATCAGCAGCTCAAGCGTATCGAAGCAGAAGGAAAGCCTCAGCTCACCGTGGATAACCTCGCCCGCATCATCGAGCTCTGGACGAAGATTCCAGCCTCCAGCGTGAAAGAAGGGGAGTTGGAGCGTCTTGCCGGTATGAATGCCCGTCTCAAAGCCCATATCATCGGGCAGGATGAAGCGGTCGATGCCGTCTGCTCTGCTATCAAGCGTTCCCGTGTCGGCCTCAAAGCCAAGCGCAAACCTGTCAGCTTCATCTTTACCGGCAGCACAGGCGTTGGCAAAACCGAGCTGGTCAAGCGACTCGCGGAGGATATGTTTGACACCCCCGAATCCCTCATCCGTCTCGACATGTCCGAGTTTATGGAAAAGTTTGCCGTCTCCCGTATCATCGGCTCTCCTCCGGGCTACGTGGGTTATGACGAGGCCGGCCAGCTCACCGAGAAGATCCGCCGTAAACCCTATTCGGTTATCCTCTTTGATGAAATCGAGAAGGCCCACCCGGATGTCATGAACATCCTTCTCCAGATTCTTGATGATGGCCGTATCACCGATGCGCAGGGCCGCACCGTTAACTTTGAAAATACCGTCATCGTCATGACCACCAATGCCGGCAGCAGCACCAAATCCGGCGGCATCGGCTTCGGCGGCACCCTCAGTGACCTTTCCAAAGACCGCAGCATGAAGGCCCTCAGCGAGTTCCTCCGTCCCGAGTTCATGAACCGTGTGGACGAAATCATCTGCTTCAACCAGCTGACCGAAGAGAATTTCGCTGCCATTTCCGTCCTCATGCTGGGCGAGCTGAAAGATGCTCTTGCTGCCCGTAATATCTCTCTCACCTGGGCTGAAGATGTGCCCGCTCTTCTCGTGAAGAAGGGCTATTCCGCCGTCTACGGTGCACGCAATCTTCGCCGTCTGATTCAGAAGGAGATTGAAGACCCTGCAGCCGAAGCCGTCATCGCCTTCACTGCATCCAATCCTGATACCCCGGCTTCTGCCGTCTCTCTCTCCACTGCCGACGATCAGATCCAAATCCAAATCAGTTGACGTAATTTTAGTTGCATAATGTAATCAATACAATATAGACGACATATTTGAATTGCCATAATCCGGTATACATAATTTATACTCTTTCACTTAGCAGGATAGAGTACTGAAATTGTGGCATAATGTCATCTCACGCAAGATCAATTTAGTACTATTCCCTTTATCATATTATTCCCTGTTTTCCAGTTCGCGGGATAGAGCTTTGAAATCGACGTACCATGTTGTCTCCCGCGAAACATGCTTAGCACTCATTACGACTTTTAATTATAAAAATTAATGAAAAAGGAGAAAACCATCATGTCTGAACAGAAACCCACCCTTGCCGACATTCTCTCCCTCTGTGACCATACCCTTCTTCGCACCGATTGCACCTCAGCTGAAATCCGCACCCTTTGCGACCAGGGCATCAAATATCACTGCGCTTCCGTCTGCATCCCTCCCTGCCATGTTGCCGGGGCAAAACGCTATGTGGGCGACCGCCTCAAAATCTGCACCGTTGTCGGCTTCCCCAACGGTTACATGACCACTGCCGCCAAAGCCTTTGAAGCTGCCGATGCCGTTCGCAACGGCGCCGATGAGGTCGACATGGTCATTAACCTCTCCATGGTGAAAGACGGCTGCTGGGATTCTGTCGCCGATGACATCAAAGCCGTCCGCGAAGCAACCCGTGGCGTCATCCTCAAAGTCATCATTGAGTGCTGCCTCCTCACCGAGGAGGAAAAGATTAGAATGTGCCAGATCGTCTCTGACAGCGGTGCTGACTTCATTAAAACCTCTACCGGCTTCTCTACCGGCGGCGCCACCTTTGCCGATGTCGAGCTCATGCGTGCCAATTGCCCTCCCTCTGTTCAGGTTAAGGCTGCCGGCGGCATTTCCTCCATTGAAGATGCTGAAAAGTTCATAGCCCTCGGTGCAACCCGTCTCGGCACCAGCCGCATTGTCAAAATCGCTATGGCTATGGAGAAAGAAACCCAATCATGAGATCCCGCAAAAAGCATACCGGATTAGTCTTCCTTCTGGTGATTCTTTGCTGTGTCTTTTCTGGCCTTTCCGTTGGATCCCTCCCACTCTCCATTTTTCGTGGTAATGCAACTCCTGCGCCTGAATCCACACCGCTTCCCACACCGGTGCCTACGCCGGAGCCCACGCTTCCTCCCGTCTCAATTCTTGGCACCCTTTACCCCTCTGATACGGTTTCACTCACTCTGCAAAATGTCACCTCCTCTGATGTTTCAGCCATCGCCTCTGCATTGAAGCAGCTTGTTGCTCTTCATTCCGTGACAATTTCGCAGGATGACTCCATCCCCCTTCTCACGTTGGATGATTATCTCAAGCTCGCCCGTGCAGTCCCCGATGCCGACATTGAATGTGAGTTCGATCTTTTCGGGCAGCGCCTCAACACCCGCACCACAACCCGTCTTGATTATCTGCAAACCCCCATAGGGGATGACGGCCTCAAAACCTTCCGCAATCTTCTTCCTTACCTCCGTCACCTCTCCTATCTCTCCTTTGACCGGTGCGATACCACAGATCGTGCCTGTGCCTCCCTCCGTGATGACTTCCCCGATACCGAAATCGTTTGGCGTGTTTTCTTCTCACCCTTCTCCTGCATGACCGACATTGAAACCATCTGGGCATCTGTTGACCTGCGGGATGAAACCTGTGAAGCTCTGAAATATTGCACCAAAGTGAAGCATCTTGATATCGGCCACTCAGCCATGACTGACCTTTCCTTCCTGGACTATATGCCCGATCTCGAGGTTCTCATCATTGCCTGCAGCGATTTTGAAGACATTTCCCATGTGGCAAGCTGCAAAAACCTCAAATACCTTGAGGTGTGTGAGTGCTTCCGCCTTACTGATCTGTCTCCCATCTCCGAGCTGAAGAATCTGGAGCATCTCAACGTGGGCGATCTGACGGTTTCAGACATTTCATGCCTCCACAGCCTTGTGGAGTGCAAAAATCTCAAACGTTTCTATGCGCCCAACATGCGCAATATGCAGCTGGATATGGAAAAGGAAGAGGCAATCTTCCGTTCTCTTCTTCCAGGTGTTGAAATGGACTTCAGCAAAACATACATGGGCCTCGGTTCCCTGAACGGGCGTTGGCGCTATACCGATGGCTTCAACGGCGGCACCTTTACCGAGCCTTATCGCCGCATCCGCGAAATCTTCCGCTATGATGACGGCATCACGGCTCAGCCCCGCCTTCTCTTCTAACTCACTCCCTTTTCCGACTGCGTAAATCTATTTTCAGGAGTCGTACATGGAATCAGCAAAACTAGACCGTATCAATGAGCTCGCCCGCTTAACCAAAGAGCGTTTCCTCACCGAGGAAGAGCTTGCCGAGCGTGATGTCCTCCGTAAGGAATATATAGCCGAGTGGCGTCGCGGTGCCGAGCAGGTTCTCGAAAACACCTACATCATTACACCCGACGGCACAAAGCGGAAGCTTCAGAAAAAGCAATAAGAAAAGCCTCAGATTTTCTCCTTCTTCCAAGAGTTAATCTGAGGCTCTCTTTTGCGCTTGGCAATATCTTACACTATATAAAAAGAGCTCGGATAGACAACTTCTTACGACGGTGTATGTTGTCTCCCGAGCACTTCCTATGCACTTTAAACGAGCTTAAATCAATAGCAGGCGGTCCTGAAAATCTTTTCGCTGTTTTTCTTCAGCGCAAAATACAGCAGCATTCCCAGCACTCCGCAAGACAGCACTTCGCCTGCACCAACCGTCAGCATCATAAACGGAATCGGCAGATCCACACCGTAGGCATATTTCAGCACAAACGGCACAATCAGTGTGTTGGCGACAATCGGCGGCACCGGTGCAAGAAACGGGTTTGCTTTCCGCAGCTTCCAGGTAAAAAAAGCACCGATCAGTGTTGCCAGACTCCCCAGCAAAATGTCAGGTACCAGTGCTCCGCCCATAATGTTGCCGAGCAGGCATCCGATAAACAGCCCGGGTATTGCAGCAGGGGTGAATACCGGCAAAATTGTCAGTGCCTCTGCAATCCGCACCTGAATCTCGCTGAATGAAATCGGTGCAAACACATACGTCAGTGCAACGTACAGTGCTGCGATCATGGCGGCCTGCGCCATGAACAGGACTTTTTTGTCTCTCATATTCTTTTTTCTCCTTAGTTTTGTTTTACGTGAGGATGGTTACGAACTCACGGATCTTAGAAAACGGCAGTCACTATATCATGATCTCGCCGTAAAAGCAAGAAAAACTTTCCCTTCACTGATTAACATAATTTATTCCTTGCATTATATGCCTTTTTGTTATACAATCTTCACTGGTATTTTATGAACCGTCATTATAATAGATGCCTAAAAATAGGCACTTTTCAAAGAAAGGTCATTTATGAAAAAAGTTATTCTTTCTCTTTCTCTCATTATGCTTCTTGTTTTTTCAGCCTGCTCAGCAGGGAAGACCCCAGTTTCTACTCCTGCTCCAACCCCTGCTCCTACCGCAACCCCTGCATCAGCCCCATCTGTCGAAGCCCTGAGAGATAGCTACTTCCTCCGTGTTGCTGAAACAGAGTTCGGCACAGCCGGCGCAAGCCTCAAGCAGGCTGTCACTGTCTGTGATGTTGTCACCTTCGCACTTGACCAGCATCTCAGCACTGCAGATATTCCTGCTCTTCGTGCAAACATGCTCTCCGCATGGGAGAGCCTCACGCCCGATCAGCAGCACGCTTTTGACAACATGATGTTCAACACCCTGCGCGAGCTCATCGAAACCGCCTTCAGTGACTATTCCTCCGTTTCCGGCCGTTTTGAAGATGCGGGTGTGCACGATGCCATGTCTGCCCTTGTGTCCAATGAAGATGCAAAAGCCTGCTGGTCAACCCTCATCAGCCACACCTTCACCCTCGGCAATACCGACGGTGAATGACACAATCTCTATATTCACATCTACCCACTATTTACTACCAACTAAGAACTACCAACTACCATCTACCAACTCTCCCGGAGGTACCAATATGACCATCATTGTCACCGGTGGTGCCGGTTTCATCGGCTCCAACTTCATCTTCCACATGCTTTCCGCACATCCTGATTATCGCATCATTTGCCTGGATAAGCTCACCTATGCCGGCAACCTTTCTACTCTTCAGCCGGTTATGGACAATCCCAACTTCCGTTTTGTCAAGCTGGACATCTGTGACCGTGACGGGGTTTACGGCCTCTTTGAAGAAGAGCACCCCGATGCTGTCATCAACTTTGCTGCCGAAAGCCATGTTGACCGCAGCATTGAAGATCCCTCCATCTTCCTCCATACCAACATCATCGGCACCTCCGTCCTCATGGATGCCTGCCGTCGCTACGGCAATACCCGTTACCACCAGGTCAGCACCGATGAGGTCTACGGTGATCTTCCCTTAAACCGCCCTGATCTTTTCTTCACCGAGACCACCCCCATCCACACCTCTTCGCCCTATTCTTCCTCCAAAGCCGGGGCCGACCTTCTCGTCCAGGCCTACCATCGTACCTACGGCCTCCCGACGACCATTTCCCGTTGCAGCAACAACTATGGCCCTTATCATTTCCCCGAAAAGCTCATCCCTCTCATGATCATCAACTGCCTCCACAACAAACCTCTCCCGGTCTACGGGCAGGGTCTCAACGTTCGTGACTGGCTCTATGTTGAAGATCATTGCAAAGCTATCGATCTTGTCCTCCAAAACGGCAGAATAGGGGAGGTCTATAACATCGGCGGCCATAACGAAATGAAGAATATCGACATTGTCAAGCTCATCGTCCATGAGCTCGGTAAGAGTGAAGACCTCATCACCTACGTTACCGACCGCAAAGGCCACGATCTCCGCTACGCCATCGATCCCACCAAAATCCATAACGAGCTCGGCTGGCTCCCGGAGACAAAGTTTGCCGACGGCATCAAAAAAACCATCCGCTGGTATCTCGATAACGAAGCCTGGTGGCAGCCCATTGTCACCGGCGAATACCTTAATTACTACGAAAAAATGTACGGCAATCGCTGATTAGCACCTTTACCGACTGTTTTTCTGTGCGACGTAATCCAAATAAAAGGAGAATTTCTCAAATGGGAAAATACTTCGGCACCGACGGCTTCCGTGGTGAAGCCAACAAAAACCTCACTTTTGAGCATGCCATCAAAATCGGCCGCTTTCTCGGCTGGTATTACGGCATGAATCAGAATAAAAAAGCAAAAATCGTCATCGGCAAAGATACCCGCCGTTCCTCCTATATGTTTGAGTATGCCCTCTGCACCGGCCTCATGGCCAGTGGGGCAGATGCCTATATCATGCATGTCACCACCACGCCCTCTGTTGCCTACATCACCCGTGTGGACGATTTTGACTGCGGCATTATGATCTCCGCCTCTCACAATCCTTACTATGATAACGGCATCAAGCTCCTCAACGGCAACGGGGAAAAAATGGATGAGGAGACCATCCTCAAGGTTGAGTCTTATCTTGACGGTGAGTTTGAAATCCCCGTTTCCGAGCGTAAGGACATCGGCCGTACTGTTGACTATGTCGCCGGCCGCAACCGCTACATCGGCTACCTCATTTCCATGAGCAAATACAGCTTCAAAAACAAAAAGGTGGGCCTTGATGTGGCCAACGGTGCCGCCTGGCAGATCGCCAAAGGTGTCTTTGATGCCCTCGGTGCAAAAACCTATGTCATCAATGACAGCCCTGACGGCTATAACATCAACACTGACTGTGGAAGCACTCACATCGAGCATCTTCAGCAGTTCGTTGTGGAAAAGGGCCTTGATGTCGGCTTTGCTTACGATGGCGATGCCGATCGCTGCCTTGCCGTGGACGAAAAGGGTAACCTCATCACCGGCGACCATATCCTCTATATCTACGGTCTTTATATGAAGGAGCGGGGCAAACTTCTCAATAACAAGGTTGTCACCACCGTCATGAGCAACTTCGGCCTTTACAAAGCCCTGGATAAAGTCGGCATCGAGTACGACAAAACCAAAGTCGGCGATAAATATGTTTATGAGAATATGGTCCAAACCGGCAACCGGATCGGTGGGGAACAGAGCGGGCACATCATCTTCTCCAAGTATGAAACCACCGGCGACGGCATTCTCACATCCCTCAAACTCATGGAAGTCATGCTTGCCAAAGAAAAGCCCCTCAGTGAGCTCGCTGCTCCTGTCGTCTTCTATCCCCAGGTGCTCAAAAATGTCCGCGTCAAAAGCAAGCCCGAAGCGCAGAATGACCCTGATGTTCAGGCAGCAGTCAATGCGGTTGCACAGCAGCTGGGTGATTCTGGCCGCATTCTTGTTCGTGAGTCCGGCACCGAGCCTCTCATCCGTGTCATGGTCGAGGCTGACACTGAAGCTCTTTGCCAGCAGTATGTCGACAGCGTCATCGCTGTCCTCCAATCCAAAGGACACGTCATTTCCTGACGTGTCCCTCAGACTGTAGACAAAGTACCCATAGGGAGTGCGAAAGTACTTTCTATGGGTACTTTGTCTACAGTCTGACCCGGCAGGCAAAAGCCTGCCGGGTTTTGTGCATTTAGAAGATTATAGTTCACTTCGGTATTTTTCCGCTTCCCGGACTGTGTTTGCCAGGTAGCGGATGACTTCTACCGGGTAATTCCCAATTGCGGTTTCTCCCGTAACCATTACTGATGCTGCACCGTCACACACCGCATTGAATATATCGCTGACCTCTGCGCGTGTCGGTACAGGATTGTGTTCCATACTCGCCAGCATCTGCGTTACAACCATAAAAGGTTTTTGCGCTCTACGGCATCTTTCTGAAATTACCTTCTGAACCCTGGGAAGTTCCCAGAGGGGCATGGCATTGCCGAGGTCACCGCGTGCTATAACAATTTCGTCACAGGCGGGGATGAGATCGTCCAGATTGTGAACACCTTCCGTGTTTTCAATTTTTGCGAAGAGACGGATCGAACTGGCGCCGGACGTGTTCAGAGCAGCCCGGACAGTTTCCAGATCCTGTCTGTCACGCACGAACGGCTGCATAACAGCTGTGACGCCGTATTGAGAGGCAATGGAAATATTCTCGCAATCAACGTCCGTCATGGTCGGAGGATGGAGAGCGGTTCCCGGAAGCGCTATGCTTTTTCTGCTTCTGAGGATTCCTCCGCGAATTACCCGGGCACAAACGTTTTCTCTGCTGTGAGAGATGACCTCCGCAAGAATTTTCCCGTCATCCAGCAAAAGCTGCTGTCCGGGAGACAGCTCAGGGAAAATATCGGCCGGTACAGGAACACCCTTCTCACCCAGAAGTATTTCCTCTCCCTCTTTCAGCGTGAGAGGAGATGCCAGCGTGCCGATCCGCAGCTCCGGTCCCTGCATGTCGATCAGCAGCTGTGCTTTTTTCCCGCAGCATGCTGCAGCACAATGGAGTGTTTCGATTTGATCAGCTGCATGATGCAGTGTTATATGAGATAGATTCAGTCTGACGCCGGTCATGCCGGCGTCAAACATCTGAACAAGAGTATCTTTGTCGGAGCACTTTGGCCCCAGAGTTCCGTAAATATCAACCATTTTATACGAGCTGCCTGCGGTTCCTTTCAGCCTCAGCCGCCTCGTCTTCCATTGGATACCACATGGCATTGGGGAAGCGGAGGAAGCATTTTTCACCGACTGAAAATTCTACACGGTGAGGTGTCTGCACCTGAACGAGTGTATCTCCGACCTTTACCTGATATTCCGTATAGTCTGTGAGGAAGATGCGGTTCTCTACAACACTTTCATAACCCGATTCCTTGTTGATATCAATCTGGTTCGGTCTGGTTGCAAGAATCATTTCATGGTCACAGCCCTTGGGCGGATCCACCGGAAGAAGCTGCTGCAGGTTGCCTTTCGCATACGCTTTCCCATTTTCAATGACACAGTTTGTGAAGGTGGATTGACCGAGAAATTTATGCACAAAACGGCTGTTGGGTTTGTTGTACAGTTCTGTCGGTGTCCCGATCTGCACCTGACGGCCCATATCCATCACCAGCATACGCTCTGAAATAGCCATGGCTTCGCTCTGGTCATGCGTGACAAATATAATGGTAAAGCCGAATTCCTTCTGCAGTTTTTTAATTTCGAATCGCATACTCTCACGAAGCTTGGGGTCCAGATTAGAGAGAGGCTCATCAAGGAGCATGACTTTCGGGTTGGTAACTATCGCACGTGCCAGAGCAATCCGTTGCTGCTGTCCGCCGGAGAGATTGCCGGGATACTCTTTTTCCATCCCGTCAAGGCTGCAGTGCTTCAGCGCTTTCTCTACGCGCTCCTTCATTTCTGCCCGGGGAACTTTACGTACATTCAACGGAAAGGCAACGTTATCAAAGATGTTCATGTGAGGCCAAACCGCAAAAGCCTGGAAAACCATTCCCAGATCCCGTTTTTCCGGCGGAACATACAGATTTTTCGCTTTGATGGAAACGGGCTTTCCGCACAGCTCAATTTCACCATCCGAAAGATCTTCAAATCCGGCAATCATGCGAAGGGTTGTGGTTTTCCCGCATCCCGATGGGCCTAAAAATGAAAAGCATTCCCCTTCGGCCACATTCAGATTGAAATTTTCAACAGCTGTGACAGTACCAAGAAGTTTGGTGGTAAAGTCCTTGCGGACATTTCTCAATACAACCTGATCCATAAAGCTTAACCCTTCTTTCTATCTTTGAGGATTGCGTTTACGATGGAATTGAGGATGACGATCAGCAGAATTGCAATGGCAGCCAGAGCGGAGGCTGTGGTGATATAGCCGTCGTTGCGCAGAGAGAAGATCGCCACACCGAGTGTACGGCTGTTCGGCCCGTAGAGCAGAACGGATGTCGTGAGTTCGCGCATGGCAGGGAGAAAGATCAGGAAGAATCCGGCCACCATAGCAGGCTTGATCAGCGGAATTGTAATATCCTTCAGAGAGCCGAAGTGAGATGCGCCGCAGGATCGGGCTGCCTCTTCCAATGAGGGGTGCACCTGTTGCAGAGATGCGGACGCGGACTTCATGGAGAACGAAAGATATCTCGCCAGATAAGCCACGAGGATGATCCAGATCGTGTTGTACAGATTGACCTTGAAGCGTCCGCTCCATGTGAGGATAACACCGATGGCCATCACGATTCCCGGAATCGCATACGGAAGCAGGGACAGCAGTTCAAGCACAATTGCTCCCTTCGGTTTGACTTTCACAATCACGTAAGCCACCATCACGCCAAGGAACATACATATGATACCTGCCGAGATGGAAAGGAAGATGGAGTTCTTGATAGAGTCAGCAACCATCGTGTTATTGAACAGGACCTGTTTGTAGTTGTCCAGGGTCATGTTTGCAAGCGTAATGGGCAGGCCATAGGCTTTGAGGAAGCCGACAAGGATGATCATTGCCAGAGGCATTACCACGATGATGAAAAGAATAATGTAGGCAAGAATCAGCAATGGGACCTTGGCGCCGCGAAGCTTGATCAGCATGGGACGGGTAGCCTTACCTTTAATAATATCATAACTGCCGGCACGCAGAAGATATTTCTGCAGAATCAGGGCTGCCACCACAACAAGGATAAGCAGAATGGAGAGGGCAGAGCCTTCACGGATTCCTTCGAAGCTGCCGGTTGTGCGATAGAAAAGCTGATAGATCTTTGTCGGCAGCGTGTAAATCTTAGCTGAAAAACCAAGCATACCGGGCACACCGAAATGTGCCAGAGAAGACGTCAGAATCAGCAGGGCACCGGCTGAAATAGCAGGCTTTACCAGAGGCAGAGTGATTTTACGGATTACATAGCCTTGGCTTGCACCGGCAATCCGAGCAGATTCCTCAAGAGTCGGATCCATGCGTTCAAAGGCGTTGACAACCTGTTTGTAAACAAACGGAAAGTAATAACAGCATTCCACAAATATGATGCCCCAGACGCTGTTGATGTTCAGAGGCGATCTCTTGATGCCGAATGTGGCAACGATCCATTTGTTGATATAACCGGATCGGCGGTTCAGCATCAGATCCCAGGCCATTGCCCCGAAAAACGGAGGGAACATGTAGGGAATATCGAACATAACCTTCATAAAGCCCTTTGTCGGGATATCACTCCGGCCTACCAGCCACGCGAAAAACACGCCCATGACGGTACCGATCAGCGTGGCGCCGAGAGCAACCTTGATGGTGTTCCACATTGCCCCGATATTACCTTTATCGGCAATGACTTCAGTAAAAAGATGTGTGTCTAATTTGCCGTCACTGATAAATGTGACATAGAAGATCATGGCTACCGGAACGAAAACGATAATAAATAAAATCACAAAGCAGATGATGGTGAGCACTTTGTCAAGGCCAAAATGTTTGCCGTCAAGTGCCGCCATATCTTTGTTGACACCTTTTCGCGTATATTGACTCATGATGCGGTTCCCTCCTCTCTGGGATAGTAGCGTACGTTCAGAAACTTGACCCCTATCTTTTCGCCCTCTTCATAGACACGGTGACTCAACGCATCGAGAGCGTTACATTCGATGCGCAGTTCCTGCCCATTGAAATCTACAAAATAATCATACTGATCGCCAAGGAAGGTAACTGATTTTATCGTAACCTTCAGTTCACTCTTCTCATCAAAAACGATGTCCATCGGACGGACGCCGAGATCATATCGGCCGCCTTCCTGCATATCAGACAGAGCAGTGTCCACCGGATATTCTCCGTTTTCCGTGAAGACCTTGCCGGAACGGCATATTACCGGAATAAAATTGGAAACGCCAACAAATGTAAACACAAAACGGTCAGCCGGGCGCCGAATAATGTCTTCGTCCACACCAATCTGACAGATATGCCCATCCGGGGCCATAACAGCAATATTGTCGCACAGACGCAGGGCTGCAGCCTGATCATGTGTGATATAAATAATAGTGGTGCCGATGTCTTTCTGTATGCGCTGAATTTCCGCCAGCATCTCCTCACGCAGTTTCGCATCCAGGTTTGTAATCGGTTCGTCAAGAACGATCAGCTCATCGGATGAAACAAGTGCACGTGCAATGGCAACACGCTGCTGCTGGCCGCCGGAAAGCTGTGACGGGAGATGCTTTTCATATCCGGTCATATGAACCTGTTCCAGTGCATGCGCAGCCCGCTTCTCCATCTCCGCTTTCGGAACCTTGTGCCGCTTTAACGGATAGCAGACATTATCCCAGACGGAGAGATGCGGCCAGACCGCATAATCCTGAAATACAACACCGATGCCACGGAGCTCCGGAGCAATATTTACACGTTTGGAAGCACTGTAAACAAGCCTGTTGTCAAGATAAATGTTCCCTGTTTCCGGCTTCATAAAGCCGCAGAGCGCACGCATCAGAGTCGTTTTTCCGCATCCTGATGGGCCTACGATGCCCATGATTTCGCTTTCCTTTACCTCCAACGAAAAGTTCTTCAGGACTACATGATTACCATATCTGCAAGTGATATTCTCAAATCTTACACCCGCCATATTTTTCCCCCTTTTTCATAGAAAGAAGGGCAGTAAGGAAACCCATTACTGCCCTTGTACAGGAAACAGTTACTCGCTGTTCTTCACTGTGAGGTTCTTATTTGAAGAGCTCATCAAACTTATCGAAGTAGGCATCAGTGTTCTCGTTCATAAGAATATCATCGATGCCTTCCATCTGATGGATTTCAGAAACAGGCTTTGCGCCTTCACGAACTACATCATTGCGAATCGGGGTCGCACTGGCATCAGCAAGAACCTGCTGGCCTTCCTTTGAGAGAACCCAGTCAAAGAATACCTTGGCAGCGGCTTCATTCTTGGTATCTTTCATGATTGCCATCGGTCCGTAAATAACAACGGTGTCCTCTTCCGGATAGACGAACTCAATGGGAGAGCCGGAGTTGGTAAGAGTCTGTGTCACATAGTCAACACCAATTGTTGCAAGGTAACCGCCTGCGGCAATATCGTTGTGTGTGCCGGAAGCAGAGCTGTTGAGTTCTGCATGCTGTTTCTCAGAAAGCTGCTCAAAGAAATTCCATCCATACTTTTCATTCTGAACAAGAGCGCCGAGTGCATAAGCCATCGTACCGGATTCCACGGCGTCAGTCAGAATAATCTGATCGGTGAAGTAGTCATCAAGAAGATCCTCCCATTTGGTGGGGATATGCTCTTCATCAACCAACTGAGTATTATAGGCAATTCCCATCACGACAAGACGGGCACCAATGTAGGTGTGGTCAGGATCTTTGTATTCGTCAGCAATAGCAGCTGCCTCGGGAGATTCGTACGGCAGAAGAATACCCTGATCCTTAAGCGTCATAATGTTTGTCGGCTCACCGACCCAGACAACATCACAGAGATTCTGACCGGCCTGAGCTTCGGTCGCAATCTTTGTCATGACTGTGCCTGCACCGGCTGCATAATAGTCAAAGGAAATGTTGGGGAACTCTTTGGAAAAGGCTTCCTTCAGAGCAGTAAGCTGCTTCTCTTTCAGCGTTGCATAGAGCATGACCGAGCCCGTTACGTCATGCGGGTCTGTTGCTTCGGCTGAGGCAGATACTGCGCATAGTGTGAATACCATACATAGGGTCAAAAGCAGTGCGACCAATTTCTTCATTTTTTAGTGTCCTCCTATAGTAATAGTATTGTTTTTCAGAAACAGTCAAACTGTTTACTGTTTATTCATATTTTATCACATTTTTACTCCTTATCATAGGCTGATTTGCCGAAACACACATTTTTGTCGGGTTGCACAGTTTTTACCTCCTCTTTTTGTGCAAAATGCCTATTGAAGCAACTCTCATTCGGCAGATGCAAGAAGATGCCTGCCGGTTCTGACGATGGAGATAAGAGTGTTGTTGACAAAGGGGCGAGGGACCTATTATAATAAAGAAAAGTATTGCAGGAGAGAATGACAGCGGCCTATGATCTTCAGAAAACTCGGGCGCAGCATTGCGTTTAAAAGCATCTCCGGCATTGTCTTCCTGTTGGTTCTTTTTACAGGGATGATCAGCAGGGTGGGTTACCGCGGCTTTGCAGATGAGATATTCAGACAGTATACGGATGAAGCCTTCCGTATTGCGGATGCTGCGGCAAAAGACGTGGATGCCGATCTGATGGAGGACTTTGTCTCAAGTCGCGGTGCCACGGCGGATTATCAGAAAGCCTGGGACGCGCTGGATAAACTCTGCAATGCCACTGACATGACGTTTATCTACGTCATCCAGCCGGACCGGACAGATTACGGCCATATCACATTTGTCTTCTCTACTGTCAACTGGAACAGTGTCTACACCCCTTATGAACTCGGCTATGTCCGCCCAACCACCAATGATGAATACCGCCTGAGATACCGGGAGCTCTACGAGGGCAAGGCCGACAGAGCCCTGATGATTCTCGAGAGCGAGCAGTTTGCTGCTTCAACCCACCATATCACGGCAATGGTCCCTCTGAAGGGCACGGATCATCAGACCAAGGCTATTCTCTGCGTGCAGCGTCAGCTGGATATTCTCTCGGCTATCCGGCGTGATTATATCCGCAAAATTATCCTCGTCCTGATCCTGAGTGTTGCCGTGGTGATTGTCGGGCAGGGGATGCTTCTGCATTTTGTCCTGCTCCAGCCGATCCGGAAGATCAGTGACGAAGCCACCCGCTTTGCCCGCGAAAATGTTGCCTCCTGTCAGAAGCTGACGTCTGTTATCCGGAATGAGGATGAAATCGGCCTTCTGGCCGGCTCCATCGACCGGATGGAGGAACAGATTGAGAGCTATGTTTCCAACCTGACCAGAGTCACCGCTGAAAAGGAACGGATCAGCACCGAGCTGAATGTTGCCCGGCAGATTCAGGCGGATATGCTCCCCAGCGTTTTTCCGGCTTTCCCCGACAGGCACGATTTTGACATTTATGCCATCATGCGTCCCGCAAAGGAAGTGGGGGGAGACTTTTATGATTTCTTCCTCATTGACGATCAGCACCTCTGCCTTGTCATGGCGGATGTGTCCGGCAAGGGGGTTCCGGCGGCGCTATTCATGGTCATTGCCAAAACGCTCATCAAAACCCGGGCCCAGATGGGAGCATCACCCTCTGAAATCTTGTATTATGTTAACAACCAGCTGTGTGAAGGCAACAAGGCTGAGCTGTTTGTTACGGTCTGGCTTGCGATTATTGATCTCTCCACGGGGGAGGGCATTGCTGCCAACGCCGGGCATGAGCACCCTGTGATCTGCAGAAAAAACGGCAGCTATGAGCTGGTTGTCTACCGCCATTCTCCTGCGGTGGCCACACTGGAGGATCTCCGCTTCCGGGAGCACACCTTCCGGCTTGAGAGAGGGGATAAGCTTTTTGTCTATACTGACGGTGTGCCGGAAGCCACCGATGATAAAGAAACACTCTACGGGACGGAAAGGATGCTCTCTTCCCTGAACAGCAGTCCGGGCAGCACGCCGGAGCAGCTTTTAAATGATGTCCTGCAGGATGTGGATGCCTTTGAAGGAAACACAACCCAGTTTGACGATATCACGATGCTGAGTTTTTATTACTTCGGATCGGAGGACAGGAACATGTCTGAATTAACTGTGGAAGCAAAACTGGATAATCTGCAACAGGTGATCTCCTTTGTCGATGAGCATCTGGAGGAAATGGGCTGTCCGATGAAAACCCAGCTGCAGATTGATGTTGCCGTGGAGGAGGCTTATGTCAATGTTGCCAGCTATGCCTATTCGCCCGGTACAGGGCCCGTCACATTGAAGGTTGAAAAATCTGCCTCCGAAATACGCATTACCTTCCTTGACAGCGGCGTTCCCTTCAATCCGCTGGAGAAGGAGGATCCGGACGTGAGTCTCCCTGCCTCTGAGCGTCAGATCGGCGGTCTGGGTATTTTCATGGTGAAAAAGAGCATGGATAACGTGCAGTATGCTTACCTGGACGGGAAGAATATTCTGACCCTGACCAAGAAAATATTGTAGGCAGTGCATTTAAATTAATGATTGACAAAACCAACCGTGGGTGTTATGATACCCCACGTTCAAAGGCAATGACGGAGAACATCTCTGCGTTTGACCGTTCAGAGAGGGTAGCCTGCGGCTGAAAGCTGCCCCGCGTTGAAGCAGATGAATGACCGCTCCCGAGCCGGAAGGAGGAAATGCCTTCCCGTACAGCGTGCGTTATCGCTTTTAAGAGTGAAACACAAGGTGGAACCGTGTGCATAACCTGCGCACCCTTGGCTATTATGCCGAGGGTGCGTTTTTATTGATCAGGGAGGAAAAGAAAATGGAAGAAAACGAAAACAGATTTACCTTTGAAAACGAAGAGTACCGGCATACCTACTGGCATTCCTGCTCGCATGTTCTGGCACAGGCGGTCAAGCGCCTCTATCCGGAAGTAAAGCTTGCCATCGGCCCGTCCATTGATAACGGTTTTTACTACGATATGGATTCGCCCTTCGCCTTTACGCCGGAGATTATGGAGAAAATCGAAGCCGAGATGCGCAAGATCTGCAAAGAGAAGCTGAAGATAGAGCGCTTTGAACTCCCGCGGGAAGAGGCCATCCGCTTTATGGAAGAGCGTAATGAGCCCTATAAAGTAGAGCTCATCAACGACCTGCCGGATGATGTTCCCATCAGTTTCTACCGTCAGGGAGAGTTCACCGATCTTTGTGCCGGTCCGCACCTGGATTCCACCGGGCGCATCAAGGGCAACGGTATCAAACTCACTGCCTGCAACTCCGCCTACTGGAGAGGGGATTCCTCTCGGCAGACCCTGCAGAGAATCTACGGCATTGCCTTCCCGAAGAAGGAAGAGCTGGATGCCTATCTCGCCCGCATTGAAGAGGCCAAGCGCCGTGACCATCGTCGTCTCGGTCGTGAGCTGGGGCTTTTTGCCTTCCGTGATGAGGCACCCGGCTTCCCCTTCTATCTCCCCAAGGGCATGGTCCTTCGCAATACCCTCATTGACTATTGGCGCCGCGTCCATAAGAAGTGGGACTATGTTGAAATCATGACCCCTCAGATTATGAAGCGCTCCCTCTGGGAGACCTCCGGTCACTGGGATCATTATAAAGAAAACATGTACACCACCGTTATTGACGGGGAAGATTTCGCCATCAAGCCCATGAACTGCCCCGGCACCATCCTGGTGTATGATCTCGAGCCCCATTCCTATAAGGATCTGCCCATGCGTTGTGCTGAGCTCGGCATTGTCCACCGCCATGAGCTCTCCGGCGCTCTCCACGGCATGTTCCGTGTCCGCTGCTTTACCCAGGACGATGCTCATATTCTCCTGGCCAAGGAGCAGATCACCGATGAGGTTGTCCGTATTGTCAAGCTCTTTGACGAGGTCTATTCCGTCTTCGGCCTGCCCTACACCATTGAGCTCTCCACCATGCCGGAGGATCACATCGGCACCGTGGAAGACTGGGATATTGCCACCAACGCCCTTGCCAGTGCCCTCACCAGCATCGGCAAAACCTATGTTGTCAATCCGGGCGACGGCGCCTTCTATGGCCCGAAGCTTGACTTCCATATTGAAGATTCCCTCGGCAGAACCTGGCAGTGCGGCACCATCCAGCTGGACTATCAGCTGCCCGGGCGTTTCAATCTGGAGTATGTGGGCGCTGACGGCGAGAAGCATTGCCCCGTCATGATTCACCGCGTGGTCTTCGGTTCCATTGAGCGTTTTATCGGTGTTATTACCGAGCATTATGCGGGTGCATTCCCGGTGTGGCTCTCTCCGGTGCAGGCTGTCGTTATGCCCATTACCGACCGTGTGAATGAATATGCCGAAGAAGTCACTGCTAAGCTCAATGATCTGGGCTTCCGTGTGGAGTCTGACCTACGCAACGAAAAGATCGGCTATAAAATCCGTGAAGCTCAGCTTCAGAAGACACCGTATATGCTGGTTGTCGGCGATAAGGAAAAGGAAGCAGGTGCTGTTGCCGTTCGTACCCGCAGCGGTGTCGATCTCGGGGCCATGCCTCTGGATGACTTTATTGCCAAACTTCGCGAAGAAGTCGATACCATGGCCAACTGACCCCTTCTTGACGAAAACCGAATCTTACCATATAATCACGATTACGAAATCACCATTTCGTAGTCGTGATTTTTGTAGTCTGATGAATAAATGGTTCATAAAATATGGAGCAATCTGATGACACAGTTAACGAACGAAGAATATGCCAAGCGCTATGAGGACAGGGCGGAAGACGTCTCCTGCTCCCTCTTCCTAGCGGAAGCAGCTGATGTCTGCCTGCCGAAGCGAAAAGTGCACACCCATAAATACTCCTATGGCAGGGCACTGATACTTGCAGGCTCCACCGGTTATTCCGGTGCCCCGGTGCTCGCAGCCAATGCCTGTGAAAAAAGCGGAGCCGGCTTAACACATCTGATAGTGCCTGAAAGCATTTACGCCATAGCCGCCTCGCGCTGTGACGGTGCGGTGGTTACGCCCTGCCCGGCTTCCGATTCCGGAAGCTTTTCTCCTGAGTCACTCTCTGTTATCCTGCCGCTGCTCAAAAAAGCGGATGCATGCGTTATCGGCCCGGGTTTGGGAACCGGTGACGCATCGGCAACAATTGTGGAGGCAGTGATCCGTGCCGCTGACTGTCCTCTTATTCTAGATGCCGATGCACTGACAGTCTGCGCCCGGAATCGGCATCTGCTGTCAGCAAGTCATTCCCCGGTTATCATAACGCCCCATGAGGGAGAATTCACCCGCCTTGGAGGAGATCTCTCATCCGGCCGCCTTTTTGGAGCACTGTCTTTTGTTTCAGCCTTTCCCGATCTTATCCTGATCCTGAAAGGTTACGGCACGCTGACGGTTTACGGAGATGAAGTGACGGTCAATCCTACCGGCGGTCCTGCCATGGCAAAGGGGGGGTCGGGCGATGTTCTGTGCGGCATACTGTGTGCCCTTCTGGCACAGGGAATGTCGCCCTACGCCGCAGCGTATAATGCAGTTTATCTCCATGGCCTCGCAGGAGATCTTGCCTGTAAGGAGACGGGGGAGTATTCTCTCACGCCTTCCGACATAATTCATTTTCTCCCGAAAGCTTTTCAAAAAATTATGATAGGACAATAAGAGAAAAAAGCAGCAATCCTATACATTATCCGGTATATAGCGGGTGATGAAACAGAGAAAACACCATATGTGGTACAAATAAAAAATCCTGAAAAAAATCAAAAAAATCTGAAAAAAAGTGTTGACAAGAGTGGGATGGTGTGGTATATTAACCAAGCTGTCGCCGAGAGGGACAACAAAAACGAGAGACAATGTACCTTGAAAATTGA
>CACYYN010000001.1 GCA_902778665.1 Oscillospiraceae bacterium | reverse complement strand
TTGCCGTATTCTGCAGCTGCCTCATCAAAAAGCTTTTTGCAGTCTTCCACATTTTCAAGCTCTGTATGGACAAATATTCCCTCAGACCCGTAGGTACGGATCACTCGGAGAGACCGCAGTGCAGCCTCCTCATTCCGTCCGCCGATCACGATTTTGGCACCCTGTGCTGCAAATTCTTCGGCTGCCGTTTTTCCGACGCCCGAAGTACCGCCGGAAATAACAATTACTTTTCCTTCCAGTCTTTTATCCGCCATGTCCTTACACCTCCAGTGCTGCGGCGGCATCAAACCCGTCTACCAGCATATTGCCGCCATGGATATCAGACACACGGATTCCGGTCTGGTATTCTGCTATTGCTTCAGCCAGTTCCTTCTTCGTATCGCAGACGAGGAACAGCCTCAGCATTACCTGCTGCTCCGTACCGATCCAGGAAGACGGGATTTCATCCCCTTCATAAAGCCTCTGCACAAGGGCAGCAACACGGCCGTCATTCTTTGCCCGTTCCAGCCCTTCAATTTTGCCGACAGTCCCCTCCTTCAGCAGGAACCAGACGGATGCCGCCGCCCGGCCGTGAAGTGTCGGATCATCGGCTGCGCAGAGATCAAGGTCTCCTTCCGAACCGGTGAGGGCAAAATGAATCAGCAATTCACGCTGGTCATATCCGCAGAGCTTCTCAATGAGAAGATTGGATGCCTCACCCTGAAGCCGGAATCCCGTGTCATAGACATAGAATTCCTCATTCTCATAAAATGCCTGCACCAGGAGGACGCCGTTTTTAATCCCCATTGCCTTAAACAGGCGCAAAGCATTGGCATGCATGCGTTCATAGTAGTGGTCGATATGCCTGGAGGGATAGATATTGCCCAGTGCAACACGTCCGTCTCCGGTATAACGGTCAAAAATGCAGGACAGGCTGCATACACCGTCTTTAAACGTATAGTAAAGGCCTACATCGTCGCATTTCATCAGCTTTTCCACGATGAAACGTCCCGATTTAGAGGCGGCAATCGCTTTTTCCACCGCCGGGCGAAGCTCATCTTCCGAATAGCAGGCTGTCATACCGATTCCGGAATAGCAGTCAACCGGCTTCACCATCACAGGATACTGAATTCTGGCGAGATCCCGGGGATTCATTGATGCATCCAGATAATACTCCGGCACACCGTGAATGCCGTAGCGCTCGCAGGTGGCTTTAAACATATCTTTATATCCGAAAACCTCGATGATTTCTTCATTGGCGTAGCAGGGCAACCCGAGAACATCACAAACCTTGCAGTAGGCCGGGATGAAAATATCGTCGGTTCCGGGCAGAACCCCGGATACATTTTCAGCTTTGGCAAGCGCGACCATAGCCGCGACATCGGTCGCATCGGTATCATACTTTATTGCAGCGCATGCTTTCGCCATTGATTCCGGATTGGAACTGGAGACAATTGTTGTTGCACCCAGTTCATTTGCAATCTTCACCAGAGGGACGGTTTCTGTGTTTCCCCCCAGAAAGAGAAGCTTCTTATTTTCATAAGGTTTCATTTCTTATTCCTCCGACAAAATAGTTTCCTCACCCATCCGCATCATGAGATAGCGATTCTCCGGGCATTCCTCCTGCATATACCGGCGGAAAAGCCCGGGATTTCCTCCGTGGGAGGCAAACATCCCATAATGGCAGGGAATTGTGAGACCCGGCTTGATCTCCTTGCTGAGGATGGCACAGTCATGCTCATTCAGGTTGCCGTATGCCCCGTTGATCGCCGCAATCATCACATCAATCTTGCCTTCCGAAAGGATCTCTCCCGCTCTGTCAAGTCTCAGGCAGGTATCCCCTGCGAAAAAGATTCTCTTCCCGTCCACTGTGATCACCGCACCGACAGCTTCCGGCGCAAGAGTTCCGTGGTCGCAGTTGACAAACCGGATGGAGAAATCTCCCGCTCTGACCAGATCTCCGGGCTTCACAAAAGAGACATCGCAGCTCTCCATTCTCAGTTGCCTGACAAGATCTGCGCAGTCAGTAGCAGCAAGAAGTTTTGTATGCCCGTTGGAGACAAGAGCCGGCATTGCGTCCGGATCAAAATGATCAAAGTGAAAATGAGATGCCACAACCACATCAAAACATACTTCCTCCGGGTACAGAAGCTTCGGAAGCAGGCGTTTAAAACCGTCATTGCCCTCCAGCCGTTCTCCGCACTCGGAGAGATACAGATCCCATGCAAGGGTCTGCCCCGACTTGCTTTTCAGAATAAATCCTGCCTGCCCGGCGGAGAAGAGATGCGTCTTTCCCTGCGAAGCAGACAGAATACGGATTGCAAACTCGTTCATTGCACGACCTTTCTGCCGGTTCAGAGTCCGGCTTTTCTGAATAACTCCCGGATCAATTGAGGCGTCTGCTCCCGGAAAAGCCGGATGCACGCTTCATAAGAATCAGGCAAAGAAACAGAATCAAAATATTCCTGGCAGGTCAGCACCTGTTCAATTCCCTGCCGGAAGAACTGAGGTTCATCTTCACAATGGATAATCCCGCCCCTGTAGCTTCCGACTGCCTTTTTATCAATCTGGCCGCAGACCAGAATCGCCTTTTTCGCATGCTTTTTTGCCAGCATGGCTATAACAGACGGGGCCTTCCCGTCAGCGGTGTTGTCATATCTGCCTTCCCCTGTAATCACGAGGTCACAGTCCGAGATTTTCTTCTCCACACCGAGCACTTTATTAAAATAGAGCCCGCCCAGCGTGTAACGGATATGGGGGAAGATCTGCTCCAAGCCAAAAAGAAGGCCGCCGGCCGCGCCGGTAAAGTCCTTCTGCGGTGAGATTCCGGTCAACTTCAGGACATTGCGGATTCCTTCCATGGAGGAAGAGACGATCTGCTCCCTCTCCTCTGACCAGTGCCTGCCGACTTTCAGACCGGTGATTCCGGGCAGCGCGTCCACCTTAGAATTCCCGTCTGCCACGATGTGCACATCGATGCCGGAATAATCCGTCTCCGGAGATTCGATGTGTGCGATGCGGTTGAGATCTGCTCCCGAACATGGCTCCGACATCAGGTTCCCTTCCGCATCAAAAAGGCGGGCACCCAGAGCCTGGAGGGCTCCCATTCCGCAGGAGACGGTTGAGGTTCCTCCGAAGTACAGCGTAAGCTTCCGGCAGCCGCGTTTCAGTGCATCCGCTATCAGCTGCCCATAGCCGTAATCTGTCAGGTTCAGAGGATTTTTATACACATCCTCCTCCGGATAAAGCCTGAGAATGCTCGAGGAGACGATATGGGCCTCGTCGCCCTGAACCAGATAGCTGCAGGCACATGCCCTGCCGTAGGGATTGACGACCTGCTCTACCGGATGCTCTTCATAGCCGAAGCAGTGCCTGAGCACCTCATAGGTATATTCCCCTCCGTCACAGAAAGGGACCGAAGTCACCTCATTTTTCTCTCTGTCCAAAGCGGAGCAGATTACATCCGCCGCCTCCAGCGGGCTGAACACATCTTTAAAAGAGCCTGTCGCTACAAGAATCTTCATGGACCTTCCGTTACTCCAGATCGTAGAACTTCTTTTTCAAGATCATTTTGTTATGGATCAGGTGATCATGCACAATCTCCGCGATTTTGGAAGATGCATGCCCGTCACCATAGGGATTTTCAGCTTTTGCGGCTGTCTCCCGGAATGCGGGAGATAATGCTTTTTCAATCGCCGCTGCGATGCTGTCAGCCTCGGGAGCACAGTTGATAATGCTCTCTCCCTGCATTCTCCCCTTCTGGCGGTCTCCGATGTTGACCGTCGGGATATGGAAGCTGGGCACTTCTGCCAGCCCGCTGGAAGAATTGCCGATGGCAAAGAGGGCATAATTCAATGCGCTCAGATAGCGTTTTGCTCCCAGAGAATCCACCAGAAATACATTATTGCGCTTACATGCAAATGCCTCCAGAACCTCATTGATGATCCTTCCGTCAGCATCCGCATTTGCCTTGGTACAGAGAAAGGTGATTTCCGGAAACCATTCAAGAGCTTTCACAAGTTCATCGGCCTGAGCATGCGCGGTATGGTTTTCCAGCGTAACCGGGTGAAACGTCAGAACGGCGTATTTTTCCCCCAGTTTAACCCCAAGGCTCTCTTCCAGCTCACAAAGAGAAAGCTTGGGCATATGAATGGCATTCTCCGGCCCCATAGCCCCGACGCGAAAAACCCGCTCCGGAGCTTCTCCGAGTTGAATCACACGCTTCTCAAATTCTCCATTGGCCACAAAATGAATGCAGGACAGCTTGGTAAGCGCATGGCGAAACCCTTCATCCACCGCCCCTTCCGTCGTTTCTCCGCCGTAAAGGTGAAAAATCGGGATGCGTGCATTCACAGCAGCACAGGCTGCCGCCAGCGTCTCATACCGGTCACCGAGAACCAGCAGGGCGTCCGGGGCCGAATCCTGGAAATAATCGCCAAACCCGATCATTGCAAGGCCCATAGATTTTGAAATTGCCGAAGGTGTATCGGAGGAAAGAAGAATTTCTATTTTTCGATCCACCGGAATTCCTTCCGCCTCAATTTCCGAAACCGTCAGGCCGAATTCCGGCGAAAGATGTGCTCCCGTCACTGCAAGGCGTACATCCAGATCCGGAAAGGTGCGGAGTTTTTTTATAATCGGTGCAAGCAGGCCAAAATCAGCCCTGGTTCCGGTGAGAACAGCAAGCTTTTTCATCAGTCAGCTCCTGGGTTATATTTTATAAAAAGCGGGAATCCGTTTCTCGAAGGAAGTAGCGTAGGAAAAGCCTGCATCCCGCAGCACCTGATAGCCCGTTTCAAGCCCGGTAAACGCGCTGCGGCAGGAATGCCCGTCTGAACCGACGGTAACAATCTCTCCGCCCAGCTCCCGGTAAAGCCGCAGCAGCTCAAGGGACGGGAGCGTCTTCCCGATGGAAGGCATCCGCAACCCGCTGCAATTGACCTCAATTCCCTTCCCTCTGGACAGGACCGTGCGAAAGAGAGCCTCATACTCCTCCATGAATGACTCCGGCGGAATAGCCCGCACAATCTCCTCGGGAATAAAACGGAAAAGATAGGTGACATGCCCCAGCACATCATAATCGCATTTTTCCGCCATAGCGGTCATCTGCATCAGATAGGTATGGATAAAATTGGAGGTATTCTCCGGTGTATAGGCATAGGTTCTCGGATCCGGGTATCCATCCAGCTCATGGACAGAGGCAAGGACAAAATCCAGATTCTCCCCGGACCATTCCTTGCCCGGGCAATCGCAGTGCCAGGGCTGACCGGCTTCTACTCCCGAACGAATGATAAGATTCTCTCCGAAACGGGTACGGCAGAAATCCAACACCTCTGCACGTCTCCTGAAGTCCGGCCAGGGTGCACTGTCTCGCACGGGAAACTCTGCATGATCGGTAATGGCAATCTCGCGTATTCCCGACTGAACCGCTTTTTCACAGATCGCTTCAATTTTCTCTGAAGAGTCAAAAGAAAACTCCGAGTGAAGATGATAGTCACACATCATGTTCTTATCCGAGAAGTTCAGCCGGCACATTGTTTTTGATCAGATTTCTGCCGTTTTCATCCAGCACGACCAAAGTCTTCTGAACCTGATCCATCAGATGATAGATCTCTTTCTCCGTATCTGCGGAAAGCCCGATCTTCGCAAAGTTTTCCGCCGTGGAACCGTCATCCGGGATGATGTCGCCAAGATTCTTAATCTGAATCAGCCAGTCGACACCCGGAATTGCGAGCACCTTATCCACATTCTGTACATCTTTAATTCTTCCGGGAAATGCCTGCAGGTTCTGGCAGGCATAATGCCGTTTAAAGCGGGCATTCAGTTTTCCCTCGAAGGAGTAGCGGTCATATGTCCCTGTAAGGGCGTAGTCGATCATCATCGCAAGCAGATCTACTCCGCTTTCCTGCTCCACAAACTTGTAGAAATGCGTGCCGCCCCAGCGGAACTGCGTCTCGATCAGGTACAGCTGACCCTCGCTGATCATTCCGTCAAATGAAATGATCCCGTTGTGAATACCCAGCCCGTGAATCATGTCTGTGATGGGCTGCATAACCTGCTCTTCAATCACATCAATATACTTAGACGGATACATATAGGAAATCGCCAGAGGAACGGCACTTTCCGAGGTGCGCACAATACAGCGGTCCATCGCACAGGCGAGATAAACCTGATCATTCTGTATGGCCAGATCGAAAACAACCAGATGGCCGTTGCGGAGATACTTCTCCACCACCACTTTTTTAGCCGCAGAGGGAGCAAGCGCTTTTTCATAGGCCTCCCAGACGCCCTCCGGAGAATGCAGCACTGTCATTCCGCGGGTGCCGCCGCTGTCAATCGGCTTGAAGATAACCGGATACCGGAAAGCGGCAACATCCTGCTCGGTCAGATTGCCGCCGACATAGTATTCAGGTGTTACCGGAACGCCGTATTTTCTGCAGGTTACCTTGAAATCATATTTAAACACAAGGGCATCCAGCTGTTCCCGGGTTGCAAAAAAAGGCAGATTCAGCCGTTCTGCAGCTTCCTGGGTGTGAAAAAGATTCATATCATTCCAGGATGTAAAAAGCCCGTCAACCTTCTGCTCTTTTGCAAAATTGACAATGTCGTCCACCACATAGGTGTCCACATCAGCAGCCAGGTCAGCAAACTGTTTTCCCTTCGCATTGGGATTGTTGTTGATCACAATTGCATAAGCACCCATTTCCTGGGCTTTTTTGATGGCAGGTTCAAAATGACCTGAAGCTCCGACAAACAGAAGCCTCTTTCCAAAGTATTCCCCGTTCGGATTAACCATACTGATGCTCCTTTACAGTTCAATCATCTCATCCGGTGCAAAATCCCGCACGGCAGTGAGGCCGAGGACATTGTCCCACTCCATCGGGGAGATGCCTCCGCCCGGGCGTTTGCAGGCAAGATTTTCTTCCGTATAAACCTCGCCCTTTCGGATTGCCCGCGCAGCCACAATGCTTTTACGCACTACATTGATATTCTTACGTTCTGACTCCGTAGGAACTTTCATGCCGGATCCGAGAGCTGCCTCCACATGCCGGATCGAATCCACCAGCTGCTTCAGCTCATCCGGCTCAATACTTGAAATCTGGTCCGGCCCTTCCATAGTCCGGTCAAGGGTAAAGTGCTTTTCAATTACCGTCGCTCCGAGGGCTGCCGCTGCAATCGGGACCTCAATGCCGAGCGTGTGATCCGAATAACCGACTTCAAGCCCGAAATGCATTTTCAGGTCAAACATAGCCCGGATATTGGCATCCGGATACGGTGTGGGATATTCAGAGTTGCAGTGAAGAAGCGTGATCTCCCCTGCTCCGTTTTGCCGGAGATAGGCAAGCGTTGTCTCGATCTCTTCCAGTGTGGCCATTCCGGTTGACATAATAATCGGTTCCCCGTAGGAAGCGATTACTTTCAGCATCGGGAAATGGGTAATTTCTCCGGATGGGATTTTCCAGATATGCATGCCCATCTCGTGGAGAAATCTGGCACAGGGAGGATCAAAGGGTGAGGAAAGAAACGCAATATTGTTCTCCCTGCAGCATTCGATCAGCTCCGGATATACCTCAAAGGGGAGCATCAGCTTGGAGCACATCTCCAGCTGGCTTTCCGAGCCGGCATCATCATCCGTATTATGCTTCTGATACTCCGCTTTCTCTGCAAAAACCGAGACATCGAATTTAGGTACCCCGGTCTGGAACTTGACATAGTCTGCTCCGGAAGCCGCAGCGGCCTTTACCATTTCCTTGGCAATCCGGATATCTCCGTTATAGTTTACACCTGCTTCTGCGATAATTGTAATCTTTTTAGCCATTTTTTCTCCTTGAAAGAAGGAATTCCGCCATAGCGAGGTCGTCCTCGCTGTCTATATCAACACTCTTCTTTCGATCCATAAAGAATGCGTAGCAGTTATCCTCATAAATATCATCATCCGGCGGAATGTCAACGCCGTTTACACTGAGCAGATACATTGCTCCGTTCACCCGGTAATAGGGCCGCAGATCCTGCCGGTTCACCCAGGCGAGCTCCTTATGGCCGAAACCTTTCATGCTGCCGCTATCGGGGATGGTGTCACACCAGAGCGGAGAATGATCCACCTCACACACGGCGATAATCGATTTTGCCTGCTTTTCTTTCAGCAGAGCGTATGCTCTCTTTACATCCTCTCCGGTTCTGAGCGGTGTGGTGGGCTGCATCAGCATCATGGTGTCAAACGTCTTTCCCAGCTCAGCATAACGGCAAAGCGCCTCACGGACCGCATCCCATGTCGAGGCTGTGTCTGTTGCCAGTGCGGCACTCCGCAAAAACGGCACATCTGCCCCGTACTGCCGGGCAATCTCAGCATAATGCTCAGAATCTGTGGACACATGGACGGTATCAAAACAGCCCGACTGAATTGCCGCCTCGATGGTATAGGCCAGCAGAGGCTTTCCGCCAAGGAGCCTGATATTCTTATCCGGCAGTCCCTTGGAACCGCTTCGGGCTGGAATGATTGCAATATTTTTCATTTTCCGTATAGCCTCTCTCTCATTTTTTCCAGTTCGGATAGCTGTCCCATATCCAACCATTCACTTTCATTGACCGGGAAAACAGCCGCCTTCTCTCCTCTGTCCATCAGTGCCTGAATCACTTCCGGGAAGGTAATTGAAGTGTTGTCGGGAATCTTCTCTATGACCTCCGGCTCCACTATATAGATGCTGGTGTTGGTCAGGAAGGAAAGCTCCGGTTTCTCCCGCATCTGCTCGATAATGCCGTTTTTGCCCATTTCCACGATTCCGTAGGGAATGGTGAGGTTCTTCCATGCACAAATCATCGTAACCATATTCCTGTTTTCTTTATGGAAACGCAGCATGGTCTCATAATCCGAAAGAAGAAGCGTGTCACAGCTGGTGAAGAAAAACGTGCTGTTGATTTTCCCCTTCAGAAGGCTCAGGCCTCCACCTGTGCCCAGGGGAGAGATCTCATCATACCAGGTAACCCGGTACTGATTCTCACTTTCCCGGAAATAGGTTTTAATCAGTTCTTTTTTATAATTGACAATCACGCTGAAATCATCGCAGCCCATCTTCTGAAACTGCTGCATGATATGTTCGATAATGGGAAGCTCACCCACCGGGATCAGGGGTTTGGGGAGAACTCTCGTATAAGGATCAAGCCTTGTCCCTTTCCCTCCGGCGTTGATCACAACCGGCACGTGGAGCGGACTCTGCTTTTTCTGCTGGAGCTCCTCTCCCACATAGATTCCTGTTATGTTCCCATCCTGATCAATCACGGGAATCGCTATGTAGTATAATCTGTTATAAAGTTCAGATGCATGTTTCAGGCTTTTGGCTACTCTCGGATTGTGGTTTGCAGCCTTTTCCGCATTGTCCTGGAGCGTGCCGCCGTTAAAAAGAAAGCGACGAATATCTCCATCGGTTAGAGACCCGACCAGCTTCCTTCCATCCGCAACAAAGAGTATTTTCAGGTCGCTTCTGTCAATGATGCGCATCGCATCGCATATACTTGTCTGAAGATCAATGATCAGATTTGAATAATCCATACCGCTTCCCCTGCACTGATGATAAAAAGGCTCTTAAGTTTCCCAGACGGGGTGCTTCAGCACCCATTCTCCCAGTTCATTTTTCTCAAAAAGATCTTTGTTGTAGAATTTATCCACAATCGCCCAGAACTCAGATTCCGAATAACCGCAGAATTCACAGAAATCCCGGACACAGAGCGGATCCAGCTTGCTGTCATGTTCTTTTACAAGCTGAACGGCAGTTTCCCGGTCAATAAGCCCGTAGCGTACAAAGCGCGAGGCATAGTCCGTTGCGCTTGTATGCCCGAATTTGGGATATTTCAGCCAAGGATGCACCAGATAAGCCCGGCTGTCAACCTGGTCAAAGTCTTCAATGCAAAGGGTCCTGCGCCATTCGTGCGTGAGATCATGGAAACCGCGAGTTTTTGCAAACACTGCATTCTTCACACTGTTCCAAGGAACAAAGTAGGAGATATAAATCGGGTCGAGCGAGTCAAGAATGCTTTGCTCGGGAGCACGGGTCAGATACAGATCCTTTGCCGTTACGCCTGCATTGGCGATCAGCTCCTCTTCATCCACGCCGGATGCGACGCCGTTGTTGAGCTGCTCTTTTGCGCTGTAGGTTTCCTTCCGGTCCGCTCCGCCGTACTCATAGCTTACATTTTCACCGTAAACCAGCAGCGGGGTATTGAATTTTGCTGCCATATAGAGGGGATAGGTGTAGATCAGTCTGTCCACATACCAGGTCGGCTTGCCGTACTGTTCAAACATATAGCGCATCAGCTTTTTCTGTGCCCGAATGTCCGGCTTCATGCTGATAATATTGCAGCCGAATTCTTCCGAAATATTGCGGATATTATGCTTTCCGGCTTCCGTCATGGGGAAGTTATCTTCCACGCTGAAGAGAATGGGATTCATATGCATGACTTCCTTCATCAGGTAAACCTGATAATGGGAATCCTTCCCGCCGGAAACCGCAATGGCACAGTCATACCCGTCCCCATTCATGCCGCGGTATTTATCACAGATAGCCTCCAGCTCTTTAAATCTTGCGTCCCAGTCTATATCTTTTCTTCTTTCAAAAGACTGGCAGCCTGAGCAGATACCTTCTTCATTAAATGTTATTCCCGGTCTTGTATCCGGCATAACACATTTTTTGCAGTACTTCATAAATGATGATTCCTCTCAAAGGTTATAGATGTCAGTTCTGTATCGGTCAAGGTTATTGCGCAGGAACTCGATTGTCTCCGCAAGTCCCTGTTCAAAGGATACCTGCGGTTTCCAGTCTGTCAGGCGCATGATTTTCTCATTGCAGCCGAGCAGCCTGTTCACTTCGCTCTTTTCCGGGCGGAGGCGCTGCTCTTCACAGACGATCTGCGCTTCCGGATTGATCTGGCGAATCAGCTCCTTTGCCAAATCTCCTATAGAGATTTCTTTCTGGGTCGCTATATTGATCTCCTGCCCGATTGTTTTCTCCGAGCGGAATATCTGATAAAACCCGTTGGCAGTATCCCTGACGAAATTGAAATCTCTCGTCGGTGACAGTGCACCGAGCCGGATCTCCTGTCTGCCTGCGAGGAGCTGGGTAATAATCGTCGGAATGACGGCTCTCGCTGACTGACGCGGACCGTAGGTGTTAAACGGCCGCACAATCGTCACCGGAAGATCAAAGCTGCGATAGAATGACTCTGCCAGCCTGTCTGCTCCAATTTTGGTAGCAGAATAAGGAGACTGTCCCTGATAGGGATGCTTTTCATCAATCGGCACATACTGTGCCGTGCCGTAAACCTCCGATGTGGACGTAACCAGCACACGGGACGTACCCAGGTCTCTTGCCGCCTGAAGGACATTTAATGTGCCCTTGATATTCGTGTCTACATAGGTATCCGGTGAATGATAGCTGAAGGGAATCGCAATCAGTGCCGCCAGATGGAAAACCGCATCACAGCCCCGCAATGCATCCCTGACGCCGTTCGGATCCCGGATATCCCCGGAAAAGACTTCAATATTCTTTTTTTCTTCCTCCGGAAAGGAATCGATCCATCCCCAGCTTCCCAGAGAATTATAGTGGACAAACGCCCTGACATCAAGCCCTTCACGAACAAGGAGCTCCGTCAGATGGCTGCCGATAAATCCGCCTGCACCGGTCACAAGGATTTTACTCATGTTGAAATCTCTTTTCTTTCCAATATTTCTTTGAACTTCTGCTCTTTCCGATGGATTCCTTCACTGTTATTGATCCGGTTATCCACGGTTTTTTCCCATTCTTCCACAAAAAACTTTTCCCGGAATTTTCTGTTTTTAATTTTGCGCCCGGTCAGGCGATACCAGCCGCGATAAGCTTTTTTTACAGATAGTTTCAGAATAAGATGGTTCCTGAGAAGATATTCTATCCGATCCTTCTCATAGGATTGGGTATCTTCCGCTTCCGGAAGCTGTCCGTCCACAACATCCGCAATTTTCCGATATGCAGGCACTTGGCTGAAATCATAATAATACTCAATCAGATCCCGGCTGATTGGGAAATACGCTGTGGAAGAATGATAATTCAGAATCTGATGCTCAAATTCATCATAAGACCGTGCCGCCTGTACCCCCTGATACAAAACACAGTCCACATCCTCCGGAATTTCACAGGGCCGAAACACCAGGCAATTCTTTCCTACAAAATAGCTCTCAGAAATTGCGGTGCTGAGCCATGTGCAGGGGATATCAGCTACTTTCAGCCATTGCTTCACTTCATAATCCTGAATGCAGCGGAAGCTCTGAGGATGTTTTTCAACCACTTCCCGTACCTGAGGGCTGCTGAGCTCCACGGGATGCGGCCTGTAGATGACAATATAATCCTTGTTCTTTTCAAGAAACTGATCAAACCAGGAGAGCGTTGCCTTCTGCGAACGGTCTGTTACTATCGCAAAGCGCTCCACATTGTCTTTTGTATGCGTCTCCTTCTGTACTTCGTTGATCTTGCTGCCGATGAAGCAGGCAAAACTCGAAATATAAAGAATCCACTTCTTATCTGTCGGCAGAGCGAACTCTTCCGCCAGTGCCTCTCTGCTCTTCCAGTATTCGTCAAATTGAGGGCGTGTGGTATCCAGCTGAATGGCTCCGGTAACCGGAAGCAGCGATGGTTCCACGCCTTTCCCTCTGAGGCGATCTACCGTGTGCCTGCCCCAACATAGATGCGTAATTTTTTTTGTCGTTTCGTCCAGACTGTAGAGCTCGTTGTCCTCTTCGATCGGTGACAAGACCTGTTCGTACTGCAGGTTCACAATTTTTCCGCTCTTGCAGTTAAACCGATACCGATAGAAATCATAATTTGGTTTGATATAGCAGTTTGGTGTTATCAGAATATCCGTCTCCTGCATACGAAGCTGTTCCGTTTTGCTCATGATACTGACATCATAGCCGCGCTTTTCCAGCTCTGCCTTCAGGAGCAGGGCATTATCCAGCTCTCTGTTTGCTACCTCTATTACGATAACGACCTTTTTTCTGTGCACCGGAATTCCTCCATCGTCGAATCAGTTTTTATTGTTCATCCTTTTTCTGATATCAGAGAACAGATTTGAAAAAACAGGATCTCCCGTTCTGGAGAGCCATACAAAAGTACATGCCAGGAACACCGAAGCTCCGACGATCAGTTCCAGACCGACTTTCAGGATCACATTGATCGGTAGTTTTGACACCAGCATGACGCAACCTGTCATAACAGCCCCGAACAGGACACTCGGCAGAAAGGATTTTACTGCTGAAAGAAACTCCATTCGTTTTCCCACGTAGAAGGACTGGATCAGCAGCGTCACAAAATAGGAAGCAACCGTTGCTGCAGCTGCCCCCGCAGCCCCGTAGGAAGGGATCAGAATCAGATTAAGAATAATATCCGTGCCTGCTCCGCTGAACATGGCAATCAGGTTCTCCTTGTCCATCTCGTGCGGAATGATATACTGATAGCGCACAATGGTGGAAAAGCTGTTGAAGAACACAATCGGAGCCATCATCATTACCAGCGTGGCGGACCGCCCGAACCCGCTGCCGAGATACCATGGGATAAAATCACGGGCAATGGCAAACATTCCGAATGCCATGGCAATGCTCATAACGGAAGTGTATTTCAGTGTGGATCGGAACAGCACCTCATCATTATCCCCTTTCGCCACAAGGTTGGAGGCATAGGGCATCAGAACCGTTTCTATTGCCGTTGTGATAAAGGACGGCAAGGTTATTATATTTTCCGCATTCTGATAAAATCCTACTTCGGCTTCCGTTGACCAGGAATCCAGCATGATTTTGCTCAGATACTGATAAACGCTCGTGGCAATAATCGGGAGAAACAGGATCAGGTTCGGCCGTACGTGAGAAACGATCTTCTTAAAGTCCGGCTTCCGGAAATCAGTATACCGGGAAATCAATGGGAGAATAATAACCAGTGAAATCAGATTTCCCACAGTGATAATCAGCGTATACTTCCAGAGGTCTTCCGGTTTTCTCACAAACAGGAAAATACACGCAACAATCCCCAACCGTGTAATAATGCTGCGAATACTGGTCAGTTTGAATTCCTCCAGCCCGAAAGCAAACCAGTTTATTTCAAAAACAGATGACAAAACGTAAATTGCCAGAATCAGCTGGATGGTAAAATGCTTTTTATGCAGGAAGATGCTGCAAAGATATACCGCCAGGAAGAGGAATGTCAGGAAAAACTGCAGGTAGTAGATCTGCCAGAAGCTGTCAGACAGCTTATCTCTGTTGTCACGTACCTGAGCGATGGTGCGGTTGCCGTAATCATTCACCCCTAAAAGAGTGAAAATAACAAAATAAGTGGCAAAGGCGTTAGCCGATGAGTAAATTCCGAGTTTTTCCGCTCCGAGTACCCGCGTCAGGTAAGGAGAAGTGATCAGAGGCATGATCACGACAACACAGCGGTAAACCGAATTGTAGATAATATTTTTCTTATAGGATTTTGCTGCCATGTTTATCGGTTTCCTTTTTCTTTGATATCAGCAGCCCGATCAGTCCCCCCGCAGCAAGCCAAAGCAAAAGCGAAGAAGAACGCAGGAAGAAATTATTGTGGAGGTAGAATATGGTAATATTCATAATTCCCAGCAAAACCAGTGAAAATCCGCCGGGATGCTTTCTGCATCCGGCAAATGCCTCCCCGGAAAGGAATGCTATCAGTGCCGACCAGCAGATCGTTCCCAATGTTCCGAGATCACAGTAAGGCTCCAGGAGATAGGTGCAGACATTGTATGCACCTATGCTGTATTCTATATCTGAATAGATATACTGGGGGATCTCCCACGGCTTTCGGAACATACCCCAGAAAACTTCCGTTGTATACAGGAAATATCCTTTCGGCTGCACCTTCTCCATAGCGGTCTGTACATTCAGGAAATTAGGTGCCACATAGAGATAGAAGTTTTCTATCGCATAGCGAACCCGTCTCTCAAAAGAATCAAAAGTACTGTCGCGCGTAACGGTAATATACACAATAAACGCCAGAACCGCCAGTGCCGCCGCAAGGCCAAGCAGAAGATTTCTTCTTCTCACAACGCCGCTCCTGACGTCCGAAAACAGGAACCAGGATGTTGCAAGAAGAATCACCGCCTGCAGTGTAAAACCTCTCCATCCGCTCAGCATCTCTTCCAGCAGATATAAGGCCGCCAGACAGAGCACACATGCCTTTTTCCCGAAAGGTGCATCACCCATGAGAACAGGCGGAACAAAAAGAAGTGAAAACCGCATCAGACTCACAATCTGATAATACCGGGTGGCGATAAACGGTTCCCGATAGGCATTCGCGTCTCCGGAAAGCTGGGGTATTACGCCTGCATGCAGCACATTTACCACGAAAGCCGCCGTTGCCAGCGAAAGCATTATAATCACAAGATCTGCCAGAAGAGTGCTTCTGAACCCTGAACCTGTATTGTCCTCCGGCAGGCAGACAACATCTCCCCGGCATCGTTCTCCCAGAATATACATCCAGAAAAACACGCCGGTATTTATCGTAACAAGACGTAAAAGCGGCATGCCCCACTCCTGGTAAATCGGATATGCATCCGTCAGATACATTCTTCCCAGCACAATTGCTCCCAACCAGAAGGCAAACCAGAAAAACAGAGGCGACACGAAAAGTCTCGTCCGCTGATATTCCAGAAAAAGAAGAATGCAGACAAGAAGAAGCAGAAGAGCCGTTGCTCCCCAATCATCCTTGAACGGAAAAGAAAGCGCATAGAATACCAGGAACAGGTGGAAGAGAAGAATCTCATATATGGCGCATCTGCTTATCCGCATATTCTCTTCCTTCCCGCCTTTCTTATTTTGACGCTTTCGACATTTCTCCCGTGCCGCCTTCTACCACGCCCTCATGTCTCAGGACCTTCAGGAAAGTCCCGAAAAAGCAGCGACAATCGAAAAGGAAGCTCTGTTTCCGGGCATATTCCCCGTCAAGCTTCGCTTTAACCGGGATTTCCAGTTCATCCCGTCCATTAATCTGTGCCCAGCCCGTAAGACCGGGTCTCACATCATTGGCTCCGTACTTATCCCGTTCTGCTATCAGGTCATCCTGATTCCAAAGAGCAGGTCTGGGGCCGATTACACTCATATCACCCTTGAAAATATTCAGCAGCTGCGGCAGTTCATCCAGGCTGTATTTCCGGATAAACTTCCCGCTTTTCAGAAGATACTGCTCCGGATCTTCCAGCTGATGCGTCGGCACGTCGTGCGGCGTGGACATTTTCATGCTGCGAAACTTATACAGGGTAAAAAAAGACTTATGGATTCCGAAACGCTTCTGTTTAAAAATAACAGGTCCGGGGTCTTCTCTTTTAATAACAAGAGAAATCACTGCCATAGGAATTGCCGTTACAATCAGCCCAAGAAGTGACAGGACAATATCCAGAAGGCGTTTTATCACTTTTTTATAGAGCATAAGCTACCTCCGCTCATTCTTTTTTTCAGGCTTCCACGATACCATCACAACAAAGCAGCCTGCTAGCAGGCCGAGAAAAAGGCCGATGCCAATCCACTTCATTTGCAGGACAGAGGGAGCCGGTGCTGAAAAATCGTTAACAACGGGATGGGCAAGCTCATTATTTTCAAGATTCAGAGATGCAAGCATCTCAAAATAGGTTCTCTCAGGGCCGCTCATTACCGAGATCACATCTTTATAAGAATCCAGAAACATCATATATGCCTGCATGTTCTCCTTTTCGGGATAGAACATGTTTTCACCGCCATACTCTGCAATAAAACTGCGATAGAGCCCTGCAAAGGCCTCCGCAAAGGCAATCCGCTTCGGATCCCGTACACTTTCCCGGACATTATACAGTTCCTCGGAAAAGTACCCCGGCAGATTCTCCGCCGCTTCAGCATAGCGGATATGCTGCGCCTGTGCATTTTCAAAACTTCTCTGGGCATTACGATAGCCATAAGCGCCGGCAATGACTGCAGCAACCAGCATAAAGCAAAGAAGCAGTTTCCATTTTTTGGCCAGTCTTCGAAGAAGATCTGACAGTTCGATTGTCGCGTTATTCATTCTCAGTATCCTTTCGTTCCGCCAGTTCCTGTTTTTTCTGCTGCATCCGCGCCTTCAGGGAGAACTCACATCCGCAATATACCTGTCTGTAAATACCGTATTTCTCACTCAGTTCAACTGATCTGTTTTCACCGTTATGCTTTTTAAAATCTGACGGAAGCCAGCAGATCTCCTCTTTTTCCCCTTCATTCTCCCCGATCCGATTGATCAGAACAGCATTTTTATGTCTGGAAACCGTCAGTGTCGAACAGAAATAATCAAAATTACCGGATTTTGCAATTCTCGCACATTCCTGCAGACGAAGCTCAAAACATTTCTCACACCGTCTGCCTCCCTCAGGCTCATTTTCATAGCCTGCAACAGCTTTATAATACTTCTCACTTTGCCAGGGTATAACCAGCAGACCGACCTGCTCGGAAAGCCCCATTTTACAGAGAAGCTCTTTCTGCGTTTCCAGCCTTCTGAAATATTCTTCCTCCGGGTAAAGGTTCGGGTTATACCATAGCACGGTTACCCGAAAATACCGGGTCAGGTATTCCAATACACTGCTGGAGCACGGCCCGCAGCAGCTATGCAATAGAACGGAGGGCTTCTTTTCTCCATTTTGTTCTATTATTCTTTCCAGTTCTTTCTGATAGTTTCTTCTGTTCATACGCTGATTCTACCACTTTGGCCTTCAAAAAGCCATATATTTCTATTTTGGGATCATATTGACATCAATCCCATCCGATACTATAATCTTCTTATCACGGAACAAGGAGACAGCATTATGGACAGCAGAACCAGCAAGGAGAACTATTATCTCGACATCGCAGATTCCGTACTTGTTCGTTCCACATGCCTGAGGAGGAAATACGGTGCAATCATTGTTCGCAATGATGAAATCATCTCCACAGGATATAACGGAGCCCCTCGCGGCAGAAAAAACTGCTCCGATCTCGGCGTATGCACCCGGGAAACACTTAAAATTCCTTCCGGTGAGCGTTATGAACTCTGCCGAAGCGTACACGCAGAGGCAAACGCCATCATTTCCGCCTCCCGGCGAGACATGATCGGTGCAACGCTCTATCTCGTCGGCCGAGATGCCAAAACAAATGAGCTTCTTGGCGATGCCATGTCCTGCTCCATGTGCAAAAGGCATATCATCAATGCCGGGATTGAAACGGTTATTATCCGTACCGGTACTTCGGAATACCGGACCATTCCCGTCTCCGACTGGATTGAAAATGATGATTCCATCTTTTTAAATCTATAAAAACAGCAGCCAGAAATTTTTATCAGGCATTATCTCCGGCAGGTAAACAAAATTACCTGCCTTTCTTTTGCGATTTCGCCCAGCAGTTTCAGCGCCTGGGCATAGCGGGTCTCATCCATGTTTACCAGCGCATCGTCTATAATCAGCGGGCACGTCTCTCCGTCCGGAAGTGCAAGTTCGCAGACGGCAAGCCGCACGGCAAGATACAACAGATCTACAGTTCCCGCGCTGAGATACTCCGATTTTCGTGCAACAGTGTCATCCGTTGTCTTGGCCATAGCGGAAAAATCTCTGTTCAGCAGGACTCCTTCATAGCGCCCTCCGGTGACAAATGACATATACTCTGCTGCAATTTTCCCGAGCTCCGGGGAGAAGCGGCTTTGAATTTCGTCATCGGCATCCTTCAGCACAGCTTTGGCCATTTCAATTGCTTCAGCTTCTTCCTGCAGCTGTGCCTGCTCTTTCTCCAGTCTCTCCAGATCACTCTTCATTATGACAGGGTCACCGATTACGGCAAGCCTCCCCTTTTCCATTGCAATCTGCGAGGAAAGGCGGGCGGCTTCATTTCGTTTTTCCGCCAGTTCCCTGCCGAAGCTGATCTCTTCCGCATTTCCGGAATTGCCCTCAAGCTCTTCCGAGACACGACTCTCCAGTTTGGAAAGCTTTTCATAAGCAGCGTCTGCTGCTGCGGAGGCACTGCGTGCTTTGTCTTCCGCTCTTCTGGCAGCCACATATCTGGCATGGTGATCGTCCAGGCGCAATGTAATATCCTGCGCATTTTCAGCCTTATATTTTCGGAGGATCCGGTCTATCTCCCCTTGTGCTTCATTGATTGCCGCTCTTCGCCGTACATACAGAGAAAGGAACACGATTGCCCCCAGGCACATGGCTGCAGCAGCTATAATGACTGCCGTATACGGGAAAAGCTGCTGATAGAGGACCACACCTGCAAAAGCACAAAGGAAGAGCAGAAACGTCGGAATCCAGAAAAAGTTCGTACGGTTTTCTTCTTTCAGCGCCTCCAGCCTGCGGATATCCTCTTCCGCCTCTGCTTCTACAAGCTCGGCTTTTCGTCTGCCGAACAGGCTCTGACGGAGATCATCTCTTCTGTCACTTAACTCCTCCAAAGCGGCATTCTGCTCATCTGCCAGCTGCCGGGCTTCGGTTCTTGTAGAATTAATCTCACGAAAAAGCCGGTTTCGGTGTTCCTTTCGGGCCTGAATCACCTCAGCTTCCAGCGTGCTGCAATCAGCTTCACATTGATTCAGCTGCTCTTCTGAAGTTCTGATCGTCTCGGCTGTTTTCTCCGCCTCGCTGATATTATTCTGCAGTTCCCCGATCTGTGCCTCGATCTCCGGAATCAGTCCATGCTGGCGATATACTCTTTTTCTCTGCCACCCGCCAAGTCTTTCCATTGCCTCGGAATAGGACGTCTCTTCTTCGCCGGTTGAAAAAATCGCCTGAATTCGTTTTTCCATTTCCGGGCTGCCGGTCACTGCGGCAGCACCTTGACCCACGAAAGCACTTCTGGCAAAAACATCCCGCGAAACACCTGTCAGCAGCTCTCCGGCGTTGCTTCCGGATAGTTTTTCCACCGGGATCCCGGTTCCCGTATAAAAAGCAGAAAACTCCCGCATCGGAGCATTTTTAAGCCTGGTAGAACGCATGATCGTAATATCACAATTGTCTGCCGTCAGCTCTGCAGTACCCTCCATCGGAGCCCCAGACCACGGTGCATACCGCTGCCTGACCGGGAGAGAGCCGGCTTTAGTTCGCTCCGCACTGTCCACCCCGTAAAGCATTGCCATAATAAAGGCACACCACGTTGTTTTGCCGCTTTCATTTGGTGCTTCAATTATATTCAGGCCGCCATGAAAACTGATGGATTCATTGTTAAATTTTCCAAAGGTTGCTGTCAGTTTATTGATCTTCATGGCGAATGATCTCCTCACGGTTATCCAGAGCAGCCAGCCCCCATCTTACAGCCTGTTCAATCTTTCTCTTCGCTTCCTCCGATTCTGCCGCATCATATTGCTGTTTCATTTTTGTGAAAAACAGCCCACGCAGTGTATCTTTTCCCGTTTTCGCCCAGATATCTTCCTTCAGATTTGTTTCATCTTTCACCTGGACTTCAAAGAAATACTCTGCAAGCTGCTCCGCAAGCAGTTTCGTATTTACGGGACCCTCCGACTCACCTCTGAGAATAATCCTGTAGATATCACGCACTGTTTCGTCCGGCAGGGCCATCTGGATGGCAAAAAGAGGTTCCGTGTCTGTTATATCAACGGTGAGCTGCTCATAAAACCTGGCCGCAATCCGAACTGTTTTCAGTGTCCACTTTCCGTCACAGGCCTCGACAAGATTGACCGTCTTCTTTCCCATCTCGTCGAATCCTCTTCCTTCCGGACATCCCGGCTGGGAATAACGGGTATTACCCGCCCTCTGAAGGCCGCTGGCTTTGTGGACATGCCCAAGTGCAAGATAATCCAGCCCGCTCTCGGCAATCTGACCGGTTGTGATCGGATTATACGCTGATTCCGGAGCATCGGTCTCCCCATGGATACACATCAGGTTGAACATTCCATCTGTTCTCTCAGCATGGAACCGCTCCAGCAGCGGTCGAGAGCTTTTGTCAGTAAAGGCTGCTCCGTACACCCGGAATCCTTTTTCTGGAAAGTCGAAATGCTCAATGGTGTTTTTATTAAAGAGGAACACATTATCAGGCAGTTCCATACGTGCATATACTGATTTATCGGTATAGTAGTCATGGTTTCCGGGTGCTATAAACACAGGTGCAGGTATTCTTCGCAGCGCCCGGCACAGCTCGTCCGCAGTTTCCTTGTAGGCACTCTCCCCGTCCAGAAGGTCTCCGCTCAGCAGAACCAGATCAACCTTTTCTCTCACTGCCAGTGCCGCTATTTTTTTCGGCAGTGCACGAAGCTCTTCTCTCCTGACGGCAGCCTTCCCGGGGGAAAGCATTTCAAAGGGAGAATCCATATGCAGGTCAGCTGTATGCAGGATTTTAATTCTGCTCATTGAATTCTGATTCCCTCCGCATGAAGACACTTGCCCGTATCCGGATCAATCTCAAATATGCAGCCCTCCATCTTGCAGGGGCCGCCGGCAGATTGGTACCGCATCGGAGGATCTCCCATGAATTTCCCGATACTCTGCTCCGGGTCAATTCCCAGCACAGATTCCATCGGTCCCGTCATTCCGAGATCCGTAATAAAACCGGTCCCTTTTGGCAGAACTCTGGCATCTGACGTCTGCACATGGGTATGCGTCCCCCAGACGGCACTCGCCTTCCCGTCCAGCAAATAACCCATCGCCTGCTTCTCACTGGTTCCTTCCGCATGAAAATCCACCAGAATGACTTTTTCACGGATTTCCCGCATGTAGCCATCCGCTATAACGAAAGGATTGTCTGTATTGTTATCCAGCGTAAAACGGCCCAGAAGGTTTAAAACACAGATATCTGCAACCGGCGTATGAAAAGTGCTTATGCCTCTCCCCGGGCACTGTGGACCGTAATTTGCAGGGCGGAGTATTCTTTTCCGCTCCTCCAGATACGGCTTCAGTTCCGTTCGTGTCCATGTGTGATTCCCCAGCGTAATCACATCCGCACCGGCTTTGAATATCAGATCCGCCTGTTTCGGCGTTATTCCGACCACATTCGCGTTTTCTCCGTTTATTACACAGAAATCAATGTGCTGCGCTTCCCTGAATTCCTTCAGGTGATTATTCAGGAAAGCCAGACCGGGCTGGCCGCAAACATCCCCAACTGCCAGAATTTTCATAACAGTCTCCCTACATCTTATTAACCTTTATATTATATCGTTTTTTCCTCCGGAATTCAACTAAAACCCGGAAAAAGCCCAAAAAAGTCAGCAATTTTCTATCTTCAGCACAGATCTCCCCATAAAAAGCAGGAAGCACAGGGGTTTCCTGTGCTCCGTTATCGTTATTTTATGGGCTATTCTATCTCTGTTCGCTTTACTTGTTTTTATCAGTTTTTTTCCTGCTGTTATTTTGCGGGCCGAGATATTTCAGCGACAACATTGTTATATCGTCAAACTGCTCTGCATCGGCAACAAAACCATGAATTCCATTCATCACGTTTTCAATGGTCTCTTTCGGATTCGCATCCGCCTTGCTGTTCAGTGCCTCCAGCATCCGTGCTGTTCCGAAGAGTTCATTTTCCTGATTGGTCGCTTCCGTAACTCCATCCGTGTATACGAAAAGGCGGTCGCCGGGATTCAATTCAAACTCGTGTTCCCGAAAGCGAATATTCTCCATTGCTGCAACTGCAGGAGAATGGCGATAAGTGGACAGTTCATAGCTACCGTTCCTGCGACAGATTGCAGGATGCTCATGCCCCGCATTCGCCGCGATGCCTTTTCCGGTGGAGATCTCAAGGATGCCCAGCCAGACCGTCACAAAAAAGCCCGGTTCATTCCCTTCGCAAAGCTGAATATTCACATTGGCAAGAGCCTCTCCGGGACTCTCACCGTTCTGAACTCTGGATTTTATCAACACACGGGATACCATCATGAACAAAGCCGCCGGAACACCTTTTCCGGACACGTCCGCCATAACCAGTGCGATGTGATCTTCATCCACCAGGAAGAAGTCATAAAAATCTCCGCCTACTTCCTTGGCCGGTATCATGGTAGCATAAACATCAAATTCCGGCCTGTCCGGAAAGGCAGGGAAAAGACGCGGCAGCTGGCTTGCCTGAATCGCAGTTGCCATATTGAGCTCTGCGCTGATCCGTTCTTTCTCAGCCGTAACTGTCTTCACCTGTTCTACGTACTGCAGCGTCTTTGCGGACAGTTTTGCAAAAGACTCCGCCAGCACTTCAATCTCATCCCCGGTACGATAGGTTTTTTCCATCTGGAACTGAAGCCTGTTACCGCCCAGTGACTGCACCCTTTCTGTTATGGTGTTCAGAGGCTTTACGATTCTTTTTGAAAGAATAAGCGCCGCCGCCAGCCCGAGGATCGTTACTACCGCCAGGAGAACGAGAATTGTGCTTTTTGAAGCCGAAAGATTACGCCTGAATGATAACAGAGCATTATTCAGCGTGTCTTCATACTCCCGCTCCATTCTTACTGTCGGCTGATCTGCCACTGCCCTGCTCACACCGGAGATCACAGCCCAGCCAACCGTCCCAATGGGTGCGCCCGCCGCATAGTACTCTTCTCCGTCCAGAGGAATTATCTGTACATCCGTCGCTTTGCCGATTGCCTCTTTCACAAAGGATGCCAGTTCGCTGTTTTCTGCCTCGCGGAGATCTTCTGCTTCTTCCGGAGGTCTCACCCGAAATTCGCCGTCTGCTCTCGGCGAGAAGACCACATGCCCTTTATCATTAATAATACATACAAATCTACCGTTTTCACCTGTAGCGTTGACCGCATTCGCCATAGTGTCCAGAAACAGATCCGCACCTACAACTGCACCCAGCTCCCCGTCATGGTAAACAGGCATTGCACACATAATGCCGATCTGGCCGCTGAAAACATCTGTCACCACATCAGTAAAAAAGAGGCTGCCGGTTTCAACTGCCCCGGTATACCACGGTCTTTCACGGATGGGGATGGAAATCAGATTCCCGTCCTCTGAGAATCTTGCAGCAGCATGATCATCCACCATAATCATTGCTCCGTCCGGAAGTGCGACGTAACAGGAACTGATCCGCGAAGTACGATACAGAGCCGTCATCATTTCAGACATATTTCCCAAAAGCCCAAGCTTGTAGGAAAGCCGAGGATCCTCTGCATCCGTGCCATTCTCTGTCAAAAGCTGTGCTGTTATTACACCTTCCGTCGAAGGATCCGGAGCTTCGACCGGACGCTCAGTATAGGCCTCCGGATTATCCAGGATTTTTTCGGCATAATCTCCGAGCATGGATACTGCACCTGCCAGATTCTTGAACAGGTTATCCGCAATCATGGCTTCCATCTGCGTATCGGTACCAAGGCTGTTTTGAATAACAGCATCCATTGTCTCCCGGGAAGTTGCAATAATAGACTGTTTCTGCTGGTTGTTGGTATCCGTCACCAGAGTATTGATATATCCTGCCTGATAGAGGATCACCGCTGTGTATGCTGCTACCACGAGAAGAATTGTAATCAGCACCAGATTAAAAACCTTCTGCTGAATCCCCCCGAGAACAATATTTCTGATTTTTTTCATGAATTCTCCCGCAAACTCTTAGAAATATATCGCCGGTGCCTGCCGAACTGTAAGAGTAGCATCACTCCGCCAGGAATTCACTTATCCGCTCAGACTCTTTCATAAAGTCACAGGCAATATATCCGTCTTCATCCTGATTCTTTTCAGGGACCTGGAGCTGTTGTATTTCCGTATTCAGGAATTGCCCTGCATGTAATGCAATCTTTGCCAGTACAATTGGAGAAATATCCATATGAATCAGAGGTAAGACCCTGTCCATAGCAGAAACTGCCTCTATCACACCCATTGAACTCAGCTTTTTGATTACTGCCTGTACAGCTTTCCTCTGCCGTGCCTGTCGGCCCCAATCATCATCAGAAGATCGCAGGCGACAGTAAACCATTGCATCATGGCCGTTGAGATGATTTTTTCCCAGCAGCATGTGCTCCTGTGTCTGGACAGGGGGGGCATAATTCATCATTATTGCTTCCATATATTCGATGTCAACATCTATTCCGCCGATAGCATCTATTATTTTCTCAAACTCAAAGAAATCAACCTGAGCGTAGCCGTCAATATCAACACCAAAATTATTCTCTATGATCTGCACCATATAATCTGCGCCACACCAGTGAAAAGCATGCGTCAGAAGATCTGATGTTCTTCCTTCAGCCTGTTCAGGGGGCACCTCAACCATTATCCCGCGTTCGAATGAAACCAGCTTGACAGCACCGGTCTTAACATTCAAAGACGCAAGCATCGTGCAGTCTGATCTGCCGACATCATGCGTATATGCAAGTTTTTCATCCGTCCCTAGAAGAAGAATATTAACCACATTATCGTCTTTTTCTTCCGGTTCTGCTAAAGAGACATCAATATTCTCTAAAGAAAGATTGGCTATCGCTTCTTCTGATTCGCCGGCCGCGAAAACAGCAGGAACGCTCTGAAAAAGCATAATAACACATAAACCGATTATAAGAATTCTTTTCATAAGGCTTCTGTTTTCCATTCTTTATTTTTTCAGCCTTTCGCTTGCTCATAGAGGGCTTCCAGCATCTCAGGCGTCACGGATCCTTTCTGGTTGTATATTACTTCTCCCGAACGGTTCAGCACGATTGTCTGCGGAAGTGTAGACGATCCGTTTACGATGCCAAAAACAAGATCATCATCTGTGTCTACTGCAAAGGAGATATCTGTCCACTCCTTGGATTTAACATACTCCGCCGGGTCATCTGTTACCAGCGAAGAGTGTACCGCTATCATAGCGATATCCCCTTCGTGTTCTTTATAAAGGTCAATGAAGTGGGGCAATTCCTGTACACACGGTGTGCAGTATGTTGCCCAGAGATTGACGAATGTCACTTTGCCGCGTGTATCTGCCAGATGGAATTCCGAACCATCCAGACATGTTATCGTAAAATCTGCCAGCTGATTGCCTATGTCATAGCCGACAGGTGCCTCGCTGGAATATGATGTCACTTCTGCAGGAGCTGTTCTGGATTCATTCGCAGGAGCTGTTCCGGATTCAACAGCGGAAATCGGGGTTCCTCCCGATGCCTGCTCATAGAGGGCTTCCAGCATCTCAGGCGTCACGGATCCTTTCTGGTTGTATATCACCTCTCCCGAGCGGTTCAGCACGATTGTCTGCGGAAGTGTAGACGATCCGTTTACAATGCCAAAAACAAGATCATCGTCTGTGTCTACCGCAAAGGAGATATCTGTCCACTCCTTGGATTTAACATACTCCGCCGGGTCATCCGTTACCAATGAGGAATGTACCGCTATCATAGCGATATCCCCTTCGTGTTCTTTATAAAGGTCAATGAAGTGGGGCAGTTCCTGCACACACGGTGTGCAGTATGTTGCCCAGAGGTTGATGAATGTTACCTTGCCGCGTGTATCTGCCAGGTGGAATTCCGACCCGTCCAGACATGTTATCGTGAAATCTGCCAGCTGATTGCCTATGTCATAGCCGACAGGTGCCTCGCTTTCATAGGTTTCTGTTGTTGCAGATACCGGAGCTTCCGTCTGTGTCGGCACTGTTTCAACAGGGGCAGAAGCAGAAGGAACAGCACTTTCCTTCGGTTGTAGCGTTTTGGGCAATGCAGGATCCAGCCAGTTAAACCAGATCAGCGCAAAGCACAACACTGCAAGGGCAACACCCCAGATAACGCGGCTTAACGACCTGCGCTTTGCTTCGGAATCCGCTTTATCATCGGCACAACCGCCTGCCGGAGCTCTCAATGTGATCGTGCCTGCTTTTAGCGAAATAGCCTTTTGATTGCACACTTCCATGCACTTGGCACAATTGATGCACTCATGGTCACCCACGTGCCGTACATCCATCCCGCAGTTTCGGACACAGTTTCCGCAATGATTGCAGCGGTTGGAATCAACCTTGACGCCGATCACATTAAACCGATTGAAAAGGCCGTAAATAGCGCCGAGCGGACAGATAAATCTGCAGAATGAACGGTAGCAGAAAATACAGGCCAGTCCGATAATCAGCATGATTACAAACTTTCTCGTAAAGAGAATTCCCAGCATGCTGAACATGTTTGTGTTATTCGGATTGGAGAGGAGTCCCATTGCTCCCTCAAAAGTACCTGCGGGACAGATATATTTGCAGAATCCGGGCAAAGGCATATCATGCGCAAGCCCATACCAGAGTGGAATTGCTATTACAAATACAGCAAGTATTACGTATTTCAGATAAGAAAGCGCACGTGTGATGCGGCTCTTTTTCAGCTTCGGTGTTGGAATCTTATGAAGAAGCTCCTGAATAAGGCCAAGCGGACAGAACCATCCGCAAATTGTACGCCCCAGTATCAGCCCGAAGAGAAGAATGATGCCAAGTACATACCACCCTGCGCGATGCCCGGTAGATGCGAGAGCATTCTGTATAGACCCTAGAGGGCAGGCTCCCACCGCTCCGGGGCATGAATAGCAGTTAAAGCCGGGGACACAGGCATATTTTGCCGCCCCCTGATAAATCTCACCGTCGATAAAGCCTCTCAGATGAGCGTTATACAAAAGGGCACTGTAAAGCTGTGCAAGTCTCCGGGTTGTAGGACGGTGGCTTTGCCACCATGTTGTTTTAACATTATCCAAGGCCAACACACTCCGTACAGATATTAACGGCTTTATGATGAACATCATCCGCGCTGCCGTTGAAAACGCCCGCAACAATCAAAAGCACCGCAACAACAAGAAGTACTGCACACAGGATTTTTCTCGGCTTCTGGTCTGTTTTATCAACTGTTTTGCTCTTCTCTTGGTTCCCTGCCGCTTTTGCCGTTTTCATCTGCTCTTTTGCCGCTTCCGTTTCACGTACCATGCTTTTTTCCCGAAGAACAGAAGTCACCATCAGGCACCCCAGTCCCACGGTAGTCCACGGGAGGAAAACAGTCAGAAGAGAATAAAACATCGGCTCCAGATTGCCATCAGGGAAATGGTTTCCGTTGGTAATATAGAGCAGAATCGGTATCATACAAACTCCGAATGCTGCCCAACCGCCCAGCAGATATTTTTTCTGCAGAGCCTGTTCCTTTTTCATTGCGTCACTGGGCTCCGAAACACGGGCAACCAGAAGATCCCGACTGATCTCGGCATCCTTGACTGGTTTATCCTGATTCTCATCCCTGATTTCAAGAATCAGCCCCGCCAACATCAAGCCGATGGAGGCAAAAAACAATGGAGCTATGGGTGCAAACCGTTTAGCGGCTTCATCGCGTGTATAAATCCACTCCAGTGGATTGGCTGCCTTACGTTCGCTTCCTTCCAGATAAATACTGACAGCCGATGCACAAAGCAGTGCCACAAGAAGAATACAGAGCACAGTTTGAAGCACCAGATAGATTTTGCTTTTTGACATCATACATCCTTTCTCCATTATGAACAGACTTTCTACATCTGTCCCGTCCACTAAAAAGAACCGCAACCCCACAACAAACTTTAATAAAATATATTATAACCTGCCGTTGCTTCAAATGCAAGAAAAAGCAAAAATCCCCGAAACCTTTCAGTTTCGAGGATCTTTGTAAGCACGCTGTGAGGGATTCGAACCCCCGACCTTCTGGTCCGTAGCCAGACGCTCTATCCAGCTGAGCTAACAACGCTTATTTTTTTCTGCCCGAGTATATTAGCACAGGTCGCGGTGAAATGCAATAGTTTTTTTCAAAATCTTCGTAAGAAATTACTGTTGACAAGCTTCCTTTCTATAATGTATAATCAACACTCGGCAGTGTAGGGGGCACAGTTTTGCCATGACCTGCAATGCCGAAATAGTCAGTCAACTACTTCGGGAGACATCCCGATGTTGAGTATTATTGTATTGGTAATTCCTGACAGAACATTCAGGAGTTCCCGGTAAGAAAGAAAGGAGTTCTATTATGGCAACAGTACGTACTTATCACCCGAAAAAGCGCCAGCGCAGCAAGGTTCACGGTTTCCGTGCAAGAATGAAGACTGCAAACGGCCGCAAAGTTCTGTCTGCACGCAGAGCAAAGGGCAGAGCAACACTCAGCGCCTGAGTTTGCTTTCACTACCGGGAATATGTAACAGCAGTTTTAGGGTGGAGCAATTCCTCCCTGTGAGTTTCCCCCTGAGGGTGGGTAAACCGTCTCAGAGGTTTCACAGGAAGGTGATGGGATCCACCCTGTGGTATTTCACAGGATTTTTCCGGAGGTGATTGAGTTTGGATCCGCGTTATACCGTAAAAAAGAACAGCGATTTCAGACGCCTTTACGCCAAAGGGAAAAGTGCCGTAACCCCCTATCTCGTGGTATACTGCCGAAGGAACAGAAAAGACAGGAACAGATCGGGTTTTACCGTATCTGCCAAGCTCGGTAATGCCGTTACCCGAAACAGGATCAGAAGACAGCTCCGGGAGATCTATCGGCTGAACAGCCGGGAAATGAAAACCGGATGGGATATTGTTCTGGTGGCAAGATCCCGCTGTATTCATGGGGATTACGGGAAAATGGAGAATGCTTTTCTCTCAGCCTGCAGAAAACTCGGTCTGATGCTTAGCGGTGAAAAAAACGAAAAGCCTGAGCCGATGCCTGGCGGAGATGAAAACGGAAATCCCGGCCTGATGACGGGAAAGGAGGACAGATGAAAAGATTTCTGCTCGCCTGTATCCGGTTTTACCAGCGCTCAATATCTCCTGCGAGACCCGCCTGCTGCCGCTTCATTCCCACTTGCTCCCAGTATGCGCTGGAAGCCATCGAAAAGTACGGAGCCTTAAAGGGCGGATGGCTTGCATTCAGGCGCATTTGTCGCTGTCACCCCTTTCATGGGCGTGATTACGACATTTACGATCCCGTACCGTAGCGGGAATATCTTATCTATTTGAGGAGTTTCCTATGTGGGCTACCATTACCAGACCCTTCGCATGGCTGATGCTCCAGCTCTATGAGTGGACAGGGAATTATGGCGTTGCGCTGATTCTCTTTGCCTTGGCGGTCAACCTGATTCTGACTCCGTTTATGGCAAAGAGCAAAAAAAGCTCCATGCAGACAACCCGGCTCCAGCCAAAAATTCAGGAACTGCAGACCAGACACGCAGGGAACCAGCAAAAGCTCAACGAAGAGATGCAGAAGCTTTACCGGGAAGAGGGCATCAACCCTATGTCCGGCTGTCTCTGGTCTCTGATCCCCTTCCCGATTCTGATTGCGCTGTACAGCGTAATCCGCCAGCCGCTCACAAGAATGATGTTCGTGACCAACGAAGCCGTTTCTGCTCTGCAGGAGTTTTTTGTAAACAGCGGCTGGTATACCATTCCCGAGCGGGCAGATGCCTATTTTGAGATCAAACTGGCAGGCATCGTGCATGAGCACTGGGCAGATATTCAAAGTGCCATTGCCTCCGGTGAGGAGGTTCTCTCCAAGGTCGATCTGACCAGACTGAAAGACATCGACTTCCACTTCCTCGGAATGGATATGGGAAGTGTCCCCGACTTCCGGATCTGGAATTTTGATTTCAGCTCCGCTGAGAAGTGGCTTCCGGCTGTTGGCCTCTTCATGATCCCGGTAATCTCCACGCTTCTGTCCTGGCTGCAGATGAAAGTCGGCAAGATGTCGACCCCCCAGCAGGACAATCAGGCAGCAGCCTCCATGAAAACCATGCAGATGACCATGCCGCTCATGTCTCTCTGGTTCTGCTTTATTATGCCGGCTGCAATGGGTATTTACTGGATTTCCAACAGCGTGTTCGGCATGGTGCGTGACTATGTCATGACCAAAATCTTTAAAAAGCAGCTGGATAAGGAAGATGCCGAGCGAATTGCCGCACGCAAAGAGCGTGACCGTGACATCGAGCTCAAACGCCTCGAAACCGAGCGGAAGCATGCCGAAGGCACCAGCGAGAAGAATGCCAATACCAGTAAGAAGAAAATTCAGGCAAGTGAAAAACAAAAGAGCAACGAGCGGAAGGCCGCTCTCGACAGAGAAGACCGCGCCGCCCGCAGAGAAATGCTCGGCATAGAGGAAGCGGAAGTTCCTGCTTCCCAGGTGGGCACCCGCCGTTATGCAAGAGGGCGTGCTTACGATCCGGACCGCTTCAAGAATCCGGAAGATAAGAGTGCAGCAGCTGAAAAAGCCTCTGAAGGCGCTGATAAAACACCAGCGGACGGTTCAGCAGCACCGGAAACCGTTGAGGCTGAAGCTGAAGCCGTAAAGGCTCCGGAAAACACCGCTGCAAACAACACCCCCGAGCAGAATGAAACAACAAACGAAAGTAAGGATGAAACATGATTAAAACTCTTGAAAAGTCAGGCCGCACGGAAGAAGACGCCATCCAAGCCGCACTGAAAGAGTTGGGTCTGGAACGTGACGATGTTTCGGTAGAGATTCTGGAACGTGCGAAATCCGGCTTTTTCGGAATCGGCGCGACGCAGGCTGTCGTGCGCATCACCTATGAATGCCAGGATGCACCGGAAGTCCGGAAAGAAGAAGTCCACCCTGCTCCGAAAGCAGAAGCAGCACCGGTGAGCGCAAAGAAACCTGCAGAGCCGGTAAAAAAGGCAGAGCCTGAAGCTGCAAAGGCAGTGACTGAGGCTGCTCCGACAGCAGAAGCAAAAGCCGTTGCACCGGACGAGAATCCAAAGTATGCCGCTATCCGCTCTTTCCTCTCCGGGCTTCTGGACAAGATGGATATTGAGGCTGAGATCGAGATCAGCGAACGCCCGAACGGCGGGATCGATGTGAACCTCTCCGGAAATGGTATGGGCGCTATTATCGGGCGCCGCGGCGAAACCCTCGACGCCATTCAGCACCTGACCAACTATGTGATCAACCGCGGCAGTGAAAAGCGGGCACACATCAACATTGATGCGGAATCCTATCGCGCCAAGCGGGAAGATGCCCTCACCCATCTGGCTGAGAAAATGGCAGAAAAAGCCATCAAATATAAGCGCAGCATGTCTCTCGAGCCGATGAATTCCTATGAGCGGCATGTCATTCACACGGCATTGCAGAATTACGAGGGCGTGACCACCGCATCCACCGGTGAGGAGCCCAACCGCCGTGTTGTTGTCAGCTATGTCAAACCCGAAGGCGAGGAAGAACCCGCCGCCAAGAAACCAAAGTTCCGTGAATGGGCTTAAAAGCACCCCGGAAAGTTCGCAGGTAAAAGGAGATTAATATGACTTTCGAAACCGTCAGAGACACTCTTGCAGAACAGTTTGAAATTGATCCTTCCGAAATTACGATGGATACCAATCTCATCGACGACATTGGTGCAGATTCTCTCGATGTTGTTGAACTCATTATGTCCCTTGAGGACAATTACGGCATTACCATCTCCGATGAGGATGCGGCAGAGCTTGTGACCGTCCGCAAAATCGTGGATTATATTGAAAGAATGCAGTAAGGGTCCTGAAAACCATTAATCTGTTGAAAAACCTCCCGTGAGCATCTGCTCACAGGAGGTTTTTTCTATGCAAGAAGGAAAGCTTCCAACTCAGGCATATCAGCTGCGATATAGTCAGCCCCGGCAGCCTCCAACTCCCCGTCTGAGGCGTAGCCCCAGCGGACGCCCGCACAGTGGATGGAGCAGGCATGGGCACCGGAAACATCGTATTTTGTATCGCCGATGAGGATGGTGTTTTCCGGATCGGATCCGGCGCAGGCCATGGCACGCTTTACTATATCGCTCTTCCTGTCGTTGTTAATGCCGGGGGTGCTGCCCACCACAACATCGAAGAGCTCTCGCAGATTGGATCGGTCCAGCAGCAGCTCCGCCATGGGCTGAGGCTTGGACGTTGCTATGCCGAGCGTGAGCCCGGAACTTTTCAGGTGCAGGAGCAGATCGCGTATGCCCGGGAAGGGGCTGCTCTCATAGACGCCTGTAGGCCGGTATCGCTCGCGAAAATCCGTTACCAGCTGCTCGGCTTCCGGCTGATTCACTCCGAAAACTTCCATAAATTTATCCACCAGCGGAGGTCCGGCAAAGCAGCGGAGAGATTCCAGTGGTGCCTCCATGCCGTGCTTCCGGAGTGCATACTGCACGCTTTTGGTGATTCCCTCCACAGTATCAAACACTGTACCGTCAAAATCAAATAACACCGTTGTCCACTTCATGTGTTCGTACTCCTTACGTGTATCAAAAAAGGCAGGAAATCCAACGTCTTCTTCATCAGGTGAGGATGCGGAGCTGTTCTTCTGCACTGCCGTCGTCCGGGAAGACCATAAAGGACCGGATCTCCAGAGACACCGTGTCGCCCTCCCGATAATCCAGATGGCTGATGCCATCGCCGATTACCCGCACCAGTGTCTGCCCGACTCGGACGCGGTAATCTGTAACATCACCCAGATAGTACATCCGCTCCACTTTGCCGGGGATGCTGCCTCCCTCTCTGGCAATGCGGATATTCTCGGGCCGCACGGCCAGAAGAACTTTCCCGGTCAGTGCCATCTCGGGGTAAGGCACGGCAACACCCCAGCCCGGGAGGATTATTTCCCCTTCCTCCGCCGTTCCCGGGAAGAAATCCACCTTTCCGAGGAAGTCTGCCACGAAGGGATTGGCGGGGTGGTTGTAGATCTCATCCGGTGTGCCGGACTGCTGCACCACGCCGTCATTGATGAGGAAAATCCTGTCGCTCATGGCCATGGCCTCTGCCTGGTCATGGGTGACGTAGACCACCGAAATGCCGAGCGTCTTTGTCACATCCTTGATCTCGAAACGCATGGATTCCCGTAGTTTGGCATCCAGATTTGACAGTGGCTCATCCAGCAGGAGGAGTTTGGGCTCCGCCACAAGAGCACGTGCCAGTGCAATACGCTGCTGCTGGCCGCCGGAGAGCTGGCTCGGCAGGCGCTTGGCATATTGTGAGAGATGAACCGTCTCCAAAATCTTCGAGACTCTGGTGTGGATTTCATCCTTGCCCACATGCTGGATAGTCAGCGGATAGGCCACATTATCAAACACATTCATATGGGGCCATACCGCGTAGGACTGGAATACCATTCCGATATTCCGCTTTTCCGGCGGAACAAAAGTTTTGCCGCCGGAGACAAGCCTGTCACCGATCCAGATCTCACCTGTGGTAGGCGTCTCAAAACCGGCTATCATGCGCAGTATCGTGGTTTTGCCGCAGCCCGAAGGGCCTAAAAGCGTTACAAATTCCCCGTCACGGAAAACCTCATTGAATTCTTTCAATACCAGGCTGGAACCGAAGCTCTTTGTCAGGTTTTTTATGATAATTTCAGACATATTTTTTTCTTCCCTTTCCGGCAGTGCTGTCAGATAGAGAACTGCCCCTTCGTAAGGCGGTTCAGCACAAAATTCAGCAGAACGACGATCATCAGAATGCCGAAGGCCATGGCACATGCCATAGGCTGGCTGGTAAACGTCCAGTATTCATAGAGCTGGAAGCCGATGGTTTTGGTGGTGCTGGAATAGAGCAAAGTGGTCATGGAGAGCTCATAGAAGCTGGGGATAAAAATGAGAAACCAGCCTGCGGCAATAGACGGAAAAATCAGTCTGCCGGTGATGCGGAACATGGTTCTGAGCCAGGAAGCACCTGCAATCTGGGAACACTCCTCCAGAGAGACATGTATCTGCGACATGGCGGAAACTACCGTGCGCATGCCCATCATCAGATATTTGATGAGATAGGCGATGATCATAATATAGGCAGTGTTATAAATATTGATGCCGAAATTTCCCTTCATGGTCATGATCAGGCCGAGAGCAATAACGACAGAGGGCGTCCCGCTGCCCAGCGTGATGAGAAAATCAGGAATTTTGCGGCCGCGGATGGAGGTACGCTGCAGGAGGTAGCTCATGGTGCAGGCAATAATGATGCCGATGGAAGCCGCCACAGAGGCGAAGAGAAGAGAATTTTTCAAACAATTGATCGTCTCCGTCCGCCCGAAAACCGTCTGCCAGTTGGAGAGGGTGAAGTTACCTGGCCGGAGCATGCTCTTGCCCACATCCACTTTGAAAGAGGTGGCAAAAATGGTGGCAAAGGGGATGAGAATAACCACCACGGCAAAGAGGGAGACCAGGACCGTCAAAGGGACACGCCAGAAGCGCAGATCCACTACGGCGGGGCTGACGGATTTACCGGAGACCGTGATGTACTGCTTTTTCGCCAGCACCACATCCGAGAGGAAAAGAATCAGCACAGCCACCGTCAGCAGGAAGACCGCCATGCCGGTGGCGTCATTCATGCCCTGCTGGCCGAGACCCACGTACTCCACGATTCTTGTGGTCACCGTGTGGACACGGCCGGGAGAGCCAATGATCGAGGGAATGCCGTAGCAGCTGGCGGCACTGACAAAAACAAGCAGTGCACCGGAAACCAGCGAAGGCATCATCAGCGGCAGCGTGACCCTTGCAACCGTCCTCACCGGGGACGCCCCGGAAATTCGGCTGGCCTCCTCCAGAGACGGGTCCATCTTCTCCATGGCACGGCTGATGGTGATGAAGGCGTAGGGATAATAAAAGGTGGTGAGCACCCAGATGAGCCCCGGGAGAGAATAGACATTCATGGGTCCTGGGGTATCCGGTAAATGCAAAAGAGCACGCATCCACTGATTGATGGTGCCCACATTGGGGTTTAAAAGGCGCAGCCAGGCCATAGCCCCCACATAAGGCGGAACCATATACGTCAGCACAAAGAGGGAGCGGAAAAACCGCCTGCCGTACAGATTCGTCCTCCCCACAAGCCACGCCAGCGGAAAGGCCAGGAGCGTACCGATCACCATGGTGGAGAAGGCGGCGATAATAGTGTTACTAAGGGCATCCAGATTCAGGGGATAAGTATACAGGCGGCGGACGGTCTCGAGGGAGAAGCTGCTGTCCGGGAAAAAGGCCTTGATAAGCATATAGACAAGGGGCAGCATCTGGAAAAGCAGCAGAAAATCAACAATAGCAAGGATAATGATCCATTTTATATCAAAGTGCCAGTTCCTCCCCGAGGCCATAAGCAGCCCGAGAAGGAGCGCGTCAAGCGCCAGCAGAATGCCGGCGAGGACAACCGTCTTCCCGTTGCCGATCACCAACTGGGTAAACCAGTTCATCTCCTGCAGGGCGATCATCCGGAAGGCGGTGAGCTGCATGCCCTTGTCGCGGATGTTCTTTTTCAGTGCGGAGATATCCTCCGAATTCACACGGCCGTTTTCTGTGAGCTTGGTGTAGAGGAGCTGCAGCAGCATGGCAGGTCTGTCAGCCTCGTCCGTCTTTTTCAATGCGTCGGCAGCCGCCTGAGGTACCTCTGCCTCCCCGTCCAGCAGAGCAGAGAGAAGGGCGAGACAGAAGGTGTCCCTCTCACCTTCCGGCACGGCAGCAAGAGACTTTTTCACAGAGGTAGATACCTTTGGCCCGTTCACCTGATAGGTGCAATAGAGCAGGCGATGCAATAATGCCTCCCGGTCATTTTCCCCCGCATCATCCAGAAGGGCGGAAAGCTCCTCCCCGGAGTCTTTTTTCTGATCCTCCCAGGCAGAGTGCAACAGCTGCTCCGCAACGGCGTCAAAAGCCTGCCGCTGTCCGTCGTCCAGCGACTGCAGGAAGAGGGAGAGAAAATCGTCCCAGTCAGAGCGAACTTCACCGGACAGGACATAGACCGCCTGATAGGCGGCCTCGGAACTGAAACCCGATTCTCCGGAGGTCTTCAGCCCGGACAGGCCGAAAACCACCATGCCCGTTCCGAGAAGGAAGACCAGAAACACGGCTATTTTTGTGATAAGGGCAGAAACATCCCGCCCGGGTGCTTTGATCGAACTCACCTGCATTCCCCTTTACGAAAGCATCAGGTTGGAAAGGGAAGCCGCTTTGCGGCTTCCCTTCGTTATTTCTTGTGTAAAAATTACTTCGTGGTAACCTTTTCCGTCCAGAGAGTGTTGATCTCCTCGCGGTTGCGGTAGGCATTCTCCCAGTCGACACCAAGGTCCTTTGCAATCAAGCCATCGGTGTCCACGGAGCCATAGGGGATCTCTTCCATCCCGGCAAACACGGAGTGCATATAGCCCTGAAGGATGAGCTTCTGCGCCTCTTCACTGAGAAGCCACTGCTCAAGTGCCTCACAGGCCTCGGTATTGACGTTGGCAGAGTGATCTTCCGCAACGGTCATCACGGTGGAGGGGATGAGAACCACGCCGTCCTCCGGATAGATTACTTCCAGGTTGGTGATGGGCGTGCCTGCATCCTCGGCCTCCTTCAGGACCTTGAGGATGGACTCTTCGAGAATCATGATGGCTGCGCACTCGCCCGTCTGCAGCTTGGTGATGGCGGTTGAACCGGACTCAATCATCACTTCATTGGCAGCAAGGCCGTCCAGATAAGATTCACCGTAATGATTATCCTGCGTGAGGGAGGCCACGGCAGCAAAGGTAGTGCCGGAGGTGAGGGGGTTACCCATGGAGATATAGCCTTTCAGAGACGGGTCATTGGCGAAATCCTGAAACGTCTTCGGAATGGTTACGCCCTTTGCTGCCCACTCATCCACCATCTCGGGGTTATAGGCAAGCACCATGTTGCAAACGCGGACCGGATACCAGTAGCCTTCCTCATCATAGGGGAAGCGGAGCAGGGTGTCAGCACCCTCCACCTCGATGGGCTCGAGATAGCCGGCTTCCTTCAGCTCCAGGGAGAAGGCTGGCTCGGCAACCAGCATCATGTCACAGCCGAGCACACCGGTCTCCATTTCCCCGTAGATCTTGGTGATCAGGGAGGAGGTGCCACCGTAGAAGAAGAAGCTGCCGTCATAGGCGGGCGTCAGATTGGGAAACTCTTTTTTAATGGCTTCGTCCATCATGTCGATGACAAACTGATACATGGAGGAATAAATCCCGACGGTGCCCTCCACGTCCTCGTTGACTGCCGAAGCACTGACGGCAAAAGCGCCGGTCAGCATAACCGCTGCAAGAATAAGTGCGAGTATTTTTTTCATTTTGCATTCCTCCATAGTAAATCTTGTGAAATTATACCATACCAATTTCTTCCCTGCAAGAACAGTTTATACAGGGAAAGTGCATTTTAAATCACTCCAGCCTGAGCGCTGCACGACAAAAATGTCCCTGTGCATATCCATACACAGGGACAAACCGCACGTCAGCGGATTCGCTACATGGAGATGGAGCCGTTGATTGGTCCGTAGATCAGGTCCGGAACCACCGTCACCAGGAACGGGACAAAGGTGATGAGCAGCAGGACAATGAACAGACACAGGATAAACGGCCAGACTTCCTTGATAAAGTCACCCACACGGCAACCCGTGATGCCGCAGGTTGTGAACATCATGGAACCGAACGGAGGTGTGATGCCGCCGATCATGATATTGACAATGCAGACAAGACCGAAGTGGATGGTATCCACGCCGAGATTCTGGGCGACCGGCAGGAGCAGCGGAGTGGCGATCATCAGCGCCGCGCCGCCCTCCAGGAACATGCCCATGATCAGCAGAACCACATTGACCAGCATCAGGAAGACGTATTTGTTGCTCGTCATAGTGGTGATGGAGGCCGCAACAATCTTCGGCAGGTTGATATAGCTCATGTAGTTGCCGAAGGTGCTGGCGGAGACCATGATCAGCACGACGCTGGATGTGCCGGCGATGGTATCGAGCAGGATCGGAATAAAGTGCTTTCTGAAGCTGAGCTTCTTATAGACGAACTTGCCGATAATGAAGCAATACAGCACGGCGACTGCGCCGCCTTCCGCCGGGGTGAAGAGGCCGAAACGCATTCCCAGAATGATGCCGAAGGGGAAGAACAGCCCCCAGAATGAGATGAACGCCTGCTTGAGAACCGTCTTCATCGGGGGGAACTTGTCTCTCGTGGTGGGGTAGTTTCTCCGGTGGGCGATAATCGTAACCACGATCATCATACTGACCGACATCAGAATGCCGGGCACATAGCCCGCTGCGAAGATGCGGCCGAGGGAGGCCTGGGCGATGAGGGAGTAGACAATCAGGTTGACGCCGGGAGGAATGACCGGGGTCGCCGCAGAGGAAGCCGCCGTGATGGCGGCGGAGAAGGCCTTGGAGTAGCCGCGCTTCTCCATCTCGGGAACCAGCATTTTGGACTGCATGGCGCAGTCGGCATTGGCAGAGCCGGAGCATCCGCCCATCAGCATACTGAGAAGGACGTTGACCTGGGCAAGGCCGCCCTTCATATGCCCGGTGACACACTCACAGAAGTCCATCATCTTGTCGCTGATGCCGCCGTAGTTCATGACCGAACCGGACATGACAAAGAACGGGATGGCCAGCATGGAGAAGGATTGTGTGGAGTTCATAACCTTCTGCAAGATTGTCCAGGGCTGAACACCGGTGTTGATGAAGTAGAAATAGACGAATGTGGAGCCGAACAGGGCATACACAATGGGCATACCCAGGAAGTACAGAATGAATACCAGGAAAACAGGAATCAGATTCACGAAAGTCAGAGAACCCATCAGAATACCCCTCCTTCCGGAATTTCATCCACCGTTTCCGGCGTTTTGGACTTGATCAGATGCAGCCTGTCTCTCAGGAAGAAATATACCGAGTAGCAGAAGGACAGGCCGAAGCCGAGGGGCACCGCAATGCCGGTCCACCATTTGGGGAGACGCAGCGTGTCGGTATAGGTCAGTTTGATCTGCCCTGCATATCGGAAGACGCCGTCTACGGTTTTGAAGATAATTCCACGCTTCCAGATCAGATTGGCCACATACTGGGCGCTGATATAGGTCAGCAGCAGCAGAATGGCCATCTCCAGAATGCTTACGACAAGAGCAATCACATCCTTGGACTTGCCGTGGATCAGGTTGACCACGATGTCAACGCCGAGATGTGCATGCCTGCGGTGGGCATAGGCACTGCCCATAAACACCGTCCAGACGAAGAGAGAGGTCACAATCTCGTCCGTCCATTTTATGGGGCTGCTCAGGAAGTAGCGGAAAATTACATTCACGTTGACCAGGATGACACAGAGAGTCAACGTGACACCGCAGATGATTGCGTCAAGGTTGGTGAGAATGAGTTTTGGCGTAATTTTCTTTTTCATAGGCAATCCTTAACAAAATCAACTGAAGTGCAGCAATGCTGTACATCTGACATGGACTGCCCGGGTTAACGGGCAGTCCAGCCATTTAGAAACTGTTTAAAACCGTCAGAACCTGAAATCAGGCAGCGGCCTTCTCAGCGCGGAAGGCGTTGATCAGGTCGACCAGCTGCTGGTGCAGCTCGGGCGTTGCGCCGTACTCTTCGACGATCCAGTCATAAACCGGTGCGCACGCCTCGGTGAAGGCATCGATGTCAACCTCATTCCAGGTGACACCGGCTTCGGTCTTCATCTTCTCGATCTGGACAGACTCGTCTTCAGCACACATGGTCTGTTCCCATTCGCCGCACTCAACTGCGCACTGGTCGAGGATATCTCTCCACTTCACAGGCATCTCTTCATAGACATCCTGTGCCATGAACAGCCAGCGGGTTGCGATGAAGTGGTTGGTGAGAGCGACCTTCTTCACCAGCTCGTACGGTGCGCCTGCACCGGCGAGGGTGGAGGTGGAGCCTTCAAAACCGTCAACAACACCGGAGGAGATGGAGGAGAGGCATTCGGTGAAGGACATGGGAACCGGGGTTGCGCCGAGGCACTCGATGGTCTTGATGAAGAGGGCTGCGGTGGTGGAGCGGAGCTTCATGCCCTTGAGGTCTTCGGGCTTGTAAATGTCGGCATTGGTGACGACAGAACGGTAACCGAAGGAGTAGTGAGTGTCGAGGATGTGGATATTCTCCTCTGCGAGGCGGTCCAGAACGTCCTTCACAATGTCAGAGTCCATAACATAGTTGTACTCTTCGTCGTTGTTGTAGAGCATCGGGCCGACGAGAACAGCACAGTCACCAACCCAGTCAGCAAAGAGGGAGGGCTCTTCCAGGCCGATCCATTTGTCGCCGTTGACAGCATGAACAACGGAGTCACGGTAGCAGTCCAGCTCGTTGAGGCCATGGAACTCGACTTTTACATGGCCTTCAGTCCGCTCAGTAACCATTTCAGCGAACTTTTCGGCTGCTTTGTAGTTCCATTCTTTCGGGTTGAACACGTTGGAATAGATGAGATCAATGTGGTAGGCTTCGGCTTCAGCTTCCTCTTCGGCTGTGTAGTCAGCACTTGCTGCGGCAGCCAGAGCGAAGACCATGGCCAATGCAAGAATCACTGCCAGGAACTTTTTCATTTTCGGTTTTTCTCCTTTATTCAATTATTTTTCCGTTGACACAAAACAATGTCAACCTGTGGGTTTATTGTACCATACCGGCAGTGGGAATGTCAATGAAATGCATTGAATCAAATCAAAATTTTTTGAGCGCTTTGCATAATGCAATGAAGTTTTTAGTTTTTAACAATCTCCAAATGTTGTCAGTTTTTGCTAATTTTTACGAAATTTTGCTTCCGTTACGCGAAAATGTTCCCTTGTATTTTTCATGTGGATATGATAGGATTGCGGAGGACAGAAAGAAGGCGAAAAGCGATGTCGAAACGCGAACAGACCGGGACATTCGAAGTAAAAATGCAGCACGACGAGGACACACTCGTCTCGCTCTCCCATATGCAGTACGACCTGTTCTGCACCAGAAACCGGGTAGCCCGGTCGGTGCTGAGCGTGCTGTTGGTAATCCTTGCGCTGCTTTATGGCGGCGGCAGCTGGTGGAGTCTGCTGATCATCGCCTACGCGTGTTATCTGACGACCAGCACCTACGCTTCCTCCAACCGCACGGCCCATAAGCTCTCAGAGCAGCTCAAAGCGGCAAATCTCCCCTTCCCTGCCTCCCGGTATATCTTCGGGCAGGATGGAATGCGCATCATCACCCTTCCGGACGGCGAGGAGCTGGAGCCCCTCCCCTACAGCAAAGTGCTGCAGCTTGGTGAGGACATGAAGGCCTATTACCTTTTCCGTGATCAGTACGGCGGGTATATGATTCCTAAGGCAGAGCTGGGTGAGCAGGAAGAAGCCTTCCGAAACTTTGTACAGAGCAAAACCGGGAAAAAATTCATCCGCCGCCTGACCCCCATCCGCCGCCTGCGCATGTGGCTTGACAGCAGAAACAGCGAACCGGAGCACCTTTAAGTTTTTGAACAGCACTACAGTTGACCACAAATACAACATGCTTGTCAAAAAGTTAAAAATTCGTTGACAAATGGCGTTTTGCTGATATAATTTGAGGCAATTGAACACGCTGACAAGAGCGGCACGCACTCCGGAGGCCCCGGAGTGCTTTCCGCCTTATCAGGTGCGACTGTGTAAGGAAGGAACAAACCATGAAAAACAATTCTGTCAGAACCATTGTGGCAGTCGGTATCGGAGCGGCACTGTTTTTTGTGCTCGGCCGTTTTGTGGCAATCCCGAGCCCGGTACCCAACACCAACATCTCCACCCAGTACGGTCTGCTGGCCTTCATGGCGGCACTGTTTGGTCCGGTTGCCGGTGCGCTGATCGGCCTGATCGGCCATGCACTGATTGACTTCAGCTACGGCTGGGGCATTTGGTGGAGCTGGGTTATCGCCTCCGCGATTTTCGGCATTATCATGGGCCTTGCGTCCAAACGCATCAACCTGGCTGACGGTGAGTTCAGCACAAAGGAAATCCTCACCTTTAACGTTGCGCAGGTCATCGGCCACGTTCTTGCATGGGGTCTGTTTGCCCCGGTGCTGGACATTGTGATGTATGCAGAGCCGGCCAACAAGGTGTTTGTGCAGGGGCTTGTCGGCGGGCTGGCCAACATTGTGACGACGGCCATCATCGGCACATTGCTGTGCGTTGCTTATGCGGCCACGAAGCCGAAAAAAGGCAGCCTGAAGGAAGAAAAATAACACAGCCTGACGGGAACGGTTTTGAGAGACGAGACCGTCCCGTCTTTTCTTTTCGGAGAGAATATGGACGATTGTATCATTCGGTTTGATCATTTCAGCTTTCAATATAACGCGCAGGCGGAGCCTACCCTGCACGACATCTGCCTGACGATCCGCAAGGGGGAAAAGGTGCTGATTGCGGGCCCTTCGGGCTGCGGAAAGAGCAGCCTTGCCCACTGCATTAACGGGCTGATTCCCTTTTCCTATCACGGGGAGATGCAAGGGAGCGTAACGGTTTGCGGCAAGGAGACACGGGAGCTGGGGCTGTTTGAGATCTCCCGCCATGTAGGCACCGTGCTGCAGGACTCGGACGGCCAGTTTATCGGGCTGACCGTGGCGGAGGACATCGCCTTCGCACTGGAAAATGACTGCGTGGGTAATGAGGAGATGCACGAGAGAGTGCGAAAGACGGCGGGATTGGTCTCGGTGGAGTCGCATCTGCACCACGCCCCCAATGAGCTGTCCGGCGGGCAGAAGCAGCGAGTGGCTCTCGCGGGGATCATGGTGAATGACGTGGATCTGCTGCTGTTTGACGAGCCGCTTGCCAACCTGGACCCCGCCACTGGAAAATATGCCATGGAGCTGATCGATGAGATTCATCAGCAGACCGGGGCAGCGGTTGTGATCATTGAGCACCGGCTTGAGGATGCGCTCCACCGGGATGTAGACCGGATTGTACTGATGGCAGAGGGGCGGATTCTTGCCGACTGTGCTCCGGATGAGCTGCTCTGCAGCAACCTGCTGGAGAAAAACGGCATCCGAGAGCCCCTGTATCTGACGGCGCTGAAATTCGCCGGCGTCCGTCTCACGCCGGAGATGAACCCCCACAGTCTCCGCACGCTTACCCTGACGGAGGCGGACAAGGAACGGGTACGCACCTGGCAGCGGGGACAGAAAAATGAAGCCGGAACGGTACGCCCTCCCCTGCTGACGGCGGATGCCATCACCTTTACCTATCCAAACGGATTCACTGCTGTGAAGGATCTGACAGTAAGCATCCGCGAGGGAGAGCTGACGGCCATCGTCGGAACCAACGGCGCAGGCAAAACCAGCTTCTCCAAGGTGATATGCGGGTTTGAGCGGCAGCAGAAAGGCACACTGCGTTTCGCCGATGAGAGCCTGGACACGCTCAGCATCAAGGAACGGGCAGATAAAATCGGCTACGTGATGCAGAACCCCAACCAGATGATCTCCAAGACCATGATTTTTGACGAGGTTGCTCTCGGGCTTCGGACCCGAGGTGTGGCGGAGGGGGAAATAAAACCTCGGGTGGAAGACACGTTGAAGGTCTGCGGGCTGTGGCCATTCCGGTCCTGGCCGGTTTCCGCTCTGAGCTACGGGCAGAAAAAACGCGTGACGATTGCATCCATCCTGGTGCTGGAGCCGAAGCTGATCATCCTCGATGAGCCGACGGCCGGACAGGACTACCGGCATTATACCGAGATCATGCAGTTTCTCGAGCAGCTGAAGAAGCGGGGAATCACCGTGCTGATGATCACACACGACATGCATCTGATGCTGGAGTACGCCGAGCGGGCTCTGGTGTTTCACGACGGAAGACTGATTGCCGACGACAGCAGCGCAGCCATTCTGACAAATCCCGAGATCGTTAAAACCGCAAACCTGAAGGAGACCAGCCTTTACGACCTTGCACTCCTCTGCAGCATAGAGGACGGGCAGGCTTTCGTTCAGCGGTTTATCGACTGTGAGAGGGGGCGGCGGGCAGAATGAACGGAATATTCAATTATATTGACCGGGAATCCCCCATCCATCGCCTTACCGGCGCCACCAAGCTTGTGTGCCTGCTGCTGTGGAGCTTCGCCGCCATGATGACCTATGACACCAGGCTTCTTGCCGTGCTGCCGGTCATCAGCATTGTGCTGTTCATTGTGTCGAAAATTCGCTTAAGGGACGTCCGGTTTATGCTGGGCTTCACGCTGGTCTTTATGGTGCTGAACAACGTGCTGGTGTTTCTGTTTGCGCCACAGCACGGAGTGAGCCTTTACGGGACGAAGCACGTGCTCTTCTCGTTGGGCGGGAACTATGTTGTGACGAAGGAACAGCTTTTCTATCACCTGAACCTGGTGCTGAAGTATCTCGCAACCATCCCGATTGTGCTGCTGTTTGTCTGTACCACCCAGCCCAGCGAATTCGCCGCCTCGCTCAACAGAATCGGCGTGAGCTATTCTATCGCTTACTCGGTCTCTCTGGCGCTGCGCTATATCCCGGATATCCAGCGGGAGTTTCATGAGATCTCCCAGGCCCAGCAGGCCAGAGGCATTGAGATGAGCAAAAAGCAGTCTCTGGTCAAGCGTCTGAAAAGCGCCGGTGCAATTCTGATTCCGCTGATTCTCTCCAGCATGGACAGGATTGAGGTGATCTCCAATGCCATGCTTCTGCGTGGGTTTGGAAAGAATAAAAAAAGGACCTGGTATATGGGCAGGCCCTTCCGGAAGTGGGACATTCTGGCAATGATGCTGTGTGCGCTGCTTCTGGCCGCTTCCGTCTGGCTCAACGCCCGAAACGGCGGAAGATTCTGGAATCCGTTTCTTGCCTGAACCCCCAAGTACAGCAATACCGCCGAGGTGACAATCAATCACCGCAGCGGTATTGTTCTTTTGTCAGATCAAAGCGGAGAGGTATTTGTAACGGAACTTGTTCCAGAGATTCTGTTTCTGATAAACCCGCTGCAGCAGAAGATGCAGGTGGGCCCTGGAGGCTTCGGCCTCAGTCTCAGAGACACCGTTTCGGCTGAAGGCGGCCTTTTCCGCCGCCGTGCGGATTTCACGCGGGATTTCTTCTCCGTAGCGGGCAGCCAGCTCCGCTGTGCGAAACACTGTTGCAACGGCCTTATTTGCGTCGGCCTGCTGCAATCTGCGCCGCCGAAGGGAGAGTACGGCCGCACGCCGCAGCAGAATTGCCGCCGGAGGCAGGAGGGCACAGAGAACCGCCAGCACAATGCGCTGAAGGGTGCGGCTGTGCCGGGCCGCTTCGCTCTGTGGGGTCTGAACCGGCTGCGTCACCGGGCCGACCGGCAGAGAAGCAGAGGGCTGAGGCGTGGGAACGGGGGTAGGCTGAAGGGTCTGAGCGCCGTCTGCAGCTGTCTGCCCCTCTGTCGGCGAGAGATCACCGCTATTTTGCACAGAGCCAGTTTCCGCGGGCTGTTCGGTCAGGGGCTCCTCCTGCAGGGCACCTTCCGGCAATTCCTCTTCCGGGGAAGCGTTTTCCGGCTGCGTCTCATCCTGTGGACCCGGGATGCCCTCGTTCAGGCCGCTCCTGCCGGTCACCTCCACAGGGATCCACCCGATCCCGTCCTGATAAACCTCCACCCAGGCGTGAGCGTCGGCAGCCTTCACATCGGTATAGCGGCCCGCCTCCGTCTCCGCCACAAAGCCGGCCGTCATTCTGGCCGGGATGCCGAGGGCCCTGTACAGCACCGTGGCCGCCGTGGCAAAGTGGATGCAGTAGCCCTGATGAGCAGTAGTTAGAAAGTAGAGCGCGTAGTCATTGCCGGGATAGGCGGGCGTGTTCAGGTCATACTCACCGGAGGAGCGCACAAAGGAAGCGACCTCGGCAATCAGGTTTCCGGAGGCAGGGTCCAGACCTTCCGACGAACACAGGTTGAGCATAGCTGTACGGGTTTCCTCCGGAAGACGGGTGTAGAAGGAATGGGCATAAGTGCGATATTGTGCTTCCAGCTCGTCCTGCTCAGCCGGAGCAGAAATACCGGCAATGGAAGGGGCGCTCCGGAAAAGGGCCTCATAGCGGTCTTCCCCATTTGAAGGGACATAGCTGTCCAGCCCCTGCTGTTCCTCGCTGAAATAAGGCAGAAAGCGTATCCCCGAAGCAGATTGCACCCGCACGGAGAGCTTCTGTTCCCCTGCCCCGGTCGTCGCCAGAGCCCGGGCGGTAAAAGGCAGAGACGATACTTCCACCTCCTGCTCCACCCGCTTCCATCCGGTGCCGGTGTAATCGCCGAAGGAGGAGCCGCGCAGGTAGATTCTGCCTCCCGTATCAGACTTCACCCGGAGCACTACCAGTTCCAGATCCTCGGGGGAAGCATTCTGCGTCAGGTCCAGCGCGCCGTCAACACTCTGCCAGATCAGATCAGGCGTTATCCCCTCCGGCAGTTCCTCCGGTGAAATCAGGGAGGGATCTGACGGAGGCAGTGCCCCGGCAGAGGGGTTCTGACCGGAAGAAGCATTATCCCGCGGCGCGGTAAGGAATTCCGGCACGGAGATGTCATGATCGTTCAGCAGGTCGTCCGCCCATTCATCCGCTGCCTGGAGGAAGTTTTTCATTTCTTCCCGCAGATCCACCTTGGGAGGTTCGTAAACATAGTTTTGGGGATCCACCGCAAGCAAAAGCAGGCTCAGCAGCAACGCCAGCGGGGCAAGGGTGCCCAACACTGCAGCAAAGCTGCCGGAATTATCCCGGTAGAAGCTGCCGCCGACCGCAGTGAGAAAAAGGAACAGCACAATGGCCAGCAAAGCTGCCGCGGGAGGAGTCTCATTGATCAGGATGCAGGCAGCCGTCATGGGCAAAGCACCGATCAGCACCAGACTGGTGCGGGCTCCCCTGGATGACAGCGCCATTGCCAGATACCCTGCCACCAGCACGCCGATGATCAGAAAGAGCAAGGTGTGATCCTGCACCAGATTGAGAAACGGATAGGTTCTGCCACGGTAAAGAATATTCTCGTAAAATGTTCCGGTGAGCCGGTCAAAGAAATCCTGGAATTCCAAAAGGAGTTCAGGCCCGGCGTTTCGCACAGCCAGGGCTGCCAGCACCCCGAAAACCGGGATTCCGATCAGGGCACCGTGCCTGATGTGGGCGCTGAACCAGATCACAAGACACAGCAGCACCATCCAAAGCGGGAAACGGCGGGAGAGTCTGCATCCTACCGTATCGGAAAGAAGATAAAGCTGTGCGATCGTCCCTGTCATAAGGAGAAGTAGGTTGACAACGCGGTTGGCGTTTTTCTTCACTTCACCGTCACCTCCTCTCCGGAGATGAAGAAGATGCACCGGGCATGGGAGTCATCAAACGCAGCAGGGGCAGAAGCGGGAGAAGAGAGAAGTTCGGCAAGTGCGCCCAGGCAGGCTTCCTCGTTGTCAACAACAGCTACATTCCCCGAGACAATCAGATGGGGCAGCTCCCGCCGCCAGAGCTCGTCAGACAGCCAGCGCAGGACCTCGAGCCCCCGCTGCTTCTCCCCTGCGTCAGACAGGACGAGAAATATTTTGTCATTCTCCGGCACCAGTGCCTCCCGTACGATCAGCCGGTCCGCCTTGGAGCTCAGCTTCCAGTGGATGCTGTTGCCCATGTCGCCGGGGCGATAGTCTCTCAGGTCATAATCCTCGGCAAAGCCTCCGCCGTATTTCGGCTTCAGCCGCATCTCCCGGCGGAAGACAGCATCCAGATTCGGCTTTTCTTCCGGGGCAACGGCGGCAGGCAGCACCGTGCAGGTGAACATCTCGCTGCACTTCCTCCGGATGGAGAAAAAGCCAAGCAGATCCCGGCATTCCCATCGTAAAACACGAAAGCTGACCGTCCCGCAGGTGTCGGTCGGAAAAGCGAGGAGACGGCCTTCCCCACCGGAAACCTGATGAAAAATCTCCGCCGTGTGAAAGCTCTCTCCGGTATAGGCATTCTCAAACAGAAGCGTCACCCGTACTCTCCCCACGGGGAGAATCCGGCGGGAGCGAAAGGACAGGATGATGTCTCCCGGCTCGCCCTTCATCACATAACGTTTTCCCTCCATATGAAGCCCGAGAGAAAGCATCGCCGGGAGGGAAAGAAGCAAAATCAGCACCGGTGCAGCCGCCATCGCCAGCATCAGGTAGGAAATTGCCCAGCCCTGATACACTGCACGAAAGAGATACAGCGCTCCGATGCAGAATATATAGAAAACACAGGTAAAGGTCGGCATAATCTACACAATAGCCGGAGCCTTGACCGTGCGCAGAATCTCCGACAGAACCTCCGCCCGGGCAGACGGGTCTGCTGTCTCCTGCCTCCAGATCATCCGATGGTCGATGCAGTCATAGAAGTTAAAGCGCACATCCTGGGGCAGCACATAGTCCCGCTTCTGAAGCCAAGCCGCTGCCTTTGCCAGCGAAGTCAGTGCAAGAGACGCCCGCGGGCTTGCCCCCTGCAGAATCCGCGGATGGGAACGGGTCTTCTCACAGAGACTCACAATATAGTCAATCATTGAATCCTTCACATATACCTGATCCACCTCCTGACGGAGGGCGATCAGTTGCTCCCGGGTGACAATCTGCCGGACAGACTCGGCGCTGATGCCGTTCTGTTTTCTGCGCACCATCTCGATCTCATCCGCATGCTCGGGATATCCCATGGTCAGCCGGATCATAAACCGGTCCATCTGGGAGTCGGGCAGCATCTGGGTTCCTTTTGCCCCGGTGGGATTCTGGGTGGCGATGACGACAAAGGGCTGCGGCACCGGGTAAGTGCGGTTATCCACTGTCACCTCGCCCTCCTCCATTGCCTGCAGAAGCGCAGACTGGGTGCGGCTGGTGGCGCGGTTGAGCTCATCGGCGAGAAACAGGTTGCAGAGAATAGCTCCCTTCTGGTAGAGCATGGTGCCGGAGTTTTTATCATAGAGAGAATAGCCCGTGATGTCAGACGGAAGCACGTCCGGAGTAAACTGAACCCGGTTATATTCCAGTCCCAGCGCCCTCGACATGGAAACCGCAAGCGTGGTTTTTCCCACCCCGGGGATATCCTCCATCAGAATATGGCCGCCCGCCAGAATTGCCAGAAGCACCTTCACAATGACGGCATCCTTCCCTGCAATCACACGGCTGACCTCGCGGATAATCTCCCTGGCACTGTTATTGCTGTTTGCATTCACTTCCATAAGCTTCTCTCCGTTTCCGTTTCTTTCCAAAACATGATTATATCAGCTTCCGCTTTCATTGGCAAGAAAGGGGAACCTCTTCCCTGCTAATCTTTCCAGTTTGTTTATATTTATTTTGAATCCGTTGCCATGCTGTGCTTTCATGCTTGCATCTTTTCTGCATTTTTGCTATGATAGGCGGGCAGTTTACGAAAAGAGGGATCCCTGTGAGTCATTATGATGTAATTATTATCGGAGCGGGGCCCGGCGGCATTTTTTCCGCCTACGAGCTCTCTGCCCTGCGTCCGGAACTGAAAATAGCCGTTTTTGAATCCGGCAAACCGCTGGAGCAGCGCCATTGCCCCATTGATGGGGAGAAGATCACAAAATGTATCAACTGCCCGCAGTGCTCCATTATGACAGGGTTCGGTGGAGCCGGCGCTTTTTCCGACGGAAAATACAATATCACCAACGAATTCGGTGGCACACTCCATGAATTCATCGGCAAGAAAAAGGCTCTGGAGCTGATGCAGTATGTTGACGGCATCAATGTGAAATACGGCGGCGCCAAAACGAAGCTCTATTCCACCACCGATTGCTCTGCTGATCTGGAGCTGAAAACCCAGTGCCTGCGCAACAATCTGCACCTGCTGGACGCCTCTGTCCGTCATCTCGGCACAGATATCAATTATAAGGTGCTCTCCAATATCTTCAGTGAGCTGAAGGATAAAGTGGATTTCCATTTTCTGACCCCGGTTATAGATGTCAAAGCAGACGGTGATGGATATAAAATTGAAACCGCAAAAGGCAACTTCACCTGCTCGGAGTGCATTATTTCCGTGGGCAGAAGCGGCAGCAGCTGGATGGAGCAGATCTGCAAGTCGCTGGACATTCCCACCCGCTCCAACCGTGTGGACATCGGCGTGCGGGTGGAGCTTCTGGCAGATATCTTTAAACACATCACCGACGAGGTATATGAGAGCAAAATTGTCTATAAGACCGAGAAATACCAGGATCTTGTCCGTACCTTCTGCATGAACCCCCGCGGAGCTGTGGTTATGGAAAACACCAACGGTATCGTGACCGTGAACGGTCACAGCTACGAAGATGAAGCCCTGAAAACCGACAACACCAACTTTGCTCTGCTGGTTTCCAAGCACTTCACCGAGCCTTTTAAAGACTCCAACGGATACGGCGAAAGCATCGCAAGGCTCTCAAACATGCTTGGCGGCGGCGTGATTGTGCAGCGTTTCGGCGACCTGATCCGCGGGCAGCGGAGCACGGAAAAGCGCATCTCCCGCGCCTTCATCACTCCCACTTTGAAGGCTACCCCGGGTGACCTGTCCCTTGTCATGCCGAAACGCATTCTGGACGGGATTATGGAGATGATTTACGCTCTCGACAAGATTGCTCCGGGCACCGCCAACGATGACACCCTTCTCTACGGTGTTGAGGTGAAGTTCTACAACATGGAGGTCGAGCTTGACAAAAATCTGGAAACCCGCCATAAAGGCCTCTATGTCATTGGAGACGGCAGCGGTGTAACCCACTCTCTCTCCCATGCCTCCGCCAGCGGCGTCTATGTTGCCCGCAGGATTGCCGAAAAAGCTTAAATTCATTCACTTTTATTCAACGGAAAACCCGTGGCTTTAACCAAAAGCCACGGGTTTTGTGATTGTATAAGCGGTTTAGCGTCAGCCTGCCATGTGGTTCGGGATGAACATGATAATGTCCGGTATGTAGGTGCACATAAACAGGAGCAATATCATAATCAGCACCATTGGGATAATCTCCTTGATGACACCGCCGATCTTCGTCTTACCGAGGCCGGAGACGATAAACAGCAGCATGCCGAAAGGAGGCGTGGAGAGGCCGATCATCATATTCAGGCAGATCACCACGCCGAAGTGGACCAGGTCAATGCCGAAAGCCTTGACGATAGGAAGCACCATCGGCACAAATACCAGCTGAATGGTGGATACGTCCAGCACACAGCCCAGAAGCAGGAACACGATGTTCACAACCAGCAAAAACAGATTCTTGTTGGTGGTGATGCCGGTTACAAAGCTGGAAACCGCATTCGGCACCTTCTCCAGCGCGATGATCTTGGAGAAGAGATAAGCCGTGCCGCAGAGTGCAGCCAGGGTTGCGGTGTTGGCTGCCGTCTTTTTCAGGATGGTGGCAAGCCGCTTCCAGCCGAGAGTGCGGTAGACTACAGCGCTGATGAGAAGCGCATAGGCAGATGCAACAGCGCCGGCTTCTGTCGGGGTGCAGACGCCTGAGTAGATGCCGCCGAGCAGCAGGATAACGGTAAACAGTGCCGGGAAGGCTACCAGAGTCGCTCTGCCGAACTGTTTGAGGGTCATCTTCACACCGGCAGGATAATTGCGCTTATAGGAGATGTAGAAGCAATATACCATCAGCATCAGCGCCAGCAGCACGCCGGGCACCATGCCGCCTGCAAACAGTTTGCCGACGGATGCGCCGGAAAGCATAGCGTAAATGACCATAGGGATCGACGGCGGGAAGATAGGGCCGACGGTGGCGGATGCCGCCGTGATGGCGCAGCTGAACTCAGCATCATAGCCCTCTTTTTTCATCTGCTCAATCTCCATCAGTCCGATACCGGAAGCATCCGCGATGGCGGATCCGCTCATCCCGGAGAAAATGAGGGAGATGAAAACGTTGACCTGTGCCGTGCCGCCCTTCAGACGACCGAGCAGGCCGTTGCAGAAGCTGAACATCTTATCCGTCACTTCGCCCTCATTGAGCACGTTGGCCATGAACACGAAGAGCGGGGCGGCCAGCATGGTGAAACCGGTGATCATGTCGCCCGTGATAACGGAGTAGACCATGCCCATGCTTGCCGGGCGGGCAATCAGGAAATAGACAATACAGGATGCCAGCATGGAGAAGGAGATCGGCATGCGGATGATAAAGAAGATCGCGAGAGACGCGAACAGTGCAAATACACCCCAGTTCATGCTGTCACCTCCTCTTCCGCTTCCTTCAGCTCAGCCTCGGCGGCTGAGACGTGATGCGGGTGTCTGTATTCATCAATTGCTTTTTTCACATTAATGAGAGAGCGTACAATCATCTCGCCCAGCATCCAGAAGAACGGTGCAAAGGCGATTTTATACGGAATCTTCAGAATACCGGTTTTCATGGTGCTCTTGAGCATCAGGTTAAGGCTGGGCCGGAAGGCGAGAGCCACCAGCACCGCGAGAATGATGTTGTAAGCCACCTTCATAAGCATCTGAACTTTCGGGGAGCACTTGTCATAGACAAGGGAGAAAACCACGTGCTCGTCGTTTTCCATGGCTTTGCCGCAGCCCCAGAACATAATCCACATATAGCAGAGGACGGCAAGCTCATTGCCCCAGGAAAGGGATTTACGGAAGAAATAGCGCAGGACAATCGTCGCTACGAAACACAGGAACAGAACCACAAAGATCAGGCACGGAAACCACACGCCCCAGACGTCGGAAATCCGCTTCATGATCTTTCCAAATTTTTTCAAGGCTTGAAACCCCCTTTGTCTGAAAATGAAGGCGCGGGAGCAGATCCGGTGATCTGCTCCCGGTAAAGGGTACTTTCTGTGTTAAGAACTCGCTAAGAAATTATTCGCCCTGGAGCAGTGCGTAGAGATCCATATCCCAGTTGCCGGTGACTTCCGGATGTGCATCGTACCATGCGGTTGCATTGGCTTTGAAGTCAGCAATGTCAGGATAGGTGACGGTGCAGCCTGCAGCCTCGAGATCGGCGATGATGCTGTTCTCCTGGTTGATACGCTCCTCGTCGTTGTACTGGCGGGCAGCCTCAAAGGCTTCCTTCACGCACTCCTGCTGTGCCGGGGTCATGGAGTTCCAGGTCTCGGTGTTGATGCAGGGGAGGATGGAGTCAACAACATGGTTGGTGATAGCAAAATACTTTGCGACCTCATAGAAGCCTGCGTTCCAGTCGGAGGGCAGCGGGTTGTCCTGGCCGTCAACAGCGCCGGTCTGGAGAGCGGTGTAGAGCTCGGAGTAAGCAAGCGGAGTGGGCTCAGCGCCGAGAGCGCGGCCGAGATTCTGCCATGCTTCGCTGCCGGGCATACGGAGGAGAACGCCCTTCATATCTGCATAGGAATTGATGGGCTTATTGCGGGTGTTGATGACGCGGGAACCGAGGTAGAAGGCGTTGATCGGGGTAACACCGGTTGCTGCTGCGATCTTGTCATAGATCTGCTGGCCGACTTCACCGTTGAGGGTGGAGGTCATGTGCTCATAGCTGTTCCAGAAATAAGCAGTGCCAATCATTTCGCACCACTCAAGACCCGGCTGGGTGGAAAGAGTCTGGAAGGAGATGTAAGCGATGTCAGCGCCGCCGGCCATACCGCCGGTGTTGATGGCATCCCACTCATTCTCGGAGGAGAAGAGGGTGGAGTCGGAATAAACATCACAGGTGACGGAGCCGCCGGAGAGTTCGGCAACTTTGTCAGCGAAGACCTGCATGGCTTTGCCGTGCCAGTCGGAGCTGAGTGCGTTTGCGGTGAAAATCAGATTGACTTTCGGGTCTTTGGAGACATCTTCAGCGAAGGCGGAAGCGCCGAGGGCGACTACCATTGCCAGTGCAAGAAGAAGTGCGAGGGTCTTTTTCATCGATTTTTCCTCCTGTTAAAAAAATGAATAAATATGTCATTAACTCCTGTCGGAGTGAATGCCTTAATCAGACAGATCAGCCGAAGAAGGCCTTGCGGAACATCTGCTCGCAGGCGTAGAACTGGTCGATCTCAATAATCTTGCTGCTGGGATACTGTTCTGCCGTAGCCGTGGTGACCTTATTCCATGTCAGTTCATCCGGCTTGCGGGTGCGAGTGACAAGCGTCATCGGCACGCCCATCAGGTTCATATGGTATTTGCAGTTAACCGGGTAAACCTGGCACTCCACCATGGAGGTGGCACCGAGGAAGGCCATCATCTCTTCCACTCGCTCAGCCTCGGCAGGGTTCTGATAATTCTCAATGAGCCATGCATAGAGATCGGAATGGAAGTTTGCCATAACACCAGAATATCCGGCAACACCCATTCGCATGCTCTCCAGCAGAGTAGCTGCGTTGGCGTTAAAGATCTTCAGAGAGGTGCCCTTCACAGCTTCGCACTTGGCCTTGAGAATATCCAGATCACAGCAGGTATCCTTCAGGAATGCAAATTTACCGGTAGAGGCAATCCATTTCAGAAGCTCCGGAGAGATGACGCGCTTATAGGGATAGGGGCACTCATAAATGCCGAAGCTATCGGCCTTAACATGGTCAATCAGGTACTGAATCCGCTCTTTTACCACCTCTTCGCTCTCATCGGGAGCCGCAAACTGGTTGGAAATAAACACATAGGAGTCAACACCCATGTCCACAATTGCCTGTGCCTCGGCAATCTGATCCTCAACAGATTCAGCTACATGACCGGAAGCGATAACGCCCATACCTTTTTCATGGCCATGGTCAATAACATACTTCGCCAGCTCCAGCCGCTCTTCTTTTGTAAGGAAGAACATCTCGCTGGACTGACACACTGCAAAAATACCGGTGACCTTATGGTCGGCATACCAGTCGATAATTCTCTGGACAGCTTCATAGTCAATTTTGTTGTCCGCTGTAAATGGGGTGATCATTACCGGCCATACGCCGTTGGCAATTTCTTTCATAGGAACTCCTTATCTATTGTAATTTTTCATTTTTCTCTTTGGGATACCTCCTCGGCATCCTCATTCCCGTCAATCTGGTTCATCAGCATATACCAAAGCTGTTTTTTCTGATCGGTGTACCAGTTTGGTTTTTTTGCCGCATATTTCTTTTTTTCCTCTTCCACCGCAGCCTGCAGGATGCTGGCGAAAAAGCCGTCTTTTTTCATACACTGCTCCTTTTGCCGGGGATCATACTTGACGGAGAGATCAGTTTTTTTTATAATAACCCAGTCTTCTGAAAAATGCAAGAAAAACAATTTTTTGAAAGAGGGAATTGGTTTTGATGGTTTACAAAAAGCTGCCGGAAGCATACAAGGGCAAACAGATTTCCCGTATCGAGCTGGAACGGAGCAAAATTCTCTCCCGGTTGATTAAAACGATCCAGGCCATTCTTGCGGTGTTGCTGCTTGCCGCCGGTTGTCTTTTTATGCCTCCTGCCGAGCTGACAAATATGCCGGATCCGTTTGAACATCTGGTCGCGCTGATGCTGGGGATGCTTTCGGTCTCCGTCGTGCATGAGCTGGGACGTGGGCTTCTGATGAGACTTTTCAGCGGCGTGAAACCTACCCTGCGCTTTGCAGGTGCTTATCTCCACGCCGGATGTGACGCTTATTTCCCTCGCAAAAAAGAGCAGATTATCAACCTATTACCGATTCTCCTGCTGACAGTCATTCTGATCATTCTGCTGCTTTCCGCGCCGGATTCATCCTGGCGGTGGATGGTTTGGATTGTGATGATTGTCAATCTGTGCTTCGCCGTTGGGAACATCTATGCAAGCGTCCGTTTCACCCAGATGCCTGCCGACATACTGGTGCAAAACGTGGGGCCCACCTATCTGGTGTATTCAGCTGCAGTGGAAGAATAAATCCGACTGACAAGGAAGGATATAGACAATGAACACAGCAAAATGGATCTGGTTGCCGGAAAAGGATTATCCGGCATTTCAGAAGACCAAACACACGGTTTTTGACAAGCGGGAGCTTCCCTTCCTTCTTGTCCGATTTCGAAAGGAGTTTTGTCCCGGTGCCCCGATCAGTAAGGTTACCTTGCTGGCCTCCGGTGACTGCCGTTTCCGTCTCTATGCCAACGGCAGCTTTCTCGGCATGGGGCCCGCCTTTCCCGGCGGTGACTGGGCAAGAACGGAGACGATGCCTCAGCGTTATGCCGATCGGTATTCTCTCTCCGGTCCTGTCCCCTCTCTGCTGCTGGAGGCAGAGGTCCAGCTTCCTCCCTCCCTGCTGTGCGACATCTCAGACGGGAGAGGCGGGTTTTATCTCGACGGGATAATGGAGCTGGAAACCGGAGAAATCCTGCCCGTCTGCACCGATGACACCTGGCAGTGTGCCCCTGACTTCCGTTGGAAGTCAGACCTCTGCTATGATGCATCCGCCTCTGCAGAAGATTGGGGATGTGCCGAGGCTTCGGAGCGAGCGCTCCCGCGGCCGTCCGAAATCCCGCCCTGTGAATATCAGATGATCCCGATCCCTCTCACCGGTGAACTGGACAAAATATATACCGGCACGCTGTGTGCTGACATTGAAACGGATGAGCCCTGCGTGATCCGCCTGATTCCCTTTGAAACCCGGGATCTGGAGGATGATGCCGAAGAAATCACCTGCTGTAGCTCCCTGCATTATGAGGGATTTCGCATCCGGAGCGTGGGCGGCGTCCGGGTGGAAGTGCTCAGCGGCCATCCGGTGATCCGCAATCTGTCTGTCCGCGCCTCCTTCTACCCCGGTGATCTCGAAGGGCAGTGCGTCACAGGCGACAGAGGGCTCGATCTCGTGATGCGGACATGCGAGCATACGCTCCGCATCTGCCGTCAGAGCATCCACCTCGACTCTCCCAGGCACATGGAGCCCCTCGGCTGCACCGGAGACTACTATATTGAAAGCCTGATGGAGTATTACTGCTTTTCCGACCATCGGCTCACCCGCTTTGACATTGTGCGTACCGCCCGTCTTCTGGAGGCCACCGGCGGTGTTATGTTCCATACAGGTTACAGCCTGATGTGGATCTCCATGCTGAAGGACTATATTCTCTATACTGGGGATCAGTCCGTTCTTCCGGAATGTGAGAATGCAATTCGAACGCTGCTGGCTAAATTTCAGTCCTATGAGGATGAGGACGGAATTCTTGATCGTCCGCCCAATTATATGTTTGCTGACTGGGTGGAGATTGCCGGCTGTTCCATGCATCACCCTCCCAAAGCCCTCGGTCAGACACTGCTAAATGCTCTCTATTACCGTGCGCTTCTAACTGCCTCCCGTCTGCTGTATAGCGAGGCATATTATTCCCGTGCCGAAAAACTGAAGTCTGCTTTCCGCGTTGCCTTCTGGGATGATAAGGCACAGCTCTTTATTTCCGGCCGGACGGACAGCACAGGCACAAATGAATGGTTGCCTGAGAACATTCCGGATGTGGTCTTCACGCTTCACGCCAATGCCATGGCCGTCGCCTGCGGTGTCTGTGAAGGCGAAACCGCCCGTGCCGTGATGCTGAAGATTCTTTCTGACACCTCTCTCCCGGATTATCAGCCCTATTTTGCCCATTTCGTTTCTCTTGCCCTCTGGAAGACCGGGCTCTTCGGAGACCTGGCAATGCCGCTATTCCGCCGCTGGGTCCCCATGGTTGAAAAATGCAGCAAAGGGCTGGCGGAGGGTTGGATTCCTCCCTGCGACGGGTATGTTTTCGACCACAGTCACGCCTGGGGCGGCTGCCCGCGATACTGGTTGCCGAGAGCTCTGATCGGGCTGGACATTCTTGAACCGGGCTTTCGTGTCATTCGTCTTTCACCCCGGCTGAAGACGCCTGAGCCCTCTCTGATCACTGTGCCGACGCCTTACGGGCATCTCACCTGCGAAGTCTGCAACGGTAAAATTAAAAACGCCGCAGCTCCGAAAGAGATTACCGTTCTCTTCGGAGATGCAGCGCTGTAATATTGTCTCTTAATGTCTCTTCAAGTCGGAGGATTGGGTCAGAAGATCTATTTCCTCCGTCTTTTTGTTTTTCTGCTGTGATTTCGCACCAGGCTCACAATCAGGATAATGGGGATGACGAGTGCCAGTGCACCGCCCACACCGTAGATCGCATACATGACGATATCGGGCGAAGCCCCCGTCGGGGAGACATAGGCAACCGGACGCGTTGTCTTATAACCGCACACAGCGCAGACCCCTTCTTCCGTTCCTTCCTTCTGCTTGGTGGCAGGTGTTACTTCCGTCCATTCCAAATCATGGGTGCCCCGGTCGCTGGTTTCATTGCTGTCCGGGTTGAGGCTCTCGTGCCAGTGATAATCCTCATCGTAGGACCAGTTCAAATCCCAGTCCTCCGGTGTAATATAGATGCCCTCCGGCAGTTCTTCTTCTGGCTCCGGGGTCGGCTCCGGTGTAGGAGCCGGCGTGGGTGATGGTGTGGGCATGGGAGTAGGTGCAGGTGTCGGTGTAGGTTCGGGGGTGGGAGCCGGTGTGGGCGTCGCGGATGCAGCATCCAGCACACGGATATAGGCATCCTTCGTCACGGCCTTCTGCTCATAGAGCCGGAAGATACAGTAAACCGCCCAACCGTCCAGCCCTGCCGGCACCTTGTTGAAGTTGCACCGGACACCGGTGCCTTTTCCCAGATCTTCAATGCTGACGCGCACTTCCGGATAAATCTCTGTGATGTTTTCCGCGCGGATTTCCCTGTTGTCCGGCGACCGGAGATACCACTCAAAGGAAGTGTATCCGGGCTGTGCCGAGGCCAGAAACGCAAACAAATCGCCCCTGTTATGGGCCTCGTCCGTCGGGTTGTGCCATACGGTCGGTGCCAGATAGTGAGGCTTGATCTGTCGGGTGATGGTGGCATAGTGCCAGTCATCCGCAATCGTCAGAGACGAAGCCTCGTTGTTAACAAATGCTCTCGAATCCAGTGTGAACACATAATTGGGATCGTTGGTTGCAACATTGATATAGAGCGTATAAGGCTTATTCTCGATCATACCCGTGCATGGCACGCCGCTGCCGTCCACCAGTGCCCATGACTCCACATGGATGCCGTCAATCGACGCTCTACAGGAAAAGGCCGAGTAATCCTGCCCGACGCTGGGCAGATCAACCGACCCGTTCCCCGGCAGTGTCTGGCAGAGAACCCTGTCAACAACCAGCTCTGCCCCTGCCGTCGGCAGTACCGTCAGGAGCAATGAAATAATCAGTAAACAAACAGCTATCTTCTTCATGCCGCAAAAACACCTCCGCGGAGTATCCGGTTTGGAATAACATCGGAGCAACGCAAAAAAATAATTACTTTTCCACAGTATATGATCTTGATTTCTCTCCGTCAAGAAATTATAATCCTTTTCATGATACTTTTCAATGCTGGAAAATGTGATATTGCCGTTGTCGGTGCAGGCCATGCCGGAATCGAGGCTGCGCTCGCTGCAGCACGCCTCGGGCTGGACACCATCTGCTTCACCGTCAATCTCGACGCCGTCGGTAATATGCCGTGTAACCCGGCCATCGGAGGAACCGGAAAGGGGCATCTGGTTCGCGAGCTCGACGCTCTCGGAGGCGAAATGGCCAAAGCCGCAGACCGTGCCTGCATTCAATACCGCATGCTTAATCTCGGAAAAGGTCCCGCGGTTCACTCTCTTCGCGCACAGGCGGACAGGCGTCGTTATCAGGAGGTTATGAAGCACACACTGGAGCTTCAGGAAAATCTCCGTGTCAAGCAGGCTGAGGTGGTGGATCTCGGTGTGGAGGACGCTCATGTTGTCTCTGTGACCACCGCCACCGGCGCAGTCTATTCCTGCCGGGCGGTTATTCTCGCCACCGGCACCTATCTGGACGGGAGAACCATCACCGGTGAAATGGTCCGCTCCTCCGGGCCGGACGGCCTCTCCCCGGCGATTCCGCTTTCCGTCAGGCTCCGGGAACTCGGCCTCGGGATGCGCCGTTTCAAAACAGGCACGCCTCCCCGCATCAATCGCCGATCGGTTGACTTCTCCGTGATGGAGCTGCAGGAGGGTGACGCAGAAACGGAGCCCTTCTCCTTCTCCACTGCCGAGCCTCCGAAAAACCGGGCGGTCTGCTACCTCACCTATACCAATGAGGAAACCCACAACATCATTCGTGCAAATCTCGACCGCAGTCCCATCTATTCCGGGGTAATCGAGGGCATCGGCCCCCGTTACTGTCCGAGCATCGAGACCAAGGTGATGACCTTTGCCGACAAAAAACGCCATCAGCTCTTTATTGAGCCCATGGGCCTGAATACCGAAGAGCTCTATATTCAGGGTTTTTCTTCCTCTCTCCCCGAGGAGGTGCAGCTTCAGATGCTGCATACCATCCCCGGTCTGGAGCACGCCGAGATGACGCGCCCCGCTTACGCCATTGAATATGACTGCATTGATCCTACGGAGCTTGCAGCCACCCTGGAGGACAAAAAAATCTCCGGGCTTTACGGGGCAGGCCAGTTTAACGGTTCCTCCGGCTATGAGGAGGCCGCCGTTCAGGGCTTTGTGGCCGGTGTCAATGCCGCGCTGAAGCTGCAGGGCAGAGAGCCTCTGATTCTCCGCCGGAGTGACGGATACATTGGCACACTGATTGACGACCTTGTCACCAAGGGCACTAATGAGCCCTACCGTATGATGACCTCCCGCAGTGAATACCGCCTTCTCCATCGGCAGGACAATGCCGATCAGCGGCTCAGTGCAATCGGGCGCAGGATCGGCCTGGTAACCGAAGAGCAGTATCAGGCAGTGCAGGCGAAATATGCCGCCGTTGCCCGAGAGCTGCAGCGCCTGGAGCACACTCACACGGCACCGACTGAGGCACTGAACGCCCTTTTGACAGAACGCGGCACAACCCCCATGCAAAGCGGTGCCTCCCTGGCGGAACTCATCCGCCGCCCGCAGCTGCACTATGCAGATCTCTCCCCCTTTGATTCCGATCGCCCCTCACTCAGCAAAGCGATTATCAATGAGGTGGAAATCAGCCTGAAGTACGAGGGTTATATTCAGCGTCAGCTGAAGCAGGTAGAGGAATTCACAAAGCTGGAGTCCCGACCGATTCCTGCCGATCTGGATTATAATGCTGTCACCGGTCTGCGACTGGAAGCTCGGGAAAAGCTCCTGAAAATCCGGCCGGAAAACTTCGGGCGGGCAAGCAGAATATCCGGTGTCTCTCCGGCTGATATCGGGGTTCTGATGATCTATCTGGAGAACAGAACATGAAAAAAGTGATTCTTGGGTTTTCCGGCGGTGTGGATTCTGCTGTTTCGGCCGTTCTGCTGAAAAAGGCCGGATACGAAGTAACTGGTCTTTATCTCGACAATACCGACTCCGCTGCGCTCTCCTGCGCGGAGAGTACAGCGGCTTCCATCGGCATCCCCTTCGATGCCGTTGATGTAAAGGCGGAGCTGGAGGAGAAGGTGTGTCTGCCCTTCCAGCGTGCCTATCTGCAGGGAGAGACGCCGAATCCCTGTATTATCTGCAACCCAGCTCTCAAGTTCCGGAATCTTCTGGCATATGCAGACAAAACCGGAGCTGACTATATTGCCACCGGGCACTATGCCCGTGCCGAAGGCGGATCTCTATTCAAAGGTCATCCTGAAAATGATCAGAGCTACATGCTCTGTCGCATTACCCGCAACCAACTGAGCAGGCTTCTTCTTCCCCTCGGCAGATATGCCAAGCGGGAAGTACGGGCAATGGCGGAAGAATTCAATCTTCCGGTCGCCCACAAGCCTGACAGCATGGAGATCTGCTTCATTCCGGATAAGGATTACATCGGCTGGCTTTCCTCCCGCACTTCCCTCCCCGCTCCCGGTAAGCTTCTTTTCCACGGCACGGAAGCAGGGACGCACAAAGGGATTCACTGCTACACCGTGGGGCAGCGTCTCCCCGGCCTGATGGACGGAAGAAAAGTTTATATCTCACGCATCAACCCCTCTGACAACACCATTGAGCTTGCCCTCTGGGAGGAGCTCTTTCAGACGGAGGTTCATGCCCGTGATTTCAACTGGCTTTGCGACACGCCGGATGGAGAGATATCCGCAACCGTCCGTGTCCGCCATACGAAGTGGGAAAATCCGCCCTGCACCGCCCTTCCCTGCTCTGACGGTTCCGTTCTCATTGCCTGCACAGAACCGGTCCGGGCCCCGGCTGCCGGTCAGAGCGCCGTTCTCTATTCCGGAGACCGTGTTCTCGGCGGCGGATTTATTGTTCACACATAATTCTCAGAAAAAGCAACCTTGTTATCTTTTCTCCCCTTGCATCATCCCGAGAAAAATGGTAGTATATAGCTACAAGGGCAAAAGCCTTTCACGGCAAAATGAAATATTTAAAGGAGTATATATGCCATGGTAAAAACAATAATCGGGAACAAGGGCTCAGGGAAGACGAAAAAGCTTGTTGATCTCGTAATCGAGGCAGTGAACGAGGCCAACGGAGACGTTGTTGTAATCGAGAAAGACCGCAAGCTTACTTTTGATATTCCCTATCAGGCACGCCTGATTGATGCAGGTGTCTATGATATCGGTTCCTATGAATTCCTGAAAGGCGCTATCTGCGGCATCCATTCCGGCAACTACGATATCACCCATATTTTTATCGACAACTTCTTTAAACTCGTAAAAGACAAAAGTGATGAAGCCGTCACAACCTTTTTCACCTGGCTTTGCGGCTTTGCCGAGAGAGAGCATATTGACTTTGTTGTCAGTGTTACCTGTGATAAGGAAACTGCACCTGCCATTCTGAAAGAGCTTTCTGTCTGAATCCGCATCTTAAACCGTTCAAGCAAAAACGGGCCTGTTTGGCCCGTTTTTTTATTCCTGTATTTCCCGATACATTGCTGCAGCGGTCGCCTTGCTGGCATTGTCCTCCGTAGAAAGCACCTCCACCTTCAGCACCCGTCTGCCCAGATTCAGCTGGATCACATCCCCGATCTTCACCTGATATCCGGCCTTCTGCTGCCTGCCGTTAACGAGGATGCACTCTTCATCACAGGCCTCATTGGCAACCGTACGCCGCTTGATCAGTCTTGAAACCTTCAGATATTTATCTAAACGCATATATTTCCTCTCATTCTTTTCCCATATGGAGAATTTTCCCCAGTTTCTCACCGCCGGGAATCAGCTTCATATCCTCGTTTGTAATTGCCCGGGATGCTATCACAACAATGCCATACACCACAACCCCGGCTACAACTGCCGCTGCCATGCACACCAGCATCCGCATTGTTCCTGCCGTCCCGATGATTCGGCTGCAAAGTGCATAGATGCCGTAGGCAGCGCCTCCCATCAGAAGGCTGCATACCATCGGCTTTCCGAAAACCTTGACCAGATTCGGTTTCTGTCCCAGCGCTTTCCGGATAAAGATATAATCCATCACCGCCATGCAGCAGTAACCGAAGAGCGTTCCCACCGGTGCTCCGTAAATATTCACCGACGGGATGGCAATAATAATCCAGTTGATCAGGATCTTCAGCAGCGATCCTGTCACAAGGGCGTACATCGGCAGCCGTTCCTTACCGGATGCCTGCAGAATCGCATTTTCCATCAGCACCAGGCACACGAAAAAGGATGCAATCCCCATAATGCTCAAAAGCCCGGGGCCTGCCGCGTTGCTGTTGGGATAGAGCACATTGACAATCGGGAAAGAGAGCACTGCCAGCCCCACACCCATGGGCATGGAAATAACAGACGCAATCCGCATGGCGTCTTCTCCGGTTTTTTCCGCCTCCACCCGGTTTCCTCTTGCGATCGCACCCGCCACCGCAGGAACGATAGCAATGGTCAACGGCGTCATGAAAGCTGCCGGCAGATTAAACAGCGTCTGCACCTTGCCGTAAATCCCGTACAGCACGCCCGCATCATATTGCGAAAACCCTGCCGCCTCCAGCCTGCTCTGGCAGATGCCGGGATCAAGAGAACTGAGAATCGCCATGATGCTTGCTCCGAGAGAAATCGGAATCCCGATACGGAGAATCGACCATATGATTTTGCCGGTGCTCTCTGTCGGTTCATTCCTGCTGTTTCTGCTGTAGGGGTAATTCCTGTGTTTATAAACCAGCATATACCCTAACGAGACCACCGAACCGATGGATACCCCGAGAATCGCACCTGCAGACGCCTCCGACAGGCCGCGCCCGGCCTTCACGATGAGGCTTGCAAGGATCAGCCCTGAGATAACCTTGAAAAGGACCTCCAGAACCTCATCCACCGTGGTGGGGATCATATTCCCGTTGCCCTGGCAATAACCCCGGTAGGCGGACACCAAACAGACCAGCAGAATTGCCGGTGCCATAGCCCGTACGCTCAATGCCGCGTCCGGTTTGCGCAGGTATGCTTCAGCCAACCATTCGTTTCCGAAGAACATAATCATGGAAAACAGAATGCCGATCACCGCAAAGGTTCCTACCGCAGTACGGAATGTTTTCTCCTTCCGTGCCTCCAGACCGTTGGCATCAGCCTCGGCTATGAGTCTTGAGAGCGCCACCGGCAAACCGGCAGTGGACAGCGTAAAAAAGATATTATAAACATTATAGGTCGCCAGAAACAGCCCATAGCCGTAGTCGCCCAGAATATTGGCCAGCGGCACCTTGTAAATTGCCCCCAGCACCTTCATGATCATGACGCCGATGGTCAATATAGCAGCGCCATGCATAAAATTCTGTTTCTTAGCGGTTTTTTCTTTCATCATAGTCCCTCAATATCCATGCGTGTCTGATGATTTTACAATAGATTCCGGTTCTTTTCAAGTCCTCACAGATACTTGTTTACAGAAAAGCCCTTGTTTTCCGCTCCACTTTCGGGTAAAGTCAGGGAAAACAAGGCTTTCAGGAGGTTTGATATGAATTACTTACGTTTATGGAAGCTGGGTTCGGCTCTGGTTGCCGCTGGCGTCGGGCTCGTGCTGTCTGCTTCCGGCACGAAAAAACGCATCATCGATCTGCAGAATCAGCGTGAGACTGAAAAGCGCAATTGGGAGAAAACGCAGAACGAGAAGCTTCTTGCCGGCATCCAGTCTTTTCATGATACCGCCGGTGCTCTTCTCCTTGATGTGCGAGAGAAGGAAGATTATGACGCCGGTCACATCCCCGGCAGCACCTTCGCACCGCTACGGGACATTGTCTCTGCTGTCGAGGCCATCAATCCCGACCGCAGCACGCCGATCTTCGTTTACTGCTATCGCGGCAGACGCAGCGGTTACGCCGCCTCCATGCTGAAAGACGCCGGCTACACCGATGTCACCAGCATCGGCGGGATGGACTGGTACACCGGAGAAACAATTAGATCATAAACTCAATAAAAAATCCGGAGCTTTCGCTCCGGATTCATTTTTATGTGCTGTTAAATTATGCGTTGCGGACGCTGTCGATGTGACGGGTGAGGTCGAGCATCTTGTTGGAGAAGCCCCATTCATTGTCATACCATGCAACGAGCTTTACGAAGTTGCCGTTGAGAGCGATACCGGCTCTGGCATCAAAGATGGAGGTGTGAGCATCGGTACGGAAGTCGGAGGAAACGACATCGTCATCCACATACTCCAGAACACCCTTCATCGGGCCTTCGGAAGCAGCCTTCATAGCAGCGCAGATCTCATCATAGGTAGCGGACTTCTCAAGACGGAAGGTAACATCAACCACAGACACGTCCGGAGCGGGGATACGCATGGACATACCGGTGAGCTTGCCGTTGAGCTCGGGGATAACCTTGCCGACAGCCTTTGCAGCGCCGGTGGAGGAGGGGATGATGTTGTTGTAGATGGAGCGTGCGCCGCGGAGATCCTTCTTCTTGGGGAAGCCGTCAACGATAGACTGGGTAGCGGTGGAAGCATGAACAGTGGTCATGAGGCCTTCGATAACGCCGAAGTTGTCATTGACAACCTTGGAGATAGGAGCAAGGCAGTTGGTGGTGCAGGATGCGTTGGAAACGAACTGCATGTCAGCAGTGTACTTGTCGAGGTTAACACCGCAGACGAACATCGGGGTGTCGTCCTTTGCAGGGCCGGACATGACAACGACCTTAGCGCCGGCGTCAATGTGAGCCTGTGCCTTCTCCTTGGTCAGGTAAACACCGGTGCACTCGAGAACGTAGTCAACACCGAGCTCGCCCCAGGGGATGAGAGTAGCGTCACGGTAGCTCTTGTCGGAGAGAACCTTAACGGTCTTACCGTTAACGGTAACAGTGCTGTCTTCATCGTTGCCGACGACTTCGCCATCGAAACGGCCGTGAACGGAATCGTACTTCACGCAGTAAGCGATGTGGGAAGCGGGATGACCCGGAGCATTGATTGCAACGACCTGGATGTCGTCAGACTTGATGGCTGCGCGGAAAGCCAGAGAACCGATGCGGCCGAAACCATTGATACCGACTTTAATCATTGATATATCCTCCAATAAAAAAATAAACTGTAAAATCGCTCATCCGGGGAAAATTCCCTTAAAAGCTTAATAATAATATCAAAAAAGTCCTGAAAAATCAATAAAAACGCAAAAAATGTCTGACTCCAAAATTGCTGAATTTTGACGGAATTTCTTAATTTTATATTCGGATTTTTGTGCAATTTTCACAGTTACGAATAGATTCCGCCGCCGATAAACTCCCTCAGAACGGAGTCCGCCGGCAAGTCGCTCTCATCAATCACACCGAAAAGCTGAATTGCAGGCAGAACTTTGCGCAGCTCTTCAAACCGCTCAATCCCTTCCGGTACCGACTGGAAGAGTTTCGTCGCAGTTTCGTTCATAACAGCTCCCTCGCATGCCATAGTCGAATCGAGCTGATAATCCGCCCTGCTTTTGAAAGGTGTAATATAGAGCTTCTCTCCCCGGCGTATATTCGCCCACATGGCCATTGTCTCACTCGGGTCTGTTCCGCGGAAGTTATAGTCACGCACGACTCTGCGCACCAGGCGGAACCAGGTGTTTTTAAACGCCATTACTCCCCGGAAGCTTACACTGCTCGCCGCCGATACGTGCAGTTTAAATGCCGCCGGATGTCTCCCTGCAATCTGATCATTCAGGGCATGGATTCCTTCAAAAATGCAGATCTCATCCTTCTTCAGGCGGATGGATTTGGACGGTTCCGTCACGCGCATTCTGCGGGAGAACTCATATTTCGGCACATAGATGCGTTTTCCTTTTTCCAGGTCATCAAAATGCCGGGTCATCAGATCCATATCCAGGCACAGGGGCGACTCCAGGTCATAATCCCCTTCCGGTGTTCTCGGCGTGTTCTCCCCCACGGTGTTGAAGTAATCATCCATGCTCACATAGTGGGTGCCGATGCCCCTCCGGTTGAGCTCTTCACTGATCTTCATGGCCGTGGTTGTTTTCGCTGAGCCCGAGGGGCCTGCAAGCAGCACAATGGGGGAATTCTTCAGGTTTTCGGCTATCATCTGGGAAACTTCCCTGATCTTCCCGTTGTAGTTCTCCTCGCATTCTTCGCAGAACCCTTTCGGATCTGCCACTGTTTTCATGTTGATTTCATCGAGATCGTACATCATACTCATAAAATTCACCTATCCTCCGTTTTTCTTCACAGGTTTTTTCAATCTGCTGAATGTATTCCAGCGGGTATTTGGGTGCCGTGATGCGTATGTTTTTTCCTCCCTCGGGGTGAATCAGCTTTGTGGATCCACCTCCCCCCGATGCGAGAATGCTGCACAATTCTTCCATCATGCAGATATTGTAGAGATTTTCATAGCCCTGCTTCGTCCATCCGGTGTTCTCAAACCCGCCGGACATGTTTTTCTGGCGGTAAAGGTAATACGGGGCATAGTCCTTGCCGTTAAGCCTTCTGTAGGCATTATCCAGCATCCGTTCCACCTCCGCCGCCGTCGGAATGATTCCGGGCTGGGCCATCAGGGTAGAACCTCGTTTCAGTGAAAGAGTATGGATGGTGATATTCTCCGGTTTCAGAGCCAGAACCTGTTCCAGAGACTTTGCAAATCCTTCCGGATCATCCTTCGGCAGCCCTGCAATCAGGTCCATGTTAACGGCAAATCCGCCAACTTTCCGCACCTTTTCCAGCGCCTCCAGGATATCCCAGGCCGTGTGTTTTCTCCCGATTGCCTCCAGAACCTCATCCCGCATCGTCTGAGGGTTGACGGAAACCCTGTCAACCCCGTGCCGTCGAAGCACCAGCAGCTTTTCTTCCGTGATGGTGTCCGGCCTGCCGGCTTCCACGCTGTATTCCCGCATTCCGCTGAGATCAAATTCCTCTTCCATGCAGGTGCAGAGACGGTCGAGCTGGGATGCGGACAGGGTTGTAGGCGTTCCCCCGCCGGCATAAATGGCCACGACGCGCAGGCCCTTTTTCCTGACCTGCTCCGCATTCGCCCGGATCTCACGGATCAGTGCATCCAGGAAGGGTTCGATCAGCTTCATGCTTTTCTCTGTTGCCTGGCTGACAAAGCTGCAGTAAGCACACCGCGTTGGGCAGAAGGGTATGCCGATATACAGGCATACATCCTTTTCTCCCAGAGAGCTTTCCGCCCTCTCCGTCGCAAGTGTCGTTTCATAGCACAGCTCCGCCCGCCGGCGGGTCACATCGTACTCTGTCTCGAACCGTGCAACCGCCTCTTCCCTGCTTTTGCATTGCCGGATGATCCCGTGCATCAGCTTTCCCGGCCTCACTCCGGTCAGCGCTCCCCAGGGCGGCCGCTCCATGCCGGATGCCCTCACGGCACGGTAAACGGCATTTTTAATGATAAACTGGCACAGTCGGTCCCGCTCCGTCTCGTCTGTCATTTCTTCCGTTCTGACCGCTGCCCTGCCGCTGAACCGCCCGGATTCATTGATGTAAATGCAGGTGGCCGTTGTATAGATTCTGGCAGTGCGCAGTGTGATTTTCATTCCGTTTTCTTCCGGCTTCTTCCGTGAATAGTCCGGTTTTTCCCCCCGAAAGAGCGTCGAAAGCATCTGTTCTGCCGCATATCTGTAATTATGGCCGATTAATTGTAGTTTCATTCTTAAAACACCGTAAAAAAATAATTATTTGCCGAAATTCTTCTTGCTTTATTTGTCATTATATGGTAAAATAATTCATAATTATAGAGTGGGGGTATATTTTACATGTATTCAGTCGGAGATAAGATTATCTACGCTGAAAGTGGTGTGTGTACGGTCGAACAAATTGCCCCTCTGGAACATGCTGGTGACAGGCTTTATTATCATCTGCGGCCCTATATCGGGAGAGGAACGTATTTTTCCCCTGTCGATTCCGACGCCTACATGAGGCCTGTGATCAGTCGGGACGAAGCAGAAGCCCTTATCTCCTCTATCCCTGTTATTGAACCGGCAATCTGTGAAGATAACCGATTCAATCACGTGGATGCCTTTTATCGGGAAATTTTCCGGCAGCATACGCCGGAAGCCATGGTTTCCATTATAAAAGGGCTTCACATTCGCATCAATTCCAGAAAGACAAAGAGTACACGAGCGGAAGCTACCATGAAGCGGGCCAAAGAAGTATTGCACGGTGAGTTGAGTGTTGCGTTGGACATTGCATACCCTGAAGTGGAGAAATACATCAAGAGTCGGCTGGGAGAGGATTAATCCTCTCTATTTTTTTATTTCCCCAGTCGTCTCTCCACTGCTTCTGTTACCCTGTACAGGAAAGAACCCTCCCGCATGGCATAGCCGGACGCCCTGTACCAGATTCGCTCAATATCTCTCCCCCAGCGTGTCATCATCCCGGGGTTCGACACCCGCACCCGATCGGTTAGCCCGCTCTCCGGATCCTCCGCTGACAGGATGCACTTCTCCCCCTTCGGGCATGTGACGGAGATTGTTCCGTTTTCCGAAACTGCTGTGCACCGCGGATTGTCACATGAGAGTACAAAACTGTTTGAAATATCAGTACCTGCTCCATAAATGGTAAACACAGCCTTCCCGTCCCGTTCGGTCATATAGTCGTAGACGAAGTCATCCCCCTCCATCATTTTGAGATACGCACCAGGGCAGGCAGCTTCTGCAGCAAACGCTTCCGCCTCCGTGATCCCCGCTTTCTCTCCTTCTGTCTCCAGAAGCTTCACCGTGAATCCCGAGACAGCTTTCGTTCTTTCAAATTGAATTTCTGTTCCTTCCGGGCCGATGGGTCCGGTTTCTTTTTTTGTGCCGTCACTTAACGTCACCAGCGCATTGAGCACCCGGTCCTCTTTCGACGGGCTGCCGTATAGCCTTACGGAAGCAACTGTCGATTCCTCCGCAAATGTGACCGTAAACGACCTGTCTGCGTCCCCTTTCTCCGGCGTCCAGACGCCGTCATACGGTGCCGCCCATCCCATCAGGTCCGTACTGTCCAGCAGCTTGAAGTCGTTCAGGCGTTCCGAATGCCCGGAGCTTGCCGTAATCACGGCTTTCGCGCAGAGCGAATCCGTTCTTCTCTGCCAGAAAACCTTGTCCCCGTTGATCACCGAGATTGCATGTATTTTTGCATTCTGGGATTCGTGCTGAACTGCCGCCCGGTAAACCGAGCACTGATACAGCGAGTGGGAAAGGCTCGCCGCACTCACCGGAAAGCGCACTCTCTCGCTCCACCGGTAAATCCCCTCCTGCACGCTGTCGCTGTCTGAAGGGTTCCGGGTTGAGAGGATATTCAGGGATGCATAGAAATCCTCCGGCGCGTAAAACCCCGTGCTGTAGGCATACCCTTTGTATACCGCCGGCCGGTAATCCGCCTCTTCCCACAAAATCTCTCCCATGGCTTCTTCAAAACCCAGAGAAACTGCCTGGTGGTCGGGATGACTGTCATAATCGTTGCAGAAAACCACATCCGGCCGTTCCTGCAGGATGCACGCTTTGATGTCGCCGATAAAGTTCTCTCTGGTAAAGGGACGTTCTTCCGCGAATGCCGGGTGAAAGTCCGCTCCGTGGGTCTCCATAAACCCCGCCTGCGAGATCATCCGCTCTCCGTCATAGGCATTGTAGAGATGCCGTCCGTAATAACCGTCGCCGTAACCGAGAAAAATGATGTCTTCCTCCGCCACGCCCACCTCATGCATGGCCCGAATTGCCTCGCCGATTCTCGTCTCCCGCGGGAGATACAGATCCCCGTTCGTGACGAACACAACCTTCACCGTACTGCCGTGACGAAGATATGCCTCAAAAAGACCGCCGAAAAGATTCAGCTCATCGTCCTCATGGGGCACAATCACCATCACCTTTTTCCCGGCGAAGAGGGCTTCTTTCCCATCCTCCGGCACCGCATAGGGCGCCTGCCGGCTGAAGTGAAACCAGATCCCCCAGCCCGCGGCTCCGACGAGCAGAAGGACGGCAAGAAGGCCTGCAAGTATTTTCCCGGCAGTTTTCATATCAGGGTTTTCACCGGCTTTGCCGTACAGGCAAAGGGATATTCCTTTGCAAAGGCAGCACAGGCTTTTTTCGCTCTTTCCTCGTCCGTGAAAATCCCGAACACCGCAGACCCGGTCCCGGTCATCACAGCGCCGACAGCGCCTCTGTTCATCAGTCTGTTTTTGATCTCGGCTATGGGTTTCATCCGCCCGTCTGATACGTCTTCAAACACGTTGTACATCCGCCTGCACACCTGTGCCAGGTTCCCTTCCTTTATGGCCGCCAGGATTCCCGCCGTATCCGGGTGAACCCGCAGCTTCTCCCGGTCAAGTGCGTGGAAAAGCTCCGGCGTGGAGACGGAAAATTCCGGCTTGCATATTACAAAGGTGCATTCCGGCAGCGGCCGCAGCGGCGTCAGGATCTCTCCTCTGCCCTCGGCAAGGGCCGTACCTCCCATCAGGCAGAATGCCACGTCCGATCCGGTCATTTCGGCGAGCTCCAGCATTTCTTCCTTTTTCAGTTCATCGCCGTGTGCCCTGTTGAGTGCCCGTATCACGGCTGCCGCGTCGGACGATCCTCCGGCCATTCCTGCTCCCACCGGGATTCTTTTTTTTATGCGGATCACGGCGCCGGCTTTTTCCCGCCCGGTTTTCCGGAAGTACAGCTTCGCCGCCTTTACGGCCAGGTTGCGGTCGTCTCTCGGGATATAACGGAGATCCGCCTCCGCCCGCACGGTTCCTGTTTCATCCGGCACAATTGTCAGTTCATCGCAGAGAGAAACGGTCTGCATCACCATGATCATATCGTGATATCCGTCCTCTCTCGGCTTGGAAACGTCCAGCGAGATATTCAGTTTTGCATAAGCTTTTTCCGTAATGTTGTTCATATTCATGGTCTCTGTTGTTTATCCTCTGCCGGTTTTTTTCGGCATCAGGAGAATCAGAACCGGGTAAATCTCCAGTCTTCCTGCCAGCATCGTCACTGACATTACGATTTTGGAAAGATCGGAGAACCCTGCGTAATTGTATTTCGGCCCTACCTTGGCAAGCCCGGGTCCCACATTGGAGATGCAGGAGAGTGATGCGGTGAAGTTTGTGGTAAAATCATTCCCGTCAAACGACACCACAAACGTGCAGATCAGCAGAATCAGAATATACAGGAAGAAAAAGGTTCCCACCGTCGTCAGAACGCTGTCTGAAACGCATTTTCCGTCCATTCTCACCCGCTTGACGCGTCTCGGCGATACCATCCGCCTGACATCGGTCCCGGCGTTTTTCACCAGCAGCATCACCCTGGAGAGCTTCAGTCCGCCGCCCGTGCTGCCGGCGCATCCGCCGATAAACATCAGCAGCACAATCAGCACCTGGGTGTACTGCGGCCACGTGGTGAAATCCACCGTGCAGAACCCTGCCGTGCTCATAATCGTCATTACATTGAAGAATGCGTTCCGAACCGTATCCCACACATTTCCGTATATGCCGAATATGCCGGCTGCAATTGCAGCGGTGGTAATGCAGATCACTGCAATATACCAACGGAATTCCTCACTCTTCAGCGCTTCCCTGATTTTCCCCTTCAGCATCAGGTAATACAGGTTGAAGTTCATCCCGAACAGGACCAGGAACAACGCAATAACCGTCTCCACGTACGGACTGTTGAAGGACGCAACACTGCTGTTTCTCGTTGAAAATCCGCCTGTTCCGGCCGTGGCGAATGCATGCAGGAGTGCTTCAAAAAAGCTCATTCCGCCAAACCACAGGAAGAGTGTCTCCGCCGCTGTCAAAGCCCCGTAGATATAATAGAGAATCTTCGCTGTCTCTCCTGCGCGCGGCACCAGTTTGCCTACCACCGGGCCGGGCACTTCCGCCCGCATGATATGCATGGAGTGTTCGCCGCTCATGGGCAGCACTGCCATCATAAACACCAGCACACCCATACCGCCGATCCAATGGGTAAAGGATCGCCAGAAAAGACTCGCCTTGGAAAGCCCCTCTATGTTATTGAGGATGGATGCACCTGTCGTTGTCAGGCCGGACATGGTTTCAAAAAATGCGTCAACATACGACGGGATATCTCCCGAAAGCACAAACGGCAGTGCGCCGAAGGCAGACATGACAAGCCACACCAGTGTCACTGTCACAAACCCGTCCCGGGCGTAAATCGTGTCATCGGCTGAGCGCAGGCGGCTCAGCAGGAACCCCGCCGCCGCCGTGATCAGGGCAGAAATCATATATGCTCCCGGCCGTTCCCCGAAGCACAGCCCCGCCACGATCGGCAGAAGCATCAACCCGCTCTCCACCAGCAGCGCAAGCCCCACCATCCACCAGATTTTCTTTCTGTTCATGGTGTTCCTCTCACTTCATAATGCCGTCAATCGTCTCAAGCCAGCCCGCTTCCGTCACAATCACCGCGTGGTCACCGGCTTTGATTTCCGTGCTGCCGTCGGGGATAATGCTTTTTCCTCCCCGGATCACCGCTGCAATCAGCACATTCGGTTTCAGGCGCAGCTCCCGGATGGGCACGCCGATGCACTTTGCCTCCGTGGTGACGCGAAACTCCAGTGCCTCCGCTTTACCGTCTGCCAGCTTGTAGAGTGTTTCCATGCTGCTCCCCATGGAGTTGCTCATGGCTCTTACATACCGCGTGATCTGCTGCACAATGATCTTTTTGGGGATCACTATGCTGTCCAATTCCTTGTCGCCCAGAATCTCGGCAAAATGCTCATGGTTGATGCACGTGACGATCTTCCCGTCTGTGCAGTGCCGTGCATAGATCGACGTGATGATGTTGTCCCCGTCATCCCCAAGCAGTGCCACAAAACCGTCCGTCGTACGGATGCCTTCCTCCAGCAGCACATCGCTTTTGGACGCCTTCCCGCAGATGATCTTCGCATCCGGGATCAGCTCACAGAGCTTTTCGCAGCGCTTTCTGTCCTCCTCGATGACGGTGGCGCTGATTCCGTTCTCCTGCAGGATTCTGGCCAGATACACCGAAATGCGTCCGCCGCCGGTAATCATCACGTTCCGTACCGGTCTTTTATAAGCTCCCACTGCCATGAAAAACCTGCGCAGCTCGCTGGATATACCGGTGATGCTCAGTATATCCCCGCCCTTGACAGTAAAGTCGCCTTTCGGTATAATGGCGTTCCCTTCGCGCTCTGCCAGGCTTACAAGCACCTTTGCTCCCGAGATTTTCTGCAGATCCTTCAGCGCCACACCGTCCAGCTGTCCGCCGGGGGCTACCTTATGCTCCACAATCTCCAGGCTTCCCTTGGAAAAAGCGTCAATGCGCGATGCGCTGGGAAAACGAAGAATGCGGGATATCTCCTTGGCGCACGAAAACTCCGGGTTGACAAGCAGAGAAATCCCCAGTGCCTCCCGCAGAAATTCTGTTTTTCCCAGATACTCGGTGTCTCTTACCCGCGCAACCACATGCTTTGTGCCCAGCTTCCGGGCAGAGATCCCGCACACCATGTTGACCTCATCCTGCTCCGTCGCTGCAATCAGGAGATCCGCATCCTTTGCCCCTGCTTCTGTCAGCACATCAGGGTTTATCGCGTTTCCCTCCAGGCAGATAACATCGATATCATTGGATACATGGCTGATAGTTTCTTCATCTCTGTCGATGATGGTGATGTCATGCCCCTCCTGTGAGAGCACCTCTGCCAGAGAACTGCCGATCCGTCCGGCACCTGCAATAACAATCTTCATTTTTCCTGTACCTCCGGGTTTTCCCGGTTCTATTGTTCTTAAAAAGTAATTATATCATAAAACTCCTGTTTCGTACAGTCACCCCTTTTAACATTTTCAATTATAGTTGTCATACTATATTTTGTGGTAAAATTGGTTACAAACCGGGAAAAAATTCTAAATATTGTGAAACCCTCTTGACAGAAGCAGAAGAAAGATTTATGATAACCATGCTGCCGCATTGCGGCAGCACTCATATGCAAAGGAGAAATCATGTTTCTATCGGGTCTTCAAAAGATGACGCTTCTGGATTATCCCGGCAAAGTTGCCTGCACGGTGTTCACGGCAGGCTGTAATTTTCGCTGTCCCTTCTGCCACAATGCTTCTCTCGTCCTCCCGGATCGCCTGGAGCAGCATGTCACGGAGGATGAGGTGTTCACCTTTCTGAAAAAGCGCACCGGCATTCTGGACGGAGTAGCCGTCACCGGCGGTGAGCCTCTCCTGCATCGGGAGATGCCCGATTTTTTGCGCCGGGTAAAGGATCTGGGATTTCTTGTCAAGCTGGACACCAACGGCTCTTTCCCCGACACGCTGGAAAATCTGATTTCCGAGGGCCTGGTAGACCGGGTCGCGATGGATATCAAAAATTCTCCCGCCCTTTACGCGGAAACAGCTGGCATCCCCGATCTTGATCTCTCCCGCATCGAACAGAGCAAAAACCTTCTTCTCTCCGGTATCGTGGATTACGAATTCAGAACGACGGTTGTCAAAGGCCTCCACACTGCCGAAAGCCTCGTGGAGGCGGCCGAATGGATTGCCGGAGCGAAGGAATACTATCTCCAGCAATTTAAAGATTCTGGTGATCTTGTAGCCGTCGGCACCCTCTCAGCATTTGACGAACAGGAAATGCACACGCTGGCCGACGCTGTCAGGCCCCTTATCCCGGGTGTACAGGTCAGAGGAATATAATCACGACGTAAACAGGAGAAAGCAGTCATGTACAACAAAGTAATGAAGCGGGACGGCAAAGTTGTGGATTTTGATATTCAGAAGATTGCCGATGCTATCCGCAAGGCTTTTGAAGCCACCGAAACCGAATATAATGACTCTGTCATTGATTTTCTGGCCCTTAAAACAACTGCAGATTTTCAGAGCAAAATCAAAAACGGCACCATCGCCGTGGAGGATATTCAGGACAGCGTGGAAGCCGTTCTCTCCCGCGGCGGCTATGAGCAGGTTGCCAAGGCCTACATTCTCTACCGCAAGCAGCGTGAAAAACTGAGAAACACCAAGTCCTCCTATCTCGACTATAAGGAGACCGTGGACAAATATCTTAACATTGAAGACTGGCGCGTCAAAGAAAACTCCACCGTCACCTACTCGGTCGGCGGTCTGATTCTCTCCAACTCGGGTGCCATCACCGCCAACTACTGGCTATCCGAGGTCTATGACGAGGAAATCGCCAACGCCCACCGCAACTGTGACCTCCACCTGCACGACCTCTCCATGCTCACCGGCTACTGCGCCGGCTGGAGCCTGAAGCAGCTCATCCAGCAGGGTCTCGGCATCCCCGGCAAGACCAATTCCGCCCCTGCCAGTCACCTCTCCACTCTCTGCAACCAGATGGTCAACTTCCTCGGCATCATGCAGAATGAGTGGGCAGGCGCACAGGCCTTCTCCTCCTTCGACACCTATCTCGCCCCCTTCGTCAAGGTTGACAATCTCTCCCAGCGCGAAGTCAAGCAGTGCATCCAGAGCTTCATTTTCGGTGTCAACACCCCGTCCCGCTGGGGCACCCAGGCTCCCTTCTCCAACATCACGCTGGACTGGACGGTTCCTTCCGACCTGAAGGATCTCCCGGCCATCGTCGGCGGCAAGGAGATGGACTTCACCTACGGTGACTGCAAAAAAGAGATGGACATGGTCAACAAGGCCTTTATCGACATCATGATCGAAGGCGATGCCAACGGCCGCGGCTTCCAGTACCCCATCCCCACCTACTCCATTACCCGCGATTTTGACTGGTCTCCCACCGAGAACAACCGTCTCCTCTTCGAGATGACGGCAAAATACGGCACGCCCTACTTCTCCAACTACATCAACTCCGATATGGAGCCCTCCGATGTCCGTTCCATGTGCTGCCGTCTCCGTCTTGATCTGCGTGAGCTGCGTAAGAAATCCGGTGGTTTCTTCGGCTCCGGCGAGAGCACCGGCTCCATCGGTGTCGTCACCATCAACATGCCGCGTATCGCCTATCTCGCCACCGACGAGGCCGACTTCTACCGCCGCCTTGACAAGCTGATGGACATCGCCGCCCGCAGCCTCGATGTGAAGCGCAAGGTCATTACCCGCCTTCTCGATGCCGGCCTCTATCCCTACACCAAGTATTACCTCGGCACCTTTGCCAATCATTTCTCCACCATCGGTCTTGTCGGCATGAATGAAGCCGGCCTCAACGCCAACTGGTTGCGCTGCGACATGACAGATCCCCGCTGCCAGGAGTTCACCAAGCAGGTGCTCGATCACATGCGGGAACGCCTCAGCGACTATCAGGAAAAGTACGGCGACCTCTTCAATCTCGAGGCGACCCCGGCCGAGTCCACCTCCTACCGTCTCGCCAAGCATGATGTTGAGCTCTATCCCGACATTATCACCGCTGCAGAGCCCGGCGGAACGCCCTATTACACCAACTCCTCTCATCTCCCCGTCGGATACACGGACGATGTCTTTGCCGCTCTCGACATTCAGGACGATCTCCAGACCCGCTACACCTCCGGCACGGTCTTCCACGCCTTCCTGGGCGAGAAGCTGCCGAGCTGGGAAGCCGCAGCAAACCTGGTGCGAAAGATCGCCGAAAACTACAAGCTCCCCTATTACACCATCTCCCCCACCTACTCCGTCTGCAAAAACCACGGTTATCTCAACGGTGAGCAGTTCACCTGCCCCGAGTGCGGTGAATCCGCCGAGGTCTATAGCCGTATCACCGGTTACTACCGCCCCGTGCAGAACTGGAATGCCGGCAAGACGCAGGAATTCAAAGAGCGCAAGACCTACAGGCCCGAGATCTCCCGCCTGACCCACGACGGTCCCCTGCCCGACGGTGAAATCACCACCCGGCTGATCGGCAAATATACCCGCACCGAAGCCCCGGCAAAATCCGCCGCTCCTGCTGCAGAAGCCGCCGCTGCCCCCGCAACCTCCGGTGCCCGCAAGCCGATCCTGTTCAAAACCGCCACCTGCCCCAACTGCCGCATCGCCATCAGCTATCTGGATAAGGCCGGCTTCCCCTATGAGGCACTCCTGGCAAACGAAAACGCCGATCTGGCAGTCACCTACGGTGTCAAGCAGGCGCCCACCCTCATCGTCTTTGCCGATGACGGAAGCTACACCAAATACGCCGGCGCCGGCGCCATCAAAGGCTTTCTCAACGAAAACGCCTCTGTCAGCGCATAATCGTACGAACGTCTATGACCCGCAGTGAAGTGATTTTTGAACAGCGCCTCCGCCTTGTGCTGGCGATTGTCTACCTGGGCCTGACCGTTGCAAATTACGTCCTGAAGCAAAAAGAAAATAAAACAAATGTTTCAGCAGCAGATTCTTCTGCTGCTGAAACACTGACCCCCGCGTAAAAATATTTTTTGAAAAAAGTTGAAATAACCGGAATGTAACCGGTCATGAAACTTCTTCCTGCTATACTGAGTGCAAGAAAAAAGACAGTGGGTTAAACCCGCTGCTCTCTACACGGAAAATAATTTGCTGTTCGGCAGCAGGAAAGAGGAAAAGGAATGAAAACAAGAAGAAATCTTTCATTTGTTCTGGCATTAGCCATGATCTTCCAGGCATTTCTGGTTTTTCCCGGAGCTGCCTTCGCGGAAGATACCGATTCAGCAGATGCTGAAGAAGAAACCCTCTACACCCTCACCTTTATCGTGAACGGAAAGATCGCCCAGAGGCGCTATGCACACGCCGGTGAAGCCCTCGGCTTCCTCCCTGAAATCGAGGCCCCGGACGGTGCCGTCCTCTCTCACTGGCACTGCGGCGAAGAGGCCGTCAATGCGGAAACCATCGCCACTTCCGACATGGTTCTCACCGCCTTCTGATCTCCCCGCACGCAATTCAGATCTGAAAACAGCAGGAGCAAAGTTGTTCCCGCTGTTTTTTCATTTTCCGGTGTTTCTTTTCTTTACGATGCCCCTCAGGCATGCTATAATCTGTCCTTGTGTATAAGACCGCTGCAGCAGCCTGCAGCTTAATAAGGAGAACCATGAATAAACTCAATGAATTGAAGCCCGGCCAGTCCGCCCGCATCGAGCAGGTAGGCGGTGAAGGCGCCCTCCGCCAGCATTTTCTGGATATGGGCGTCATCCCGGGTGCAGAAGTCACCATGATGAAGCTCGCCCCTCTGGGCGACCCCATGGAGCTCAGAATCCACGGCTATGAGCTGACGCTGCGTCTGGCAGACGCCGAAAAAATACTCATAACCCCTCTGCAGAGCACCTCTTCAGAGGCCTCGTCTCTCTCCTCCAGAAAGAAGAAACATCCCCACCCCGGCCTCGGTGAAGAGGGCATTTTCCACCCGAAGGGCACCGGCACTCCCCTCCCTGACGGGACGCTCCTGACCTTCGCCCTCGTTGGAAATCAGAACAGCGGCAAAACCACCCTGTTCAATCAGCTGACGGGCTCCAATCAGCACGTGGGCAACTTCCCCGGCGTCACGGTCGACCGGAAGGACGGTGCCATTCGCGGCCATGCGGACACCTCCATCACCGATCTGCCCGGCATCTACTCCATGTCCCCCTATTCCAGTGAAGAGCTGGTCTCCCGCAACTTTGTGCTGAATGATAAGCCGAAGGCCATCATCAACATTGTGGACGCTACAAACATCGAGCGCAATCTCTATCTCACCATGCAGCTGCTGGAGATGAACGTGCCTATGGTGGTGGCTCTCAATATGATGGATGAGCTGACGGGCAACGGCGGCACGGTGGATATCAACGCTATGGAGGCCATGCTCGGCGTCCCGGTTGTTCCCATTTCCGCCGCCAAGAATCAGGGTGTGGATGAGCTTGTCCGCCATGCCGTGCACATCGCCCGCTATCAGGAGCGGCCGCTCCGGCAGGATTTCTGCAGTGCGGAGGACCATAACGGTGCCGTTCACCGCGCTCTGCACGCCGTCAGTCATCTGATTGAAGACCATGCCGAAGCCGCCGGTCTCCCCGTCCGCTTTGCCGCCTCCAAGCTCATCGAGGGCGATTCCCTGATCGCCTCCCAGCTGAATCTGGATCAGAATGAAACGGAAATGCTGGAGCACATTGTCCTCCAGATGGAAAAGGAACGCGGGCTCGACCGCAGCGCTGCCATTGCCGACATGCGTTTTGAATACATCGGCAAGGTCTGTGATGCCTGTGTTGTGAAGCCCCGGGAGAGCCGGGAGCATCTTCGCAGTCAGCGCATTGACCGCATTCTCACCGGCAAATACACTGCTATCCCCATGTTCATCCTCATCATGGGCATGGTGTTTTTCCTCACGTTTTTCGTCATCGGCCCCTTCCTGCAGGATCTTCTGGCCGCCGGCATTGCGTCCCTCGGCGGTCTGGTGGAAAAGGCCATGCAGGCAGGCCATGTCAACGCAGCGGTGCAGAGCCTTGTGATGAACGGCCTCTTTGAGGGCGTCGGCAGTGTTCTCAGCTTCCTGCCGCTTATCGTCATTCTGTTCTTCTTCCTTTCCCTGCTGGAAGACAGCGGCTATATCGCCCGCGTCGCCTTCTTCATGGATAAGCTCCTGCGCCGTATCGGCCTCTCCGGCCGCAGCATCGTGCCGATGCTCATCGGCTTCGGCTGCACGGTGCCCGCCGTCATGTCCACCCGTACCCTCCCCAGCGACCGCGATCGCCGCATGACCATTCTCCTTACGCCCTTCATGTCCTGCACGGCAAAGCTCCCTATCTACAGCTTCTTTGTCAACGCCTTCTTCCCCCGTGCCGGCTGGCTGATTATCACGGGGCTCTACTTCCTTGGCATCCTCGTGGGCATCCTCGTGGCCTTTCTCTTCAAGGGCACCCTTTTCAAAGGCGAGGCGGTCCCCTTTGTGATGGAGCTGCCCAATTACCGCCTCCCCAGCCCGCGCAATGTGATGCAGCTGCTCTGGGAAAAGGCCAAAGACTTTCTGCAGCGTGCCTTCTCCGTCATTCTCATCGCCACCCTTGTGGTCTGGTTCCTCCAGTCCTTTGACTTCGGCTTCAACATGGTGGAAGACTCCCGCGAAAGCATCCTCGCCGCCGTCTCCGGCCTGCTTGTTCCCGTGTTCCGCCCCGTCGGTCTGGGTGACTGGCGCATCGTCACCTCCCTTGTCAGCGGCTTTATGGCAAAGGAGAGCGTCGTCTCCGTCATGGAGCTTCTCTTCGCCGCTCCCGGCGGCATCACCACCATGATCAGCAGCCTCACCGCTGCCTGCCTTCTGGTCTTCAGCCTGCTCTACACGCCCTGTGTCGCGGCCATCGCCTCCATCAAGCGGGAGCTGGGCGGCAAATGGGCAGTCTGTGTGGTTCTCTGGCAGTGCGGCATCGCCTGGGTGATGGCCCTTCTGGTACATCTCATCGGCCTCGCCCTCGGGCTCGGCTGAGGTGGCGGCATGAATCTCTGGGATATTCTGATTCTCCTGGCCGTCGCCTGCATCATCTTTTTCGCCCTCCGGGCTTACCGAAGGGATTCCTCCTGCTGCTCCGGGTCCTCCTGCTGCTCCGGAAGCTGTGCAGGATGCTCGGGCTGCAGCGCCGGCACCTGCGCCCATTCCGGCACCCCGCAGGATCATTCCCACCCGTAGTATACAGGAAATAGAAAAGAGATCACGAACCGCTCCGAAAAAAGGAGCGGTTCGCTGTTTTGTCTCTAAAGAGCCAACGGAAACAGGAACCGTCCCTCCCGGGCGGTTCCTGTGCCAAAAGTTGTGCTTTTTTGTTCCGGGACTTATTTCGCCACCGGATATACGTCCTCCCGCAGGCGGTTGAAGGTTGGCAGCTGCTCTCTCACGGTTTCAACTCTTGAGAGGTCAATCTCCGCGTAGAGGATCCGCTCCTTCTCGTCACATTTTGAAAGAACGACGCCGTAGGGGTCTATAAACGCCGAGTGCCCCCAGCATTCATAGGCAAATCCCTCATACCGTGCAGCGGCTGCGCCGGCGAAAAACACCTCGTTGTCCACAGCCCGCATCCGGAGAGAGAGATCCCAGTGGGCGGGCCCGGTCTTCATGTTAAACTGGGCAGGCAGGAAGATCATCTTCGCCCCCCGTTTCGCCATCGCGCGGAAGAGCTCTGGAAACCTCACATCAAAGCAGATTGCCACGCCGAAACGGCCGTACCGGGTGTCAAACACCGTGATGTCCTCCCCCGGTGTGAACGTGTGCGACTCGTGAAACCGCATCCCGGGGATGTCCACGTCAAAGAGATGCACCTTCCGGTGTTTTGCGATCTGCTTTCCGTCTTCATCAAAGACGAAACAGGTGTTGTAGAGCTTTTCTCCTTCGGTCTCGGGAAGAGACCCGCCGATCAGAACAATTCCGTTCTCCCTCGCCCAGCCGGACATCTCCCGTACGGCATCCTCATGCCCGAGATGGGCATACCGCCTGAAGTAATCCCTGGAATACGGGCAGTTGAACATCTCCGGCAGGCATACGACATTCGCTCCGTTCTCTGCCGCCTCCCGCACCATTCTGCCGGCTTTTTCCATGGTTTCCCTCTGGTCCAGCTCCGTGCGGATCTGGCAGATTGCCGCTTTAAACTTCGTGCTGTCCATCTCTGTCTCAGTAGAAGAGCTTTGCTATCGGGCTGTCCGCGTCAAGGATCAGGGTCTTTTCCGATCCGGTCATGGACTGCTGCAGGGCATCCAGCGCGATCATAAACGTGTAAAATTCCGCTTCGTTTTCCGAATCATAGACGTCAGCAAGAATCCGCATGTATTCCGCATCTCCCTCGGCGCGCAGCTCCGCCGCTCTGGCATTGGCCTCAGAGAGGGTGATCATAACCTTTTTGTCCGCCTCATTGCGGATTCGCTTCGCTTCGGCGTTTCCTTCGGCCGTATAGGAGGCCGCGATGTTGTTGCGCTCCGAGATCATACGGGTATAAACCGCATCCTTGTTGTCGTCCGGCAGATCCAGCGTCTTCGTCTCCACTGCGAGGATTTCAATGCCGTACCGATCAAAGTTATTGCCGATGTTATCCATCACCAGCTTGACCACCCGGCCGTCACGTCCGGAAATAATCGTCTCCTGCTTCTGGGATGAGATAACAGTCTTCAGGGCGTTGTAGATGATAGCGTTGATGCGGCTTTCCGCGTTGGCAAGGCTGCCGGAGAGGGATTCAATAAACAGCCGCGGGTCACTGATGCGCCAGAGGGCGAAGGAATCGAGCACCATGGAGTGCTTGTCGCCCGTGATGACATCGCTGATGGGCAGGTCATAGAGGAGCTCCGTCTTCGGCAGGATGGAAACCGACTGCACAAAGGGCACCTTGAGATAGAGCCCCGGTTCGTTCCTCACCGTGTTGACGGCGCCGAACTGCCATACGATCCCGTACTCATTCTGATGCACAATATACATGGATCCGAAAAGGATCAGCACCAGCACAATTACCGCCGCAATCACCAGCACTCTGGTGATCGGCTTTCCTGCAAAGGCATTCTTCATGGTCAGCCGTCCTCCTTTCCGGTCTGTACAAAATCATCCAGTGGCAGCACCGTGGTCATCTCGCTGCCGTCCTTCCCGGTGATAATCACCTTCATCCCCGGGAAGATATCCGAGATTGTCTCATAGAAGAGTCTCTGTCTCGTGATCTCCGGGTACTTGGAATACTCCTCATAGAGCTTCTGGAATCTGGATGCCTGTCCGTTGGCTTCATTGATGCGGGCGGTCTTGTATGCCTCCGCCTGCTGCAGCACCTCATCGGCGTCGGCTTGGGCCGCCGGCAGGACTTCGTTGGCGTACTTGTTGGCGTTGTTTGTGGCGGTTTCCGCATCCTGTTTTGCCGTCTCAACCGCCTTGAAAGCCTCCTGAACCTTGGTTGTAGGCGGCTCCGCGTCCTGAATCGTGATATTCACCAGCGTGATGCCCAGGTCCTCCTGCTCCAGCCGCGTCAGGATTTTATCCTTGATCGCCGCCTGGATCTCACTCTTCCCCGTTGTGATGACATCGTCCACCTTGTAAAGGCCGATGGTGTCACGGATATAGGACTGGCACAGCATCTTCAGTATTCCTACAGGGTCTGCAGAATTATAGAGATACTTCACCGGGTCCGTCACCCGGTATTCCACATAGAAGTCCACATTGACGAAGTTGTAGTCCACCGTGATCATCACCGATTCCGTGGGGATGGAGTTTCCCGTCCTCAGATCGTACCCGATAGAAAAACCCTTTGTCGCCTTTGACACCAGTGTTTTCTGCTGAATAAACGGCCATTTGAACTTCAATCCGGAAGTTGACACCACCGATGGCTTCCCCAGGGTGGTGATAACCGCATACTCGTCCTCATTCAGCTCATAAAAGGAGTTCCAGAGAATGGATGCGATAACCGCCGCGATCAACACAATCGGGATCAGTGCCGTTTTCAGAACACGGTTCGGTTTCCTGCGCTTCGGCTGCCGTCCGGCATTTTTCGCTTCCGGACCGGCATTTGCTTCCTGCCCCGGGTTCTGTTCCTGCCCGGGCTCCGGGTCCGGGCGCTTCCATCTGTATTCGTTGGGATCCATGCTTCAACCTTCCTTTCGATTCAGATATGCTTCCAATGTCACGCCTGCTTCCGTGATTTCCTTCGCCGCCGAAAGCCCGACGTAACGGTAATGCCAGGGTTCATATATGATTCCGGTTTCTTCCTCCGTTCCGTTCGGGAAGCGGAGAATAAAACCGTATTCACTGCAGTGTTCCATCAGCCAGCGCTGGGCAGGGGCCCATTCCTGGGTCCAGTCCAGGTTCGGGTTATTCACATCCAGAATGTCCATCGCCAGGCCCAGCTCATGCTCGCTGGTACCCGGCACGGCAACTTCCTTCGCGGCCTCTTCCAGTGCCGCGTCACCTTCAAAGCCGTTGGCGCGCACGCGCAACACCTTGTCGTCAAACAGCCCCTGCTGATATTCCCTCGTGCGGTAGCCGGAAATCGGCACGGCAATAACGCCTTCCTTTTGTGCGTCCTCCAGCATGTGCCTGAGGGCACCTGCCGCACGCTCATCAAAAAGCATTCCGTCCCCGATCTCCGTGAGATGCGGCTGATAGTCTTCCGGCAGCATGTTCCAAGGGTTCACCAGCTGCAGCAGCTCTTCCCTGTCCCGCTCCAGAAAACTGTTTTTCAGGGCAAGGCGCTGGGCATCAGCCTCCGCTTCCTCCGCCTCTGCCGCCTTCAGCCTCGCTGCGCGCTGTTCCTCCGTCATCCGGCGGAGAGCCAGTTCCATGTTGCTCTTTTCCAGCGTGCTTCGCAGCTCCGCCTTTTCAGCCTCCTGAGTGCGGTAATACGCCGCCCCGAAAAGGAAGCCCAGTGCAATCACCATCACCAGCAGCAGAAAGAGGATAACGCTTCCGGCTCTCTTTCTTGTTCTTTCCCTTCTCATCAGAATCTATTATCAAACTTGTAGGTCAGGTCAATCTTCCGCAGATCGATTTTGAGCTCCCGCCCTTCACTGATTCTTTTCAGTGCAGGGATATGCCGGATGACCACCGCCAGCCCCGTGAAAAGCACCAGCAGGATGCACAGCCGGTCCTCCAGAATCAGGAAGGACGCTGCCATCATTGCCAGCCCGCTGACCATGGCAGAGAGGGACAGATATTTTGTCACCAGCAGCACGCCGATCACAATCACCGCAAGCGTGATCCCCAGTGACGTATCCGCAAACATGGCGGTTATAATCATGGGCATAATCGCGTCGCTGCCCTTCAGCCTGTAATAGACCGGCCAGAGCCTGCCCATCACCATGCAGAAGCCTGCAAATGCCCTGCCCACTTCTGCATGTCCTTTAATCCCCAGCAGAACACCTCCGATAATAATCGGGATGATGTCCTTGATTGCCTCAACCAGCAGCAGGATCAGCGCACCCTTCAGGCCGTACACTCTTCGGAAGTTTGCCAACCAGTCGTTGCCTCTGCCCAGCCGCCGCAGGTTATAGCGGAAGATGAAATTGGAGGCCAGCACCATGGTGCTCATGCTCCCTAAAAGATAGGCAATAACAGCCGTCGGCAGAAGCAGAAGCCAGTAGACAATCATTCCGTGTCCCCTTTCTGCCGGATCACCATGCGAATCGGTGTTCCTTCCAGGCCGAACACTGCCCTGATCTGGTTTTCCAAATATCTCTGATAGGAGAAGTGGAACAGATCTCTCCGGTTGCAGAAAACCACAAAACTGGGCGGGCGCACGCCGGTCTGGGTCATGTAGTATATCTTCAGCCGGCGGCCCTTGTCCGTGGGCGGCTGCACGCGCATCTGGGCATCCGTCAGCACGTCGTTGAGCATGCCCGTTGTGATGCGCATGTTTGTCTGGTCATTGGCAAAGTTGATCAGTTCAAAAATACGCTCTGTCCGCTGCCCTGTCAGGGCAGAGATGAAAAGGATCGGTGCATAGCTCATGAAGGAGAGATCGCGCATAATGTCCTTGCGCATCTTTTCCATGGTCCCGGTTTCCTTCTCCACCAAGTCCCACTTGTTCACGATCACAATAGAGGCCTTCCCCGCCTCATGGGCAAGGCCGGCTATCTTGGTGTCCTGGTCGGTCACGCCGTCCCGGGCGTCAATCATGATGAGGCAGACGTCCGCCCGCTCAATCGCCAGCTGGGCGCGCATGACAGAAAACCGTTCCACCCGCTCTTCAACCTTGCTTTTCCGGCGGATCCCTGCCGTGTCGATCAGCAGATACTTCCCGTACTGGTTTTCAAACTCAGAGTCAACGGCGTCCCTTGTCGTTCCGGCCACATCACTGACAATAACTCTTTTTTCTCCCAGAATCTGGTTGATCAGAGAAGATTTTCCCACGTTCGGCTTACCGATGACGGCTACCTTAATGCGGTCGTCCTCTTCCGCTGTCTCCTCTTCCTTCGGGAAGTATTTCAAGCACTCATCCAGAATATCCCCTGTGCCGTGGCCGTGGACAGCCGAGCATGGGATCGGGTCACCCAGTCCCAGCGAATAAAACTCATATACCGCCGGGTCTGTCCTGCCGGTAGAGTCAGCCTTATTCACTGCCAGCACAACCGGCTTCCCGGATTTCAGCAGCATGGTTGCCACTTCCTCATCCGCTGCGGTCACGCCGGTGCGGATGTCTGTGACAAAAATAATCACCGTTGCCGCATCAATGGCGATCTGAGCCTGCTCCCGCATGAAAGCGAGGATCTCACTGTCTGTGTTCGGCTCAATGCCGCCTGTATCCACCATGTCGAATGTGCGCCCTGCCCATTCGCACGGTGCGTAAAGCCGGTCTCTCGTAACACCCGGCGTATCTTCAACGATAGAAAGCCTCTGCCCCACAAGCCTGTTAAACAGCAGCGACTTGCCCACATTTGGCCTTCCTACAATTGCTACCAATGGTCTGCTCATATCATCACCTATCCCGACAAAACTTCCAACTAACAACTACCAATTAACAACTGCCAACTAATTATACCGATAAAACGCTTCTTCCCTATTTTTATGTCCGCCCTCCGGCAGATCCGGCAATGCCTCGCCGGACATGGCATCCCACAGGTCAAATCCGTCCTGTTCAATCGGATAAATGGGCACGCCCAGCTCCTCGGAGGCTTGCTTCAGCGTGATATCATCCAGAAAGTCCCGTTCTTCCCGGCGGATCATGTTGTGCGAAATCAAAAGTCTCTCTCCGAGATCCTTCCCCTTCAGCTGGCCGATCAGGTCCTTCCCTGTGATAAGCCCTGCCACATCAATGCTGGTCCCGAAGAAGTGATTCTCGATCGGATAAACCTTTCCCTTTATTGTACCATACATCTCCTGTGCTTTGCAAATCAGCTTCTCAAAAAAAGGAGTCGCCGCAACCCCTGTTGCTATAGAAAACCTTTGTTCCTCTTCCGGCTTTTCAGCGAGTGAGAGCGCTGACGTAAACTCGGTTTCCATCAGCCGCAGCATCCCGACGCCGTTTTCCAGCTGCACATAGTCCTCATAGAATTCATCCGGAGGGATCGGCCTTCCGCACTTGAGATAGAGCTCATCGCCGCAGAAAAAGATTCTGCTCCCGTATTTTCTGATGCATTCATCTCCGAATCCGGTAACTTCGTCAATGGTTTTCTCCGCCAGCTCCGGCGTAAAGGGTGTGAGGGGATACAACCCTTCCCGGAATTTTGTCAGCCCCACCGGAACAACAGAAACGCTTTTTACCTGCGGATACATGCCGGATAGATCACGCATCGTTCGCATTAGCTCGTCCCCGTCGTTGAGCCCCGGGCAGCAGACAATCTGACAGTTCATCTGTATCCCGCCCTCGGCAAAGCGCTGCATCAGCTTCAGCCCTCTGCCGGCGTGGGGATTTCGCAGCATTCTGCAGCGAAGCTCCGGGTTTGTGGTGTGCACCGATACATTCACAGGGCTCACATGCAGGTCAATAATACGCTGCACCTCTCGATCTGAGAGATTTGTCAGCGTAATGTAGTTTCCCAGCAGAAAGCTCAGGCGGGCGTCATCGTCCTTGAAGTACATGGTCGGCCGCATGCCCTTCGGCAGCTGGTCAATAAAACAGAACACACAGTTGTTGGCGCAGGACCGGGGAGCATCCATCAGATAGCTCTGAAAATCCAGGCCAAGCTCTCCGCCCTCATTCTTTTCCACATGCAGGGAATATGCACTTCCGTCCTCCCGCAGCAGGTCCAGGTGGAGATGCCTGTCGTATGCGTAATATTTATAGTCCAGCACATCGATGATCCGGTTGCCGTTGATTGCCAGCAGTCGATCCCCTACCGACACTCTCCCCCGCAGCGGAGAATCATCATCTATATGCTTAATCCTGTTCCCGTGTGTTTCCATGCTTCACCCTGTTTTCGTATCGTTTCCGGCCGGTCGGCCTGCTGTTCCCTCTCAGACGCCATACAAAGCAAAAAGGAGGAGACTTGCATCTCCTCCTAACGCTTGCTTACTCCTCTTCGACGGTCAGGACCTGGCGGCCGTTATACTTGCCGCAAGCCTTGCACACACGGTGTGGCATTACGAAAGCACCGCAATTGGGGCACTTCACGAGAGCCGGAGCCGTGAGCTTCCAGGTAGAAGATCTTCTCTTATCTCTTCTCTGTCTTGAAACTTTTCCCTTTGGGACTGCCATATTGACACCTCCTGCATTTCAGCTGTTCTGAGCAGCTCAATATTTTTTTATTTATCCAAAAGCTGCTCAAGTACAGCAAATCTTGGATCGGGTTGCTTTCGGCACCCGCAGGGGCCGAGATTCAGGTTTTTCCCGCAGACCGGGCACAAACCCTTGCACTCCTCCGAGCACAGAACTTTCATGTCCATGTCCATAATAAAGCAGGATGCGAGAACTTCATCGAGATCTACCGCGTCACCCTTCAGGGCAAACACTTCCGGATTCTCTTCCGATTCCTCTTCCGCCAGAACGACGTCCACATTCGTGGTTTTGGATCGATCAAACACCGTACCGCATCTGTCGCAGATGCATTCCATCTCGGCTTCGATCTCTCCCGTCATCCGAAGAATACCCGCTTCATTAAAAACACGTCCGTGTGCGTAAGGCAGCTTCCTGTACCGATTGACAGACGGAAAATCAAGCCTCTCCTCGCTCACTTCACACTCGAAGCTCAGCGAAGCACCGGGTATCTCTATGATTTTTCTTACATCAAGCTGCATAACCGCTCCTCGCACAATCGCCTTAGTATTATAATAGCCTCAGGCTCTCTTGTCAACAGAAATTTTCTGTCAAACCCCTTATTTTCTTTGCTTTTTCGGCCTTTTCAAAGAATCCGCTTGCTCTTTTCAGACGTTTCATTTATAGTATTACCTGGAATATAACTGAAGTCATACGGAGCAGCTATGAAAGAACTGATAATCGGGAAGAATGACGCCGGGCAGCGGCTGGACAGATTTGTCGGAAAATCCGTCCCTCTCCTGCCGGAATCGCTTTTGCAGAAGTACATCCGCCTCAAACGCATCAAGCTCAACGGGAAGGGTGCCAAGCGCGACGTCCGCCTTTCAGACGGAGACTGTATCCAGCTTTACATCAATGATGAGTTCTTTGAAAAGCCGAAGGAAGAAAACTCTTATCTGAAGGTCGGAAAGCCCCGGGTTTCTATCGTCTATGAAGATGAAAACATCCTTCTCGCCGACAAGAAGCCGGGCGTTCTCTGTCACAGCGCCGGTCAGTGGGATTATAACACGCTGATAGCCAACATCCAGGCCTACCTCGCGCAAAAGGGTGAGTGGCGGCCGAAAGAGGAGAATTCTTTTGCTCCCGCTCTCTGCAACCGGATTGACCGCAACACCGGCGGCATCGTCATTGCCGCGAAGAATGCGGAAGCGCTGCGGATCATCAATGAAAAAATCAGGGACCGCGAGATCGAAAAATACTATCTCTGCCTGGTCCACGGCAGGCCTTCCCCACCCTCCGGCAGGCTGGAAAACTTTCTCTTCAAGGATGCCTCCAAAAACCAGGTCTATGTCAAAAGCAAAAGTGAACCCGGTGCCAGAACCGCCGTTACCGAATATAAAACCATCCGTTCCAAAGGGCCTCTCTCCCTCGTTGAGTGCCATCTTCTGACCGGCCGAACCCACCAGATTCGTGCACAGATGTCCTATGCCGGCTGGCCTCTCCTCGGAGACGGAAAGTACGGCAGTGAGCGTTTTAATAAGACCTACGGCGAAACCGGCCAGGCCCTCTATTCCTACAAGCTCCTTTTCAGCTTTCCTACCGATGCGGGCATGCTCAACTATCTTCGCGGGCGGGAATTCTCTGTGGATTCCGTAGACTTTGTGGAGAAGTATTTTGGCCCTGCACATACGTAATCACATACTCCGCAAACCGGCGGACGGCCGGCCCGGCCTTGTTCCCTGCAGCAATGGCCAGGCCGATCGTCCGTTTTGCTTCCGGCACCAGCGGGAGGATCTTCAGCCTGTCATGTCTCCCCTTCAGCAGCAGCTCCGGCATAATGCTGATGCCCAGTCCCTGTTCCACCATGGCGAGAATCGCATAGTCATCTTTGGTATAGAAGCGGACGTTCGGCTTCACCCCCGCCGCATCGAGAGCACGTCTCGCATCATGGTCCGAGCTCTCCAGCAGGCTGATGAAGGGCTCCGTTTCACACTCAATCAGGGGGAATTTCGGATAGCTGGCGAATCGGCTATCCTCCGGCACAATCGCAAGCAGCCGGTCCTCCATCAGCGCCACGCATTCACACTTCACATCGCACGGGAGATTGATGAATCCGATATCAATGCTGCCCTCATTTAGCCATTGCTCCACATCGTGATAGTCTCCGTTCAGCAGGCGGAAGTCCACCTTCGGATAATCCTCCTGAAAGCGCTTGAGCACGGGAGGCAGCCAGTGCACTGCCACCGATGTAAAAGACCCGATCCGTACCGTGCCCGATTCCAGCCCGCGGATGGATGAAGCCGTCTGTTCCAGAAGTTCCGCGCTGTTCAGCAGTGCCCGGATAGCGGGCAGAAGTCTCTCTCCCTCATCCGTCAGCCTGACACCGCCCCTTCCCCTCTTGATGACGGGGAATCCAAGCTCCTCCTCCAGTCCGGAAATGCTGTGGCTCACAGCACTCTGGGTAATGCCCAGCCTCTGGGACGCACTTGTCAGGCTCCCTGATTCCACCACTTCCATCAGGATCTCGCATTTTGCAAGTGAAAGGTCCATACTCGCTCCTTAGTATGAATTTTATTCATCTAAAGATGAATTCTATTAAAGCACGTACTATTATACCGGTTTTCTCCGTCAATTCAAGAGGTTTTTGATTCCGCTTCCGTTGCAGTTTGGATTTTTCTCCCGTATAATCCATCTCGTTCGAAAGAAGAAAGAAGGTAACCGTTATGACCTCATCCACCATCTGTATCCTGATAGCGATCATCGTTTATCTTGCCGGAATGCTTTATATCGGCATCCGGTACTCCAACAACCAGAACTCTGAAGATTTCTATCTCGGCGGCAGAAAGCTCGGCCCGATTGTTACGGCAATGAGCACCGAAGCCTCCGATATGAGCGCATATCTTCTGATGGGGGTTCCGGGCCTGGCGTTTTTCTGCGGCGTTGCGGAAGCCAGCTGGACGGCAATCGGTCTCTCCATCGGTACGTACCTCAACTGGCTAATCGTGGCGAATCGTCTCCGCCGTTATTCCTCCAGGATTCATGCCATCACCGTGCCGGATTTTCTCTCCACTCGCTTCCGGGATAACACTAAGCTCATTGAAACGCTGGGCGCTCTGATGATCATCGTTTTCTTTGTCCCTTACGTGGCATCCGGTTTTTCCGCCTGCGGTAAGCTCTTCAACAGTCTCTTCGGCTTTGATTATATGACCTCCATGATTGTCTCCGCCGTCGTGATTGTGGCCTACTGCGCCCTCGGCGGTTTCATGGCTGCCTCCGTCACCAGTCTCATTCAGAGCATTGTGATGACCTTTGCCCTCATCGTCGTCCTCTTCTTCGGCATCCGTACTGCCGGCGGATGGGACACGGTAGTTGCAAACGCAAAGGCCATTCCCGGCTATCTGAGCTTCACCGCCAGCACCAGCATTCTTGCAGAACAAGCCGGCCGCTACACCCCGCTGATGATTGCCTCCACCCTGGCCTGGGGTCTCGGCTATTTCGGCATGCCCCATATTCTCATTCACTTTATGGCCGTTGAAAGTGAGGAGAAGCTCAAGATCAGCCGCAGAGTCGGCAGCATCTGGTGTGTGGTTTCCCTTGCAGTTGCCGTTGTTATCGGCATCGTGGGTTACTCCATGGCCAAAGCCGGCGCTCTGCCTATGCCCGGTTCCGAGCCTGAGGCAGAAAACATGATCGTGCAGACGGCCTCCCTGCTCTCGAAAAACGGCATCTTCCCTGCCATCATTGCAGGCCTCTGTCTTGCAGGAATTCTGGCAGCAACCATGTCTACCGCCGATGCACAGCTCCTCGGTGCAGCATCCGGTGTGACGCAGAATCTTCTGCGTGACGTATTAGGCCTGAAGGTAGATGAAAAGAAAAATATGCTCATCGCCCGTATTACGGTCATCTGTGTTGCCGTGCTCGGTGTGATATTTGCCAGCAACCCTAACAGCTCCATCTTCCGCGTGGTTTCCTTCGCCTGGGCCGGTTTCGGTGCCACCTTCGGCCCGGTCATGCTCTTCGCCCTGTTCTGGAAGCGCTGCAACAAATGGGGTGCCATCACCGGTATGTTCTCCGGTGCAGCAACCGTCTTTATCTGGAAGTTCCTGGTTTCCCCGAAAGGCGGCATCTTCAGCATCTATGAGTTGCTTCCCGCCTTCGTTGTTTCCTGCATCTTTATTGTGCTGGTGAGTCTGCTCACAAAGGCACCATCCCGCGAGATCACAAATGAATTTGAAAGTGTGAATGCTGCCTGACCTGATTTTCCTGTTTTTCTCTTTTCTCCATCTCTTTCCTTATCAGCAGACAGGGCTGTGAAGAATGGTGTTCCATTCCTCACAGCCCTGTTTTTATCATGTTTTACCTTTCACACGCTGGAGGAAGACGTCGGCCTCCTCATCTTTACCGTGTCAGACGGATATACCGTACAGCTCCGCGATCGCCTTCGCTGCCCCGTCCTCATAGACACTCGGGGCAATATAATCCGCAGAAGGCTTCACGCACTCCTCTCCGTTCCCCATCACGACCGAGAATCCGGCAGCGCGGAGCATTTCCAGGTCATTTCCGCTGTCACCGAAAGCTGCGACATTATCCTGCGTCATTCCGATTTCACGGCATAATTCTCCGATTGCTGACGCTTTTGAAATACCCGCCAGCGTTATTTCCAGGTCATCCTCATCCATCAGGATTACCGTCAGACGCTTATCTTCCCGCATCCTTTCATACGCCTCTTCCAGTCTTGAGGGATCGCGAAAATAGCACTTAACCTTGTAAACCGGAAACGGACTGTACCACGCCAGTGCCCGAATCGCAGGCACCGGCATCGGCCGCCCCGGCAAAGGCCCCTTCTTCGGCGGAAGAAAGCTTTTGGTTCCGGGAGGGTATTTTTCAAACAGACATTTCAGCGCATACGGAGCCCCCGGCATGCTTCCTCTGCGAAATAGAATGCACTCTCCCGTCATTTTCTTCAGTGTGTTCATCATTTCCAGGAGCAGCTCTTTGGAAAACGGATGCCCGGTAATAAGTCTTCCGGTTGCCGGCTCGGAAACACATCCTCCGTTTGCGGTAACCGCGTAGGAGAAGCATTTCATCAGATCCGGCGGCATCTGCAGCTCATCTCTCCCGGTTGCAACCACAGTCACAATTCCGCTCTCGCGCAGCTTTACCAGGCTTTCCTGCACTTTAGGCCGTATCTGCTTTCCATGGCAAATCAGGGTTCCGTCCACATCAAATGCCGCAATCCTGTATTTTTTTGAATCAAATTCTTTTCCCATTACAATTCCTTATTTGTCTGTCTGCCGGGCAGCGCAGTTTCTCCCCTGTCCACAACAGCTGTCGGTCCCGTCAGGAGGACGTCATGCACGCCTTCTCCGTCAATACAGATGCTGACGCTTAGATGGCCCCCGGGCATATCAATTTCAACCCTATTCCCCGGGATTTTCCCCCGGAGAATCAGACTGACCGCGGTGGCTCCGCATCCGGTCCCGCAGGCAAGGGTAAAGTCCTCCACGCCCCGCTCAAAGGTGATTGCCGTTATCGCGTGTTCTCCCATAATGCAGGCAAAGGTCACGTTGGCACCTCTGGGGAATGCTTCGCTGTGCCGCAGCATCCGTCCTCTCTCCCGCAGATTTTCTTTTTTCTCAAGCTCAGCGGCTGATACCTCCACAACCGCATGGGGGATCCCCGGGCTTCCGAGTTCTATGTACGCGCAGTCATATTCCTTTCCCGCAGCAAATACTTTCCGGTGCAGGTCAATTACAGACGGATCATTCAGCCTTACTTCATACTGCTCCTCTGTTATTCTTCTCGCCCTGACAAGCCCTGCCGTTGCAAGAATCCGGATGTTTTCCGCATCCTCTGCCAGCCCGTGCTCCACGCCGTATCGGGCAAGGCATCTCGCTCCGTTGCCGCACATTTCGCCTCTGGTCCCGTCCGCATTGTAAAAGAGCATTCCAAAGTCGGCTTCTTTTCCGGCATCCGTCACGATAATCAGCCCGTCCGCGCCCGGTCCTTTTTCCTTTCCGCAAAGAAGCCTGGCGAGCTCAGCGGGATCAATCCCGCCAAGCTCGCCGTTTCTGTTTTCAATCAGCACAAAGGAGTTGCCTGCCCCGTGCATTTTTGTATATTGCATTTACTTCTTCTCGTTCAGCTTTTTCTGAAACCAGTCTTTTCCGTCGTTGAAACGGGATACGATAAAGGATGCCACATAGTCGCCTGCCGCATTGACCATCGTTGCAGGGGGGTCCACCAGATCGCCGATTGCCTGCGCAATGGGGAATGCCACTGCCAGCTGCTCCGGGAAGAACAGAGAGCAAAGCACCAGTTCGCCGGTTCCGCCGCCGCCCGGAATGCCGGACATAGCTACGGAAGAAACAGTCGCAACAACAATCGCCAGAAGCGCATCCGTCGTGGCAAAATCTTTGCCGAACATGCCGAAGAGGAAGGCCACCTTTATAATAGCGCTCATGCCGGAGCCGTCCATATTCATCGTTGCGCCCATAGGAAGCACGATATCTGTCACGTCCTTGGAAATTCCCGTATCCTCTGAAACTTCCATATTGGTCGGGATGGTTGCAACGGAAGAGCATGTTCCGAATGCAACTGCAGCCGGCCGGAAGATGTGCTGGAACATTACCTTTACAGCACCCTTGCCGCCGCCGAATCTGGCATAAAGCGGGAAGCATACAAACATATACAGGAAAGCTACCACATAGTAGAGGATAATAGCTCTGGCGTAGCTGGAAACAAAGTCTGCACCGTGTGCTGCCACCAGCGCGGCAAAGAAGCCGAAAAATCCGATGGGTGCGTAATAGCTGATCAGCTTGATGACCTTCATGAGGGCATTTGTGATCTCCTCGAGCAATCCGGCAACCTTCGTCTCAGGCCCGCCGCACATCTGAACGCCGAATCCGAAGAAGATACCGGCTATAATCAACTGCAGGATGGAACGGCGGCTCCAGAGTTCCGGAAAGTCAGGCTTGGTAAAGAATCCGACAATCAGTTCCCCGGCATTCATTTTCGTTCCCGTTGATTCCTCAAATACGGGATCACCCATATAAATCGGCACGAAACGCACGATCACATACATAATCACAGAGGCGATGATGGTGGTGCACATAAAGGTGATCACCGTTGTGCCCATCAGCTTGCCTGCTCTCTTGGCACTCTTCATATTTGCAATGGATGACGAAATGGAGAAAAACACCATCGGCACCACAACACAGAACATCATGTTGATAAACAGTGTTCCCAGGGGCTCCAGGGCACCTGCTCCCGGCCAGGCAAATCCCACGACTATACCAAGCACGATACCAAGAATCATCGTAAAGAAAAACCAGTTGTTTTTGAGGATATTCTTTGATTTCATACCAAAACCTCCCATGTTCACGGTTGTGTATATTATAACCAGAATTATTGCAACGTAAATTGCGAATCATGCTTGAATTCTTGCAAAAAGTGCTTTATACTGTTTTCAGTTCCTTTTAAAGCTTCTGTATTGTCATTTTCTGACAATATAGTATGAAAAAAATCCTCACGAAACGGAGGCTCCGATGGTCACCCCCAATCTCAACACCTTTCGCCGTGAAGGTTATCTCAATGAAAACTATCACTATTTTCATCTGCATGATACTGCCGGTCAGGAAAAAAGCTTTCACTTTCACGAATTCGATAAAATAGTTCTCCTGCTCTCCGGCAAGGTTGATTATATTGTGGAGGATGTCACCTACTCCCTGAAACCCTGGTCCGTTCTTCTGGTCCGCCACCATGCCATTCACAAGGCCCTCATCGACGTCTCAGCTCCTTACGACCGAATTATTCTCTACTTGGACGGCACCTACTTCACGCGAATTCTGCCGGACGCCTCCCTCATGGCCTGCTTTGCGTCATCCGACCGCCCCGGAAACTGCCTTCTCTTTCCCGATGATTCCCAGAAAAAGCTGTTATCCTCTGTCATTTCTTCCTATGAAGCTGCCTCGTCAGACCTGCAGTACGGCTCAGATGCCATGCGGGATACACTGATCATGCAATTTCTGATCCTCGTCAACAGGATTTCTGTTTCCGGAAAAACTCCTTCCGGCGTAGATCACCGATATGACGAAAAAATCCGTCAGACGCTCTCATTCATCAATGAAAATCTGTCTGCCGAACTCTCCATCGATCTTCTCGCCGCAAGAGTCTACCTGAGCCGGTATTACTTCATGCGTCTTTTTAAACAGCAAACCGGCAGCACGGTGCATTCCTACATCCGCCAGAAGCGCCTGCTCTATGCCGCCCGTCTGATCCGGGAAGGTTTTTCTGCCGGGCAGGCTGCTTCCATGAGCGGATTTGGCGATTACTCTGTTTTTAACCGCGCTTTTCGCGAATGCTTCGGCATCCGCCCCGCCGATCTGAAAAAGTGACCTGCTCCATTTGTCCCCCTCCGCCTGTTCTATCTGTCTCCCTTCGTCTGTCCCATCTGCCCCGCTTCGTCTGTCTCATCTGCCCCCATTCACCTGTCTCATCTGTCCCGCTTCGTCTGTCTCATCTGCCCCCATTCACCTGTCCCATCTGTCTCGCTTCGTCCGTCTCATCTGTCCCGCTTAGTCTGTCTCATCTGCCCCGCTTCGTCTGTCCTATCTGCCCCCATTCACCTGTCCCATTTATCTTGACAGCGAGGCTTCATTGTGATATAAATATAAGGCTCAATTTCATACGGAGAGTTACCGAAGTGGTCACAACGGGGCGGTCTTGAAAACCGTTAGACGGCAACGTCACAGGGGTTCGAATCCCTTACTCTCCGCCACACAACAACCCCACTGCTGGATGAACAGCAGTGGGGGTTGTTTAATGTGATTCAAGTAAAATTGTGTGCTTTCTGGAGGACCATGTCTTTGACTTTGAGCAGGCGGACCTTGGTGGCGTTCTCGTTTTCAGCGAGCTTCATGGTGATGTATTTGATATTTTCCTCCAGAGATGGAATGGTGGAATATTCAAGAGCGTTAACGCGGCGACGGGTTTTTTCAATTTCTTCCGCGAGAAGCTGCATGGTCTTTTCAACTTCCGCCAGCTCCAGCATATCGTTAAAAACCTTTGCCAGCTGCTCCAGCGCATCATCCAGCTCACCGGAAGTCTGAGCAAAGCCGTAAGGGAAGATTTCCGACGGATCGTTATTCTTCGTCGTGAAGCTGTACTCCGGCACATTGACACTCATGACGTTTTTATATTTCACGCTGAGTTCCACACTCTGCCGGGGATACAGGAGCGACTGTTCCATTACCTCAGGGGACATAATGGAGGACGCGACCTGAAGGGAACCGAAAGCTGCTGTGAGCCCTTCTTCCACCCTGGTACGCAGGATTTTATTCTGTTTGATCACTTCCATGAACTGGCGCATCAGCTCATCGCGCTTATCTTTGAGGAGCTTATGCCCGCGGCGGGCAGTTCTCAGACGGCCTTTGAGCTGATTGAGCACCATTCTGGTCGGGGTTATAGCAGTTGATGCCATTGCTGTTGCCCCTCCTTACTTTTTGGGAAGATACTTCTCAATATATTCGGGCTTGATTCGCTTCAACTCACGAACAGGCAGAATGCTGAGGAGATCCCAGCCGATATTCAGTGTCTCTTCAATGGAACGGTTGGTGCTGTTCCCCTGACCGACATAAACCTTTTCAAACTCTTCGGCAAATTTAGCATACAGCTTGTCGTCCTCAGAGAGGGCAGCTTCACCGAGAATGGTCATAAGTTCTTTCGCATCTTTACCGCGGGAATAGGCGGCGAAGAGCTGGTTCATGGTGCCGGCATGATCTTCACGGGTCTTGCCGGTGCCGATGCCCTTATCCTTCAGACGGGACAGGGAAGGAAGCACATCCACGGGAGGAATGATGCCTTTGCGGAAGAGATCACGTGAGAGGATAATCTGGCCCTCGGTGATGTAACCTGTAAGGTCAGGAATGGGGTGCGTCTTGTCATCTTCCGGCATGGTGAGGATCGGGAGCATGGTGATGGATCCCTTCTTGCCCTGACGACGGCCTGCACGCTCATACATGGTTGCAAGGTCTGTATAAAGATAGCCGGGATAGCCGCGACGGCCAGGAACTTCCTTCTTTGCTGCGGAGATTTCACGCAGGGCCTCGGCATAGTTGGTAATATCGGTAAGGATAACCAGAACCTGCATATCTTTTTCAAAAGCGAGGTATTCGGCGGCAGTAAGTGCCATACGCGGGGTTGCAATACGCTCAACAGCTGGGTCATTGGCAAGGTTGGAAAAAACAACTGTTCTCTCGATGGCGCCGGTCCTGCGGAACTCGTTGATGAAGTATTCAGATTCTTCAAAGGTGATACCGATGGCCGCAAAGACAACAGCAAAGGTCTCGTTATCCCCAAGGACACGAGCCTGACGGGCAATCTGAGCGGCGAGGGCTGCATGAGGCAGACCGGAGCCGGAGAAGATCGGGAGCTTCTGACCGCGGACAAGCGTATTCAGACCGTCAATTGCGGAGACACCGGTCTGGATAAATTCAGCAGGATAGGCACGTGCTGCCGGATTCATGGGCAGACCGTTGATATCCATATGCGCATCTGCAAGAATATCCGGACCGCCGTCAATGGGATTGCCCATGCCGTTGAAAACACGGCCGAGCATATCTTCCGAAACTGCCAACTGCTGGGGATGACCGAGGAAACGGACTTTCGTCTCGGCAAGGTTGATGCCCTGTGCCGATTCAAACAGCTGAACGACAGCCTTCTGCCCCTCAATCTCAAGCACTTTGCAGCGGCGAACCTGCCCGTTAGGGAGCTCCAGTTCACCGAGTTCATCGTAGGTGACATTTTCCACCCCGTCAACAACCATCAGAGGGCTGGCGATTTCTTTTATGGTTTTATATTCCTTGATCATTCGTTATTCCCTCCTGCTGCCACGGCATTGATTTCCGCTTCCATTTCCTTTTCAATGGCGGCGTAATCCGCTTCAAAAGTTGCTGCATTCGCCATTTTTGCACGGCCGATTTTTTCTCTGGCGGGTATGGTGAAGAGCGTATCGAGATTGGGATCCTGTTTCAGGGCTTCACGGCAGATCGCATCATATTTCAGGACAAGATCCAGCAGGCGGTACTGCTTTGCATAGGAGGAATAAGCGTCTTCATCGACAAATGCATTCTGCTGCAGGAAGTCTTCACGGATCATCTTGGCAGTTTCCATGGTGAGACGGTCTGTCGGAGAAAGAGCGTCCTGGCCGACCAGACGGACAATTTCCTGCAGTTCACTCTCCTCCTGCAGAATATGCATGGCCTTTTCGCGGTTCTTCATATAGGATTCGCCAAACTGGGCGGTATACCAGGGAGCAAGTGTATCCAGATAAAGGGAATAGGATGTCAGCCAGTTGATTGCCGGGAAGTGACGGGCGTAGGCAAGGCTGGAGTCAAGCGCCCAGAAGACTTTAACAATACGCATAGTAGCCTGGGAAACAGGCTCGGAAATATCACCGCCCGGAGGCGAGACTGCGCCGATCGCTGTGACAGAGCCCTGACGCTCATCAGAGCCGAGGCACTCTACCACACCTGCACGCTCATAGAACTGAGCCAGACGGGAAGCGAGGTAGGCAGGATAGCCTTCTTCACCGGGCATCTCTTCCAGACGACCGGACATCTCACGCAGAGCCTCAGCCCAGCGGGAAGTGGAGTCAGCCAGGACAGCGACATCATAGCCCTGATCGCGGAAGTATTCCGCAATGGTGATTCCGGTATAGATGGATGCTTCACGGGCTGCCACAGGCATGTCGGAAGTATTGGCGATCAGAACCGTTCTCTTCATCAGAGGCTCGCCGTTGCGCGGGTCATTGAGCTCAGGGAACTCCATCAGAACGTCGGTCATCTCATTGCCGCGTTCACCGCAGCCGATATAGATGACGATGTCCACATCCGACCATTTTGCGAGCTGGTGCTGAACGACCGTTTTGCCTGAGCCAAAGGGGCCCGGAACTGCAGCCGTGCCGCCTTTCGCGATGGGGAACATGGTGTCTATAATTCTCTGACCGCTGTTCATGGGGCGGCTCGGAACATACTTTCTTGCATAGGGTCTCGCAATACGGACAGGCCAGCGCTGCGTCATGGTAAGGTCATGATCGATACCTTTTTCGTCAGTAACCACTGCGACCACATCCGTAACCGTATGCTCGCTCTCAGCAATGATGCTCTTTACCGTGCCCTGAATGCCGTGAGGAACCATGATTTTATGCAGAATTGCGGTTGTCTCCTGGACTGTGCCGATTACATCACCGGTTATCACTTTGTCGCCGGGTTTAGCAACAGGGACAAACTTCCAGAGCTTTTCCCTGTCCAGTGCAGGAACATCGATGCCTCTGGCAATGCAGTCACCTGAGAGGCGGCGCATTTCGGGAAGAGGACGCTGGATTCCGTCATAGATGTTATTGAGCATGCCGGGCCCGAGTTCTACAGACATAGGCATCCCGGTTGTCAGAACTTCTGCACCGGGTCCGAGGCCTGACGTCTCTTCATAGACCTGAATGGAGGCGCTGTCTCCGGTCATATTCAGGATCTCGCCGATCAGATGCTGGGAACCGACACGCACAACGTCGGAGACGTTGGCATCTGCCAGCCCCTTGGCTACGACAAGCGGCCCTGAGACTTTTGTTATCGTTCCGCTCATATGGTAATACTCCTTAATCTCCTAAGATATTGGTTCCAACTGCACGCTCCACAGCAGCATTCAATGCCGAGAGCCCAAGGCCGGAGGAACCGTCCTTACCGGGAATCAGAATGATCGCCGGAAGAGGACTGTCTTTGAACTTGTCTATTTCCGTGCTTAGCTGAACATAGAGATTTTCTTCAATATAGATAATGGCATATTCACTGCCCTCTGCAGTAAGCCTTTTCAATGCCTTACGGGCCTCATCCGCATCGGATGCAGGGCACGCCTCCAAACCAAGAGCTTTGAAGCCCATGACGGTCTGTGCACTGCCGATAACTGCAATTTTAAGCATATAAATCACGCAGCCTTTCTCTGATCACATCGCTCCTGATGCCGGCGAGACGCCCTGTCAGGATCATGCGAACGGCAGTGATCTCGTTTTCTACCGCGGCGAGATAAGCCGTCACCGGCTCACTGCCGAAACTGACCAGCTTTGCCTTGCCGAGATAGGTGTTGAGTGCATTGTCGCAGGAGCGCTCGAAATCCGTGAGTGTTCCGCCATCAATAGCCTCAGCACCGAGTGCAGCAGCCTTTTCCAGTTCTGAGCAGCTGAAGAGAGCTGCGAGGGCTTCCTTGTCGGATGCCGCGAGAATCCGATCGGTGCCGATGCTGCCGCCCGGAATCAAAGCATCCTTCAGGAAATCTCTGTCTTTACCCATCCGCATGGTACGGACTGTGCTTTTCAGGTTTGCACAGTCAATCAGAAGCTTTCCGTAACCCTGCAGGAATGCATTGCCTGACTGTTTTGCCGCTTCCGTAAACTCTGCATAATAGGCCTTATCCAGAACGAAGTCTGCCTGCTGGGGGTTGGCAGTACGGGCAAGAAGAGATGACGCTTCTTCCATTGCTTTTCCCAGATGCCCCGGCATGCTGCTAAACTTTTCTTCGTGGTAGAGGCTCTTCAGCTCGGCAGGAGAAATTCTTCCCGCATCGGAGAGAAGATGGTCTGACGCACTTTCCATTGCCTCCGCCTTCAGGATGACCTTGGCATTGTGATAATCATACTTCATCTGGAAGAGCTCCGGAATCATCCGATCAGGGGACAAGCGTTTGATCTCTTCAAAGATCTCTTTCCTGTGACCGGAGAGGACCTGTTCCACTTCCGAAGTATTCATCTGTGACATGTCTTCATAGCCGCAGTCAGTCAGAAGCTTTGCTGCCTCTTCATAAGTGGAAGCGTCCAGCATACGGGCAGCTTTATCCGCATTCAGAAGCTTCGGCTCTCTTGCGCGAAGCATCGCCGAAAGGCAGAGGTATGATTCTTTGTTCTTTAACAATTTTTTCCCTCCCTTTTCGGGATGATCAACCGAACAGCATCTTTGCAACCTCTGCAGCCATGTTGCCGCGGCAAAGATCGATCAGAAGCTCCAGCGTATTGTTTACCTCAACAGCTCCGTTACGGACAATCAGTCCGCCGGCAAAATCACCCGTTTCAGCAGAAAGCGAGAGCTTTCCGCCCAGGGCTGCATTTGCCTGCTTTACAACAGTTTCTCCATAGTTTTTCCTGTCGGCGGCATTGAGAATGATCTGTCCCTTTCCATCAGGAGCTGACTGAACAGCCAGTCTGGTGAGAAAAGCACAGTATTTCTCCGCGGGCAGGGAAAGGACAACATCCTTCGCCCTGGCAAAGACTTCAGAAACCATCTCCTGCTTGAGGGCAAGAACACTTTTCTTGCTCTCCATCTGTGCGATTCTGCTTTTGCTCTCTGCCAGATCTTCACACTTTTTCACGCCGGCTCTGATTTTTTCAGCATAGGCTTCTTTCGCCTTGCTGTCATAATCCTCCCGGATACCCGCGCACTGCTGCTCAGCCTGAGCGAGTATCGCGTCAGCCTGCGTTTTTGCGTCAGCCTGTATATGCGCGATTATTTTTTCAGTGCCTTTCATAAGCTACCTCTCAATGCGGATCTGTCAGATCGCATTCAGCATAAGGAAGGATGCAAGCAGGCAGAGGATGGCATAGAACTCGACGACAATGCACATGATCATGCCCTTGGACCAGTCATCGGGCTTCTTGGCAAGAATATTGATGGAAGCTGCTGCGACTTTGCCCTGTGCAATAGCAGAAAGCAGGCCGCCGATGCCGATGGGAAGGCATGCGGAGATAATTTCCATGCCCTGGGCAACGGAGATAGACTCCATACCCGTAATCTTGAGGTAGGCAAGGAAGAAAATAACGAATCCGTAAAGGCCCTGCGTGCCCGGGATAACCTGCAGGATCATGACCTTACCGGATTTGCTCGGATCTTCCGAGACCAGGCCGGCACCGGCTTCGCCGGTAATACCCGTGCCTTTTGCAGAACCGGTACATGCAAGAGCTGCAGCAAGAGTTGCGCCCAGCAGGGCAAGTGCTTTTCCGCCGATTGTGTTCAGGAATTCCATAATAAAATCCTCCAAATATGATTAAAAATTTATTACTTTCAGTTTTTCGCCCGTACAAATTTTCCGCTCAGTTTCAGCGGTTTGAACGGCTTCCCGCCGTCCTGGTAGAACTTGCCGAAGAATTCAAGGCACTGCAGCCTCAGGTCGTGCACATAGCAGCCAAGCAGGTTGAGGCCAAAGTTCATGGCATGGCCAAGCAGGAAAATCACCAGGAAGGCAATCACCGTAAACACGTTAATGCCGCTGTTTTTTGCCGGCATGATTGCAACCGTATTGAAAACCTGCCCGACAACACCGCCTGCCAGCATCAGAGCCATGATACGGGAGTAGGAGAGAATATCTCCAAACCACCCTGTGGCCGTGTTGTAGATGCAGCCGAAAGCAGCCGTAACTTTGCCGAATCCTTTCGCGTTTCTGCCGGCCCCGAAAAGAAGCATCGCCACACCGATGATCAGCGCTCCCAGTGCGACCGCGTCCGGAATAGCGGGAACCACATTCAGCTTCTTCAAGGCAAAGATAACCGCGCCGATCAGGAGAACCCACTGAGAGCCTTCTTCCCAGATGGCATCGGCTTTGTCTCCGTGCTTCCACTTCTGCACAAAAGAAACCACCATACCGGTGTTCAGGTGCAGCCAGCCGAGAATCAGGGAGCCGACCAGAACAAGGATACTGTCCTCCGTGGGGCTGAACAGCCTCGGAAGGCCCTGCCACGTGGGCTCAATTCCCTTGCTTGCGCAATACACATCATAAATCTGCTTCGGAGCATCGCTGAAGAGCCCGCCCGTGAGGAAGCCGGCTATCGTAGTGGCAATTCCACCCCAGAGGAGCAGACGGCAGAACGAGAGGGATCCCTCCTGCGGCTTGATCTTTGCCAGTGCGAAGAGTGCGGCAACAATCATCAGGACTCCGTAGCCGATATCGGCAAACATCAGCCCGAAGAAAATGATGAAGAACGGTGCCATCAGCGGGTTCGGGTCAACCGTACCGTATGCCGGGAGGGAGTACATATTCGTAACCATGTTGAGCCCGTCCGTCACCCGGTTATTCTTCAGCTTGACCGGAACATCAGGATACTCCTCCGGAAGAGGATCACGGGTTTCATAGGCACAGGTATAGTCCTCAAACACATGGGAAAGCTCCGTCTCCTTCTCGGCTGGCATCCAGCCTTCGAGCATAACAACCGATTCGGTTCCGAAGAGCTTCTCTTCCGCCTCGGCAATGGAAATTCTGGCTGCCATCCGGTCAGCCGCGAGCTTCATCTCATCCCGGCGGACGTCTTCTGCCTCAATGGCCTTCACAAGCTGCTGCTTCTCGGCAGCGAGCTCCCTCAGCGCGACTTCAGCTTTGCCGATACACTCCCGGGCAGAGCCTTCCATCCCGCTCACCGTTGACGCGGTAAAGCCGGAACTGCGCAGTGCTTCCTGCACCTCGGAGAGCTTCTGACGCAGGCAGATCAGCATCACATAATGCTGGGACTTGTCCTCACTGACGCTGTAAAGCTGGGCTTCCTCCGTTACCTTTTCCACTGCGGAGGCAACCTCCTCCAACGGGATGCGGGCAGGGATGGTTCCTAAAAGGACGGCAGCGTATTCCGTACCCTCGCTGTTGAGAGGCATCGTCAGATCCGACCAGGGCTTCAGGCTCTCGATGACAGATCTCTGCCTGCTCTCCTCCGCGGCTATGCGCTTGATCCGTCCGTCTTCCTCTTCAATCTGCTGTGCAAACTGAACTGCCCCCCAAAGCCCGGTCTCATCCAGGAACTCGTCAGGCGTAACTTCAGGTTTGGCAGAAAGCAACGGGGATTTTTTCGGCACATAGCGGTTGAGCAGATCAATACCGTGCAACAGAGAAGCATGGGCCTGTCTAACCTTCATCAGGTCAGAATTCTCACTTTTGACAAGATTGCTGATTTCAGAATCTTTGACAATCTCGTCAATCTCCGATACCTCCACGCATCCGTGCCGGATCAGATCCTTCAGAAGTGCTTCCTTCTGGCTGCGGATAACAGCCAGCGTCAGCCTTTTCATCTGTAAAATAGCCATCTCAGCCGTTCACGATCCTTTCCGCCACGAGCGTCGCTGCTGCTTCAAGCTTTGCTCCGGCTTCAGCACGGAGAGCCGCCTTTTTTTTGTCCAGCTCTGCCCGCACCTGTTTGGCATCGGCAACTGATTTCTCATCTGCCTTCTGCCCCAGCGCAACCAGCTCTTTTTCCGCCCGATCAACCGCTGCTGCAACAGAAGCCTTTCCGGCAGCATCGGCATCGGCAAGCATCTGTTTTGCCTGTGCTCTGGCATACTGAACCGCTACTTTTGCAGCATCTTCCGCCTGTGCAATACTTGTTATTGCATCAAATGACATTCGCACACCTCCTGTTTTCAGTCTTGGTTAATGCGATAAACACCATTAACACTATGATAACAGATTATACATCACCACCAACTCAATCACAAGTGCAAAAACAACCGAATTTATACTTTTTCCATATGCAATTTCTATCAAAATTGTCTCCTGCTATTTCTTTCCTTTTCTCGTGGAAACCAATAGTCTCGCAACGTTGCAGGCATTGCTGAGAAAAGTGCATCTGTTTTCTGTTGTAATCTGCTCTACGACAGAACGTGAGTAGACAGAGATATATTTCTCAAATGAATTGACACACGAGAACGTTAATACGTATAATAACATCAAAACGAATAAGAACAATTCCTTTCAATTGAAGACAGGAGGTTCCACATGCACGAATTGACTCAACTGATCAAGAAAGACATGCTGCCGGCACTCGGTGTCACGGAACCCGGAGCTATTGCCTTTTGTGTGGCCAAAGCCCGCACTTATCTGGGAGGTGAGCTCAAACACCTGAATGTGGCGATGAACAGCGGCATGTACAAAAATGCCTTTACCTGCGGGATCCCCAATTCCAACGAGGTAGGCAACGTCTTCTCCGCTGCACTTGGTTTTGTGGCAGGAAACGCGTCAAAAGGTCTGGAAGCTCTTGGAGGCGTGACGCCTGAAGACAACGTGACTGCCGCAAGGTACGTTGAGGAGGGAAAGGTAACCGTCGAGCTCAGAAACGGAAGGCCGTCGATAATACCCGCAGGGGCAGGAGCGAGAAACACAGGCATTAACCGGGAGCTGACAGAAAAAGCGGCTCCTTCAAAAGCGGCTCCTTCAAAGGGTTTTTGGCTATTTTGACAATTGACAACTACAGTCTCCTACCTATATAATACGGCCACTCTTACAGGAGGACTTGCGAATGCCGATTTTTGACAACGTCAAGAGAATCTGCTCCGATGAGGGAACTCAGTTCTTCATAGGGGAGAATTGTGCCGTCTTTAATGTCTATAATAAAATTTCATATGTGTTGTTACCCGGTTTCTGCGATGTGCATGTGCATTTTCGAGAGCCGGGTTTTTCTTATAAAGAAACGATCCGCAGCGGCAGCCAGGCTGCTGCCAGAGGCGGGTATACGGCAGTGTGCACAATGCCGAACCTGAACCCGGTCTGCGACAGTCCGGAACATCTTGCGTTGCAGGAAGAGGTTATCCGACGGGATGCGGTGATAGACGTCCTGCCGTATGCGGCTATCACACTGGGAGAAAAAGGCGAGGAGCTTACCGACCTGGAGGCACTTGCACCAAAGGTTATTGCCTTCTCGGATGACGGGAGAGGTGTGCAGTCAGAGAGCATGATGCGCGAAGCTATGCAACGGGCAAAAGCGCTCGGAAAGATGATTGTAGCGCACTGTGAGGATAACAGTCTGCTGCATGGCGGATATATCCATGACGGCAGTTACGCTGCTGCACACGGCCATCGGGGGATTTGCTCCGAAAGCGAATGGAGGCAGGTCAAACGTGACCTGCGCCTTGCTGCGGAGACCGGCTGCGGATATCACGTGTGCCATGTCTCAACAAAGGAGAGCGTTGCGCTGATCCGTGAAGCAAAACGCGCGGGCACGGATGTAAGCTGTGAAACAGCACCACATTACCTGCTGCTGGATGAGAACAATCTGCAGGAGGACGGACGGTTCAAGATGAATCCTCCCCTGCGTGCAGCTGAAGACCGGGAGGCGCTGATCGAGGGATTGCTGGACGGCACGATCGACATGATTGCAACCGACCATGCCCCGCACAGCAGAGAGGAAAAGAGCCGCGGTCTGGAAAAGAGCGCTTTCGGCATAACAGGCATCGAAACAGCCTTTCCGCTGCTTTATACCGGGCTTGTCAAGACGGGCATCCTGAGCATTGAAGCATTGGTGAAGCTGCTGTGTGAAAAGCCGCGAAAGCGTTTCGGCATTCCGCTCGGGAATGATTTTTCAATCTGGGATCTCAATCGGCAATATTATATTGACCCTGAGGAGTTTCTCTCACGGGGCCGGGCAACACCCTTTGCAGGCAATCCGGTATACGGACGCTGCATGCTGACGGTCTGCCACGGAAAATCCGTTTATTATGAGGAGAATTGAAAATGGCAAAACGAACAGACATTAAAAAAGTGCTTATCATCGGCTCGGGACCGATTGTGATCGGTCAGGCGGCGGAGTTTGACTATGCAGGCACACAGGCCTGCCTGTCGCTCAAGGAGGAGGGCTATGAGGTTGTGCTGGTCAACTCCAACCCTGCCACGATCATGACAGACACCTCTATCGCCGACAAAGTCTACATGGAGCCGCTGACGCTTGACTACGTGGCTAAAATCCTGCGTTACGAACGGCCGGATGCGATCGTCCCCGGCATCGGCGGTCAGACAGGCCTGAACCTTGCAATGCAGCTGGAGCGCAAAGGCATTCTGCACGAGTGCGGAGTTGAGCTTCTGGGCACAAGCAGCAAGAGCATTGAGCGCGCCGAAGACCGCGAACTCTTCAAGGAGATGTGCCAGTCCATCGGGGAGCCGGTCATTCCCTCCGAGATCACCTATGATCTGGAGCATGCAAAACGGGCCGCCGAAGAAATCGGCTATCCCGTTGTACTGCGCCCGGCATTTACCCTCGGAGGTACGGGAGGCGGATTTGCAAACAATGAGAAGGAACTTGAGGAGATCGGCATCAATGCCTTCCGTCTTTCCCCCGTTCATCAGGTGCTGATTGAAAAGAGCGTCAAAGGTTATAAGGAAATTGAATTTGAGGTCATGCGGGATTCTAATGACCGGGCAATTACCATCTGCGGGATGGAGAATGTGGATCCTGTCGGCGTGCACACCGGAGACTCCATCGTCGTAGCCCCGATTCTCTCCCTGAATGAACATGATCTCAAGATGCTCAACGACAGCGCAATCAAGATCATCCGTGAGCTCAAAATCGAAGGGGGCTGCAATGTTCAGTTTGCGCTGAATCCGGAGAGCAGCGAGTACTTCCTGATCGAGGTCAATCCCCGTGTCTCCCGTTCTTCAGCACTGGCTTCGAAAGCCAGCGGCTATCCCATTGCCCGCGTGACGGCAAAGATCGCCATGGGTATGGCGCTGGAGGAAATCCCTGTCGCAGGCGGCACCGCGGCAATGGAACCGAGTCTGGACTACTTCGTAGCCAAGTTCCCGCGCTTCCCGTTTGACAAGTTTCCCGATGCACCGAATACACTCGGCACACAAATGAAAGCCACCGGCGAGGTCATGGGCATCGGTTCGACTCTGGAGGAATGCTTCCTGAAATCAGTCCGCTCGCTGGAAACGGGAACCTGCCATCTTTACAGCCGCAAGTTTGCCAACATGGCGAGCGAGGATCTGCTTGCGTATATCTCGACTTTTCGGCATGATAATATCTACGCGGTCACTGAGCTGCTGCGCCGCGGGATCGGAGTGAAACAGCTTCACGAGATCACGATGATCACACCGCTTTTCCTGGATGCGCTGAAGCGCATTGTGGAGATGGAGGAAACGCTGAAAGCCCATGTGAACGATGTTTCTGTTCTGAAAGCCGCAAAACAGATGGGATTTTCGGACCAGTATATTTCTGCACTCTGGAACCTCAGCGAGCTTGAAATCTACGAAAAACGGAAGAAACACGGCATTGTCCCGGTTTTCCGCATGGTCGATACGCTGCACACCGGAAAATACATTGCCTATCTCTACTCCTCCTATACCGGCAAAAACGATTCACGGCTGATGGAGAAGAAAAAGGTTATCGTTCTCGGCGCAGGGCCGATCCGCATCGGACAGGGTGTGGAATTTGACTATTCCACTGTTCATGCCGTACAGACCATCAAGCGCAACGGATATGAGGCTATTATCATCAACAACAACCCGGAAACGGTTTCTACCGACTATACCACCGGCGACAAGCTCTACTTTGAGCCTCTGACGCCGGAGGATGTGATGGCTATCATCGACTTCGAGAAACCCGAGGGTGTCATCGCCTCCTTGGGCGGGCAGACAGCCATCAATCTTGCCGAGCCGTTGATGAAACGCGGGGTGAAACTTATCGGAACCGACTGCGCAGCCATCGAGAGAGCGGAAAACCGTGACAGCTTTGAAAAGGTTCTGCTCGAACTTGATATCCCGCAGCCCCCCGGCCTTGCCGTTACAAGTATCGAGGACGGCGTGAGAGCCGCATCCGAGATCGGGTATCCCGTACTTGTACGGCCGAGCTTTGTCCTTGGCGGTCGCGCGATGGAGATCGTCGCCAATGAGGAGATGCTGCGCCACTACCTTAAGACGGCCGTGGAGATTGACGCGGACAAACCCGTGCTGGTCGACAAATACATCCTCGGCAAGGAAGTGGAGATCGACGCTATCTGCGACGGAAGGGATGTCTTTGTGCCCGGCATTATGGAGCTTGTGGAGCGTACAGGCGTCCATTCCGGGGACTCAATCAGTGTTTATCCGACAGTATCCATCTCCAACAAGGTCAAGGGCATCATTTTACAGTACGCAAAAAAACTGGGGCTCGGCATCGGAATCATCGGACTGTACAATATCCAGTTTATCGTGGACAGGGATGAGCGCGTTTACATCATCGAGGTCAATCCACGTTCCTCCCGCACGGTGCCTTTCCTCTCCAAAGCTACCGGCTGGTCGCTGGCAGATATCGCCACTGAGGTCATTCTCGGCAAGAGTCTCAAGGAGCAGGGGATTTTCGATCTGTATCCCGAAGAGAAAAAGCGCCATTATGTCAAAGTGCCGGTATTCTCCTGGAACAAGATTAAAGGTCTCGATGCCTATCTGAGCCCCGAGATGAAATCCACAGGGGAAGCCATAGGCTATGATGACAAGATGCCGCGCGCCATGTACAAGGCACTGCAGGCATCCGGAATGAAACTGCAGAACTACGGAACAGTGTTTGTCACCCTTGCAGACGAGGACAAGGAGGAGGCGCTGCCTCTCGTGCGACGCTTCTATGACATGGGCTTCAACATTGAGGCAACGGCGGGTACTGCAGCATTCCTCAAGCAGCACGGTATCCGCACCCGGGTCCGCCGAAAAATCAGCGAGGGCAGCGAAGAAATCCTTGAATCCATCCGTGCTGGCTATGTCTCCTATATTATCAATACACGAGCCCTTCAGCGCGGCAGGCACTTTGAGGACGGCGTAGCGATCCGGCGTTGTGCAGCCGAAAATAATGTGACCATTTTCACTTCCCTGGATACGGTGCGCGTCCTGCTGGATGTGCTGGAAGAGACCACAATCACCGTTTCCACGATAGATTCCTGAACGATGAAACAGGGTTTATTTGAAATCATTGAAAATACGGCGCTGACCGACAAGGTCATGCGTATGCGGCTTGCGGGTGACACATCCGCCATGGAACGGCCGGGACAGTTTGTTGATATCCGGCTTGAGAGCCTTTTTCTTCGCCGCCCGCTGTCTGTCTGCGACTGGGACGATGAGAGCTTCACCATCCTCTATGAGCGCGTGGGACAAGGTACCGAGCGGATGGCCGCACTCCCAGCCGGTGAAAGGCTTGATGTGCTGACAGGCCTCGGCAACGGCTATGATATCAGCCTTGCCGGAGGGCATCCGCTGCTGGTCGGCGGCGGGACGGGTCTTTCGCCTCTCTACGGTCTGGCGAAGGCTCTGCTGAAGAACAGCGTTCGACCCGTGGTGATTCTCGGCTTTCATACGGCGGCGGAAGTGTTCTATACCGGGGAATTCAAAAGTATGGGGATAGAGCCCGTTATCACCACCGAGGACGGAAGCTGCGGCGTCCGGGGCTTCGTTACCGCGGCGATGGACTTTCCGTACACGTTTTTCTATGCCTGCGGGACGGAAGCGATGCTGCGCGCGGTCTGTGAGAAGAGCAGATGCCCGGGGCAAATCAGTCTGGGCAAGCGTATGGGCTGCGGTTTCGGCGCCTGCATGGGCTGTACCGTGCTTACGAAAAACGGAGCGAAGCGGATCTGTAAAGACGGACCGGTTCTGAACAGTGAGGAGGTTCTATGGGAAGGTTAAGCGTCAGCCTCTGCGGCATCGAACTTGAGAATCCCGTCATCCCCGCCTCAGGAACCTTCGGCTACGGCTATGAATTCGCGGAGCTCTATGACATCAACTGTCTGGGTACTTTCTCTTTCAAGGGAACGACACTGGCCGAGCGCGTCGGGAATCCGCTGCCCCGCATTGCGGAGACAGGTGCCGGAATGCTCAATGCTGTAGGGCTTCAAAATCCCGGCGTAGAGAAGGTCATAGCCGAAGAACTGCCAAAGCTGGCCGGATGTTTTCATAAACCCGTTATCGCCAATGTCAGCGGATTTTCCGAATCGGAATATGCAGAGGTATGCCGCAGACTCGACGAGCAGGAGCAGGTAGGCTGGCTGGAAGTCAACATCAGCTGCCCGAATGTGCATGGCGGAGGAATGAGCTTCGGCACCGACCCTCAAGCAGCTGCTGCAATTACAAGGGCAGTCAAGGCAGTGACGACAAAACCTGTCATTATGAAGCTGACCCCGAACGTCACGGATATAGTGTCCGTTGCAAGAGCCTGTGAAGATGCCGGAGCGGATGGAGTAAGCCTGATCAACACGCTCAAAGGGATGCGGATTGATCTGCAAACGAGACAGCCCATTCTCGCTAACATCACCGGAGGCCTCTCAGGTCCGGCGGTTTTCCCGATAGCGCTGGGTATGGTCTGGCAGGTTTCACAAGCGGTGAAAATCCCGGTTATCGGCCTCGGAGGGATTCAAAGCGCAGAGGATGTTATTGAAATGATGCTTGCCGGGGCGACTGCCGTGGAAATCGGGGCAGCAAACCTGATCAATCCTTTTGCCTGCCGTGACATCATTGAAAACCTGCCTGCCGTGATGGACAGGCTGCAGATAAACACCCTGAAAGATATTACAGGAGGAGCCCATGGCTAAAGATGTTATTGTTGCATGCGATTTTTCAAGTGCGGAGGACTGTTTCCGCTTCCTCGATCGTTTTTCAGAAGAAAAGCCTTTTGTCAAGATCGGGATGGAACTGTATTATGCCGAAGGTCCTGCCATTGTGCGCGAGATCAAACGTCGCGGCCACAAGATCTTTCTCGATCTGAAACTTCACGATATTCCAAACACCGTCGGGAAGGCTATGGCTGTGCTGTCACACCTTGATGCAGATATTGTGAACCTGCATGCGGCGGGCGGATCAAACATGATGAAGGCGGCAATCGAAGGCCTGACACGACCGGACGGCAGCCGGCCGCTTCTGATTGCCGTTACACAGCTCACAAGCACGGATCAGAACATAATGGAGTCAGAACTGCTGATTGAAAAGCCACTTGAGGACGTCGTAATCGCGTACGCACAGAACGCTGCTTCCTCGGGACTTGACGGCGTAGTCTGCTCCCCACTGGAAGCGGGGCGCGTGCATGATGCATGCGGTGCGGGCTTTCTCACTGTCACCCCGGGCGTGCGCTTTGCGGACGGCAGCGCTGGTGATCAGAAACGCGTCACCACTCCGCGGAAAGCCCGGGAGCTCGGTGCGGATTATATTGTTGTAGGTCGCCCGATTACCCAGGCGGACGATCCCACAGCTGCCTACAGAAAATGTGTAAAGGAGTTTTTGGAATGAGGGAACAAATAGCCAGAGATCTACTGAAGATCGGTGCGGTTTTCTTCCGGCCGGATGAACCCTTTCTCTGGGCGAGCGGTATCAAAAGCCCGGTGTACTGTGACAACCGGCTGACACTTACCGCCCCGGACGTACGGGATCATGTGGAAAACGGCCTTGCTGCAATGATACGGGAATACTATCCGAATGCCGAAGCTCTGATGGGCACTTCAACAGCCGGCATCGCACATGCGGCTATCACAGGCCACCTGCTTCATCTGCCAATGGGCTATGTCCGTTCCGGCAGCAAGGACCATGGTCGGAAAAATCGTATAGAGGGAAAGCTGGAAGCGGGCGAAAAAGTAGTGGTGGTGGAGGACCTGATCTCTACCGGAGGAAGCGTCATTGACGTCGTAGATGCGCTTCGCGAAGCGGGTGCCGAGGTGCTCGGCATCGTGAGCATTTTCACCTACGGGATGAAGAGAGGACTTGAGCGCCTGGCAAGTGCGCAGGTGGAGAACCACTCGCTCACAGATTTTGACTGTATTGCCCGTGTCGCAGCTGACGAGGGTTATATCCGACCGGAGGATGTGGAACGGCTGCTTCGCTTCCGCGACAATCCCTCGGATGAGAGCTGGATCGGAGGGAAGGCGTGAAACGCAGTCTTATAGCCATTCAGGATTTTTCGGTAGAAGAGCTGCAGGAGCTCATGGATACTGCGAATGATATTATCGCAAATCCTTCCGGATACAGTGAGCTCTGCCGCGGCAAGAAAATCGCAACGCTGTTTTTCGAACCATCGACCCGCACACGGCTCAGCTTTGAAGCTGCAATGCTTGAGCTCGGCGGAGCGGTAATCGGCTTCTCCGAGGCGCAAAGCTCCTCTGCCGCCAAGGGAGAGAGTGTTGCGGATACAGCAAAGGTTATCTCCTGCTACGCGGATATTATCGCCATGCGCCATCCCAAGGAAGGTGCGCCGCTGGTAGCTGCGATGAATGCCTCCATCCCGGTAATCAACGCCGGGGACGGCGGACACAACCACCCCACGCAGACGCTTGCCGACCTGCTGACGATCTACCGGGAGAAGGGGCGCCTCGGCAATCTTACAGTAGGGATTTGCGGCGACCTGAAGTTCGGCCGCACGGTGCATTCGCTGATTGCCGCGCTCAGCCGCTATGAGGGGATCAGATTTGTCCTGATTTCTCCTGAAGAGCTCAAACTGCCGAGTTATGTGAAAAAGGAGATTCTTAAGGCAAATAACATTCCCTATGTTCAGACAACCGACCTTGAAGCCGTCATGCCGGAGCTGGATATCCTTTATATGACCCGTGTGCAGCGGGAGCGCTTCTTTAACGAGGAAGACTACCTCCGCCTGAAGGACAGTTACATTCTTACACCAGAGCGCCTGTACAACGCAAAAAAGGATCTCTGCATTATGCACCCGCTCCCCCGTGTCAACGAGATCAGCGTTGCCATTGATGACGATCCCCGCGCCTGCTATTTCAAACAGGTGCTTTACGGCAAGTATATGCGAATGGCTCTGATCCTGAAACTATTGAAGGAGGCCGGAACACTGTGAATATTGATTCTATCCAGAACGGCATCGTGATCGACCACATCACCGCCGGACAGGGGATGCGCCTCTATGAGCTTTTGGGGCTTGAAACACTGGACTGTTCGGTTGCCATCATTAAAAATGCACACAGCGAAAAGCTCGGGAAGAAAGACATCATCAAGATCGATGCCGATATACCCGTGAATCTTGATGTGATCGGATATGTCGACCCGGGTGTCAGCGTGAATACGATCCGAAACGGCATGCTTGCAGAAAAACGGAAAATCGATATGCCGGAGACACTCACCAATGTCATCTTCTGCAAAAATCCACGGTGCATCTGCTCCACAGAGCAGGAACTCAAACACATTTTCAAGTTAACGGACAGAAATAATAAGATCTATCGCTGCTTTTACTGCGAGACAAAAGCCAACTGAGCCAGAAAAGGAGAGAAATCATGGCGAGAATTATCAATGACCCCTGCCACACTTTTAATGAGTATCTGCTGATCCCCGGCTATACTCCCATCACCTGCCGTTCTGACAAGGTCTCCCTCCAGACTCCGCTTGTGAAGTTCCGGAAGGGCCAGGAGGAATGCCCCATCCGGATGAATATCCCCATGGTCTCTGCCATCATGCAGTCTGTCTCCGGAGACCGGATGGCTGTTGCACTTGCCACCGAGGGCGGTATCTCCTTCATCTACGGTTCACAGAGTGTGGAGGACGAGGCCGCGATGGTACGCCGCGCCAAAAGTTATAAAGCCGGTTTTGTTCAGAGCGACTCGAACCTCCACCCCGACAATACGCTGCAGGATGTGCTGGAACTCAAGGAGAAGACCGGACATTCCACTGTAGCCATTACCGAGGACGGCACTGCGGAAGGAAAACTCGTCGGCGTTGTCACAAGCCGGGATTACCGCGTGAGCCGCATGGATCCTGATACCCCGGTTTCCTCGTTCATGACACCGTTTAACAAGCTTGTCTGGGCACGTGAGGGAACGACGCTCAAAGAAGCAAACGACATCATCTGGGAGCACAAGCTCAACTCCCTCCCCATCCTGTCTGAGGACGGACGTCTGTGCAGCTTCGTCTTCCGGAAGGACTATGAGAGCCATAAGCAGAACCCCAATGAACTGCTGGATGCGGACAAACGCTATGTCGTCGGTGCAGGCATCAACACACGCGACTATGAGGAGCGTGTTCCTGCCCTGCTTGAAGCCGGTGCAGATGTGCTGTGCATTGACTCCTCCGAGGGGCACAACGACTGGCAGCGGTTCACACTCGGCTGGATCCGCGAGCACTACGGTGATGCAGTCAAGGTTGGTGCAGGCAATGTTGTAGACGCTGCAGGTTTCCGCTTCCTTGCAGAATGCGGCGCTGACTTCGTTAAAGTTGGAATCGGAGGCGGTTCCATCTGCATCACACGGGAAACGAAGGGTATCGGCCGCGGCCAGGCAACGGCAGTCATAGAGGTGTGCGAAGAGCGGGACAGATACTTTAAAGAAACTGGCATCTATATCCCCGTCTGTTCCGACGGTGGCATCGTCTACGATCACCATATTACGCTTGCTCTCGCCATGGGTGCCGACTTCGTGATGCTTGGGCGTTATTTCGCCCGTTTTGACGAGAGCCCGACCAACAAGGTGAACATCGGAGGCACCTATTATAAGGAATACTGGGGTGAGGGTTCCGCACGTGCCCGCAACTGGCAGCGCTATGACATGGGCGGTGACAAAAAACTCAGTTTTGAGGAGGGCGTAGACTCCTACGTTCCCTATGCGGGCTCACTGAAATACAATGTTGCGCTCACACTCAGCAAAGTGCGCCATGCCATGTGCAACTGCGGCGCGATGAGCATCCCGGAACTTCAGGAAAAAGCAGTTCTTACACTTGTATCCTCCACATCCATCATTGAAGGCGGTGCACACGATGTCATTCAGAAGGACACCTCGCCGGTCATCAAGTAAAAGGAGTGCGATATGAAGAAAATCGGCATCGTTATGGGCAGCGACAGTGATCTGCCCGTCATAGAAAAGGCGGTTAAGATCCTGCGCGAGTTGAACATTCCGTTTGAGGCCCATGTCTTTTCCGCTCACCGCACACCTGAGAAGGCACGGGAATTTGCTCTGCATGCGCGTGAAAACGGATTCGGCGTGATTATTGCTGCTGCGGGCATGGCGGCGCATCTGGCAGGTGCGATCGCAGCGAACACTACACTGCCGGTCATCGGCATTCCCTGCAAAGGACCTGCACTCGACGGGCTGGATGCACTTTTGTCCACGGTGCAGATGCCTTCCGGTATCCCCGTGGCGACCGTAGGTGTGAATAATGGAGCAAATGCTGCCCTGCTTGCGGCTGAAATCCTTGCTGTGGAGGATACGGAGCTTGCCGCCCTCCTGCAGCAGAAGCGCCAGCGCGACAGTGATGCCGTCCTTGAGAAGGACGCTGGCATCGCTGAAAGAATTTAAGAACCCCTAATTTTTATAAAGGAGAAGAACTCATGGAAAAAAAGCTCGTTTACACCGGAAAGACCAAAAATGTGTATGCTCTCGACAATGGCAACTATCTGCTCAAATTCAAAGATGACTGCACCGGCAAGGACGGGGTGTTTGACCCCGGTGAAAACTCTGTAGGCCTTACCATTGAGGGCGTTGGTGATGTGAACCTGCGCATGTCGATCTACTTTTTCGAAAAGATCAATGCTGCGGGTATCCGCACGCATTTTCTGAGCGCAGATCTGAAGGAGACTACGATGGAAGTTCTGCCTGCCAAGGTCTTTGGCCACGGGCTTGAAGTGATCTGCCGTTACAAAGCCGTCGGGTCTTTCCTGCGCCGCTACGGCGAATATATCGAGGAAGGCGCAGATCTGCCTGCTTATGTGGAAATGACCTTCAAAAATGACGAAAAGGGCGATCCCCTTGTCACAAAGGACGGACTCATCGTACTCGGTGTTATGACCGATGAGCAGTATGACGAGATCAAGGATATGACCCAGAAGATCACCCGGATTGTTGCTGATGAAATGGCAGCGCGCGGCCTTGTACTCTACGACATCAAGTTTGAGTATGGCTATGATTCAGAGGGAAAGGTTATGCTTATTGACGAGATTGCCTCTGGCAATATGCGTGTTTACAAAGACGGCAGCTACATCGATCCTATGACCCTCTCCGGGCTCTTCTTCGCATAATGGGAGGTTTTTTCGGCGCGGTTTCACACCGCGACATTGTGCTGGATGTGTTTTTCGGCACAGATTATCACAGCCATCTCGGAACCCGGAGTGCGGGAATGGCTGTGCTGGACAAAGACGGCAGCTGCACCCGAGAAATCCACTCCATCGCCAATACCCCCTTCCGCACCCGCTTTGAGAAAGATCTTCCGGACTTCGCCGGAAACGTCGGGATCGGGTGTATCAGCGACACGGATCCTCAGCCTCTTCTGGTTCGCTCTCATCTCGGACTTTATGCGATTATTACCGTAGGGCAAATCAACAATGCCGAGGATCTCGTGAACAAATATTTTTCCGACCATGGGCACCAGTTTATGGCAATGGGGTCGGGGCGCGTCAATACCACGGAGCTCGTTGCCGCGCTGATCAACGAATGTGAGAGTCTGACAGAAGGGATCCTCCATGCACAGGATGTTATTGACGGCTCACTTTCCGTGCTTCTCATGTGCGGTGACGGTTCGCTTATCGCCGGTCGGGACCGGTTTGGCCGTTTGCCGGTGCTGCTTGGAAAAGATGCAGACGGCTACTGCGTTTCCTTTGAATCCTTTGCCTATACAAAGCTCAACTATCAGACTGTTTATGAGCTTGGGCCGGCAGAGATCCTGCGCATCACAGCTGACGGCTGGGAGGTGCTTTCCCCTGCCGGAAAGGACATGAAGATCTGTGCGTTTTTATGGACTTACTATGGCTACCCGAACTCCAACTACGAAGGCGTGAATGTTGAGATCATGCGTATGCGGAACGGGGAGATCATGGCGCGGGACGAAGTGGCGCGCGGCAGCCTGCCGAAAGTGGACTATGTTGCCGGCGTACCCGATTCCGGCGTTCCTCACGCGATCGGCTATGCCAACCGCAGCGGAAAGCCTTTTGCCCGCCCGTTCGTCAAGTACACACCCACCTGGCCACGCTCTTTCATGCCGGCGCAACAATCTATACGTGATCAGGTTGCCAAGATGAAGCAGATTCCTGTCCCAGAGCTGATAGAAGGAAAAAAGCTCCTGTTTGTAGACGATTCGATCGTCCGCGGGACACAGCTGCAGAGCACCGTTGAGTTCCTCTATGAATCCGGTGCGGCAGAGGTTCATATGCGTTCCGCCTGCCCGCCGATCATGTATGCCTGCAAATATCTCAATTTTTCCCGCAATAACTCCGATATGGATCTTCTTGCCCGCCGAATCATCCGCGAGCTGGAAGGAGAAGAGGGAGAGGCACATCTCAGCGAGTATGCCGATTCCTCTACCGAACGGGGACAATGTCTGCTGCACACCATCTGTGAGAAGCTCGGCTTTGATTCTCTCGGCTACCAGTCGCTTGACAGCCTTCTGGAGGCTATCGGAATCGATCGAGACAAGATCTGCACGTACTGCTGGAACGGAAAGGAATAGCCCATGGAACATTCACATTCTGCATCTTATGCAGCAGCCGGAGTCAATATCGAAGCCGGATATGAAGGAGTGCGCCTGATGAGGCAGCATGTTGAACGGACTTTTATTCCGGGCGTGGTGTCAGAAATAGGCGGCTTCGGAGGCCTTTTCGCACCCTCACTGACAGGTTACCGTGAACCGGTACTTGTATCCGGAACCGACGGTGTCGGGACAAAGCAGCGCATCGCCCAAATCATGGGAAAGCATGACACAGTCGGGATCGACTGCGTTGCCATGTGCGTCAATGACATTATCTGCTGCGGAGCAAAGCCCCTTTTCTTCCTGGACTACATAGCAATCGGCAGAAATGACCCTGAAAAGGTCGCTTCGCTGGTTTCGGGAGTGGCAGAGGGCTGTGTACAGGCAGGCTGTGCCCTTATCGGAGGAGAAACTGCCGAGCACCCCGGAACCATGCAACCGGATGACTATGATCTGGCGGGGTTCTCCGTCGGTATCGTGGATAAAGCAAAAATTCTCGACAAAACCGGCGTTTGCCCCGGGGATGTACTTCTTGCACTTCCTTCGAGCGGTATCCATTCCAACGGCTTCTCCCTTGTACGGAAGGTTTTTGATGTGGAACACGCCGATCTCGGACGTGAGGTTCCGGAGCTTGGGATGAGCCTGGGTGAGACACTGCTGACGCCAACCTGCATTTATGTAAAACCAGTCCTTGCCGTCCTCAAAGCGGCCGAGGTACACGGAATCAGCCACATCACGGGAGGCGGTTTTTATGAAAACATTCCCCGCTCCGTCCCGGAAGGGCTCTGTGCCTTTGTCGAAAAGGCAGCTGTTCGCACACCGGCAATCTTTGGCATGATTCAGAAGATAGGCAATATTCCGGAACGGGATATGTTCAACACCTTCAATATGGGTGTAGGCATGAGCCTGATTGTCTCCCGAGACAGTGCCGATCGCGCGGTGGAAACACTGGTGAGCCACGGCGTTGATGCCTATCCGATCGGTGAGATCCGAAAAGGGGAGGAAAAGCTGTGCATTCTGTAATAGCTCCGCTGCTCGACGGTGTGCTTGCAGGACTGATGGTCTCCATCGGAGGAGCAGAGCTTCTCTCCTGTGAAAACCGAATAGCCGGTGCAGCGCTGTTTTCTGTGGCACTGCTTGCAATCTGCTATTTCGGATTCAATCTCTATACCGGGAAAATCGGCTTTCTGTTGCGAAGCCATTCGAAAGCAGATGTCTCCGTAACCTTTCTCGGCCTGATCGGAAATATGGTCGGCACGGTTATAGCCGGGCTTCTGATATCCGCGGCGCTGCCCGCGATCCATGAGGCGGCGCTCACCGCCTGCGAAAAGCGGCTTACACAGCTTCCGCTTCAGACTTTGCTGTGCGGCTTTTTCTGCGGTATATTGATGTATACCGCCGTCTGGATCTACAGAGAGAAAAAGAGCATTTCAGGGATTCTCTTCTGTATCCCGGTTTTTATCCTCTCCGGTTTTGAACACTCCGTTGCCGATATGTTCTATTTTGCTGCAGCCGGGCTGTTTTCCCTGCGGTCCTTTGTCTATATCTTTCTCGTTGTGCTGGGCAACACCCTCGGGGGCTTGTGCATTCCGGCTGTTCAGGCACTGAAAGGAGAGCAGAATGCATGAATAAAATTCGAATTGCAGTGCTGGTTTCCGGGGGCGGCACCAACCTTCAGGCCCTGATCGACGCGCAGGCAAAAGGCAGTCTGCAGAGCGGAGAAATCGCTCTTGTGGTATCGAACAAGCCCGGTGCTTATGCCCTTGAGCGCGCAAAACGTGCCGGTATCGAAACGCTGACACTCACCCGAACAGACTGCGGCAGTCAAGAGGGCTTTGAAACAGCCCTGATGGAAGCGCTCGATTCCCGGAAGATCGGACTCATTGTGCTTGCGGGTTTTATGAGTATCCTCTCTGCCAGTTTTACAGGGCATTACGAGAACCGAATGATCAACATTCATCCATCGCTGATCCCCTCGTTTTGCGGGAAAGGCTATTACGGTCTGCGGGTACATGAGGCGGCGCTCGCTTACGGCGTCAAGGTTACCGGCGCGACCGTCCACTATGTCAATGAAGTCCCGGACGGCGGGAAAATACTTCTTCAGAAAGCCGTCAGTGTAGAGCCCGGCGATACGCCGGAAACGCTGCAGAGGCGCGTCATGGAGCAGGCGGAATGGCGCATCCTCCCTGAAGCAGCCGAGATGGTATCCGCCAAATTACTGAATGATAAGGAGAACTGGATATGACCGATTTTCTGGACTATCTGAAAAACACATCCTATCCCGGCAGGGGGATTGCTGTGGGCAAAAACAGAGTCTATTACTTCATCATGGGACGGAGCGAAAACAGCCGCAACCGTATCTTCACCCTGACAGAAGACGGGATCCGCACGGAGGCTTTTGACCCGGCAAAGGTCACTGACCCCAGCCTGATCATTTATCACCCTGTGCGGACTATGGGAACGAGCCTCATCATAACAAACGGCAACCAGACTGACACGATCCGCGACATGGGTGATTTCCGTGCTGCGCTCGCCACACGGGAGTACGAGCCCGACGAGCCGAATTGGACGCCGCGAATTTCCGCAATTATGAACGAGGACGGAAGCTTCTCCCTCTCCATTCTCAAGCGGGTGGACGGACGCTGCCTGCGCTGCACCTATGACTATGAGGGCTGCGACGAGGGGAAAGGTTATTTTATCAGCACCTATCAGGGTGACGGCTCTCCGCTGCCGAGCTTTGCCGGAGAACCGATGCAGATCAATATGCCGGAGCCGGAACAGGTCTGGCAGGCTCTGAACCATGACAACAAAGTCTCGCTCTACTCAAACGTGGACGGCGAGGTCAGGATTTTCAACAAACATCTGGGGGATTAAAACATGAAAGAATTCGAACTCAAGTATGGCTGCAATCCGAATCAGAAACCCGCCCGAATCTATATGAAAGACGGCTCGGAGCTGCCTGTCACCGTGCTCAACGGCCGCCCCGGTTACATCAACTTCCTCGATGCTCTGAACTCTTGGCAGCTTGTCAAAGAGCTCAGTGATGCCACCGGTCTCCCGGCAGCAGCTTCTTTCAAGCATGTGTCACCCGCCGGTGCAGCTGTCGGACTGCCTCTTACCGAGACAGACAGGCGTATCTATTTCGTCGCCGATAATGCTGAGCTCTCTCCTATTGCCTGTGCCTATATCCGAGCCCGCGGCGCCGATCGGCTCTGTTCCTACGGTGACTGGGCTGCTCTGAGCGAAACATGTGACGCCGCAACGGCTGCCTACCTGAAAGATGAGGTCTCCGACGGAGTGATCGCCCCGGGATACACCGAGGAGGCACTGGCAATCCTGCGCACCAAGAAAAAAGGCGGCTACAACGTAGTGCAGATCGATCCGGCCTATATCCCGGCTGAGCAGGAGTGCAAGGATGTCTTCGGTGTGACCTTTGAGCAGGGCCACAACAACTTCAAAATTGACGAGAAACTGCTTTCAAATATTGTCACCGAAAATAAAAATCTGCCTGAACAGGCAAAGATCGACATGATCGTTGCGCTTATCACGCTCAAATACACCCAGTCCAACTCCGTCTGCTACGTCAAGGACGGGCAGGCGATCGGAGTCGGCGCAGGACAGCAGAGCCGTATTCACTGCACCCGGCTCGCCGGGCAGAAAGCTGACAACTGGTATCTGCGTCAGCATCCGAAAGTGCTGGATCTTCCGTTCGTTGACGGTATCCGCCGCGCCGACCGCGACAACGCCATTGACATCTACACTTCCGACGAATACGAAGATGTGCTGCGTGAGGGCGAATGGCAGAAAGTCTTCAAAGAGAAGCCGGAAGTGCTGACTTCAGAAGAGAAGAAGGCATGGATTGCCACGCAAAGCGGCGTAACCTGCGGCTCTGACGCATTCTTCCCCTTCGGCGACAATGTCGAGCGCGCACGCAAGTCCGGAGTGCAGTACATCGCCGAGCCTGGCGGATCCATTCGCGATGACCACGTTATCGAAACCGCAAACAAATACGGCATGGTTATGGCCTTTACAGGCATGCGTCTGTTCCATCACTGATACGGAGGAGCGGGAATGAAGCTTCTGGTCGTTGGAGGCGGCGGACGTGAGCACGCCGTTATCAAAAAACTGAAACAGAACCCGGAGGTCACAGAGATTTTCGCACTCCCCGGAAACGGCGGGATCTCTGCGGATGCCTCGTGCATCAACATCAGTGCAAAGGATATCCCGGCCATTCAGGCTTTTGCCGTGGAGAACAGAATCGACTATGCCGTTGTGACGCCGGATGATCCGCTGGTACTCGGTTGTGTGGACGCATTGGAGGCGGCAGGTATTCCCTGCTTCGGCCCGCGTGCGGATGCGGCGATCATTGAGGGCAGTAAGGTCTTTTCCAAGAACCTCATGAAAAAATACAATATCCCGACAGCACGGTTCGAGACCTTCAGCTCGGCGGAGGATGCACTTCGGTATGCGGAAGATGCTCCCCTGCCCATGGTGATCAAAGCCGACGGTCTGGCCCTCGGCAAAGGGGTGATCATTGCCGACAGCCGGGAAGAGGCTCGCCGGGCTATCAGTGACATGATGCAATTCGGCAAATTCGGCAAAAGCGGTGAGCACGTGGTGATCGAGGAATATCTGGAAGGGCCGGAGGTCTCTGTGCTGGCTTTTACAGACGGAAAAACGCTTATTCCCATGGTGTCTTCCATGGATCACAAGCGTGCACTCGACGGGGATGAAGGCCTCAATACGGGAGGCATGGGCGTTGTAGCTCCGAATCCGTATTATACGAAGGAGATCGCAGAGCGCTGTATGGAAGAGATCTTCCTTCCGACGATCCGGGCAATGAATGCAGAGGGCCGACGTTTTAAAGGCTGCCTGTACTTTGGATTGATGATTACGAAGAACGAGCCGAAGGTGATCGAATACAACTGCCGCTTCGGCGACCCGGAAGCACAGGTTGTGCTTCCGCTGCTGGAGAGTGATCTGCTGACAGTGATGCGTGCCGTGACCGAAGAACACCTTGCAGATACGGAGGTACGCTTCAGCGACAAACACGCGTGCTGTGTGATTTTAGCCTCTAAGGGGTATCCGGAACATTACGAAAAGGGATTCCCTCTGGAGATCCCTGAAAGTGTGCAGGATAAAGTCTATGTAGCAGGAGCCGCTGTTAGGGATGGCAGACTCGTCACAAACGGCGGGCGCGTCGTGGGCTGCACGGCGATTGCGGAAACACTGTCTGAGGCAGTCCGGAATGCCTATAAGATCGCGGATCAGGTCCGTTTTGAAAACAAATTCTGCCGCCGGGATATCGGCGCAAAAGCTATGGCAGCGAAAGAGGCTTAAGATGGTTTATCGGATTTATGTTGAAAAAAAGCCGGGGCTGGACAACGAAGCCCGGTCTCTGCTGAATGACGCCAGATCCCTGCTCGGCATACAGGCACTCGAAACTGTGAGGCTTTTCAACCGTTATGACGTTGAGGGAATCGGACGGGAACTCTTTGACTACGCAGTGCACACAGTCTTCTCAGAACCTCAGCTCGATCTTGTGTACGAGGAACCGGAGCTCGACGGAGCATCGGTTTTTGCAGTGGAATATCTCCCCGGACAGTTCGATCAGCGGGCAGACTCTGCCGCCCAGTGTATCCAGATTCTTTCTCAGGGAGAACGCCCTCTGGTGCGCTCGGCAAAGGTCTATGCACTTTACGGATCTCTCGGAGCTGAAGAGCTGGCAGAGATCAGGAAATACGTTATCAATCCCGTAGAAGCGCGGGAGGCCTCTTTGGGCAAACCAGAAACGCTCTCCCTGCGCTACACCATTCCCACCGGTGTCGAAACCCTGGCAGGTTTTACCTCTATGGATATCGCAGAACTCGAAGGCTTTGTTCTCCGCTACGGGCTTGCCATGGATGCGGATGACCTGGCTTTCTGCCAGGCGTATTTCCGCACGGAACAGCGTGAGCCTACCATCACGGAACTGAGAGTCCTTGACACATACTGGTCAGATCACTGCCGTCACACCACATTCAACACGGTTATCGACAGCGTCCGCTTTGAGGATGCACTGCTGCAGAACACCTATGAGGACTATCTCCGCACCCGGGAGGAGCTAGGGCGTACAAAAGCGGTATGCCTTATGGATCTGGCAACACTTGCGGTCCGATTTCTTCGCAAAACCGGAAAGCTTGATAAACTGGACGAGAGCGAGGAGATCAATGCCTGTACGGTGAAGATCACGGTCAACGCTGACGGAAAGGCCGAACCCTGGCTGCTGCTGTTCAAAAATGAGACACACAACCATCCCACTGAAATCGAACCCTTCGGCGGTGCTGCTACCTGTATCGGCGGAGCTATTCGGGATCCCCTGTCGGGACGGGCTTATGTCTACGGCGCTATGCGTGTTACAGGTGCCGCCGACCCGACTGTTCCCGTGAGCGAGACAATCCCGGGTAAGATCCCGCAGCGAAAGCTCGTCACGACTGCTGCGGCGGGCTATTCCTCCTATGGCAACCAGATCGGGCTTGCGACCGGTATTGTGGACGAACTCTATCACCCCGGTTACGCTGCAAAGAGGATGGAAATCGGTGCGGTCATTGCGGCTGCCCCTGCGGAAAACGTACGGCGGGAGCGACCGGAGCCGGGAGATGTGGTGATTCTCCTCGGCGGGAGCACCGGACGTGATGGCATCGGCGGAGCAACAGGTTCTTCAAAGGCACACAATGTCCATTCCGTGGAAACCTGCGGAGCCGAGGTGCAGAAAGGCAATGCTCCCGAGGAACGCAAGCTACAGCGCCTCTTCCGAAACGGGGATGCCTGCCGACTCATCAAGCGATGCAATGACTTCGGTGCAGGCGGAGTGTCCGTTGCCATCGGAGAGCTTGCCGATGGATTGGATATTGACCTCAATCAGGTTCCCCGGAAGTATGAGGGACTCGACGGAACGGAACTTGCCATCAGCGAATCACAGGAGCGCATGGCAGTCGTCATAGAGAAAGAGAATGTGGATGCGTTCCTCGCTCTTGCAAAAGGAGAAAATCTGCAGGCCTGCCCGGTGGCTGTAGTCACAGCGGAGCCTCGCCTCAGAATGCGGTGGAACGGCGTGACGATTGTGGATCTCAGCCGTGCTTTTCTCGATACGAACGGAGCAAGCAAACACACAACCGCTGAAGTAGCCGCACCTCAGGATTATACGAAAACGATATCCGGAAACTTTGCCGAAAACCTCCGTGCCACTGTCTCCGATTTGAATTGCTGCTCAAAACGCGGTTTGTCGGAACGCTTTGATTCCACGATCGGTGCGGGAACGGTCCTGATGCCATTCGGCGGAAAATACCAGCTGACGCCCGTTCAGGCCATGGTGCAGAACATTTCAATGGAGAAAAATCACACCGACAGCTGCTCTCTGATGGCATGGGGATATAACCCCTATGTTGCAGAAAAAAGCCCCTATCACGGGGCCTACCTTGCGGTGGTGGAATCAATCTGCAAGCTGGTCGCTTCGGGAAGTGCATATAACGACGTCTATCTGAGTTTCCAGGAATACTTTGAACGCCTCGGCAAAGATCCGAAACGCTGGGGCAAACCGCTCGCGGCGCTGCTCGGTGCATTCCGGGCACAGATGGAGCTCGGAGTCGGAGCAATCGGGGGAAAAGATTCGATGAGCGGCAGTTTTGAGCAGCTCGACGTACCGCCGACCCTGGTCTCCTTTGCAGTCACCACGGAGAAAACTGAAAACATTGTATCTCCGGAATGCAAACGTGCCGGACACAAGCTCTATCGTCTCGCACCGGATTACGGCGCTGACGGTCTTCCTCTGGCGTGCTCTCTCCTTGCCCTTTTCGACCGGATTACTCTTCTGCAGCGCAAAGGCATGGCAGTTGCCTGTTACACGCCCGGCATAGGAGGGATTGCGGAAGCTGTTTTCAAAATGTGTATCGGCAACGGCCTGGGCTTCCGCTTTGAACCCGGGTTGTCGGTAGAGACGCTCTTCCGATATGATTACGGTGCTTTTCTGCTTGAATCCGCTGAGACGATCCCGGATGCTGAATGCCTCGGCTCGATTACAGACGACAGGAAGTTTTCGCTGGGATCCGAGAGCGTGTCGCTCGCAGAACTGCTTGCGCTTTATGAAGGTCGGCTTGAACCGGTTTATTCCTGCAATATCCCGGATTCCGATTCTCATACAGACGCTTTTTCCTGCTGTACATCCGTATGGCCTTCTCCGACGGTGAAAAATGCCAGACCAAGGGTGCTGATCCCGGTTTTCCCGGGTACAAACTGCGAATATGACAGTGCAAAAGCGGTCAGTGATGCGGGTGCCGAGCCGGAGATCCTGATTATCAACAATCTCTCTTCCGATGGTATTGCCAGAAGTGTGGACCGTTTTGCTGCGCTGCTGAAGGAATCACAGATCGTTTTTATCCCGGGAGGTTTTTCCGGCGGAGATGAGCCGGACGGTTCCGGCAAATTCATAACGGCTTTCTTCCGCTCCGCTGCCGTCAAGGATGGCGTAACAGAGCTGCTGGATCGTCGCGACGGACTGATGTGCGGCATCTGCAACGGCTTCCAGGCGCTCATTAAGCTTGGCCTTGTGCCCTACGGCAGAATTGTGAATACAGATGCTGACAGCCCGACACTAACATTTAACCGAATCGGGCGGCACCAGTCCCGCATTGTACGCACGCGCATTGCCTCGAACAAATCCCCCTGGCTGTCGCTCACTGAGGTTGGAGAGATCTACAGTGTTCCGATCTCCCACGGTGAGGGGCGCTTCCTCGCAAGCGAGGAACTGGTCCGTACGCTTGCTGCCAACGGACAGATTGCCACACAGTATGTCGACCTGGAGGGGAACGTCAGCGCGGATGTTCATTTCAACCCGAACGGCTCCATCTTCGGTGTGGAAGGCATCACCTCGCCAGACGGGCGCGTTTTCGGCAAAATGGGCCATTCCGAACGCATCGGCAGTGGACTTTACCGCAACGTTCCGGGCAACTACGATATCCGCATGTTTGAAGCGGCAGTACAGTATTTTAAATAATCCGGAGGTATAATATGGAATATAAAACCGATATTGAAATCGCTCAGGCATGTAAGCTTCGCCCCATCGGAGAAATTGCGGCACGGGCGCACGTTGATGAGAAGTATCTGGAACAATACGGACGGTACAAAGCAAAAGTCGATCCTGCCCTGCTGCGTGAGAGTGACCGTGGAAACGGGAAGCTGGTTCTGGTCACTGCTATTACACCTACCCCGGCCGGTGAAGGAAAAACCACCACGACCATAGGCCTGGCAGACGGGTTGAAGCGCATCGGCAAAGATGTCACAGTCGCACTGCGCGAACCCTCTCTCGGCCCGGTTTTCGGGATCAAAGGCGGAGCTGCCGGCGGCGGATATGCCCAGGTGGTTCCCATGGAGGACATCAACCTCCACTTCACCGGAGACTTTCATGCCATCGGAGCAGCAAACAATCTGCTGGCCGCGATGCTTGACAACCATATCCAGCAGGGAAACAGCCTGCACATCGATCCGCGCCGCATCACCTGGAAACGCTGCGTAGATATGAACGACCGGCAGCTGCGCTTTGTAGTAGACGGCCTCGGCGGAAAGGCGAACGGCACTCCGAGGGAGGACGGCTTTGATATCACGGTAGCAAGCGAGATTATGGCGGTGTTCTGCCTTGCCTCCTCGATCACTGACCTGAAGGAACGTCTTGGCCGAATCATTGTCGGCTACAGTTATGAGGGGAAGCCTGTGACAGCCGCCGACCTCAAAGCCACCGGCGCGATGGCAGCACTGCTGAAAGATGCATTAAAGCCGAACCTTGTACAGACGCTGGAAGGAACACCGGCTTTCGTACACGGAGGTCCCTTTGCCAATATTGCACACGGGTGCAATTCGGTCATGGCAACTCGCCTTGCCCTCAAGATGGGTGACTACACAGTGACAGAGGCAGGCTTCGGTGCAGACCTCGGAGCGGAGAAGTTCCTTGATATCAAGTGCCGGATGGCAGGACTCAAGCCGGATGCAGTTGTTATCGTAGCAACAGTGCGTGCTCTCAAGATGCATGGCGGCCTTGCAAAAACAGAGCTTGCCAGCGAGAACCTCACAGCGCTGGAAAATGGAATTCCAAACCTGCTGCGTCATGTTTCCAACATCCGCAATGTCTACGGGCTCCCCTGCGTAGTGGCGGTGAACCGTTTCCCCACGGATACCGACGCGGAGATCAATTTCATCATCCGGAAGTGCCGTGAACTCGGCGTCAACACGGTGCTCTCCACTGTGTGGGCTGAGGGCGGCAAAGGCGGTGAAGATCTTGCGCGTGAAGTTGTGCGTCTGTGCGAAGAAGAGAAAGGCGACTTCCACTTCTCCTATGAGCTCGACGGCAGTATTGAAGAAAAGATCGCCGCCATTGTTACGCGTGTTTACGGCGGCAAGGACATCACCATTCTGCCTGCGGCACAGAAACAGATCAACGAACTCGCAAAGCTTGGCTACAGCGGGTTGCCAATCTGCATTGCAAAGACCCAGTACAGCTTTACCGACGATCCCACGAAGCTTGGTGCACCTGAGGGTTTCACGGTTACGGTGAAAAACGTCAAGGTATCTGCCGGAGCAGGTTTCATAGTGGTACTCACCGGCGACATTATGACGATGCCGGGATTACCGAAAGCACCTGCAGCCGAGAGAATCGACGTGGATGAAAACGGTGTCATCAGCGGATTGTTCTGATAATCGACAGTTCCACACAGATTGAATATTCCTTCACCCGCTCCATACTAGACCAAAACCCGACATGAAGAAAGCCTGTAATTACTGGCTTTCTTCATGCCGGGTCATTTTACTACGTCTCAACTCACTGCTCTGAATTCTCTCTTTGAGACATCAGTTCCAGCGCTCTCTTCATACCCGCTTCAAATGTCTTGTCGGGAATCAGCGCGATACCTTGCTCATCACTGAGGACGATCAGACGCTGCCCGCCTGTGAGCCCGAAACGGTCTCTGGCGCCTTTCGGAATGACGATCTGCCCTCTGTCATTGACTACGACAGAACCCCATATATTTTTGCCTTTCGGAGCAGGCGGAATCATCCCAAGATTGTCTTCCCTTTCGGTTTTCAGAAGACCGTCGACGGTTGTTCCGTACACTTCTGCCAGAAGAGCACATTTTTCCACATCAGGAACAGTTGCACCTGTTTCCCATTTTGCATATGCCTGCCGGGAAATGCCGATTTTTTCGGCAATCTTCTCCTGTGAAAATCCATGGATATTACGCAGCATCACAAGATTATCTTTCAGCATGGCTTCTCTCCTTTACAGGTCTATTCTTTCAAAATCTTCACATGCTCTTTTGCAGGAATACACCGTCATCAGCAGAAAAAGTATAACGCTAACTGCAAGAAGCGTCAACTGAATCGCGAGATAATCCGTGCCGAAAGCATTCAGAATCTCCAACCCCGGCACATGATGAAGCGTTTCCGCTGCAAAAATGATCAGAAAAGCCGCAATGATATAGATCACAAACGGGCGGGCAAAGCGATAAGCGGTTTTGAAGAAGCCCCCGACAAAGATCAGGTTAAAAAGTCCAAAGATCAGGAGGGCAACCGCCAAGGCGAAGAAGTTGGCATTCATCAGAGCATTGCTGCGGTAAACGGGCGCGGCTGAAAACACCGTCATACGGAGAATGACTGCAAGTGTCATCAGCAACAGAGCACAGGCCTCAATCAGGCAGACAAACAGAAATTTTCCTTTTACAACGTCTTTTTTTGCGATCGGGAGAAGGGCAGAGAAAACAATGTCATTTGCTTCTCGCGCCGTCTGAAAGCTTTGAAAAATGCCAAGTGACACGAAAAATGCACTGCAGAGAATGGGATAACCCGGGATCAGAAACATAAGGCCGAACAGGATAAACAGGAATGACAACACGGATGAACTGAGCCTTACTTCTTTTCGCAGAATATTACGCATGGATAAACCCTCCTTCCAGACGAAGCATTGTGTCCTCCAGGGTTTCTCCTGTAAGAGAATACTGCAGGGTGAAAGCTTCTTTCGGCAGTGCTGCGATGATTTTTCCCCCGGAGATATACACGATATCATCAGCTGATTTCTCAATATCGGAAATAATGTGGGTAGAGAAGAACACAGCCACCCCTTTCTCTTTTAAACCGAGGAAAAGCTCCAGCAGTTCATTCCGGGAGAAAGGATCAAGCCCGCTGGTGGGCTCATCCAGAATCAGCACTTCGGCTTTGTGAGAGAGGGCCAGGGCAAGATTCAGTTTCACCTTCATGCCCTCGGACAGTTCAAGCGGTGTTTTCCTCGCGTCTATTCTAAATAAATCAAGGTATGTTCGGCAGGCCTCTTCATCCCATGTTTCATAGAATCTTTTTACAATATCAATGATGCTCCCGATCTTCTTCCTCGGATACCAGCTGACGGTGCCTGTGGAGTAGCCGATACGTTTTTTGATTTCCGTTTCATTACCTGCCAAAGGCATGCCAAAAAAGCAGACCGAACCGCTGTCAGGATGGATCAGATTCAGCATAGCTTTGACGGTGGTCGTCTTGCCTGCTCCATTTCTTCCGATGAACCCCGTAATTCTGCCGCTTTCAAGCCCAAAGGAGACATGATCAAGCTCAAATGAAGGGTATCTTTTCACAAGATCCCGTACTTCCGCAATCATCACAAGCACCTCCATATTTATGATTTGTATGATTATTGTAAAGCACGGTTGCCTGATTTTCTACCAACTGAAGATGACAGATTTCTATGATTTTTGTTATGTCCGGTTGCGTTCCGGCAAGTAAATGACATTTCGTTCAGCACACCCTTGACAATTTGCATTTCACAAACTATAAATGAATCAGAGAAACGACAATGACATTTAATAAGGAGTGAGAGAGAATGACGGACCGCATTCAGGCTATGAGGCAGTTTCAATGGGAGCATAAGCACCATACTGCCCGTACTTTCCTGCCGGAAGATCTGCATCTTCGATATCGGGACAATGCACTCCCCGATTATGCCCGGACTGCTTTGCGGTTAGAGCAGGCGCTGGAAACGGAAGAACCATATTTCTTTCCGCAGGAGCTGATCGCCTTTACCCGCACGGTGCCGAACCTGCCGCGAATCTATGATGAGGAAGAATGGTCAGCTATTACGAAAGAGCATTATATTCACGAGCTGGGGAATGTGAGCAACCTCTCTCCGGATTACGGCACTGTGATTGCCGAAGGCCTTGCTTCTCTGCGGGATAAGCTGACAGACAGCGATTATCACCGGGCAATGCGCCGGTCAATTGATGCAGTGCTTCATCTTACCAGCCGCTATGAAGAGGCCGCCCGTGCCAAAGGCCTCACAGAGATTGCCGACACACTGGCGCAGGTGCCTGCGTATTCTCCGAGAACATTTCGCGAGGCGCTGCAGTCTCTCCGGATTCTGCATTACGCCATGTGGTGTGAAGGAGATTATCACAACACACTGGGACGTTTTGACCAGTATATGCTCCCCTATCTGAAGGCAGATCTCGCCGCAGGGCGTGAGACTGAGGAGAGCGCATTTGAACTGCTGGAAGCCTTCTTTCTGAGCTGCAACCGAGACAGCGACCTCTATCCCGGAATGCAGCAGGGAGACAACGGCCAGAGCATGGTGCTGGGCGGTATGCTGCCTGACGGAAGCGACGGTTTCAATATTCTCTCTGAATGGTGCCTCAAGGCATCGGGAGAACTGCGGCTGATTGACCCAAAGATCAACCTGCGCGTAAACAGCAAAACGCCCCTCTCTGTATACGAGAAGGGCACAAGACTGACGAAGCTGGGGCTGGGATTCCCGCAGTATGAAAATGACGACGTGGCGATCCCCGGCCTTATGGCACTGGGATATGAAGAGGGGGATGCACGGTCCTATGTGATGGCGGCATGCTGGGAATTCATTATTCCGGGTAAGGCCATGGACATCGTCAATATCGGAGCGTTGCCCTTCGCCAACGTTGTGGACAAAGTCCTGCATGAGCAGCTTCAGAAGCTGCACTCCATGAAAGAACTGAAAGCAGCCATCCGGCAGGAGATCTTTGCAGAGGTGCGGAGGATTCTGGAAGAACGCAGGAACCTGTATGTGATTCCCTCCCCCTATCTTTCTCTGTTTTTTGAAGGATGCCTTGAAAAGGAGAAGGATATCTCTCTGGGCTGCAAATACAACAACTGGGGACTCCACGGAACAGGAGTCGCTCCGGCGGCAGATATGCTGGCCGCTGTAGATCAGGTGATATTCCGGGAGGGTACATCCGCCGAGGAGCTTCTCCAAGCTATGGACGCAGACTTCGTCGGCTATGAACCTCTGCATGACAGGCTGAAATACCACTGCCCGAAAGCCGGGAATGACGACGATCAGGCTGATGAATACCTCAGCTGGCTGCTGAATACCTTTGCAGATGCCGTGGAAGGCCTTCACAATGAACGCGGGGGCATTATCCGTGCAGGCACCGGTTCTGCCATGTTTTACATCTTCCATGCGCAAGAGTTGGGAGCCACGGCTGACGGCCGCGAAGCAGGTGTGCCGCTGCCAGCCAACTACTCCCCTTCTCTGAACATCCGGCTAAACGGGCCCGTATCGCTGATCAAGAGCTTTTCCAAACCAGATCTGAAACGCACCATTAACGGCGGCCCTCTGACCATTGAATTCTCGGAAAGTGTGTTTTCGCAGGATGAAGCCATCACCAAGGTAGCACAGCTGGTACAGCTGTTTATCCTGCGCGGAGGACACCAGCTGCAGCTGAACACTGTCAACCGGGAGCGACTGCTGGATGCACAAAAGCATCCGGAAAACTACCGCAATCTGATTGTGCGGGTATGGGGCTGGAGCGGTTACTTCGTGGAACTGGACAAGTGCTACCAGGACCATATCATCCGCAGGGCTGAGCTGCTTCTGTCATGACGGGTACCGTATTTGACATTAAAGAGTTCGCCGTTTTTGACGGACCTGGCATCCGCACAACGGTATTTCTCAAAGGGTGCCCGCTTCGCTGCCAGTGGTGCCACAATCCGGAAGGGTTGTCTCCGAAACCCCAACTTATGGTTTCCTCCGCATCATGCGTACATTGCGGTGCCTGCAGCAGAGTCTGCAAGCACCCTGACAATTGCATTGCCTGCGGAGTGTGCGTACCGTACTGCAGGCTGGGACTGCGAAAGATTGCAGGCACGATCTGGACTGCGGAAGCGCTGGCAGAAAGACTGCAGCGTGATGCAGACGTGTATCAGATGTCCGGCGGCGGGGTTACCTTCTCCGGAGGGGAGCCTCTGATGCAGTGGGATTTTGTCTCTGAAGTGATCAGCCGTTTGAAAGGCATAAACACAGCTATAGAAACCAGCGGTTACACAAACGATGAAATATTCCGTCAGGCGATGGGAACTCTGGATCTTATCATGATGGACTGGAAAGTCTCTGACCCTGAAAAACACAGATATTACACCGGTGTGGACCAGGCTCCCATTCGACGTCACGCCGAGATGCTTGCCGCCGGAGAGACGCCATTTATCCTTCGTATGCCAATCATCCCGGGTGTGAATGACACAGAGGAACATTTTCAAACTGCAGCAGAGATTGTGAAGGACGCAAAGACGCTGCTCCGGATTGACATTTTGCCGTATCAGAGGGCAGCAGGAGCCAAATACAGCATGGTCGGCAGAGATTATTCCCCTGAATTCGATGAGGCTGTCCCTCCCCGGTACTTTCTCAACGTATTTGATGATGCGGGGATTCCATACAAAGTGTTTCGATGAGAACAGGGACCTCCCGGTGCACTCGAAGGCGTATTAGTTATCGATGTCGAGATCAACAGTGACCTCGTAATAGTCGCAGGCGTGGGCATTCCAGTTGGAAACATTGGCCTTGGAAATCATGCTCATCTCCAGGAAGGAGCAGAAGACGTAGCCGTTGTCGTCCAGAATGGTCTGCTGCAGCTCGATGGCAAGCTCGGAACGCTTAGCGGTGTCAAACTCGGTTGACAGCTGATGGAGCAAGTCATTCACGTGCTCGTTTTCATATGCGCCAAAGTTGTAGCTCATGCCGGGAACACAACTGGTGGTGAAAAAGTACTGCGGGTCGCCGGAGGGGGCGGTCACGAGAGCGGAAGCATAGACGTCAAAATCCATGGTGGCCAGGAACTCCCGGCGGTTGGCAGTATTATTAATGTCCACATCGATGCCAATGTCCTTTAGGGACGCCTGGGCAGACTCAGCCAGCAGGGGCAGTTCTGCACGGCTGGGATAGGTCAGCCAACGAATCGTAAGTTTCTGACCGTCCTTCTCGCGGATGCCATCTCCGTCGCTATCGATCCAACCGGCCTCCTCCAGAACGGCTTTCGCCCCATCGGGATCATACCCCAAAGTATTGAGATGTTCGCTGCCAAAGGTGCTGAAGCCCTCAGGGAAGGGGCCGTACCCGGGAACGCCGTGGCCGTCCAGCAGGGCGACAACGAAGCCCTCACGGTCAATACCCATGACAATGGCCTGACGCACAGCCGGATCCTGGATGATGGCGCTCTGCATGTTCATGCAACCGAAGAAAGCGCGGGAGGTCTGGATGCTGGAGAACCGGTAGTTGGGATTTTCAAACTTGGAGTAGGCGTCATAAGCAACGCCGTAGGCCGCATCAATCTCTCCACCCTCCAGAGCCAGGGCCAGCGTGTTTCTGTCGGAGATGGTGCGAATCGTCAGCTCATCGAGTTTGGGGGTGCCATCCCAGTAGAACTCGTTGGGAACCAGGGTAATGTGATCGTCCATCAGCATATCGACTGCTTTGTAAGGGCCGGTGCCGACGGAGATGCCTGTATCGAAATCAGAGGCATCCACATCGATGATGCAGGCGTAGGGATCGCCCAGGTAGTTCATTAAGGCAGGGTTCGGTTCGGAAGTGACGATCGTCAGCACCTGCCCGTCTGCATCCATACTCACGATTCTGGTGTCGCCAGGAGCGCGATCATGGTTCTCAAGCAGATGCTCAAAGCACTGTTTGACAGCCTCGGCGTCCATGTCGCGGCCGCTGGAAAATTTCACGCCGTCACGCAGCACGACAGTCCAGGTGTTGCCGCCGTCGTTCGACCAGTCGGTGGCAAGCCAGGGCTCCAGCTCCATAGTGTCGGTATAGTGCACCAGGGTTTCACCCACACCGTAGCGGATGCAGGGCCAGCCGTTGTAGGTGCGGTGCGGGTCGATGGTCTCTTCCCAGTTTTCCGCGTTGAAGGTGGTGTCGCCGATAATCATCTTTTTCACCTCCGCCGAGGCGGTAGCCGAGAGAAAGCTGAGCATCAGGATCAGGATCAGCGCCAGAGACAACAGTTTCTTCATGGTTTTTTCCTCCATTTTTCTTTTTTCTTGCTTGTTTCCGCAAAATCTTTTATACTGGAGGCGGCAGAAGCGGATACTCCGCCGCTCGCCAGTTTCCTTAGGCGGCTGTTCTGTGCTTTGTCAGGGCTTTCAGAACAGTCGCTTTTTGGCTCATTTATACGCCGCAATGGTGAAGATCGGCGTAGGGTTGTAAAACTCGTCGATCTCCCGGTAGATTCGCCTGTAGACACCCATGTCCACTGAAATGCGCTCAAAGCCAGCCTCCACCAACAGTTGCACATCCCATTGAGGTCGCGGCATCTGGTAGGCTCCGACTTCCGTGGTGATGGCGTCATTCTCTGCCTTCATGTATTCCGGAACCAGTTTGTGGGCGTGGTTTTCCGGCAGCTCGACCTCCTCTGCCTGCTCCAGCGCGCTGTAGTAATCCGCGTCAAAGTTGATCAGTACTCCGCCCGGTTTCAGGAGCTTATACCACTCCCGGTATGCCTCCGTCAGATGGGGCAGCGTCCACGTAAGATTGCGGGTAACCAGAACATCGAAACTCTCCGGCTCAAATTCCGGGTGCTCTGCATCCATAATACGGAAGGTGGCATCCAGGCCGAGGATGTCTATGGTTTCCCTAGCCCGCTCGATCATGTCGGGTGTCAGGTCGATGCCGATGGCTTCATGCCCCTCAGCGGCAAAGACAAAAGCAAAAAAACCCGTACCCGTCCCCAGATCAAGCACACGAAGGGTGCGGTCATGAGGAATGTAGCGGTTGAATTCCTCCAACCAACGCACGTGTTTTTCGTCTTCAAATTCCCGGATGCGCTGAGTCTGAAAGGCCTCCGCCCTGTGGGCCCAGTAATGGGTGATGCGCTGCTTAATCGGTTCCATGTTTTTCCCTCTCACAAAATTGAATCAATCAGATGCCTGGTGTATGGATCCTGTGGGTTGCGGATGACTTCGTCCGGCTCGCCCTGTTCAACGATCTTACCCTTGTAAAGCACCAGCACCCGATTGCAAAACTGCTGCACCAGTGCAATATCATGGCAAATAAACAGAATTGAGAGATCGCTGCCTTTCTCCCATCGCAGCTTATTTAACAGAGCAATGATCTCCTTTTGGATAGTCACATCCAGAGAGGATGTGGCTTCATCACAGATTAAAAGCCTGGGCTTGATGGCAAGAGCACGGGCGATGGCCGCACGTTGGCACTGGCCGCCGCTGACCTGATGGGGGTAGCGGGAGGCAAAGTCGGCGCTGAGACCGCACATCTCAAGCAGACGCGTCACCTCGTCTTTGGTCTCTTTGCGCGACCACCCGTTATTTCGAAGGCTTTCACCGATGCCGTCGCCAAGGGTACAGCGGGGATCGAAGGAATCTGTCGGTGTCTGGAACACCATCTGCATTCTGGCGTAAACCTTTCGCAGTTCTCTGCCACTGAAGCGGGTGATATCCTCCCCACCCAGGATGATGCTGCCCTCGGTAGGATCCAGCAGGCGGGTTATCATGTTGACCACAGTGGTCTTGCCGCTTCCGCTCTCCCCGATAAGGCCAACACACTCGCCCGGATGCATGGTAAAGCTGATGTGGTCCACGGCGGTGAAGTCCGGTTTGCCCTTGCGGCTGAAAACTTTGGTGAGATTATCGACTTTCAAAATTGCCTGATCCATACGCTTCACCTCCGCAATCTCGGAACGGAGGACATAAGCGTCCGGGTGTATTCCTCTTTGGGATCCTCCAGAACCTGCCGGGTTTCACCTTGTTCCACCATCTCTCCGTTTCGCATAACCAGCACCCTGTCTGCCATTGCACTGATAACGCCGATATTGTGGGTGACAAGGACGATGGCTGTCCCAAAGGTCTTGCGCACCAGCAGCATCTCCTCCACCACCTGCTTCTGCACGGAAACATCCAAGGCCGAGGTGGGCTCATCCGCTAGGAGAATGCCGGGGTTCAAGAGCATAGCTGCCGCGATGCCCACACGCTGCTGCATACCGCCAGATAGTTCAAAGGGAAAGCTGTCCAGAATTCTCTGTCCGTTTTCAAATCCGATCTTCTGCAGCAGTTCCACCGCACGAGTCTGAAATATCGGTCTGGAGACGCTCTCGTGTTCGGTCATACTCTCGTAGAGCTGGGCGCCAACGGTGCGGATGGGACAGAAAGAGCTGCCGGCATATTGGAAGATCATACCCAGCTCAGGGCCGTTGAGCTTCCGGATTTCCCTGGCGGACAGGTCAGGCAGATTTCTGCCCTTATACCAGATATCTCCACGGGTGACAAGGCCGGTCGGGCCCAGCAGGCCCATGGCTGCTTTGATCAACGTGGATTTGCCGGAACCCGACTCCCCCGCAATGCCGAGAATCTCTCCTTCATTCACCGTGAAGCTTACGTCCTTAATCACTCTTTCGCCGTTATAGGAAATGTCTACGTGTTCGTATTTCAGTATTTCTGCCATATCAACGACCTCTTGACTTTGGATCGGCATAGTCCCGGATGGTATCGCCCAGAAGGTTGAAGATCATGACAGAGACGAAGATTGCGAAGCCGGGAGCCAGCGTAACCCAAGGCACGGAGGACAGGAGGCTGCGCGCATCGCTCATCATGCTGCCCCACTCTGCTGTAGGGGGCTTGGCGCCGAGGCCAAGGAAGCTCAATCCCGCCAGTTCCATCATCATAGTGCCGATATCCAGCATGGAGGTAACAAAAATGGGCCCGACAATATTCGGAAGGATATGCTTGAAGATGATCTTCCAGGTACCACTGCCGGAAAGCCTCGCGGCTTTCAGATAAGGCGTCTCCTTCTGGGCAAGAGTCTGACTGCGGGCAATGCGGGCATATTTCGGCCAGGAGATAGCCACCAGTGCAATAATCGCATTCTGCAGTCCTCCTCCCAGAACGCCCGCTACAGCCATAGCAAACACAAGGCCGGGAAATGCCAGAAACATATCTGAAATACGCATGAGCACGGTATCGATCCACTTGCCGTGCCAGCCGCAGAAAACTCCCACCATGGTGCCGAGGACGGTAACGATACCCACCAGCAGGAGGGTGGAGAAAATGCTTGTTTTGCTGCCGACGATGACGCGGGAGAGCATGTCACGGCCGTAGCGGTCTGTACCGAAGAGATGCTCAGGAGAGGGCGGTGCCTTGGCGTTTTTCAGATCCTGCAGATAAGGATCGTAAGGTGTCAGGTGCTCACAGAAAACAGAGCAGAACAGGAGGATTAACGCGAGGATCCCGAAAATAATGAGCCGGGTCTTGACGGTGTCCTTTTTGATTTTTTGAATCCGAATCGTCGGTTCACTCATCCCTCGCTCACCCCCAGTCGAATTCGCGGATCGAGCGCGTGATACAGCAGGTCAGTGATCAGGTTCACCAACACATAGATGATCGCCATCCAAACCACATAGGATTGAATCAGCGGGTAGTCGCGCATAGTGATTGCATCCACGGCGAGCTTGCCCACGCCGTCCCACATGAAGATGCTCTCAATGATAGCCGTGCCGCCGAGAAGACTGCCGATGGAGAGAGCCAGCAGAGTAATGATGGTGAGCATAGAGGACTTGATGACGCTCCTCCAGAGGATCACACGATTACGGACGCCGCGAGCATGCGCACCGGCCACATAGTCTTTGTTCAACTCCTCCAATACTGTCGCTCGTACCTGTCGCATGTATTTTGCAGACATAGCGATGGCGAGGGTCAGTGTGGGCATGATGGCGCTGCGCACAGTGGTCCCGTTGGAGATGACCGGCAACCAGCCCAGCTTGATGGCCAGCAATTCCATCAGGAGCATTGCCACAAAGAAGTTCGGAAGAGAGTTGCCGATAAAACTCAGAAAGCGCAGTAAATAGTCGGTCAGTCTGTCATGCCGCACAGCAGCCAGAATGCCCAGTGGGATAGATATCACGATTGTTGCCACGATAGAGAGCGCCGTCAGCAGCAGCGTTGCCGGGAGCTTGGAGGTAAAGGTTTTGAAAACATCGCGTCCGGAGACGTAGCTTTTTCCCATGTCACCTGTGAGCATGCCGCCCAACCAGGAGAAATACTGCGTCAGGAAGGGTCTGTCGAGCCCCAGCTCCGCACGCTTGGCATCAATAACCTCCTGGGCGACTGCGCCTTTGTCGCCGTACAGCTCCGTAATGGCGTCGCTGCCTGCCATGCGCATCATGGCAAAGGACAGAAAGGTGATCCCGATCAAAACCGGGATCAGTTGGATAAATCTTTGAATGACATATTTTTTCATATCTCTCACCTGAGTATATTTTAGCCGCCGGGAACTTCTCTTACAAGCCCCCCGGGGGGATATGAACGGGTGAAAAAACAACACGGGAAACCTCTCCGTGAGGGATATTATAAAAAAGCTTCGATTATATCCCCCGGGGGGGCTTGCAAGAGAATACACGTCATGCTACACTGCAGACAGATTAGATATCAAATTTCTCAACTCATCTCTCTCCTGCTTGCGCCCTGCGTTTTGGACAATCGCAGGGCGCAATGCATTTCCGGGATTTGACGGGCAAAGCAGGGGGACGTAATGAGAAAGGCCAGATGGAGAGCTACAGTGTACGAACCAACAATTCTTTCTGAAAATAAATCTTACTGGACCGGCCGTGCGGCCGGCTACTCTGATGTCAACCGGCTGGAACTTGTCACCGCCCAACGACAGAAGTGGCGCACCTGTCTCCATGGCGAGATCACGCGGCAGTTTCGAGATCGCCCGACGGAAACCCTGCGTGTGCTGGAGGTGGGCACAGGCCCGGGCTTCTTTGCCATTCTCCTGCGTGAACTGGGCTATGCCGTGACGGCCATCGACCTGACCCCTGCCATGCTTGCCGAGGCTAAGAGAAACGCCGGCACACTTGCCGGCGAAATACTCTGGATGGAGATGAATGCGGAGCAGATGACTTTTGCGGATGAGAGCTTCGATGTGGTGGTCAGCCGCAACCTGACCTGGAACCTGCCTCATCCCGAGGAAGCCTATAACGAATGGGTGCGAGTTTTAAAGCCGGGCGGGCTACTCCTGAACTTTGACGCTAACTGGTACGCCTACCTCTTCGATGACGAGGCACAGGCCGCCTATGACCGGGATCGGATCAACAGTGCCGAACAGGGTGTGTGGGATCAGAATGTTGGAGAAAACTTTGACGTGATGGAAGACATCGCCCGCCGCATGCCACTCTCCAACATACGCCGCCCCGCCTGGGATCTTACGTATCTGGAGAGAATCGGTCTCCAGACGGAAGCAGACGAGGAAATCTGGCAGCACGTCTGGTCAGAGGGGGAAAAGCTGAATTTCTCATCAACGCCCCTATTTCTGGTGAGAGGAATGAAAAACGCTGTTGTGATTTAGCAAAAGCCCTGCGTTTAACGCGTTTCCCTGATTCATAGACATGCCGCAAGGGCCTCGTCCTGCTCTGTCACATTACGGAGAAAGCTGTCTTTGACATTCTCTAAATCAGCTGTAAGCTGCCGCTGCATTGATCCAGATATCGGATCAGGACCTCAAGACCCGGTAGGGGGACACAGAACCGGCTGCTATCCCCACGAAGAGTTTCCGCATAAACTTCATCAAGGTCAAACCAGCGGACCTCATCTACTTCTGATTTCTGGAGAGTAAGAGTTTCTGCATCCACAGGTTCCTGATAAACATAGACCCTTGTGACTTCATTATCCCGGAACATCCGCCCGTGAAATTCTTTTTCATACTGAATACGAAATGTCCCCGCGTAATGGAGCTGCTCCGGCAAGGCGGCGATACCAAGTTCCTCAGAAAGCTCCCGCAAAGCGGACGGAACAGACTCGTCACCTGCAGGAATGTGCCCTGCGGATGAGGTATCATACAATCCGGGAAAGGAGTCTTTTTCCATACTGCGTTTCTGGAGAAGAACCTGAAGTCGTGCGTCTACCTGACGCACGATCCACACATGTGCCGTCCTATGCAGGATGCCATAGGTATGGGCATTTTCTCTGGAAACTGTTTCTCCTGTCGGCAGTCCGGCTTCATCAACAACATCAAAGTATTCCATTATAATCTTTCACCCCGAATTTTCTTTTATAAAACAAGAGTATACTTCCTTACGTGAAACTGTGCAAGTATAATTCTATGATGCCGATGCAGACAGCTGAATGATAAAAGAATTGACAGTTGAAAGCGGAAGAGCGTATGATACTCGGAGAAGACTCATTTAACTATAGTTGGGAAAAAGATTTGATGATGTACCGCTACAGCTCCAAAGGCAGGAGGAGAAAGCAGATAATATGACATCCGAAATTGACGGGCGGGCAGTATGCTCGGTGATCTGCCGGCATGACGGCATCAGGGCGAGAGAGATAGCCGATATTCTGCATGCCGATCGCCGGGCTGTGAACCAGATTCTGTATCGTTCTCCCCTGATGAAAGAACTCTGCTATCAGGACAGAGATTATTGCTGGCATGGAATTATGAAACAGGCTCGACCCCATATCGGGCTGCAGGAATTCGCCGGTTATTACGCGCCAGCAGAAGTATTCACAGCGCAGACCGAAGAGGAATGGCTGGCAAGCCTTACAGAAGGATGCAAAAACATCGGGCGGAATCTGAATGATACCCGAGGACTATTCCACTCATTCCGAGATTGCAGAGAAACCGTGCTGCGCCTGTTTGATGACCTTGTGCCAATGGTTGGGAAGAAATGCCTGACCTGGGAGGTTGCTTTTGAGCTCAGGCTGAAGCAGTCCCGTTATGTAAGAATATACGCGGATGTGCTGATTATCACGGAGAACCGCGTCTTTTCGCTTGAGTTTAAAATGAAAGACCGTGTGGATCCCGACGAAGTGCTGCAGGCTGCAAAGTACAGCCCTTATCTGGAAATCATGTTTGGTCCGGACTATGAAATCATTCCGGTTCTAGTGTTGACCCGGCAAAGGGAAACCTTTGATTTTGCAGCGATCGGAAAGACTGATGCTGTTCTCCCGGTTTGTTCCGGGGATATGCTGTTTAATGTTTTTGATGAGTATATGGGCTTTCTGAAAACATGAAGCCCCCCGGCCGATCCCAATCATCCCTTCAGGAAACCAGAAGACCTATCGGCATGCTAATGAAGATTTCTCTCAAAATACAATGAGCTGCCTTTGTCGAGTGGTATTTAGAGAAATTTCTAAATACCACTTGACAACTTTAAGTTAAAAGTGTATATTGTATTTAGAAAAACATCTAAATAGCTTTCAGGGAGGAGGATTCGGATGGCATTTGCGGAGACATTTAAAGCTCTGTCTGATCCGGTGAGGCGGCAGATACTTGAATTGCTGAAAAAGGGACCTCTTTCTGCCGGAGATATTGGATCTCACTTTGAAATGACAGGTGCAACCATATCTTATCATCTTAAGATTCTGAAGCAGGCGGACCTCATTTTTGAGAGCAGAGAAAAGAACTTCATATACTATCAGTTGAATACATCTGTACTCGAAGAGATCATGCTATGGATCTCACAACTTAAAGGAGGCGAATCGGGTGCTGAAAGCAAATAGAAAAACTTTGATCATCACAAGTGTCGTGACGATTCTTCCCGTGCTGATTGGTGTCATCTATTGGAATCGTCTGCCAGATGTGATGGCGACACACTTTGGAACAAATAATGAGGCCAACGGATTTAGCAGTAAGGCATTTGCTGTGTTTGGATTACCGGTGTTTCTTCTGGCTGTACATTTGCTTTGCGCATTTATAACAGCTCGTGATCCGAAGAAGCAGAATATCAGCCCTAAGATGTTCACACTTGTTTTGTGGATTGTGCCTGTTACTTCGATTCTTGTAGCAGCTATAGAATATCCGGTTAATCTGGGATATCAGATAGACATCACCTTCTATATGGAACTGTTGTTGGGTGTGCTGTTTGTGATAATCGGAAACTATCTGCCCAAAGCGAGGCAGAACTACACCATCGGCATAAGAATCCCCTGGACACTTGCAAATGAGGAAAACTGGAATCGGACACATCGCCTCGCCGGATATCTGTGGATGATCGGAGGTATTCTTATGATTATTGCTTGCTTGTCACGCCTTGTTCCGGCTGAATGGCTGATCGGCTTATTCCTTATCATGGCACTTGTGCCTTGTATTTATTCCTATTGGCTGCACGCGAAGAAAGGCCTATGACTTTCGCGTACAGTACCATATAACAAGATTATTTTATACTACCCGCCCTATATGCCCAACATGCCCTACATGCCCTCATATTGCGCACGCACACAAGCGGGCAAGTTAATTCTGAACGGAAGGACGGAACGCTAAAGGGAAATCAAGTAATATGAAGACAGAAGAGGTATTTGAGGAACTGCGCAAAATCGTAGCTGAGACGGAGCGCGTTTTCACCGTATACAAGCACACTGACCCGGAAGGAAAGGTATACATCGGGTACTGCTGCGGAAGCTGGAAAAAGCGGTGGAAAAGCGGGAGCGGATATCACACAAACAAGCGCTTT